>NZ_VYKI01000014.1:17879-59731 GCF_008710035.1 Stenotrophomonas cyclobalanopsidis | reverse complement strand
CTCCTTTTGCGACCCCCCACATCGCCCCCTTCCCCCCCCCCCCCCCCCCCCCCCCCCCCTCGACTCTACAAAGGCGCGGTCGAGCGTGGCTCGACTCTACCGAGCAGCAGCGTAGGCCTGCGCCTGGCGCATCACCCGCAGCAGATTGCCACCCCAGATGCCGGCGATCTGCTGCTCGGTATAGCCCTTGCGCAGCAGCCACGCGGTGATCTTCGGCAACTGGCTGACATCAGGCAGGTCGCTCAGGCCACCGCCACCATCCCAGTCCAGGCCGATGCCCACGTGCTCGGGGCCGACCACCGTAAGGATGTGCTCGAAGTGGGCGAAGAAGTCGTCCAGGCTGGCGTGGCGCACCGGATGTTCATGGTCCAGCGCCTGCTCGGCCTGCTGCAGGGCAACGCCCTGGGCGATCGTCATGCCTTCCCAGCCGCCCAGCTGCTTGCTCAGCGCTTCTTCGGCCTGCTTGCGTTCGGGCGTCTTGGCGGTGTCGATCAGGTAGCCGCCATAGGCATTCACCTGGATCACGCCACCGGCCTTGGCCAGCTGGCGCAGGCGTGCATCGTCAAGGTTGCGCGGGTGGTTGTAGACCGCCTTGGCCGAGCTGTGCGACAGCACGAACGGCACCGGCATCATCGCCAGCAGGTCATCGAACACCGCATCGGAGGCGTGCGACTGGTCGATGACGATGCCCAGCTTCACCGCCGCGCGCACCAGGTCCTTGCCCGCCGGGCTCAGGCCCTTCCACTCCGCGCCCTTGGGGTCGGTGGCCGAATCGGCGAACTCGTTGTTGGCGAAGTGCACCGTGCTGAGCAGGCGCAGGCCGGCGCGGTGGTAGAACGAGAGCAGGCTGGGGTCTTCCACCAGCGGGCTGGCGTTTTCCATGCTGATGTACACCACGCGCTTGCCAGCGGCCTTGATGCGCGCGGCATCATCGGCGGTCAGCGCCAGCGCGAAGCGATCGGGGTTGGCCGCCAGCATCTGCCGGATCTCCAGCAGGCGCTGCAGGCCGTGGTCGCGCTCGGCCAGGTGGGCCGCTGCGCTGCGGTCGCCCTGGTCGGTGTAGATCGCCCAGAAACCACCATCCAGCGCGCCCTCGACCATGCGCGGGTAATCCACCTGCGAGAGCGCGTTGTGGTCGTGCCGCTGTTCGATGTCGAAGCCGGCGCGGCCGAAGTTGGCCGGCGTGTCGAGGTGGCTGTCCAGGGTCAGCAGGCGCTGCTGCAGGGCCTTGGCGCGAGCCAGTTCCTGCGCGCTGAACTCGATGGCATGGGCGGACAGCGGCGCACTCAGCGCCAAGGCAAGCAGCAGGGACGGGCGACGCAGCGACGGCATGGGCTCTCACCGGTTAGGAGAAGAGCCCGACCATAGCGCCGTGGCCCGCCGTTTTGTAGAGCCGAGCCCATGCTCGGCTGCCAGGCCGATCAACCCGGCAGGAAGTGCTGCATCAGCTGCAGCTCGTCAATGGCGGCCATGTACGGTGCGAAGCGCGCATCACCACCCGCGAAAGCCTGTGCTACCGCCTGCGCACTGGCCAGGTTCTGCCAGTGGGCGATGTCAACGAAGCGGTCGTCGCCGTCCATCGGTGAGAACGGCTGGTAGTCGATCAGGCCGGGGAACTGCGCGATGGCCGCGCGCAGCTGCTCACGCAGCATCGGCATGTCGGCACGGGCGTGCGGTTTGACGGTGAACACGGCCAGTTCGAGGACGGAAGAAGCAGGGTGCATGGTGATGCCCGGTGTTGGAGGAGCGCGTAGTCTGCGCAGCCCCTGCTGCCAGCGGGGTGTCAGTGGCCGCGCAGCGCCCAGGCCTGCTGTTGGTAGCCCAGATAAGCTTCCAGACCCACCTGCGCCGGCAGGTCCAGACTCTCTGCTTCGGCCAGGGCTTCGATGTGGTCCAGGCGGAAATCGCGGTAGTCCTGGCGCAGCGCGCACCAGCTGCCCAGCGTCCAGTGCTGGCCCCAGTGGAAAAGCCCCAGCGGGTAGACGGTGCGCACGCTGGTTTTGCCCTGCAGCGTGCGGTACTGCAGCTGCACGCTTTGGCCGGCGGCGATGGCCGCATGCAGCGGCTGCCAGCACGGCAGCGAAACGGGCATGGCACGCAGCGCGCGGGCAGTGCGCGGGCTGGCCGAGCGCGTGGGCATCGCCGCCTGCAGCTTGTGCAGCAGCGAACGCGCCGCAGGTTGCAGGTGGCCCGCGCCACTGCAGGCCAGCATTTCCACAGCCAGCTGCAGTGCCTCGGCTTCGGCTGCATCCAGGCTGAGCGGCGGCAGTTCGAAACCGGCGTCGAGTCGATAACCGATACCGGCCTCGCCGTAGACCGGAATTCCGGCCAGGGACAGGTCATCGACATAGCGGTAGATGCTGCGCACTGACAGGCCCAGCTCCGCCGCCAGCACGGCGGCGGTCACCGGCTGGCGCACGCGGATCAGGTTGACCAGCTGAAACAGGCGGTCGGCTTTGCGCATGGGCCCTTCTCTGGCGTTGCACGGCGGCCTGGGTTCTGTAGAGCCGAGCCCATGCTCGGCTGCCAGGCAGATCAGCCGAGCGTGGGCTCGGCTCTACAGCAACAGAAGGTTCAGTCAACCACGCGGCAGAAGACGGCCTTCAGGTAACGCGATTCCTGCACGTGGGCCATGAACGGATGGTCCGGACCGGCGCCGGCCACCTTCAGGATCTGGATCGTGCGGCCGGAGAAGTAGGCCGCGCGGCGCAGCATGTCGAGGAACTGGTCCTCGGCCACCAGACCGGTGCAGGAGAACGTGGCGAACAGGCCGCCCGGCTTGACCACGCCCAGCGCCAGCTTGTTCATGTCCAGGTACTTCTTCAGCGCGGTGATGACCTGGTCGCGGTCGCGGGTCATCTTCGCCGGGTCAAGGATCACCACGTCGTACTGCTCGCCGCGGTTGGCGGCATCGCGCAGCCACGGGAAGATGTCGGACTGGACGAACTTAGGGCGCACGTTGTTCAGGCGCGAATTGCCCTTGGCGATCTGGATGACGTCTTCATCGATGTCGATGCCGACTACTTCCGAAGCGCCACGCGCGGCCGCGTACACGGCGAAACCGCCGGTGTTGCAGCACAGGTCGAGCACGGTCTTGCCTTCCACCTGCTGGCACAGCCACTGCCGGTTCTCGCGCTGGTCGGCGAAGAAGCCGGTCTTGTGCGCACCGGCCGGGTCGGCACGGAACTTGATGCCGTACTCGGTGATCACCGACGCTTCGGTGGTGGTATTGCCGTGGAAGTCGAAGCTTTCCTGCTTCTGCACGTGTTCGTCGGCGAAGCTGTGGAAGCGGCAGCCCGGGAACTGTTCGCGCAGGGCGTCGTAGATCCACTCGCGGTGGCGGAACATGCCGGCGGCGAAGAATTCGACCACCACCAGGTCGTTGTAACGGTCCACCACCAGGCCGGACAGGCCGTCGCCTTCGCTGTGCACCACGCGCCAGGCGTCGGACACCGCGTCCAGCTTCAGCACGCCGCGGCGCAGCTCGACCGCCTGGGCGATCTTGCGCGAGAACCAGCCGGCATCGACCGGCTCGTTCGGGTCGGTTTCGAGGATGCGCACGGCGATGCGGGAGTGCCCGTTGTAGAAGCCACGGCCGATGAACTCGCCATCGATGCCGACGACGTCGACGATGGAACCTGGCTTGGGCCGGACGGTCGGCTTCTCGACCAGTTTCTGGAAGATCCACGGGTGGCTGGAGCGCCACGCGTTCTTGAGGCGGACAACGGGAAGGGGGGTATTCATCGGCCTATTGTAGCCGGGGGCGCTTTTGTAGAGTCGAGCTTGCTCGACTGAACGGGACCGTTCAGCAAAGGCCGTCGAGCAAGCTCGACGCTACGAGGGTGTGGCCTCCCCCATTTGACGGCGGACCGGCCAGGCCGCAGAATCGGCCCCAGAAGGGGAGTAGCTCCCAGACGTTGTCGCCGTCAATTCGAGCCCGCAGGCTCCGGTGCAACGGCAATTCCACCCGCGTGGGGTTGCGAGCGAGACCTTCGCCGTACTGGCGAAGCTCTGTCCCTGGATCCCCCTCCCGATCCTCCGTTGCAGATCCTCGCCGTCCGGCCTGGCATTCATCTTTCCAACGGATATTCCCAATGCAGACGATCGGTAATGTGTGGATGTGGGGCGGCTTCGTGGCGGTGGTCATCATCGCCCTGCTCGTCGACCTGGTGTTGATGCGACATGGCGGACCGCACAAGGTCACCTTCAAGGAGGCCCTGTGGTGGTCCATCGGCTGGGTCGTGCTGGCCCTGCTGTTCAACGCAGGCCTCTGGTACTACCTCAGCGAGACCGCTGGCCAGGTGGTGGCCAACAAGGTCGGCCTGGAGTTCCTGACCGGCTACCTGGTCGAGAAGGCCCTGGCGGTGGACAACATCTTTGTCTTCCTGATGATCATGAGCTACTTCGCGGTGCCGGAAGAACAGCGCCAGAAGGTGCTGATCATCGGCATCCTGGGTGCGATCGTGCTGCGTACGATCATGATCTTCGCCGGCAGCGTGCTCATCAGCCAGTTCCATTGGCTGCTCTACGTGTTCGGTGCCTTCCTGCTCTTCACCGGCTGGAAGATGTGGTTCGCCGCCGGCCAGGAGCCGGACCTGGAAACCAACCCGGCCCTGCGCTGGATGCGCAGGCACCTGCGCCTGCTGCCGGACTACGCCGGCAACGCGATGAGCGTGATGCGCGACGGCAAGCGCTGGTTCACCCCGCTGTTCGCGGTGCTGATCCTGATCGCGGTGACCGACGTGATCTTCGCGGTGGACAGCATCCCGGCGATCTTCGCCATCACCACCGACCCGTTCATCGTGCTCACCTCCAACGTGTTCGCGGTGCTGGGCCTGCGTGCGATGTTCTTCCTGCTGGCCGGCATGGCCGACCGCTTCCACCTGCTGCCGTATGGCCTGGCGCTGGTGCTGGGCTTCATCGGCATCAAGATGATGATCATCGACCTGTTCAAGATCCCGACCCCGGTGTCGCTGGGCGTGGTGGCAGCGATCATTGCCGCCACCGTGGTGCTCAGCCTGAAGTACCCGCCGAAGGAAGACGCCGGCCAGGCCTGAGTCTGAGCGGCCTGCGGCACCCGGCCGGCGGGATTGTCCCGTCGGCCGCTTCCACTCTCCCGTTGCGCTGGCCTTGGTTTCGCGCCGGCCACCGCCATTGCTGAGGTATGGACAACAACACGCCCCTGCCCGCCGGTGACGTGCCGGCCCCCCGCAACGACCGCCTGCGCATCCTGCGGGCGTTCAATGTCAGCCTCGGCGCCGTGCTGGTGCTGCTGGCCGTGTTCGCCCTGCAGGGCAGCTTCGACTGGCGGCCGTGGGCGGTCGCGCCGCTGGAGGCCAAGGGCCTGCTGGGGCTGATCGGCGGGCCGATGCTGCATGCCTCGGTCGAGCACATCGCCGCCAATGGCTTTGCGATCCTGATCCTCGGCACCCTGGCCGGCAGCGTGTACCCGAAGGCCACCGTGCGTGCCCTGCCCCTGCTGTGGCTGGGTTCGGGCATCGGCGCGTGGATGCTGGGCAACCCCGGCAGCGTGCACCTGGGGGCCAGCGGCGTGACCCACGGCCTGATGTTCCTGCTGGCCAGCCTGGGCCTGCTGCGCCGTGACCGCGCGGCGATCGCCACCGGCCTGATCGGCATGCTGTTCTACGGCGGCATGCTGATGACCATCCTGCCCCATGCCGACGGCGTGTCCTGGCAGTCGCACATGGGCGGTGCCTTCGCCGGCATCATCGCCGCGCTGCTGTTCCGCAACGCCGACCCGATGACGCCGCGCCCGCACTACAGCTGGGAGGATGAGGAAGACGAGGTCGAGGCACTGGCCGACGACGAGCTCGAGCCGCCTTCGCCGCGCCGCGTGCCGGTGCTGTGGCAGCCGCGCGAGGGGAACGATTACGTGGTGATCCCGTTCCGCCGGCCGGAAGACCCACGCGGTTGAGGCGAGGGGCCGCCGGGCATGGCCCGGCGCTACCGTGTGTGGGCGTCCGGGGTAGCGCCGGGCCATGCCCGGCGACGCGTTGCAGCGTCAGTTCCCCGCGGCGCCCATGCCATCCACCGCCTGCCGGCCCAGCGCCGGGTCATCGGTGAAGAACGCATCGATGCCGGTGGCCAGGTAGGCGCGCATCTCGGCGATCGAGCCTTCCGGGTTGCGCGCGCTGTCGGCGCCCTTGCGCAGGTTGCTGGCCTGGAAATGGTTTTCCGGGCGGAACGTGTACGGGATGACCATAAGGCCGGCCGCATGCGCATCGCGCACCAGCGCGGTCGGCGTGCCCAGCGCACCGTTGGCCTCCAGCGGGATAATCGAACGCAGTTCCGGACCGATGCCATCGGCGTAGCTGGCGATGTCCTTCAGCCCGGCCGGGGTCATCATCTGCGCATAGCTGAGCGTGCCACCGGCCTTGACCACATCGGCCGGGCGGGCATCGCCCTTCCACAGCAGCTGCAGCAGGCGGATGTTGCCGCCACGGCCGATCTTGCCGCGCAGGTAGCGCAGGTTGGCGGTCTCGAACGACTGGATCGTCACCGGCGCGACGGCGGTGTAGGCATTGCCGCGCAGCGCGGCCAGCACCTTGTCTTCCATCGGCAGGCCGATGGACTGGAAGTAGGTCGGGTGCTTGATCTCCGGCACCAGGCCGATGCCGCGGTTGGCGCGGCCGGCCTGCTGCATCAGGAAGGCCAGGATCTCGTCCAGGGTGGCGATGCGGAACTGGCCGTCGAACGCGGTGCTGCGCAGCTCCGGCAGGCGCTCGCGGGTGTAGAGGGTCTTCAGTTCGGCCAGGGTGAAGTCTTCGGTGAACCAGCCTTCCACCGTCTCGCCGTCGATGACCTTGGTGGTCTTCCGCTTGGCGAATTCCTTGTGCTCGGCCACATCGGTGGTGCCACCGATCTCGTTCTCGTGGCGGGCCACCAGCACGCCGTCCTTGGTCATCACCAGGTCGGGTTCGATGTAGTCGGCGCCATCGGTGATGGCCTGCGCGTAGGCCGCCAGCGTGTGCTCGGGCAGCAGCGCGCTTGCGCCGCGGTGGCCGTAGACGGAGACCTTCGCGGTCGCCGGCGTGGAAGTTTCAGCACTCATGGCCACCGATGGTGCCACGGCCAGCGACAACAGCAACGCACAACCCCACGACTTCACTGCGACTTCCCCAAGCGGTATGTGATGGGGTTCAGTATGCGGCGGGAATGTGACAGGTGGGGGAAGCCTGCACCTGTAGAGCCGAGCCCATGCTCGGCTGACCGGCAGAACAGCCGAGCATGGGCTCGGCTCTACAGTTACTTCCCGATGCAGAAGCTGGAGAAAATCCTGCCCAGCAGGTCATCCGCACTCATCTGCCCGGTGATCTCGCCCAGCGCGTCGTGCGCCAGCCGCAGTTCCTCGGCGGCCAGTTCCAAGTGTTCATGCACCAGCTCGCCATCGGCGCGCTGCGCATGTTCCTGCGCGCGTTCGATCGCATCCACATGGCGGGTTCGGGCCGAGAACTCGCCGTCCACCTGCTCCCCTGCTCCGGCCGAGGCAATCGAACGCAGGCGCGCGTGCAGGTCTTCCAGGCCTGCACCGGTGGCGGCCGAAACAAACACGCGGTCCGGGTCATCCAGCGTCGGCAACGCCGCCAGCAGGTCCGACTTGTTGTGGATGTAGACCTTGTGCGGTACGGCGGCCACGGACTCACCCAGCGCGGCTTCACCGGCGGCGGGGTCGCGCGCATCCAGCACGATGAGTGCCAGGTCGGTGCGTTCGATCTCCACGTGGGCGCGGCGCATGCCTTCGCGTTCGATGGCGTCGCCGCCATCGCGCAGGCCGGCGGTGTCGACCAGGGTCAGCTCCAGACCGTCCAGGCGGATGGTTTCGCGAAGGGTGTCGCGGGTGGTGCCGGCGATGTCGGTGACGATGGCGCGCTCGCTTCCGGCCAATGCATTGAGCAGTGAGCTCTTACCGGCATTCGGCGGGCCGATCAGCACCGCGTGCAGGCCATCGCGCAGGCGACGGCCGCGCTCGGCATCACGACGCAGCAGGGCCAGATCAGCGCGCGCCTGTTCCAGCCCACGCCGCACCTGCGCACCGCCCAGGGTATCCAGCGGTTCGTCGGCGAAGTCGATGGCCGCTTCCACGTGGATGCGCAGCAGCACCAGCTGTTCAACCACTGTATCGATGCGGCGCGAGAACACGCCATCCAGCGAACGGCGTGCCGCGCGCGCGGCGCGGTTGTCGCCCGCGGCGATCAGGTCGGCGATGGCCTCGGCCTGGGCCAGGTCGAGCTTGCCGTTGAGGAACGCGCGTTCGCTGAACTCACCCGGCCGCGCCTGGCGCGCGCCGAGCGCGATGCAGCGCGCGACCAGCTGCTGCAGCAGAACGGGGCTGCCGTGGCCCTGCAGTTCCACCACTTCCTCGCCGGTGAAGCTGTTCGGCGCGGGGAACCACAACACGATGCCATCGTCGATCACCTCGCCGTCGGCGTCGCGCAGTCGCGCGTAGTGCGCATGGCGCGGGCGCAGCGTGGGCGCGCCCAGCGCGTTTGCAACCGCCGCGGCACGCGGGCCGGACAGGCGCAGCAGGCCGACACCGCCCGCGCCGGGGGCACTGGCGATGGCGACGATGGTGTCGGTGCGGGTCACATCGTTCATGGCTCAGAGCTTCTCCAGCTGCGCGCGCGCCTGCGCGGCCCCGCTGCCCTGCGGCTGCAGGGCGAGGTAGGTGGTGTAGGCCTGCTTCGCCTTGGCCTTGTCGCCGGCGTTGAAGTAGGCATCGCCCAGGTTGAGGTGGGCCACCGCGCGCGACGGGTCGATCTTCAGGGTGTTCTCCAGCCAGCGCGCGGCTTCGGCGTAGCGCTGCTGGCGGTAGTAGACGAAGCCGAGGTTGTTGGCCGCCTGGGCAAAATCAGGCCGCAGCTTCAACGCTTCGGTGAACTGCGCGACGGCTTCGTCGTACTGCTTTTCACGGTACAGCTGCAGGCCACGGTCGTTGGCCTGCTGCGCGCGCTGGCGGTCCGAGGCGGGGCCGGCAGTGGGCACCACCAGTTTGGCCTTGCCGCCCTGCAGGTCGGCCACGGTCACCGGCGCCTGCGCGCCCTTGGCATCCTGCGCGGCGTCGACCTTGTTGTTCAGTGCGATGGCATCCGGGGTCAGCTGGTGCGTATCGGCGTTGAGGTATTCCTGGCTGTCCGGCACCTGGAACACGAACTCGCCGCCCTGCGAACCGGGCAGGCTGCCGAAGGCCGGAGTCTGGTGCGAGACGGCCGACACCGCCGGCGCCACGTAGGCGGCCAGTTCGGTACCGGTGATCAGGCCATCGCCATTGAGGTCGCCCTTGCCGGCCAGCGCCTGCAGCAGCACCCAGGTGAACACCGAATGGCCGTTCGGGCCTGCATCGGCCACCTGCTGGTCGGCACCGCCGGCGGTCAGCATCTGCCGCGCGCTGCGGCGTGCGTTCTCGCGCAGGAACGACGACGACGACGGGCCACCGCGGGTCAGGCCCAGGCCGCTGTAGCAGGCATCCATCACGAACATCACGTGTTTGGCCTGCATGCTCTCGGCGATGTTCTGGATATCGGTCATCGCGATGGCGTCGGTGGCGAATTCCTTCGGGTCCGAATCCACCGGGATGATGTAGCCGAGGTCGCGGCCTGAAGCGAGCTGGCGGGTGGCGCCGTGCCCGGCGAAGAACACGAACACGCGGTCATTTTTGCCGGTACGGTCGTCGGCAAGGCGGTCGTGGAAGGCGGCCAGGATGTTGTTGCGGGTGGCCTGCTCGTTCTTCAGCACGATCACCTGCGAGGACGGGAAACCGAACTGCCCGGTGAGGGTGTCGGCCACCGCCTGCGCATCGTGGCTGGCATATTCCAGCTTTGGCCACTTGGCGTAGTTGTCGATGCCGACCACGATCGCCCACGACTTCTCGTAGCCGGTGGTGACCGTGGCGTCGCTGGTCGCGCCCTTGCGTGCACGGGCGACGGTGAACTCGCGGCCGTTCCAACCGGCGAACTGGTAACCCTCGGCAATCAGCCGATCAAGGATCTGCGGCAGCGCCTTCACCGCGCGGTCGTGGATGTCATGGAACAGGATGATGCCGCGCTGTTCCTTGTTCACCTGGCCGAGCACGCGCTGCACGATCGATTCCGGCACCGGGTCGGCCCAATCCATCGAATCGATGTTCCACATGATCGACTTCAGGCCGGCTTCGTTGAGCAGCTGCAGGCCTTCGGCGTTGCGCGCGCCGTACGGGAAGCGGAACAGCGGCGCACGCTTGCTGTCGACATCCTTCAGCAGGGTGTCGGTGTCGAGCACCTGCTGGCGCAGCGCATCGCCGGTGGTGCGCGAGAGCTGGGCATGGGTCAGGCTGTGGTTGCCCACCGCGTAGCCCTCTTCCATCAGGCTGCGGCTGATCTTCGCCATCGGCCCCAGGCTGACCTTGCCATCGGCCTCGACCTTGCCCAGGTTGCGGCCCACTTCGAAGAACACGCCCGGCACGTCGTAGCGCTTGAGGATGGCCACCACTTCTTCGGTGTAGGCCTTGTGCGGGCCGTCGTCGAAGGTCAGCACCACGGTCTTGGCCGGCAGGTCGCGGCCGAAGATCTCGCGGTCACTGTCCTTCATCGACATCGGGTACGGCTCGATCACCCCGTAGTCGCGCAGGATCGCCTCGCGGCTGTAGTCCTTGTGCAGGTGGGCGATGTAGTCCTCCCACTTCTCTCGCTTCAGGTCGATGGCGCGGGTGCGCTCGAAGCGGCTGAAGATGCGGGTCAGTTCCTGGTTGTAGTTGCGCTCGATCTCATCCAGCGCGTCCAGGTCCTCGCCGATGCGCTGGTGCAGCTTCACCGCCGGCAGCGAGGAATCCGCGCCGACACGTTCGTGCAGGTCGCGCAGCACTTCGCGGAAGGCCAAGCGATCGGCATCGAACAGTTCCGGCGCCGATTCGATGTAGTCCAGCACGGTGCCCAGCGTGGCGAAGCGCTGCGGGCTGCCACCGCGCAGCAGGCTGTCGAACTGCGCGGCGATGGCGGTGCGCTGTTCCAGCCCGTCGTGGAACAACTGCTGTCCGATGCGGGTGGACGTGCCACGGTCGGCCGCGCTCTGCTGCTCCTCGTCGGCTAGCAGCACGATGATGCGGCGGTAGCCATCGAGCTGCTTCTGCAGCGCGGCCAGCAGCGGCGCGGCGGCCGGATCGGCGGCGGCGGCGGCCTGTGCGCTGGGCTGGGTGACGGCGGCGGCGGCGGGCGCCTTGCCCTCCTTGTCGCCGCAGCCGGCAACGGCCAGGGTCATCAGCAGCGAGGGCAGGAACAGGCGGAACGACGACGCACGCGGCATGGCAGGCTCGATGGATGGGGACACGGTGTGCGGGCGATTCTAACCCCGCATGCGAAAAGCCCGCCTTGCGGCGGGCTTCTGCGGGGATCAGCATCGGTAGCGTCGACCGTTGGTCGACTGTTCCAACGCCAGTCGACCAACGGCCGACTCTACCCGGATTAATTAATCATGACCGGGGCCCGGGCGGTGGTCGCCCGCCGCGGCACGCCGCCGTGGCGCTTGGTCATCCACCACTGCTGCAGCAGGCCCAGGCCGCCGTTGACCACCCAGTACAGGACCAGGCCGGACGGCATGAAGGCCATCATGAAGCCGAAGACCAGCGGCATGAACTGCATCATCTTCTGCTGCATCGGGTCCATGCCCGGTGCCGGGGTCAGCTTCTGCGTGGCCCACATCACCGCCATGTTGATGACCGGCAGGATGAAGTACGGGTCACGCGCGGTCAGATCCTGGATCCAGCCCAGCCACGGCGCCTGGCGCAGTTCGACCGACTCGACCAGCACCCAGTACAGCGCGAAGAAGATCGGCATCTGGATGAGGATCGGCAGGCAGCCGCCCATCGGATTGATCTTTTCCTTCTTGTACAGCTCCATCATCGCGGTCTGGAACTTCTGGCGGTCATCGCCATAGCGTTCCTTCAGCTGCGCGATGCGCGGCTGGAAGCGACGCATCTTCGCACCGCTCTTGTACTGCACGGCCGACAGCGGGTAGAGCACCAGCTTCAGCAGCACGACCAGGCCGACGATGGCCCAGCCCCAGTTGCCGACCAGCTTGTGCACCTGGTTCAGCACCCAGAACAGGCCCTGGCCGATCACCGCCATCATCGAGAAGCGGCTGTAGTCGACCACGCGGTCCAGGCCCGGCACGTCTTCCTTGGCGATCTGGTTGACCAGCTTCGGGCCGACCCACAGGCGGGCTTCGGTGCTGGTGGACTGGCCCGGGGCCACGGTGAAGGCCGGGCCACGCGCTTCGATCAGGTCACGGCCGGCTACCTGCGACAGCACGTAGTGGGCGGTCTGGTCCTTCTGCGGGATCCAGGCGGTGAAGAAGTGGTGCTGCAGCATCGCCAGCCAGCCGCCGGTGATGTTCTGGTTCAGCGCGCCATCGTCCAGGTAATCCTTGAACGCACGACGCTGGTACTTCTTGTCGTTGTCGTACCAGGTGGCACCGTTGAAGCTGAACGAGTCCGGGTTGGTCATGTTCCGCGACAGGATGGTCGGGGTACGGTCCAGGGTGCGGTAGACGTAGCCGTTCCACGGGGCGGCGCCGGTGTTGCTGACCTCGTCCTTGAAGCGCACGGCGTACTCGTTGCGCGAGACGGTCAGGGTGCGCTTGATGGTCACGCCGTTGTCGGCGGTCCACACGAACGGGATCTGCAGTTCGTTCTGGCCGTCGGCCAGCACGAAGTCGCGGACGTCACCGACCAGCTTGAAGCCATCGGCGCCCGGCGCCGGGGTGTTCTTGTCTTCGCTGGCCCAGCCGCTGATCGCGCTGTACGGATGCGCGGGGTCTTCGGTCAGCAGGCGCACCGGGGCGCTGCCTTCTTGCTTGGACTGCGGGAACTGCAGCAGCTCGGCGTCGAGCACGCGGCCGCCGTCCACCACCAGGCGCAGCACGTCGGTGGTGATGGTCACGCGCTGGGCGGCCGGGGTGGCGCTGGCCTGGGCCTGCTGCGCCGCGGCCTGGCCCGGGGCACCGGGGACCTGCGCGCTGGGGATGCTGCCCGGGGTCGCACCCGGAACGCTCTGTGCGACGGCCTGGGCCGAGGGGGTGGTCGGGGCCGGGGTCGGCGCGGCCTTTTCACGGCCCCACTCCATCCACAGGAACACGGCCACCATCAGCCAGGCAAAAATAAGGAATACGCGGGTCTGGTTCATCAGCGGACAGGCTCGGCGGGGCCGGGACGCGATGCCGGCTCGATCAAAGAGGGAGGTGCGATGCCATCTGGCGGCGGCATTGTGCCGTCCACGCCCGGCGCGGGCAATGCACGCAGGCGCCGCAGCAGGCGCAGGAAGGCCTGGCGGATGTCGTCGTTGCTGGCAGAACGCGCAGCACTACGAGCCACGACGACGAAGTCGCCTGGCTGGATATCGGTTCGTGTCTGACGCAGGATGTCGCGCAGGACGCGCTTGATCCGGTTACGCCCCACGGCGTTCGGATCAACCTTGCGGGAAACCGCCAGACCCAGCCTGGCCGGCCGGTCAGCCGGCAGCCAGTGCAGGGTCATCAGCGGATCGGACACACGGCGGGCGCCGTTGAAGACCGTTGAATATTCGGCACGCGTGCGAACCCGCGCAGAGCGAGGGAATCGCTTGCGCGGGTCTGCAGTATTCACTGTCGAAGGGATTGCGTCTGCCGCGATGTGCGGCATGGCAATCAGGCGCTCAGGACTTTGCGGCCCTTGGCGCGGCGACGCGACAGGATCTTGCGGCCGTCAGCGGTCTTCATACGGGCACGGAAGCCGTGGTCGCGCTTACGCTTGAGGTTGCTGGGCTGGTAGGTGCGCTTGGTGGCCATGTGGGCCTCTCGTATGAATGGGACGGGAAAGAACCGGAAATTCTAGAGAGGTGTCCCCCCCTGCGTCAACCCCTTGTGACTACGCCAATTCACCGGGCTGTGCAATAGCTGTGGATCTTTTTGTGAATAAGTGCGGGACAAGCATTCCGAAGCCGGGCGCTCGGTGGTAGTCTGAGCCATCCATTTCCCCCCTTTCAGGCCTGTGTTTGGGCGCGTTGTCGCGCCTGTGCACAGGTCACCGGACGATTATTGCCGATGGATGCCTGGTCCCGAAGTCTCGAACGCCTCGAAGCGGAGTTCCCGCCGGAAGATGTTCACACGTGGTTGAAGCCGCTGCAGGCCGATCTGCGCGCGGACAGCCTGGTGCTGTATGCCCCGAACGCCTTCATCGTCGACCAGGTGCGCGAGCTGTACCTGGCCCGGATCCGCGAGCTGCTGACGCACTTCGCGGGTTTCGGCGACGTTTTTCTTGAAATCGGCTCGCGCCCGCGGCCCTCGGACGCGCAGAACACGCCGGTTTCGAGCGCGGCGACGGCGGTGGCAGCCGAACCGCAGGTGCCGTTCGCCGGCAATCTGGACAACCACTACACCTTCGCCAACTTCGTCGAAGGCCGCAGCAACCAGCTGGGCCTGGCCGCTGCCTTCCAGGCGGCGCAGAAGCCGGGCGACCGCGCGCACAATCCGCTGCTGCTGTACGGAGGCACCGGCCTGGGCAAGACCCACCTGATGTTTGCCGCCGGCAACGCCATGCGCCAGGCCAACCCGGGTGCGAAGGTGCTGTACCTGCGTTCGGAACAGTTCTTCAGCGCGATGATCCGGGCCCTGCAGGAAAAGACCATGGATCAGTTCAAGCGCCAGTTCCAGCAGGTGGACGCGCTGCTGATCGATGACATCCAGTTCTTCGCCGGCAAGGACCGCACCCAGGAAGAGTTCTTCCACACCTTCAACGCGCTGTTCGACGGCAAGCAGCAGATCATCCTGACCTGCGACCGGTACCCGCGCGAAGTCGAGGGCCTGGAAGCGCGCCTGAAGTCGCGGCTTGCCTGGGGCCTGTCGGTCGCGATCGAACCGCCGGACTTCGAGACCCGCGCCGCGATCGTGCTGGCGAAGGCCCGCGAACGCGGTGCCGAGATTCCCGATGATGTTGCGTTCCTGATCGCCAAGAAGATGCGCTCCAATGTGCGCGACCTCGAAGGCGCGCTCAATACCCTGACCGCCCGTGCCAATTTCACCGGCCGCGCGATCACCACCGAATTCGCCCAGGAAACCCTGCGCGATCTGCTGCGCGCCCAACAGCAGGCGATCAGCATTCCCAACATCCAGAAAACCGTTGCCGACTACTACGGCCTGCAGATCAAGGATCTGCTGTCCAAGCGCCGGACCCGTTCGCTGGCCCGCCCGCGCCAGGTCGCCATGGCCCTGACGAAGGAACTGACCGAGCACAGCCTGCCCGAGATCGGCGATGCCTTTGCCGGTCGCGATCACACCACGGTGCTGCATGCCTGCCGCCAGATCCGGACCCTGATGGAAACCGACGGCAAGCTCCGCGAAGACTGGGACAAGCTGATCCGGAAGCTGAGCGAATGATGCACGGACGCTGATGAGGCGTCATCGCACAAAACGGTGCAGAATCCGGTAGCAAGCACGGGATGAGTTGTGGATAAAAAAGACGTCGTAAAACGCGGCAAATTTATCCACAACTTTCCCCACCCCCTGCGGGGCGGTAATGCAGAGGGTTTCTCGGCTAGAAACTCTTTTTATTACAAAGACTTAGCATTGTTTTCCAGCGATTCTGTCTCTACCAGCACCACCAAGCTTTTGATTTATTCCACATTTTTTAAAGCATAGGGGCACGGAACCACATGCGTTTCACACTGCAGCGCGAAGCCTTTCTCAAGCCGTTGGCACAGGTCGTCAACGTGGTCGAACGCCGCCAGACCCTTCCGGTTCTGGCCAATTTCCTGGTCCAGGTGCAGAACGGCCAGCTGTCGCTGACCGGTACCGATCTGGAAGTGGAGATGGTGTCGCGGATCGCGGTTGAAGATGCCCAGGACGGCGAAACCACCATCCCCGCCCGCAAGCTGTTCGAGATCATCCGTGCCCTGCCCGACGGCAGCCGGATCACCGTCTCGCAGACCGGTGACAAGATCACCGTACAGGCCGGTCGCAGCCGCTTCACCCTGGCAACGCTGCCGTCCAACGACTTCCCGTCGGTGGACGAAGTGGAAGCCACCGAGCGCGTGGCCATCGGCGAAGCGACCCTGAAAGAACTGATCGAGCGTACTGCGTTCGCGATGGCCCAGCAGGACGTGCGCTACTACCTCAACGGTCTGCTGTTCGACCTGCGCGGTGATGCCCTGCGTACCGTCGCCACCGACGGCCACCGCTTGGCCCTGTGTGAAACCGACCTGGCCAAGCCCAGCGGTTCCAAGCGCCAGATCATCGTGCCGCGCAAGGGCGTGACCGAACTGCAGCGCCTGCTGGAAAGCGGCGATCGCGAGATCGAGCTGGAAGTCGGCCGCAGCCACGTGCGCGTCAAGCGCGACGATGTCACCTTCACCTCGAAGCTGATCGACGGTCGCTTCCCGGATTACGAGGCCGTGATCCCGATCGGCGCCGACCGCGAAGTGAAGGTGGATCGCGAAGCCCTGCGTGCCTCGCTGCAGCGTGCCGCGATCCTGTCCAACGAGAAGTACCGCGGTATCCGCGTGGAAGTCTCGCCGGGCAACCTGAAGATCAGTGCGCACAACCCGGAGCAGGAAGAAGCCCAGGAAGAGATCGAGGCCGACACCACGGTCAGCGATCTGGCCATCGGCTTCAACGTGAACTACCTGCTGGATGCCCTGTCCGCCCTGCGCGACGAGGAAGTCATCATCCAGCTGCGCGATTCCAACTCCTCGGCGCTGGTGCGTGAGTCCAGCAGCGAGAAGTCGCGCCATGTGGTGATGCCGCTGCGTCTCTGACAATGTGCTGTTCCACGTGAAACAGGAAAACGCCCGGTTGCTCCGGGCGTTTTTTTTGGTTCCACGTGGAGCATTGATGCGAATCCGGTTTTGCGGCACTTCGCGTTTCGATCTACTGCTTCTTTTCGCGGAGGACTCGAGCAGCGCGAGTTGCGATACCTGCCCACGTCCGGGTTCAACGGATTCCAGGGATGGTTTCAGCAAGCCGATCCCCCTCCTGCTGACGCTACTGTCCACAGCCCTGATTTCTGCCCGCTGGGTGCTTCCCTAGCTTTTAAATCTGGGTATAAATCTAAAGCATGGTGGTGATGGTAGGGCCAGATTTCGTAGAAAACAGAGCTATCTATTTGATTTCAATGGCATTTGTGCGCCTGAAACCCCCTGTATATGGGCCCTTGGGGCTGGGGCGGAAGCTGTGGATAGTTTTCCCGGCGGCTGAAAGTGGCTTTTTTATCCACAGATTGCCCATACCTTGTGTATAAGTCATACAGACCCGCTGTGGATAGCGTGGAACGCATGGTCAGAATTCTTTGAAATCTGTGGAACGCCGCAGTCCGCTGCCCTGTAGATTTCAAGCAATTCACGGCGGTCGTCATCGATGCGTAGGCAGCGCAGCGCAGTACCCAGGTGCGAGCCGCTGAAAATTCGCTGATTTCTGGGGGCCAATACCGTGCCCGGTGCTGCAGATTTCAAGAAATTTACGGTATCTGGCGCCGCCCTCGGACGTGCCTGCGCTGGGATTTTCCACGTGGAACGGCCGGGTGATGTCCGCCACGTCCTGCCCTGCCGGCCCCGCCTTGCCCGCAACGGCGTTCTTGACCGATGCAGTAAGCTGATGGATTCCCTGCCCTGCTACCGCCCCGAGCGGATGGTCTCCCGCGTCCCATGCTGATCCGCCGCCTCGCCTTGAACCAACTGCGCCGCTTCAGTGCCGTGGAACTGTCACCCCAGCCGGGTTTGAACCTGCTGACCGGCGACAACGGCGCGGGCAAGACCAGCGTGCTCGAGGCCCTGCACTTGATGGCCTATGGCCGGAGCTTCCGTGGCCGTGTCCGCGATGGTCTCGTCCGCCAAGGCCAAGAAGCGCTGGAAATCTTCGTGGAATGGGACGAACAGCGGGCCGATCACCCGCCGCACCGCCGCAAGGCTGGTCTTCGCCATAGCGGGCAGGACTGGAAGGGTCGCCTGGACGGCGAAGACGTTGCCCAGCTCGGCAATCTCTGTGCGGCGTTGGCTGTAGTGACCTTTGAACCGGGCAGCCACGCCCTGGTCAGCGGCGGTGGCGAACCGCGCCGTCGTTTCCTCGATTGGGGCCTGTTCCACGTGGAACCAGACTTCCTTTCGCTGTGGCGCCGATATTCCCGGGCGCTCAAGCAACGCAACGCGCTGTTGAAGCAGGGCGGGCCCTCGCGGATGCTCGATACCTGGGACCACGAGTTGGCTGAGGCGGGCGAACCGCTGACCAGTCGCCGTCAGCACTACCTGGAACGGCTGCAGGAACGGGCGATTGCCCTGGCAACCGCGCTGGCACCGCAGTTGGGCATCCAGGGCCTGGATCTCAGTCCGGGCTGGCGCCGGCACGAACTGCCGCTGGCCGATGCGCTGCTGCTGGCCCGCGATCGCGACCGCCAGGCCGGTTACACCTCGGTAGGTCCGCACCGGGCCGACTGGAGCGTGGATTTCCACAGCATTCCCGGCCGGGATGCACTCTCACGTGGCCAGGCCAAGCTCACTGCCCTCGCCTGCCTGCTGGCCCAGGCCGAGGATTACGCCGAACAGCGCGGGCAATGGCCGGTCATTGCGCTGGATGATCTGGCATCGGAGCTGGACCGCACCCATCAGGCCCGTGTCCTCGAGCGTCTACTGGCCGGTCCGGCACAGATCTTCGTAACGGCCACCGAGACCCCGGCGGCCCTGGTGGACCTCACAGGCATCACCCGGTTCCACGTGGAACATGCGCAGATCGCGGCTGTGCCATAGTGGCTACATCAGGGCCTGCGGGGCCCGGCTGGTATAATTCAGGTTGCACCCCTTCTTACCCGGCGCATCGCACCTGTGCGGTGACCGACCTGCGGAGCCTACGGCAAGCGCAATGACCGACGAACAGAACACCCCGGCAAACAACGGCAACTACGACGCCAACAGCATCACCGCCCTGGAAGGGCTCGAGGCTGTGCGCAAGCGTCCTGGCATGTACATCGGCGACGTCCACGACGGCACCGGTCTGCACCACATGGTGTTCGAGGTCGTCGACAACTCGATCGACGAAGCCCTCGCCGGCCACGCCGACCACGTCGCGGTGACGATCCACGCTGACGGCTCGGTGTCGGTGTCCGACAACGGCCGAGGTATCCCGACCGGCAAGCACGAACAGATGAGCGCCAAGCTGGGCCGCGAGGTTTCGGCGGCCGAGGTCGTGATGACCGTGCTGCACGCAGGCGGCAAGTTCGACGACAACAGCTACAAGGTTTCCGGCGGCCTGCACGGCGTAGGCGTCAGCGTGGTCAACGCGCTGTCGCAGAAGCTGCTGGTGGACGTATTCCAGAACGGCTTCCACTACCAGCAGGAATTCAGCAACGGCGCCGCGGTCAGCGCGCTGGCCAAGCTGGAAGACACCACCAAGCGCGGCACCACCGTACGCTTCTGGCCGTCGACCGTGGCCTTCCACGACAACGTGGAATTCCACTACGACATTCTGGCGCGCCGCCTGCGTGAACTGTCGTTCCTCAACTCCGGCGTCAAGATCGTGCTGGCCGACGAGCGCGGCGACGGCCGTCGCGATGACTTCCACTACGAAGGCGGCATCCGCAGCTTCGTGGAGCATCTGGCCCAGCTGAAGACCCCGCTGCACCCGAACGTCATCTCGGTCACCGGCGAGCACAACAACATCGTGGTGGACGTGGCGCTTCAGTGGACCGACTCCTACCAGGAGACGATGTACTGCTTCACCAACAACATCCCGCAGAAGGATGGCGGTACCCACCTGGCCGGTTTCCGCGGCGCCTTGACCCGCGTGCTCAACAACTACATCGAGCAGAACGGTATCGCCAAGCAGGCCAAGATCAACCTGACCGGCGATGACATGCGCGAAGGCATGATCGCGGTGCTGTCGGTGAAGGTGCCGGACCCGAGCTTCTCCAGCCAGACCAAGGAAAAGCTGGTCAGCTCCGACGTGCGTCCGGCGGTGGAAAACGCCTTCGGTGCGCGCCTGGAAGAGTTCCTGCAGGAAAACCCGAACGAAGCCAAGGCCATCGCCGGCAAGATCGTCGACGCGGCGCGTGCCCGTGAAGCGGCGCGCAAGGCCCGCGACCTGACCCGCCGCAAGGGCGCGCTGGATATCGCCGGCCTGCCGGGCAAGCTGGCCGACTGCCAGGAAAAGGACCCGGCGCTGTCCGAACTGTTCATTGTCGAGGGTGACTCGGCAGGTGGCTCGGCCAAGCAGGGCCGCAACCGCAAGAACCAGGCGGTGCTGCCGCTGCGCGGCAAGATCCTCAACGTGGAGCGTGCCCGCTTCGACCGCATGCTGGCCTCGGACCAGGTCGGTACGCTGATCACCGCGCTGGGCACCGGCATCGGCCGCGACGAGTACAACCCGGACAAGCTGCGGTACCACAAGATCATCATCATGACCGACGCCGACGTCGACGGCGCCCACATCCGCACCCTGCTGCTGACGTTCTTCTACCGTCAGATGCCGGAGCTGATCGAGCGCGGTTACGTCTACATCGGCCTGCCGCCGCTGTACAAGATCAAGCAGGGCAAGCAGGAGCTGTACCTGAAGGACGACCCGGCGCTGGACAGCTACCTGGCCAGCAATGCGGTGGAAAACGCCGTGCTGGTGCCGGCCGCGGGTGAGCCGGGCATCGAAGGTGCCGCGCTCGAAAAGCTGCTGCTGACCTTTGCCGGCGCGCGCGACGCGATCGAACGCAATGCGCACCGCTACGACCGCAGCCTGCTCGAAGCGCTGGTCGACTTCGTGCCGATGGACCTGGCCCACCTGCGCGGTGCCGCTGAAGGCCAGGGCCTGGATGCACTGGCCCAGCGCCTCAACCAGGGCCGCCTCGGCAGCGCGCGTTTCACCCTGGAACTGCAGGAGCCGAACGACGAGCGTCCGGCCGCCGTGCTGGTGACCCGCCGCCACATGGGCGAGGAACACGTGCAGGTGCTGCCGCTGGCCGCCTTCGAAGGTGGCGAACTGCGTGCCATCTACCAGGCTGCCAGCCTGCTGCACGGCCTGGTGCGCGAAGGCGCCACCATCGGCCGCGGTGCCAAGTCGGTCGAAGTGGACAGCTTCGCCAAGGCACAGAACTGGCTGCTGGAGGAAGCGAAGCGCGGCCGCCAGATCCAGCGCTTCAAGGGCCTGGGTGAAATGAACCCGGAACAGCTGTGGGATACCACCGTCAATCCCGATACCCGCCGCCTGCTGCAGGTGCGCATCGAGGATGCTGTCGCGGCTGACCAGATTTTCAGCACCCTGATGGGCGATGTCGTCGAACCGCGTCGTGACTTCATCGAAGACAACGCGCTGAAGGTCGCCAACCTGGATATCTGACACGCTTCGACCGTGGCCGGTGCGCGGGGATGCGCGCCGGCCCTTGCCCTCTGATCGCAGGTAATCGATGTCCGCTTCCGTCCCGGTACCCGCCCCGCCGCCCGTTCCGCCAGCCTCGGCTGCGCCGCGCCGCGGTTCGCCCGTGGCAGGCTTCTTCATCGATCTGGGCATCGGCGCCGCCACGCTGTTCATCCTCAGCCTGGTCGCTGGCCTGGCGTGGGGCCTGTATCGCGGCATCCAGGTCGGCTACGCCAGCGCGAAGAACAACGGCGCGGGCATCGACCCGTCCAGCGTGACCGAAGCGCTGGGCACGCCTGGTGCCCTGGCGCAGGTGCTGATGGCCCTGGTGTCGACCGGTGGCGCGGCGCTGCTGCTGTACTTCCTGCGGCGGCCGGCCAATGCCGCCGAACGGCAGGCCTCGGCGCAGGCGCTCCGGCGCCCGTCCACCTGGGGCTGGACCCTGCTGGTGGCCACGCTGATCGTGATCGGCAGCAATGGCATCGCCTTCCTGGCCAAGCAACTCGGCGTGGAACCGGTGCCGACCAACCTGGCGCTGATGCAGCACGCCATCGAGCGGTTCCCGCTGTTCCTGGTGCTGTTTGCGGTGGTGCTGGCGCCGGCCTACGAGGAACTGCTGTTCCGCCGCGTGCTGTTCGGGCGCCTGTGGCAGGCTGGCCGGCCCTGGCTGGGCGTGCTGCTGAGCAGCCTGGCCTTCGCCCTGATCCATGAGATCCCCGGCACCAGCGCCAACGGGCCAGCCGAAATCGCCCAGCTGTGGCTGGTCTACGGCGGCATGGGCGCCGCGTTCTGCTGGCTCTACCGGCGCACCGGGACGCTGTGGGCGGCGATCATCGCGCACGGCCTGAACAACGCCGTGGCACTGGCCGCGCTGGTGTTCTTCGGGTCAATGTAAGGCCGTGGCCGGTTGACGAAAAATTAAGCGGGCCCGGTCCACACTGCCTGCATGAACACGGGGGATTCCATGAAATCACTGCTGCTTGCCCTGCTCATCACCGTGCTGGTCGGTGCCTGCGCGACCACCACCTCACCCACCGGCCGCCGGCAGATGGTCGGTGGCGTGTCGCAGGCCCAGCTGGATCAGCTGGGCGCACAGGCGTTCGCGGAAACCAAACAGAAGGAAAAGATCAGCACCGACGGCCGCCAGAACGCCTACGTGCAGTGCGTGGTCAATGCGCTGGTTGCGCAGCTGCCGCCACAGTACCGGGGCGTACGCTGGGAAACCGCCGTGTTCGTCGACAAGGAACCCAATGCCTTCGCCCTGCCCGGCGGCAAGGTGGGCGTGAACACCGGCATCTTCACTGTTGCCAAGAACCAGGATCAGCTGGCGGCGGTCATCGGCCATGAGATCGGCCACGTCATCGCCCGTCACCACGAAGAGCGCATCACGCGGCAGATGGGCGCGCAGACGGGCCTGTCCGTGCTGGGTGCGTTGGCGGGTGCTGCCTACGGCGAAGGCGCGGCCAGTACGGTCAACCAACTGGGCGGTACCGCTGCCCAGACTGCGTTCCTCTTGCCCGGCTCACGTACCCAGGAATCGGAGGCCGATGTGATCGGCCAGCGGCTGATGGCCGATGCCGGTTTCAACCCAGCGCAGGCGGTTGATCTGTGGCAGAACATGATGGCCGCCAGTGGCGGACGCAGCCCGCAATGGCTGTCTACCCACCCCGATCCGGCCAATCGCATCCGCGAACTGCAGCGCGATGCGCCGTCGCTCGCACCCGCTTACCAGCAGGCCCAGGCCGCTGGACGCAGGCCAAAGTGTGGTTGAGTGCGCAGATTCATGCTGTATTGCAGCACATAAAACGATTTCTCACGCCATCTGTTTCTGATACGTTTGGCGGCTCAGATTTTTCTGACAGTCCGACTTTGCCGCTGACGGCGGTTCGATCGAGGTGAACGATGATTTTCCGCAACCACAAAGCTGTGCTTTCCGTCCTCATCGCGACCGCCCTGACCGGCGCCGTGGTCACCGATGCCTTCGCGCAGTCCTCGCGTTCGTCCGAGCGCGGCAACCGCGGCGGCAAGCAGCAGGCCAAGGCCGAAGTCCTGTACCCGAATGCCACTCGTGAGGAGCCGAAGGAAAAGGCGTCCGCGAAGATGGGCAAGCAGCTGCAGAAGCTGATTGACAGCTACAACGACCAGAAGTTCCCGGAGACCCTGCAGATTGCAGGCGAGATCCTGGGCAACAGCGCGTCGAACAACTACGACAAGTCGCTGGCCGCACAGCTGGCTTCGCAGGCCGCCTACCAGAGCGACGACACCGCCGGTGCCATCGGCTACCTGAAGCAGGCGCTGCAGCTCAATGGTCTGGACAACAACGGCCACTATCAGTCGATGCTGATGCTCGGCCAGCTGCAGCTGCAGGAAGACCAGACCGCCGAAGGCCTGGCCACGCTGGACAAGTACTTCGCCGAGACCAAGTCGAACAAGCCGGAAGAGCTGGTTGCCAAGGGCCAGGCCCTGTACCAGCTGCAGCGTTACCAGGAAGCCATCCCGGTGCTGCAGCAGGCCATCGCCGGTGCGACCGAGCCGAAGGACAACTGGAACCAGCTGCTGATGGCTGCCCTGTCCGAAGCCGGCCAGACCGGTGAAGCGGTCAAGACCGCTGAAGCCCTGGCCGCGAAGAACCCGAACGACAAGAAAGCCCAGCTGAACCTGGCCAACATGTACATGCAGGCCGATCAGATGCCGAAGGCCGCCGCGGTGATGGACAAGCTGCGCAGCAGCGGCCAGCTCACCGAAGAGCGCGAGTACAAGCAGCTGTACTCGATCTACGCCAACACCGAGAACAAGGAAAGGGACGTCATCGCGGTCATCAACGAAGGGTTGCAGAAGGGCATCCTGAAGCCGGACTACCAGGTCTACCTGGCGCTGGCCCAGTCCTACTACTACTCCGACCAGGTGCCGCAGGCGATCGAGGCGTGGCAGAAGGCCGCCCCGCTGTCCAAGGACGGTGAGACCTACCTGAACCTGGCACGCGTCCTGCATGCCGAAGGTCGCATTCCCGAGGCCAAGAAGGCCGCCCAGGAAGCTCTGGCGAAGGGCGTGAAGAACCAGGCTGATGCCAAGAAAATCATCAACCTGAAGTAAGTAGGAATAACGCCTGAATGCCTGCAAGGTTGATGCGCAGGCGCTCAGGATTGGTATAAGCTTGGAGGTTCCTGCGGTGTCATGCACCGCTGATCAGGGATCCCGCCCCCGGGATCCCGGCCCCACTATTGAGCTCTTGGCGCATGACGGAACAACTAGTCGTTCACCGGTACGAACAAACTGAAGAATCGGGGCTGAGCTGGCCGCGCATCTTCGGCATCGCGTTTGTAATCGCCCTGCATCTGGCCGCCTTCATGATGCTCCTGATCCCCGCCGTGGCCCCCAAGGCCGTGGCTGAGAAGGAGCGCAACGTCATGGTGACCATCGTCGACGCGCCGCCGCCGCCTCCGCCGCCGCCGCCGCCGCCGCCGCCGCAGGACACCCCGCCGCCGCCGGTGAAGAACCTGTCGCCGCCGAAGCCCTCGCCCGTCCCGCCGCCGCCGCAGGCGCCGGTCGTCGACGTGCCGGAGCCGCGCCCGAACGACATCGTCACCCCGCCGTCGCCGCCGTCGCCGCCGTCGCCGCCCGCCTCGATCGAGGCCAGCGTCGACATCTCGTCGAAGGCCATGAATCCGCCGCGTTACCCGCCGGCCGCTTTCCGCGCGGGCATCCAGGGCGAAGTGATCCTGATCATTGATGTCGATGCCCAGGGCAACGTCACCAATGTCACGGTGGAAAAGTCCAGCCGTAACCGCGACCTGGACCGTGCTGCGATGGAAGCTGCCCGCAAGTGGCGTTTCAACGCCGCTGAATCTGGCGGTAAGAAGGCTGCTGGCCGCGTCCGCGTCCCGGTCAACTTTGCACTGAACTGATGCGAGCGGGTGGTCGCCGGCCACCTCTCCTCCAGTTCGATTGTCTAGCTTAGCTACACCCTTTATCACCACACACAACAAAGGTAAGCGTCATGCTGCAGGAACTTTTCATCGCCGCTGCTGCCGGGGGCAATCCGTCCAACGCCCTGTCGCAGATGGGCTTCGAGCATCTGATCCACGAGATGACCACCCAGCCGGGTGACTTCGCTGTCTCCTGGGTGGTGCTGCTGACCCTGATCGTCATGTCGGCCATGTCCTGGTACTGGACCGTCATCAACATCTTCCGTTCGGTCCGACTGAAGAGCGCTGCCGATCGCGTCGTCAGCCTGTTCTGGGACACCCCGAACGCACAGGACGCCATCCGTGCGATGGAAGAGCAGCCGGCTTCCGAGCCGTTCTCGAAGATCGCTCTGGACGCTGCCCAGGCGGCTGCCCACCACCAGCGTGCTGAAGGCGGCGCCACCGGCGGTCTGGGTGAGAACCTGAGCCGTTCGGAGTTCGTCGACCGCGCCCTGCGTCAGGCCGTGACCCGCGAAAGCAACAAGCTGCAGTCGGGCATGACCCTGCTGGCCACCGTCGGTGCAACCGCTCCGTTCGTCGGTCTGCTGGGTACCGTGTGGGGCATCTATGGCGCGCTGATCAAGATCGGTGCCACCGGCTCCGCTTCGATCGACGCCGTTGCAGGCCCGGTGGGTGAAGCGCTGATCATGACCGCCATCGGTCTGTTCGTCGCAATCCCGGCCGTGTTCGCCTTCAACTTCTTCAGCAAGGTCAACAGCGCGACCATCAGCAAGTTCGATACCTTCGCGCACGACCTGCACGACTTCTTCGCCACCGGCTCGCGCGTCCGCTGATTGCGGCGCGTGACCCTGCGACGAACGACGTAGTCACCAAGATCTAGACGGAGCCCGTTATGGCTTTCAGTAGTGGTAACAGCGGCGGCCCCATGGCCGACATCAACGTGACGCCCCTCGTGGACGTGATGCTGGTGCTGCTGATCATCTTCATCATCACGGCGCCCCTGATGTCCCACAAGGTCAAGGTGGATCTGCCGGAGGCCAACCTGGTCCAGAAGGAAGACGCTGAAAAGCGTTCTGGCCCGATCACCCTGGCAGTCAAGGAAGACGGCTCGATCTACTGGAACGACGAAGAAATCAACAAGCAGACTCTCGAGTCGCGCTTGGCGACCGCCGCCCAGCAGACCCCGCAGCCGCCGCTGAACCTGCGTGGTGACCGCACCACCAAGATGCGCGTCATCAACGACCTGACCAAGGTCGCGCAGGAGCAGGGCATGCTGGACGTCGGCTTCGTCGCGACCAAAGAGAAGGGGCAATAAGCCATGGCATTCAGTAGTGGTGGTGGCAAGGGCCCCATGGCCGACATCAACGTCACGCCCCTCGTGGACGTGATGCTGGTTCTGCTGATCATCTTCATCGTGACCGCGCCGATCATGACGTACCCGATCGCCGTGGACCTGCCGCAGCGCGTGCTCAACCCACCGCCGCAGCTGGTCGAACCGCCGCCGCCGATCGAGCTCAAGATCGACGCCAGCAACCAGGTCTCGTGGAACAACAGCCCGATCAATACCAGCGAGCTGCAGCAGCGGATGGAGCAGGAGGTCCAGCGTGACCCGACCAACCAGCCTGAGCTGCGCATCGACGCAAGCCCGGATTCCGAGTACGACGTGATGGCCAAGGTTCTGGCCGCCGCGAAGAATGCTCAGATGAAGAAGATCGGCTTCGTGCAGCAGTAATACGTACGACCGCAGCACAACAGTCATGACGCGACTGCAGACGCCCCTGGAGACAGGGGCGTCTTTTTTTGCGCGCTGGGGTCAGAGCTCTTCCCTGCGGCAAGGGGTCCGACCCCAACCACCCCCGCGCCCGCTATGATCGGCGCATGCTCGCCCTCTTCGATTCGCTGCGCCTCTGGCTCGATGGCATTGCCCACCTGGGAACGATCCTGGCGGTGGCGTATCTGCTTTACCTCCTCGCCCTGACCGGCTGGATCATGCTGCAGAAGCGCGAGCCGGTGGCCACGCTCAGCTGGATCCTGTCGCTGGCGCTGCTGCCCTACCTCGGGCTTTTCATCTACTACCTGCTGGGCCCGCAGAAGGTGAAGCGCCAGCGCCTGCGCCGTGGTCGCGCGCGCTCGGGCATGGAGCACTACAGCGATGTCTGCCCGCCCGATGCCGGCTGCACCGAGCTGGCCAAGGTCGCCCAGGCTACGACCGGCCTGGCGCCCAGCAGCGCCACCGAAGTGACTTGGCTGGTGGACGGCGCGACCACCTATGCCGCGCTCATCGAGGCCATCGGCCAGGCGCGCGATCACGTGCACCTGGAGTACTACATCTTCAATCCCGACCACGCCGGCACCGCCCTGCGCGATGCCCTGGTCGAGCGCGCGCGTGCAGGCGTGCAGGTGCGCCTGCTGCTCGACGCGGTGGGCTCCTCGTCGTTGCCGGCGCGCTTCCTGCGGCCGCTGCTCGAAGCCGGCGGCGAAGCCATCTGGTTCCACCCGCGGCAACTGCTGAAACCCTTCAAGCGCCCGTGGTTGAACCTGCGCACGCATCGCAAGCTGGTCATCATCGACGGCCATCTGGCCTTCACCGGCGGCATCAACATCACCGACGAAGAAGACGAGAGCCGCAACCCCAACGCCTACCGCGACCTGCACATGCGCCTGCGCGGCCACGTGGTGCGCAGCCTGCAGCTGGTGTTCGCCGAAGACTGGCTCTACGCCAGCGGCCAGGAGCCGTCGCGCTTCGATATCGCCCGCCTGTGGCCGGCAGACATGCCGCTGCGTGGCGATGGCAGCATTGATGCGCAGGTGCTGGTGTCCGGCCCGGACTCGGGCTGGGAAACCATCCACCGCCTGCACGTGACGGCGATCCACGAAGCCAATGAGCGGGTCTGGCTGGTGACCCCCTACTTCGTGCCCGGTGAGGCCGCGCGCATGGCCCTGACCTCGGCGGCGCTGGGCGGCCTGGACGTGCGCCTGCTGGTGCCGAAGATGAGCGACTCCTGGTTCGTCACCCAGGCCGCACGTTCCTACTTCGACGAACTCCTGCATGCCGGGGTGAAGATCTACGAGTACGGCCCGCGCATGCTGCACACGAAAGCCTTCATCGCCGACGACGATGTCTGCATCGTCGGCAGCGCCAACTTCGACCACCGCAGCTTCCGGCTGAACTTCGAGCTGTCGATGATGATCAGCGACCGCGACCGTGTGGCGGAACTGGCCACGCTGCTGCAGGCCGAGTTCGACAGCGCCACCCGCGTGCATGACCAGGCCGGCCGCTCGCTGTGGCTGCACCGCCTGCCAGAAGCCTTCGCCCGCCTGGCCTCGCCGCTGCTCTGACGCAGCGCTACACTGCGGTCGATGCCCCGGGGAGGATTGGAACATGTACTGGCTGTACCTGCTGCTGGCGCTGGGCTGCTTCGCCTTCGCGCTGAAGACCCCGAACATGGGCCTGATGTCGCTGGCCCTGCTGGCCGCCCTCGGCTTCCTGCTGGCATGGGTGCGTGGCCGCCACGTCGCCCGCTTTGGTGACCTGCAGCGTGACCCGTCCACCCTGGTCGATGCCGAGGAGCTGCGCCGCCTGCGTGAGCAGGCCCGCGCGCATGACGGCACGCCCCCACCCTCTTCCGCACCGTAGTTCCGTTCCATGACCCAGCTCAGCGTCAACGTCAACAAGATCGCCGTCCTGCGCAACTCGCGCGGCGGTGCCGAACCCGATGTCGTGCGTGCGGCCCAGGCCTGCCTGGACGCCGGCGCCCACGGCATCACCGTGCATCCCAGGCCGGACCGTCGCCACATCACCGCCGAGGATGTGCTGGCGCTGTCGACCCTGACCCGCGCCCGCGGCGTCGAGTTCAACATCGAAGGCAACCCGTTCGCACCGCCGCGCGAGGGCTATCCGGGCCTGCTGCCGCTGTGCGCGCAGACCCGCCCGGCGCAGGCCACCCTGGTGCCCGATGGCGATGGCCAGATCACCTCGGACCATGGCTTCGATTTCGAGCGCGATGGGGAGCGCCTGCGCCCGCTGGTGGCCGAACTGAAGGCGATGGGCTGCCGCGTCAGCCTGTTCGTGGACGCGGGCAACCCGCTGCTGGAACAGGCCGCGGAAGTCGGCGCCGACCGCATCGAGCTGTACACCGGACCGTATGCCGAAGCGCACGCGGCCGGTGATGCCGCCGCGATGCTGGATCTGTTCGCCACCGCCGCGCGCCGCGCCCAGGCCGTCGGCCTCGGTGTGAATGCCGGCCATGACCTTTCGCAGGACAACCTGCGTGACTTCCTGGCCGCGGTGCCGGAGGTGCTGGAGGTGTCGATCGGCCACGCCCTGATCGGTGAGGCCCTGTATGACGGCCTCGACGCCACCGTGAGGGGCTACCTGGCCCTGCTGTAACGGCTGACGCCGGGCATTGCCCGGCAGCCACCGCTGCCCATCGCAGCTGCTGAGACGTCCGTGGCCCATGCTTCCGGCCTGCTGCGGCGATGGCGCCTGCGCGACCACGTGAAGCCTGTGGATAACACTGGGGTCAACGTGCCGTCGGATCCGCCCCAACGCCTACAGCTACGTGAATCCTGGCCGCTTGCGTCGCCTGTGGTTAGCAATAATACTAATGCCTCTGAAACGGCCGGAGGGCGCCATGCAATCCCACCCTCGCAACGCCCAGGCCGCCATCAAGGGCCGGGGTTCCACCTCCCACCTGGCTGGCCGCTTCGAAAGCACGGTGAGCGAAGCGGTCGATGACGGCTGGGCCATCGACCATAGCGAAGAATTCCTCGCCCCGCGCCTGCGCACCGAGGTGCGCGCCGAGACCGCGCGCAGCATCATCAGCCGCAACAATTCCCCGGACGTGGGTTTCAGCCAGTCGGTGAACCCGTATCGCGGCTGCGAGCACGGCTGCTCATACTGCTTCGCCCGCCCCTCGCACGCCTATCTGAACCTGTCGCCGGGCCTGGATTTCGAAACCAAGCTGTTTGCCAAGACCAATGCGCCGCAGCTGCTGCGCAAGGAACTGTCAAAGCCGGGCTACGTGCCGCAGCCGATCGCACTGGGCATCAACACCGATGCCTACCAGCCGATCGAGCGCAAGCTGAAACTCACCCGCCAGCTGATCGAAGTGATGCTGGAGACGAAGCATCCGTTCTCGCTGATCACCAAGAACGCGCTGGTGGAGCGCGATATCGATCTGCTGGCACCGCTGGCGGCAGAGAACCTGGTGAGCGTGCACTTCTCGGTGACCTCGCTGGACCCGCACCTGTCGGCGAAGCTGGAGCCGCGCGCTTCCGCGCCGCATGCGCGTCTGCGCGCGATGAAGCGCCTGCACGACGCAGGCATACCGGTGGGCGTGATGGTGGCGCCGGTGATTCCGTGGATCAACGACAGCGAACTGGAAGCCGTGCTGGAGGCCGCGCATGACGCCGGTGCCGGAACCGCCGGTTACGTGCTGCTGCGCCTGCCGCTGGAGGTAGCGCCGCTGTTCCGCGACTGGTTGGACACGCACCACCCTGATCGTGCCGCGCACGTGATGAGCACCATCCAGCAGCTGCGTGGCGGCAAGGACTACGACAGCCAGTTTGGCACGCGCATGCGTGGCCAGGGCGTCTATGCGGATCTGTTGAACAACCGCTTCAAGCTGGCGCGGAAGCGGCTGGGCTTCAACGCGCAGAACAGCCACTGGCCGCAGCTGGACTGCAGCCGGTTCCAGAAGCCGCTGCCGCCGCAGAAGGAATCACCGCAGGGGTCGTTGTTCTGATGTCCGTAGAGTCGAGCTTGCTCGACTGCTCTTCTGCTTTCAGTCGAGCAAGCTCGACTCTACGGAGCCAAGGCAGTCGAGCAAGCTCGACTCTACGGAGCCAAGGCAGTCGAGCATGGCTCGACTCTACAAACGGCGTTACCCGCCAAACAGCTTCTGCGCGCTCTGGAAGAGGATCCAGCTGGTGGCGATGAACTTGTCGCCGCCCTGCGGCCGGTTGCCGCGATGGGTGTGGGTGAACGCGGTCGGCGCGATCAGCAGGCTGCCGGTGCGCGGTGCGATCTTGCGCCCCTGGAACAGGAACTCGGTCTCGCCTTCCTCGAAATCGTCGTTGAGGTACAGCGTCCACAGTACATGCCGGTGCAGCGTTTCCGCCTGCGCATCCTTCGGGTACAGCTCGCAGTGCCAGTACGGGTAACCGCCCTCGCCCGCCGCGTACCACTGCAGGTTGATCGCACCTGGGCGCAGACAGGTGCGGGCCAGCTCCGCCAGCTGCTCCGGCGCCATGTCGGGGAAATCCTCGGCTGACAGTCGGCGCGGCTGGCCGTTGCTGTCCTGGATCTGCAACATCAACGGTGCGATCAGAGCCTGTGGATAACGGCGTAGATAAGTCTGCAGCCCGGCGAAAACCGCCTGTTGCAGCAGGGTGTCCACGTCGCGCCACGCATCCAGGCCGCTGATGCGCAGATCCTTGCTGTGCTTGAGTTCGGGGAACACACCACTGCCTACCGCACCGGGTTTCAGGCCCTGGCTGCTGCGCATGCGGGCGACGATGGCGGCGCACACGTCACTGGGGACGGCGTTGTGGATGACTTCGATGAGATCGACCGGGCCCGGCTCGTGCATGCATGCAATCCTTCGGCGGCAAGGGCTTGATGGTGCCGTTTGCCGCCGCTGCTGTCACCCCGCGGTCATGTCATCGCACTGCCATGACCGCTGTAGGGATGGCCGCCATCAAGCGGTCTTCGCGTCATGCTCCTGGTGATAACGCACCGCTTCGGCCACTTCCTCGCGCGAGCCGAGGAACACCGGCACGCGCTGGTGCAGGTGGTTGGGCTGCATGTCGAGGATGCGCTCGCGACCGGTGGATGCGGCGCCGCCGGCCTGTTCAACCAGCAGGCCCATCGGGTTGGCTTCGTACATCAGGCGCAGCTTGCCGGCCCTGTCCGGCTCTTTCTTGTCACACGGGTAGATGAAGATGCCGCCGCGGGTGAGGATGCGATGCACGTCGGCGACCATGCTGGCGATCCAGCGCATGTTGAAGTTCTTGCCGCGCGCGCCTTCCTTGCCGGCCAGCAGGTCCTGCACGTAGCCCTGCATCGGTGCTTCCCAGTGGCGCTGGTTGGACATGTTGATGGCGAATTCCTGGGTGGCTGCCGGAATCTGCATGTTTTCGGTGGTCAGCACGAACTCGCCGGTCTCGCGGTCCAGGGTGAAGGCATGCGTGCCGTGGCCGACGCTGAGCACCAGCTGGGTGCTGGGCCCGTAGATGCAGTAGCCGGCGGCAATCTGCTTGCTGCCCGGCTGCAGGAAGGCTTCATCGCCCGGCAATTCGACGTTGGTCGGGCAGCGCAGCACCGAGAAGATGGTGCCGACGGAGACGTTGACGTCGATGTTGGAGCTGCCATCGAGGGGATCGAACAGCAGCAGGAAGTCACCGCGCGGGTAGATGTCCGGCACGGGCTGGCTGTGGTCCATCTCTTCCGATGCGCAAGCGGCGAGGTGGCCGCCCCAGGCGTTGGCTTCCAGCAGGATCTCGTTGCTGATGACGTCCAGCTTCTTCTGCGCTTCGCCCTGCACGTTGCCGGTGCCGGCTTCGCCGAGTACGCCGCCGAGGGCGCCCTTGCTGACGGCGATGGAGATGCTGGTGCAGGCGCGGGCGACCACGGCGATCAGCTGGCGCAGGTCGGCGTTGATTCGGCCGGCGTGCTGTTGCTGGATCAGGAAGCGGGTCAACGAAGTACGGGACATGAGCGGGCAGGTCTCGGCAGCAGGAAAACGCCTATTGTCGCTGCTGTGCGCGGCGCGTGCGTGATTGGTTTGAGGCGAAATCGTTTACAAGAGCATTACGTTGCAGAAGCGGTGTGCTCCCTCTGTAGAGCCGAGCCCGCGCTCGGCTGATCTTCATCCGTCACTCCACACAAGCCGAGCGTAGGCTCGGCTCTACAGCAACCCTCGACGAAACCGTGACCACAAAACAAAGGCGCCTTTCGGCGCCTTTGTCTCAACACATTGCTGCGTTGCCTCAGCCCTTGGCGACGGTGGCCACGGCCTTGGCGACGTATTCCAGGTTGTTCTGGTTCAGCGCGGCCACGCAGATGCGGCCGGTGCCGACGGCGTAGATGCCGAACTCGTCGCGCAGGCGTTCGACCTGCTCACGGCTCAGGCCGGAGTAGGAGAACATGCCGGCCTGTTCGTTGATGAAGGCGAACTGCGGCGCACCGGCGGCGGCGAGCTTTTCGACCAGGCCCTGGCGCAGGGCGTGGATGCGCTCGCGCATCTCGGTCAGTTCCTGCTCCCACATCGCACGCAGGTCCGGGTTGGTCAGCACGCCGGCCACCAGCGCGGCACCGTGGGTGGACGGGCTGGAGTAGATCGTGCGGATCACGCGCTTGACCTGCGACTGCACGGCCTTCGCATCAGCGGCGGTCGGGGCGACCATCGACAGCGCACCCACGCGTTCGCCATACAGCGAGAACGACTTGGAGTAAGAGTTGGCAACGATGAAGCTGTCGATGCCGGCCTCGGCGATGATGCGCACGGCGGCGCCATCCTGCTCGATGCCCTTGTCGAAGCCCTGGTAGGCCATGTCGATGAAGGGGAACAGCTGCTTGTCCTTGAGGACTTCGGCCACCTGCTTCCACTGGCTGACGGTGAGGTCGGCGCCGGTGGGGTTGTGGCAGCAGGCGTGCAGCAGCACCACGGTGCCGGGCTGCAGCTTCTGCAGGTCGGCCAGCATGCCGTCGAAATCGACGCCATGGGTGGCGGCGTCGAAGTAGGTGTACTCAACCACGTCGAAACCGGCGGCACCGAACACGGCGCGGTGGTTTTCCCAGCTCGGGTTGCTGATGGCGATGGTGGCGTGCGGCAGCAGCTTCTTCAGCACATCGGCGCCGACGCGCAGCGCACCGCTGCCACCGACGGTCTGTGCGGTGGTGACGCGGCCGGCGGCCAGCAGCGGCGAGTCCTTGCCGAACACCAGCTCACGGGTCGCCTGCGTGTAGGCAGGCAGGCCGTCAATCGGCAGGTAGCCACGCGGTTTGGCTTCGGTGGCGAGCTGCTGCTCGATCTGCTTGACGGCGCGAAGCAGCGGAATGCGGCCGCTCTCGTCATAGTAGATGCCCACACCCAGGTTGACCTTGGTCGGGCGGCTGTCGGCGTTGTACGCCTCGGTCAGGCCCAGGATCGGGTCGCCCGGGACCAGTTCCACGTTTGCAAAGAAGGACACGGCAGTACTCGTTCTATTTGAGGGGGAGAAGAAGCGCGGGTCGTGAAGCAGCGGCCGTCGGCCACAGCCATGCCATCGTAACAAAGCGTGCCACCCGCGCGGCGGCCATCGTCACGCCGCAGCCCGTACCATGGCGTGTTGTTTCCCCGCCGTGCGTGTAGCTGAACGATGAAAGATTCCCCGGTGCCCCGCCGCCTGCCCCTGCTCATTGCCCTGCTGCCGTTGCCGGTGCTGGCCCAGAACGCCACCGACCCTGCCCCGCAGCAGCTGCCGACCGTGGAAGTGCAGGCCGCACGCGTGCAGGGCATTGATCCGTTCGCGCTGCCGGCCAGCCAGGACACGGTGTGGGTGGGCGACGACCGCAGCGGGCCCGGGGTGCAGGTGTCCGAGGCGCTGGCCGGGGTGCCCGGGGTGCTGGCGCGTGACCGCCAGAACTATGCACAGGACACCCAGCTGTCGATCCGCGGCTTCGGCGCGCGTTCCACCTTCGGCGTGCGCGGCGTGCGCGTGCTGATCGATGGCGTGCCGGCCACCATGCCCGATGGCCAGGGCCAGCTGTCGCACGCCAGCCTGCTCGGTGCCGAGCGCATCGAGGTGCTGCGCGGCCCGTTCTCCGCCCTGTACGGCAACTCCTCCGGCGGCGTGCTGCAGGTGTGGAGCGCGCAGGGCCAGGCCGGCGATCCGTGGCGGCTGCGGGTGAACGCCGGTGCCGACAATACCGTCAGCGTTGGCGCGCAGCTGCGCGGTGCCGGCCCGGTGATCGACTACAACATCGCCGCCAACCACTTCCACACCGATGGCTGGCGCGACCACAGCGAGGCGCGGCGTGAGTCGTTCAACGCACGGCTGGGCGCTGAAGTCGGCGGCGGCCGCCTGGAGCTGCTGCTCAACGCGCTGGATGCCCCCGATGCGCAGGACCCGCTGGGCCTGACCCGCGCGCAGGTGGCGGCCAACCCGCGCCAGGCCACGGCCGTGGCCGAGCAGTACAACACCCGCAAATCGGTGCGCCAGCAGCAGGCCGGCCTGCGCTGGACCCGCGAAAGCGGCGCCCAGCGCTGGCAGCTGATGGGCTACGCCGGGCAGCGCGCGGTGACCCAGTTCCTGCCGATCCCGCCCACCGCGCAGGCCAACCCGCTGCATGCCGGCGGCGTGATCGACCTGGACGGCGGCTATGGCGGCATGGACGCGCGCTGGGGCTGGAAGGGCGACCTGGCCGGGCGCCCGCTGGACGTGGTGGCGGGCATCAGTGCCGACCGCCAGCGCCAGCACCGCACCGGCTACGAGAACTTCGTCGGCAGCACCCTGGGCGTGCGCGGCCGCCTGCGCCGCGACCAGATCGACACCGTGCAGAACGTCGACCAGTTCGCCCAGGCGTGGTGGCAGTGGAGCCCGCGCTGGTCGCTGCTGGCCGGCGTGCGCCACAGTGCCGTGCGCTTCGAGTCGGACGACCGCTACATCACCGGCAGCAACCCCGACGACAGCGGCCGCCGCCGTTACCAGGCGACCACGCCGGTGGCCGGGGTCAGCTTCGAGGCCACCCCGCAGTGGCGCCTGCACGCGGCGGTCGGACGTGGCTTCGAGACCCCCACCTTCAACGAGCTGGGCTACCGCAGCGACGGCCAGGCCGGCCTGGCGCTGGACCTGTCGGCCGCGCGCAGCCGCAACATCGAGGTCGGCAGCAAGTGGCACGCGCAGAACGGAACCCGGCTCGATGTCAGCGTTTTCCGCGCCGTTACCGACGATGAGCTGGCCGTTGCCAGCAACACCAATGGCCGCAGCACCTACCGCAACATCGGCCGCACCCGCCGCCAGGGCGTGGAACTGCAGTACCAGCAGCCGCTGGCCGAGCAGTGGGAACTGCAGCTGGCCTGGACCTGGCTGCAGGCGCAGGTGCGATCGCCGTACCTGACCTGCGGCGGCAGTGGTTGCCGCGTGCCCGACACGGTAGTGGCGGCCGGCAGCCGCCTGCCCGGCGTGCCGCGGCAGCAGGCCTTCGCCCGCCTGCAGTGGTCGCCCGGCGACTGGCAGTGGGCGCTGGAGGCCAATGCCAGCAGCGACACGGTGGTGAACGACCTGGCCACCGAGCGTGCACCCGGCTACACCGTGCTGAACCTGGAAGCGGGCCGCCGCTGGGCCCTGCCCGGCGGTGACCTGCGTGCCTTCGCGCGGCTCGACAACCTGCTGGACGAGGCCTACATCGGCTCGGTGATCGTCAACGATGGCAACGGCCGCTTCTACGAACCGGGCCCGGACCGGCGCGCCAGCGTGGGCCTGCAATGGTCGTGGCGCTGATGCGCCTGGTCGGCGGCGCCAGTGGAGCCAACGCTACGCTGGCGGCACTGGCGCCAGCGGCCTCAATCCGGTGCCTTGGCCGGTACGAAGGGTGAGGTCGGGTCACTGGCCGGAAACGTCTCTTCCAAGGCCTGGTCCTGGTTGTCACTGGCGTGCTGCTTGCGCTCGCGGCGCTTGAGCGGACTTTCCTGGCCGCCGCGGTTCCGGTCGCCACAGTCCTTCCTGTCCAGTGCCGCCTGTTCAACCTCGCGTTTCACTGGCAGACGCGGGTCGTCCTGCTGCGCGGCCTGCGGGCTACGCGGGTCGGGATGCACCGGGTGATTTCCGGCATCGACGAAGGGGGCGCCGGTGCCGCGGAAATCGGCTTCATCATTGTCGTGCTTGGCGCGCTGCTCGCCAGCCACGGGCGCTGTCGTCTCGCGCAGCGGGTCGCGGGAGGTATCTCGGTTCATGGCGGTCATTTCTCGCTGGGCGGGAAGTCCACTTAACTCCTGTGGAGGTAAAGCCACCGCGAACCCCGCGTCATGAACACCTCTGTCACCAGTGCATAACAGCGTGGCGCGTATCCCTGCCAGCCCAGACACTGATGCAGGACCCCGCCATGGCCCGCCTGGAACGACCCGCACCGTCCGTCTTCAACGCGCTGCTGGACCCGTTGTCAACGCGCAGCCCGAAACGGGGAACCCGCCGCCATCCGGACCCGCAGGCTGTGGCGCAGGACTATCTGCAATACATGCTGACGGATTACGAAGGGCGCCGCAGCCACGGCCAGCGGAACTGGCGCGACCTGTGCCCGGTCTACGCCTTCGCCCTGACCACCCATGCGGCCGACTGGCCCCGCGGAGGTGATGTGGATACCTGCGAGGAGCTGGCCGCGCATTGGGATCAGATGCGAGGGCAGTCACGCCTGGATTGGGCGCAGGCGTGGCCCGTGGTGGAGGATGCCTGGCGCGCCCTGGACCACATTCCAGTCACCGCCGTGAGGCCTCTGCTGCAGTAGTAGCGGCCATCCCGCCTCCACACGCCCGACACGGTCGTTTCACGGCGGGCCACCGAAGCTGGGCGTCCATGCTGACTGCCCAGGTACGCCCATGGCCCGCCCGATCTGGACCGGTACCCTCTCCTTCGGCCTGCTGAACGTGCCGGTGTCGCTGATGTCCGGCGAGCGCAAGGTAGACCTGCAGTTCCGCATGCTCGACTCGCGCGACCGCAAGCCGATCCGCTTCGAGCGGGTCAACGCCGATACCGGCGAGGAAGTGCCGTGGAAGGACATCGTCAAGGCCTTCGAGTACGACAAGGGCAGCTACGTCGTGCTGGAAGAAGGTGACATCCGCTCGGCCGCGCCGGAGAGCCATGAAACGGTGGAGGTGGAGTCGTTCGTCGACGCCGCGCAGATCGATCCCCGCTACTTCGAAAAACCCTACCTGCTGGTGCCGGGAAAAAAGGCCGAGAAAGGTTACGTGCTGTTGCGCGAGACGCTGCGCAGCACACGCAAAGTGGGTATCGCCCGGGTAGTCGTGCGCACGCGCGAGTATCTGTGTGCAGTGATGCCTAATGAAGACGCGCTGGTGTTGATGATCCTGCGCTACCCGCAGGAACTGGTCGATCCGGAGGATTACAAGCTGCCTACCGGCAGTCTTTCCGATTACAGGATCACCAGCAAGGAGACCGCGATGGCCGAACAGTTGATCGAATCGATGGCCGGTGACTGGGATCCCACGCAATACCACGATGAATTCCGCGAGCGCCTGCAGCAGGTGTTGAACAAGCGCATCAAGGCCAAGGGCGGCACCACCCAGGTGGAAGAGGAGCCGGTGGCGCGCGAGGATGCCAGCACCAACGTGGTGGATTTCATGGCGCTGCTGCAGAAGAGCCTGGAGGCCAACAAGCGCACGCCGGCGAAGAAGACCACGGCGCGCAAGGCACCGGCGAAGAAGGCTGCGAAGAAGGCGACGAAGAAGACCGCCGGCAAGGCCGCCAAGGCGACGAAGAAGGCCGCACCGCGCCGCAAGGCAGGCTGAGCCATGTCGCTGCACCAGTACCGCCGCAAGCGCCGTCTTGGCGGTGGCAGCGGGCAGACGCCAGAGCCGGATGATGGCCCAGCCGCAGGCAATCCGAAGCGACGCCCGCAGTTTGTCATCCAGCTGCACCACGCCAGCTCGCGGCACTACGATTTCCGCCTGGAAATGGATGGCGTGCTGAAGAGCTGGGCAGTGCCGAAGGGGCCGTCATTGCGGGCCGGCGAAAAGCGCCTGGCGGTGGAAGTGGAGGACCATCCACTGTCCTATGCCGGCTTCGAAGGGGACATTCCCGAAGGCCATTACGGCGCCGGCCACGTGCAGGTGTTCGACCATGGCAGCTGGGCCTGCGAAGGCGACCCGCTGCAGGCGCTGGCCGAGGGCAAGATCGACTTCGCACTGCACGGGCAGCGCTTGAGTGGCGGCTGGAAGCTGGTGCGCACGGCCATGAAAGGGCGACAGGTGCAGTGGCTGCTGATCAAGCGTGACGATGCCGACGCGCGCGACGCCGAGGCCGATGATCTTGTGGAGAGCGCCATGCCTGCACCCAGGGCCGCAGCAAAGAAGGCGAAGAAGGCAACGCACGCGGCACCCCGCAAGGCAGACGCACGCTGGCACACGCGCGCGCTGAAACTGGCCGGTGCACGTGACCATCCGTATCCGCGCGGCTTCAAGCCGCAGCTGACTGATCATCGCGACACCGCACCCGATGGCGAACGCTGGCTGCATGAGATCAAGTGGGACGGCTACCGCCTGCTGGCCGACCTGCACGAGGGCGAGCTGAAACTGCGCTCGCGCAATGGCCTGGACTGGACCGACGACTTCCCCGAAGTCGCCCAGGCCGTGCGCGCGCTGCCGGTGCGCGATGCGCGCCTGGACGGCGAGCTGGTCGTGCTCGACACGCAGGGACGCAGCGACTTCGCGGCCCTGCAGCGTGTCATTGATGGCAGCTCGAAACAGCCGCTGCGCTACATCGTGTTCGATCTGCCCGGCGTGGCTGGCGTGGACATCAGCCGCGCGCCGCTGCTGCAACGCAAGGCCTTGCTGAAGGACCTGATCGGACCGGAGCCGGGCACGCTGGCCTACAGCGAGCACGTGCTCGACCATGGCCCTGCGGTGTTCGCCGCCAGCGGCGAGGCCGGCTTTGAAGGCATCGTCAGCAAGCAGGTCGATGCGCCCTACGTGAACGCCCGCGCGCGCAGCTGGGTGAAGGTGAAGCATGAGGACACCGACGAGTTCGTCATCATCGGCCACACCGCGCCCAAGGGCAGCCGGGTCGGCTTCGGTTCGCTGCTGCTGGCCACACCCGACGCCGGCGGCCTGCGCTATGTCGGTCGGGTTGGCACCGGCTTCGACGATGCGGCGTTGAACGCGCTGAGCAGCGCGCTGGCGCCGCTGGCGGTGAAGAAAGCGGTGCTGGAGCTGCCGGCGCATGTTCCCTTCCGCGCGGCCAGCGTGCGCTGGGTGAAACCGGTGGTGGTGGCCGAGGTGGCTTTCCGTGGCTGGGGCAAGGAAGGGCTGCTGCGCCAGGCCAGCTTCAAGCGCCTGCGCAGCGACAAGAAGACACAGGACCTGGCCATTGCACCGGCAGCAGGCCGCGATGATGTATCGGTGGCCATCAGCCATCCGGAACGCGTGGTGTACCCGCAGCGCAAGCTCAGCAAGGGCGACGTGGCCGACTACTACCGGCAGATGGCGCGCTGGATCCTGCCGGAGATCGCCGGCCGCCCGCTGTCACTGCTGCGCTGCCCGGATGGCGTCGGCAAGGCCTGCTTCTTCCAGAAGCATCATGGCCCCGGTCTGGGCGACGCCGTGCATGCGGTGCCGCTGCAGCAGAAGAGCGGCCGCGAGGACTACGTCTACATCGATGATGCGCGCGGCCTGCTGCAGCTGGTGCAGATGAATGCCCTGGAGCTTCACCCGTGGGGCGCCACGGTCGAGGATCCCGAGCATCCGGACCGGCTGGTATTCGACTTGGACCCCGGCGAAGGTGTGAGCTGGGCCACGGTGAAAGCGGGTGCGCGCGACGTGCGCGACCGCCTGCTGCAGGTCGGCCTGCAGAGCTTCGTGCGGCTGTCCGGCGGCAAGGGGGTGCACGTGGTGGTGCCGCTGCAGCCGAAGGCCGACTGGGAACAGGTCAAGGCGTTCTGCGAAGCCTTCGCCCAGGCGATGGCGCTGGAGCAGCCCGATCGCTACGTGGCGACGATGAGCAAGGCCAAGCGCGAGGGCGTGATCTTCATCGACTGGCTGCGCAATGCGCGCGGCGCCACCAGCGTGTGTTCGTGGTCGCTGCGCGCGCGGGAGAGCGCGGGCGTGGCGGTGCCGCTGCGCTGGGAGGAGCTGGCGAGAGTGAGCGCCGCCGATGCGTTCCCGATGGACAAGGCCCTGGCGCGCGCGAAGCGCCTGAAGGAAGACCCGTGGCGCGGGATGGAAATGTTGCGGCAGGTGTTGCCGACCGGTAACCGGTAGCGCCGGGCCACGCCCGGCGACGCAGGGCTCGGGGAAGTCGAACGGCTTGGCCGTTAGGATATAGACCGGACCGGCAATGCCCGGCGGGCACCGAGCCTAGGGGGAATCATTAAGCCTGTGTTGCGCTGCGTGACGGACGACGCCCGAACCACCAGCCACCGAGCAGCTGCACCGGCAGCGACACCAGCAGCGCGATGGCGAACCAGCGCGGGAAATCGCCGCCCATCACCCACAGGCCGTAGCCGCTGCCGAGTGCCAGCAGGGTCCAGATCGAGGTGCCATGCGCACGCGGCCAGCACGGTGCGTAGTACGTGGCGAAGGCGATGCCGGCGATGCCGCCGAGCACGGTGAAGGCCAGGTCCCAGCCCAGTTGCGCTTCGCTGCCGGGGTGCAGGCCGAACAACGACGGCAGCCAGCCGCCGGCACTGCTGACCAGGGCCAGCGCGAGCAGCGCGCCGACCAGGGCGACGACGGACAGGAAAACGGTCTTGAGCATTTCGGGCATGCCGTGATTGTACGGCGCTCCGGGCTGCGTAGAGTCGAGGGGGGGGGGGGGGGGGGGGCCGGGGGGGGGGGGGGGGGGGCAGAGGCAGCGCACGGGGGCGGG
>NZ_VYKI01000014.1:12241-17869 GCF_008710035.1 Stenotrophomonas cyclobalanopsidis | reverse complement strand
GGGTTGTCCGCTGCGCGGGTGAGCTCCTGCTGTGCCAGGGCAGTCGAGCAAGCTCGACTCTACGTGCCAGGGCAGTCGAGCAAGCTCGACTCTACGTGCCAGGGCAGTCGAGCAAGCTCGACTCTACGTGCCAGGGCAGTCGAGCAAGCTCGACTCTACGCGCCAGGGCAGTCGAGCAAGCTCGACTCTACGCGCCAGGGCAGTCGAGCAAGCTCGACTCTACCGGCTCAGGCCTTGCCGGCGGCCTGCAGCGCGGCGAATTCCTCATCGCTGAACAGCCGCGAGCGCAACAGGAAGCGCACGCCCTCGCCGTTCTCCAGCGAGAACATGCCGCCGCGCCCGGGCACCACGTCGATGATCAGCTGGGTGTGCTTCCAGTATTCGAACTGCGAGGGACTGATGTGGAAGGGTGCGCCGCCGATCTCTCCCAGGCAGACATCGCGATCACCGACGATGAAGTCGCCCTGCGCGAAGCACATCGGCGAGGACCCATCGCAGCAGCCGCCGGACTGGTGGAACAGCAGCGGGCCGTGGCGCGCGCGCAGCGTCTCGATAAGCTGCAGCGCTGCGAGGGTGGCGATGACCTGGTGCGGAAGTTCGTTCATGGGTGCCTCGTCAGGGTACCGTTGCACGGCCGCCGCGCCCGTGGGAGAGGGAGACGGGCGCGGCAGCCATGCGCGGGATGATCAGGCGGCGAAATCCAGCACCACGCGCCCCTCGATGGTGCCGGCGTGCATGCGCGCGAACACCTCGTTGATGTTCTCCAGGCGGTCGGTGCTGACCGTCGCCGCGACCTTGCCTTCGGCAGCGAACTGCAGCGATTCCTGCAGGTCCAGGCGGGTGCCGACGATCGAGCCGCGCACGGTCACGCCGTTGAGCACCATGCCGAAGATGTCCAGCGGGAAGTTGCCCGGCGGCAAGCCGTTCAACGAAACCGTGCCGCCGCGGCGGACCATGCCCAGCGCCTGTTCGAAGGCCTTGGGCGATACCGCGGTGACCAGCGCACCATGCGCGCCGCCGATTTCCTTTTTCAGGAACGCGGCCGGGTCGGTGGTGCGTGCGTTGACGGTGACCTGCGCGCCCAGGCGCTTGGCCAGGGCCAGCTTGCCGTCGTCGACATCGATGGCAGCCACGTTCAGGCCCATTGCGCGTGCGTACTGCACCGCCATGTGACCCAGGCCGCCGATGCCGGAGATCGCTACCCAGTCACCGGGCTTGGTATCGGTGACCTTCAGGCCCTTGTAGACAGTCACGCCGGCGCACAGTACCGGCGCGATCTCCACGAAGCCCACTTCCTTCGGAAGCAGGCCGACATAGTTGGCATCGGCCAGTGCGTACTCGGCGAAGCCGCCGTTGACCGAGTAACCGGTGTTGCGCTGCGTTTCGCACAGCGTTTCCCAGCCACCCAGGCAGTGTTCGCAATGGCCACACGCCGAGTACAACCAGGGGATGCCGACCCTGTCGCCTTCCTTGACATGCCCTACCCCGCCTCCCACGGCCACGACGTGCCCCACGCCCTCGTGGCCGGGGATGAATGGCGGGTTCGGTTTCACCGGCCAGTCGCCCTCGGCGGCGTGCAGGTCGGTGTGGCAGACGCCACAGGCCTCGATTCTGACCAGCACCTCGCCCGCCCCCGGGCGCGGTACCACGACTTCCTCGATGACAAGCGGCTTGCCGAACTCACGGACGACGGCAGCCTTCATGGTTCTGTTCATGCGGGTTACTCCGTAGTGCGCTTGCAGACAGGATGGCGCCGGCCCCATGCCCGCGCCTTGATCCCGATCAATCCATCAGAAGAAGCCCAGCTTCTTCGGCGAATAGCTGACCAGCAGGTTCTTGGTCTGCTGGTAATGGTCGAGCATCATCTTGTGGTTCTCGCGGCCGATGCCCGACTGCTTGTAGCCACCGAACGCCGCGTGCGCCGGGTAGGCGTGGTAACAGTTGGTCCACACGCGCCCGGCCTGGATGGCGCGGCCCATGCGGTACAGGCGCGATGCATCGCGGCTCCACACGCCGGCACCGAGCCCGTACAGCGTGTCGTTGGCGATCTGCAGCGCTTCTTCCTCGGTCTTGAAGGTGGTCACCGCCACCACCGGTCCGAAGATTTCCTCCTGGAAGATGCGCATGCGGTTGTGGCCCTTGAATACGGTGGGCTTCACGTAATAGCCGCCGGCCAGTTCGCCACCGAGCGTGTTCTGCTCGCCGCCGATCAGCACTTCGGCGCCCTCCTGCCTGCCGATGTCGATGTAGGAAAGAATCTTCTCCAGCTGCTCGGACGACGCCTGCGCGCCGATCATGGTGTCCGGATCGAGCGGGTCGCCCTGCTTGATCGCGGCCACGCGCTCGAGCACGCGTTCCATGAAGCGCTCGTAGATCGATTCCTGCACCAGCGCACGCGACGGGCAGGTACACACCTCGCCCTGGTTCAGCGCGAACAGCACGAAACCTTCCACCGCCTTGTCGAGGAAATCATCGTCCTCGGCCATCACGTCGGCGAAGAAGATGTTGGGCGACTTGCCGCCCAGTTCCAGCGTCACCGGGATCAGGTTCTGGCTGGCGTACTGCATGATCAGGCGGCCGGTGGTGGTTTCACCGGTGAAGGCGATCTTGGCGATGCGCGGGTTGCTGGCCAGCGGCTTGCCCGCTTCGAGGCCGAAGCCGTTGACGATGTTGAGCACGCCCGGCGGCAGCAGGTCGCCGATGATCTCCATCAGCACCAGGATCGAGGCCGGGGTCTGTTCGGCCGGCTTGAGCACCACGCAGTTGCCGGCGGCCAGCGCCGGGGCCAGCTTCCACGCGGCCATCAGCAGCGGGAAGTTCCACGGAATGATCTGCCCGACCACGCCCAGCGGCTCGTGGAAGTGATAGGCCACGGTGTCCTTGTCGATCTCCGAGAGGCTGCCTTCCTGCGCGCGTACGGCGCCGGCGAAGTAGCGGAAGTGGTCGACCATCAGCGGGATGTCGGCGTTGAGCGTTTCGCGGATCGGCTTGCCGTTGTCCCAGGTTTCGGCGCGCGCGATCAGCTCCAGGTTCTGCTCGATGCGGTCGGCGATGCGGTTGAGGATGTTGGCGCGCTCGGTGGTGGAGCGCTTGCCCCAGTCCTCCCTGGCGGCGTGTGCAGCATCCAGCGCGGCCTCGATGTCTTCGGCATTCGAGCGCGCCACCGAGGTGAGCACCTTGCCGGTGATGGGCGTGGTGTTGTCGAAGTACTGGCCGCTGCGCGGGGCCACCCACTGGCCGCCGATGTAGTTGTCGTAGCGGGGCTTGAACAGGGTGCTGGGGTCGGCCGGATCGGTCGAGGGCGAGGCAACGGCATTCATCGTGGGCACTCCTTGGATGGCCCGGACAACCCGGGGCCTGCCCCCTTAACGCAACGAGCGTGCCAACCTCGCGCGTGCTGCGGCGCGTCACGGGCTGCGGCAGCGCAGTTGCTGGCGGCCCCCGCGTGGAATGCGGCGGCGCACCAGCGGTCGTCATCGCAACTGAAGCGCGGATGTGCTTTTAATCGGAACAGTGCCCGCAACAACTGTCGCAGAATGCGACACAGGAGCGTCAGGGTGTCCCAGCCGATTCTTCCCGAGCGCGTGGGCGGTGCGCGCCGTGCCTTCTTCGAGCGCGGCGCATCGCCGGCCGGGGCGGTGCCCGATGCCATCCTGCAGTCGTGGCGGCGCTGCCAGCGCCAGGGCCTGTCGGTGGACGCGCGTCCCGACGTGGCCCCGGTACCCGAGCTGTCACTGCGTGAACTGCGCCAGCGCCGCGAGCGCCCGTGGCGGCTGGCCCGCCCCGAGCTGGAAGGGCTGGCAAGCTCGCTGGCCAGCAGCGATGGCATCGTGCTGCTCACCGACGAGGAAGGCTGGGTGCTGGACGCCGAGGGCAGCAACAGCTTCCTCGACCGCGCCGGACAGGTTGCACTGATGCCGGGAGTGCGCTGGGACGAAGGCACGGTCGGTACCAATGCCATCGGCACGGCCATCGTCGAAGGCCGTGCCCTGCAGGTGCGCGGCGGCGAACACTTCTTCGCCCCGCACGGCATCCTGACCTGCTCGGCCACGCCGATCTTCGATCCGTTCGGGCAGCGCGTCGGCGTGCTCGACATCTCCGGCGACGCGCGCCACGCCCACCTGCATGCGCTGGCGCTGGGCCGCCACGCGGTGGACCAGATCGAGCACCGCTATTTCGCCGACGGGCTGGACGACTGCGAACTACTTCACCTGCATGCGCAGCCCCTGTTGCTGGGCAGCCCGCGCGAGGCCCTGCTGGGCTTCCGCAATGGCCGCCTGGTGGCTGCCAACCGGGTCGGCCTGGGGTTGTTCGGGCTGGACCGGCACGACATCGGACACGCGTCGTACGAGGCCCTGTTCGACCAGCCACTGTCGCGCCTGCATGACGACGGCATGCTGCTGGACCGGCAGGGGCGTGCGCTGTACGGCCACAGTGACGGCAGGGGCCAAACGCGTGCCGCAGGCGCCGTGGTTGCGCGTACGCCCCGCGTGGCCCCTGCCGCCGCCGCCGCGTCCGCGCTGCTGGCGGCACCCGGCACGGTGCTGGCGGCGCCGGTGCAGCAGCAGCTGCGGCAGGCGGTGCGGGTGCTGGATGCGGGGCTGCCGGTACTGGTGCAGGGCGAGACCGGCACCGGCAAGGAAGTCTTCGCGCGAGAGCTGCATCGCCGCTGTGCGCGTGCCGGCCAGCCGCTGGTGGCGGTGAACTGTGCGGCACTGCCCGAAGGCCTGATCGAAGCCGAGTTGTTCGGCTACGAGGAAGGCGCGTTCACCGGCGCGCGCCGGCAGGGCAGTACCGGCCTGCTGCGGCAGGCGCAGGGCGGCGTGCTGTTCCTGGATGAGATCGGCGACATGCCGTTGGCCCTGCAACCGCGCCTGCTGCGCGTGCTGCAGGAACGCGAGCTGTCACCGCTGGGCGGTGGCCGCCCGGTGAAACTGGACTTCGCCCTGGTCTGTGCCAGCCACTGCGACCTGCAGCAGGCCGCGGCCGAGGGGCGCTTCCGGGCTGATCTCTACTACCGCATCGCCGATCATGTCGTGCATCTGCCGGCCCTGCGTGAGCTGGACGAGCGCGGTGCCCTGCTGCAGGCGCTGTGGTCACCGATGGCGCAGGGCCGCGTGCTGCAGGCGGAGGTTCTGCAGGTGCTGCAGCGGCAGCGCTGGCCAGGCAACCTGCGCCAGCTGCAGGCCTGCCTGCGCACGCTGGTGGCGTTGAGTGATCCAGGTGAGGAGATCACCCCTGCGCATCTGCCGGCCGAGCTGTTGAAGCTGCCGGTGGTACAGGCGGGTAGTACCAGTACGGCATCGGGCGGACTGCGCGACATCGCCGAGGACGCGATGCGGCAGGCCCTGCAGGACGCCGACGGCAATGTCACCGCCGCAGCGAGGCAGCTGGGTATCAGCCGGAGCACGCTTTACCGACGCCTGGGCCAACCCGCCGCGCGCTGAGCACACGACGGGCTTGCATGTTCGTCGTCCGCGATGGGGTGCGCAGGCTTGATGCCTGCGCTGGCAGGCGTGCGCTCGATGCTCGCTGTGCGTAGAGTCGAGCGTGCTCGACAGCTGTTCGCGAGGAGCCAGTCGAGCCAGCGCGACAATACCGGAGCAGGGGCAACGGCCGGCGTGAGGG
>NZ_VYKI01000014.1:0-12231 GCF_008710035.1 Stenotrophomonas cyclobalanopsidis | reverse complement strand
CGCCGCTTGGTTGGTTGGTTTTTGTTTTCCTTTGTGGTGTCCGCCCCCCCCCCCCCCCCCCCCCTCGACTCTACCGGAGCAGGGGCAACGGCCGTCGTGAGGGGGCGACGGCCACCCGTGCGTGGCTCAGCCGGCCAGCACCGCTGCTTCGCGCGCCAGGCGCTCGATGCTGTCCCAGTCGCGCGACTGCATCAGGGCCGCGGTGGTCAGCCACGAACCGCCCACGCACAGCACGTTGGGCAGGTGCAGGAACTGCGGCGCGGTCTGCGCGCTGATGCCACCGGTCGGGCAGAAGCGCACATCGGCGAACGGGCCGTGCCACGCCGACAGCAGCGGCGCGCCGCCGGACTGCACCGCCGGGAAGAACTTGAATGTGTCCAGGCCGGCCTCGAGGCCGAGGATCAGTTCCGAACCCGTGGCCACGCCAGGCAGGTAAGGCAGGTCGGCATCGCGCGCGGCCGCGTACAGCGTCGGCGTCGCTCCGGGCGACACCGCGAAGCGCGCACCGGCAGCCTTGGCCGCCTCCATCTGCGCTGGCGTCAGCACCGTGCCGGCGCCCACCACCGCATCGGGCACCGCTTCGACCATCGCCTTGATCGCGTCCAGTGCACGCGGCGTGCGCAGGGTCACTTCGATCACCGGCAGGCCACCGCGGAACAGCGCCTGTGCCACCTGCACCGCATCGTCCACGTCATCGGGGGTGAACACCGGAATCACCGGTGCAAGTTTCAGTACCGCACGTACGCGCGGATCAGCGCCGGACATCGAATCGCTCCTCGCCCACCAGGGCCAGTACGTCAGCTTCGCTGACGGGGTTGAAATCGCCGGGGATCGAGTGCTTCAGTCCACCGGCAGCCAGGCCGAAACGCACGGTGGCGTCGGTATCGAAGCCGGACAGGATGCCATGCAGGATGCCCGCGGCGAACGCATCGCCACCGCCGATGCGGTCGACGATGCCCTGCAGCTGGCGCACCGGTGCCTGTGCGCGGGTGCCATCGCGGCCCAGCAGCAGCGCACCCAGCGCATGGTGGTCGACGCTGAGGGCCTGGCGCTGGGTGCACGCCATCCACTGCAGCTGCGGGAAGGCGGCAAACGCGGCCGCGGCCGCGGCTTCGACCTTGGCCACCACGTCGGCCTGCTCGAAGCGCTGGCCGAGGATGACTTCGATATCGCGGTAGTCGGCGAAGACGATGTCGGCCTGGGCGAACAGCTCATGCAGGATCGCCTGCGCATCGCCGCCCCAGCGCTCCCACAGCTTGGGCCGGAAGTTGCCATCGAAGGACACGCGCACGCCCAGCGCACGCGCCGCGCGCGCCGCCGCCAAGGTGGCCTGGGCCACGTCCGGGCCGAGCGCCGGGCTGACCCCGGACAGGTGCAGCCACTGTGCGTCCTGCAGCAGCACCGGCCAGTCGTAGTCGGCCGCGGTGCTGCGCGCGAAGGCGGAGTCGGCACGGTCATAGACCACTTCGCTGGCACGCTGCACCGCGCCAGTGGTCAGGAAGTACAGGCCCATGCGCCCATCCGGGTCCTGCCGCACGCTGCGCGTGTCGACCCCGTGCCGGCGCAGTTCACCGAGCACGTGGGCGCCCAGCGCATTGCCGGCCACGGTGCTGACCATGGCGACCTCATGTCCGAAGCGGGACAGCGAGACACCCACATTCGCTTCCGCCCCGCCCACGTGCACCTGCAGCTGCGGCGACTGCATCAGCAGTTCGTTACCCGGTGCGCCCAGGCGCAGCAGCAATTCCCCGAAACATACGACACGACCCATTTCCGCTCCCTTACGCTGGCCGCCTGCAGCGGCTGCTGGGCGGCGTGGAATCGCGCCACGCACCCGCGTGGCGGTTGACCATCGGTGTCATCAAGAAACCGACCGGCCGTGGGCACAGCCTATCAAACTGTCGGAACCATTGTCCCGCAAGCTTCTTGGAGACATTACAGGTCTGTTGCGGTGCAAGATGCCGCCGAGGGAACGTGCTGCTACCGTCGGCTCTGACCAGCGGTGTCATTCCGCTGAAACACTCGCGAGACCAGACCTTTGGGAGAGGGGAAAGGCATGCATTCTCGGAACCACGCAAAAAAGACACCGGTTACCTTGCTCGCCATGGCGGTCAGCCTGGCCCTGTCGGCAGGCGCCGCCGCCCAGCAGCAGAGCGAGGCGACCAGCGCCACCAACCTGGATACGGTGAACGTCACCGGCTACCGCGCCAGCGTGGAGAAAGCGCTGGACATCAAGCGTGGCGAGGCCGGCGTGGTCGATGCCATCGTGGCCGAGGATGTCGGCAAGTTCCCCGACCTGAACCTGGCCGAGTCGCTGCAGCGCATCCCGGGGGTGGTCATCACCCGCGAGGCCGGCGAAGGCCGCAACATCTCGGTGCGTGGCCTGGGCCCGGACTTCACCCGCGTGCGCATCAACGGCATGGAAGCGCTGACCACGGTCGGCGCCGGCGACCAGAGCGGCGGCACCAACCGCGGCCGTGGCTTCGACTTCAACGTGTTTGCTTCGGACCTGTTCTCGCAGATGGTGGTGCGCAAGACCGCCTCGGCCGACGTCGAGGAAGGCTCGCTGGGCGCGACGGTCGACCTGCGTACCGCGCGTCCGTTCGACTACGACGGCTTCACCTTCGTCGCCAGTGGCCAGGCCAGCTACAACCAGATGGCCGAGAAGGCCGACCCGCGCCTGGCCGCGCTGATCTCCAACACCTTCGCCGACGGCACCTTCGGTGCGCTGCTGTCGGTGGCCTACTCCGAGCGCCAGGCGCTGGAGGAAGGTTCCAACACCGGCCGCTGGGCCAACGGCACCAGCAACGGCGGCTTCAGTGCGGCCTCGCCGTTCACGGCAGCGCGCAGCGCCGATGTCTACCACCCGCGCTTCCCGCGCTACGTGCAGATGGAACACCAGCAGAAGCGCCTGGGCATCACCGGCTCGCTGCAGTGGAAGCCGTCTGACCGCACCGAGATTTCGCTGGACACGCTGTACTCGAAGATCGACGCCACGCGCGACGAGCACTACATCGAAGCGATCTCCTTCAGCCGCAACCGCGATTCGGCCACCGGCGCCAACCGCCGCCCCGACCGCGACGGCAAGCCGTCAACCATCGTGCGCAACGGTGAGGTCCGCAACAACGCGCTGCTCTATGGCGAGTTCGACAACGTCGACCTGCGCACCGAGAACCGTCACGACGAATGGAACACCGAGTTCAAGCAGGTCAGCCTGAACTTCGACCATCGCTTCACCGATGATTTCCAGATGACCGGCAAGGTTGGCATCTCGCGCTCGGCGCACGAGAACCCGGTGCAGACCACCATCATCATGGACAAGTACGATGTCGACGGCTACAGCTACGACTACCGTGGCAACAGCCGGGCGCCGATCATCAACTACGGCATCGATCCGACCAACCCCAACGGCTGGGAACTGGCCGAGATCCGCCTTCGCCCGCAGTACGTGGACAACGATTTCGATACCGCCGAAGTCAACTTCAACTGGAACCTCAGCCCTGGCTTCCGCCTGAAGGGCGGCGTGCTGGCCAAGGATTACACCTTCAGCACGCTGGAACTGCGCCGCAGCAGTGAGGGCGCGGTACCGCTGCTGGCCGACGGCACCCGCACCGTGCCGGCCGACCTCACCAGCCAGGCCGGCCTGAAGGGCATCAACGGCTCGCCATCGAACTGGGTGGTGCCGAACCTGGATGCCATCGCCGACCTGCTGGACATCTACAGCAACACCGGTACTTTCGCCGTGTCCCCACGCGCCAACAACAGCCGCAGCGTCGAAGAGAAGGACCGTGGCGTGTGGCTGATGGGTGAGTTCTCCACTGACCTCGGTTCCATCCCGCTGTCGGGCAATTTCGGCGTGCGCTACGTGCGGACCGAACAGACCTCCAGTGGCGCGGCCACCGTGGGCGGCGTGCTGGTGCCCGCCACCACCAACCGCAAGTACAACGACACCCTGCCCTCGCTCAACCTGGTGGCCGAGATCACCCCAGACTTCCTGATCCGCCTGGGCGCGGCCAAGGTGATGAGCCGCCCGGGCCTGGGCAACCTGACCCCGGGTGTGACCGTGGCCGTGGCAGGCGGCGCGCGCACCGTGGCCGGCGGCAACCCCAACCTCGATCCGTTCCGTGCCACCAACGTGGACATGAGCTTCGAGTGGTACTTCGCCGAAGGTGCGATGGCCGGCATCGGCCTGTTCTACAAGGACATCGATTCGTTCGTGCAGACCACCCGCGAAGTGCGGCCGTATTCCAGCAGCGGCCTGCCGGCCAGCCTGCTCGACGGCACCGGCGCATCGGTCAACGACGACTTCACTTTCAGCATCCCGCTCAATACTCCCGGCGGCGAGCTGTATGGCGTGGAAGCCAACTACACCCAGCCCTTCACCTTCCTGCCCGGCAAGTGGTCGAACCTGGGCGTGCAGCTGAACTACACCTGGGTCGACACCAGCATCCAGTACGTCAACGGTGCCGGCGTGGCGGTGATGAAGAACCAGCTGACCGGCACCTCGAAGAATGCCTGGAACGCGACGTTGTTCTACGAGGGCGACGCCTGGTCGGGCCGCGTCTCGGCCACCAACCGCAGTGACTACCTCACCCAGGCGCCCGGCCAGGAAACCGGCTTCAACCTGGACGGCTACCACGGCATGACCGGCACCACCGTGCTTGATGCTTCCATCCGCTACCGCATCAGTGACCAGCTGGAACTGAGCCTGGAAGGCATCAACCTGACCAACGAAGCCTCCGATGAGTGGGTCTACTCGCCCACCACCGGCCAGCTGCCGCTGCAGTACACCGAAACCGGCCGCCAGTTCCTGCTGGGCGTGCGCTACAAGTTCTGACCGTCACCGCGGCGGCGTGGAAGCACGCCGCCGCACTTCGAGTGCAACGAGGAAACGCCGCTGCAGCTGCTGCGGCGCAAGATGCCGCGCGCCATGTGCTTTGTTACGTTCACGCGTGACCCGCGGTGTCAGCAAGTCGTTGCACCTGCGTCGTACCGGAGGAGGCCGGTACGCACGCTGGAACGCCTTCGCAACGCTTGAGGACACCCTGGGAGGGGATTTCAGATGGATTCGTTGCTCGCGCTTCACCGCGGCCGCGCGCCGCTCACCGTGCTTGCCCTGTCGATCGGACTGGTGCTGAGCCACGCCGCGCATGCACAACAGACCCCGGAAGCGGCTGCGGCCGCACCCGATGCGGTCGACCTGGACAAGGTGGAAGTCAAGGCCACCTACCGCGAAAGCCTGCAGCAGTCGCTGGACGAAAAGCGCTACAGCGTCGAGCAGGTCGATGCGATCTACGCCGAGGACATCGGCAAGTTTCCTGATCTGAACCTGGCCGAATCGATGCAGCGCATCGCCGGTGTGTCCATCGACCGCGAAGGCGGCGAAGGCCAGCAGATCTCCGTACGCGGCCTGGGTTCGGATTTCACCCGCGTGCGCATCAACGGCCTGGAAGCGCTGTCCACCGCCGGCAGCGGCACCACCGGCGTCAACCGCAGCCGCGGCTTCGACTTCAACACCTTCGCCTCCGAACTGTTCAGCCGGGTCAAGGTCAACAAGACCCAGTCGGCGCAGATGGATGAAGGTTCGCTGGGTGCCACCGTCGACCTGCGTGCATCGCGGCCGTTCGATTTCGAAGGCTTCCAGGCCTCGCTCAACGGCCAGTACGGCTACAACGAACTGTCGCGCTCGAAGGACCCGCGCGTGTCGGCGCTGCTGAGCAACACCTGGGCCGATGGCCGCTTCGGTGCGCTGATGTCGGTGGCGTGGAGCAAGCGCACGATCTTCGAGGAAGGCTACAACCCGGTGCGCTGGGAGCACGGCAACTACCGCAATTCCAACCAGGCCACCGCCGCCAACAACGGCACCTACGGCTTCTGCAGCCCAGCCGGCTATGACCCGCAGACGCCGCGCAACCCGGCCGCGAATGAAACCGCGCAGGGCGTCGGCAGCGCCGCCAACCAGGCGCGCAGCAACGGCTGGGGCAGCTACGGCATCGACGCCACCCACTGCGGCACCGGCATCGACCGCCCGCAGGCGACCGCCGGGAACATCGCCGCCTACGAGACGGCCACCAATGCGTGGATCCCGCGCTACCCGCGCTACATCCGCACCGAGCACGAGATCGAACGGCTCGGTGTCACCGGCGCGCTGCAGTTCCGCTTCAGCCCCGACAGCGTGCTCAACCTCGACCTGATGTACTCGAAGCTGGACAAGGACCAGCGCGAGGATTCGATCGGCGCCAACCTGCACCGCACCGCGCAGTACGGCGGCAAGACCCAGATCGTGGTGCGCGAGGCGCAGGTGGATGCACAGAACCGGCTGGTCTACGGCGTGTTCGACAACGTCGACTTCCGTACCGAATCGACCGCCATCGAAGAGAGCACCGAGTTCAAGCAGGCCAGCCTTAACTTCGAGCACCGCTTCAACGATGCGCTGCGCCTGGATGCGCTGGTCGGCCATTCCTCGTCCAGCTTCGAGCGGCCGGTGTTCTCCATGGTCAGCTTCGACAACAGCAACCTGGATGGCTTCGTGCTGGACATGCGCAACGGCGCCAGCATGCCGTCGATGACCTTCCCCTTCGCGCTGGGCGATGCGGCGTCGTGGCAGTGGCTGGGCTACGGCACCGCGCCGGTGAACGCCAACGGCACCGCGCGTGGCGGCAACATCAGCGAAGTGCGCCTGAACCCGCAGTACGTCGACAACAGCTTCGACACCGCCAAGGTCGACCTGACCTTCAACGTGTCGCCCACCTTCACCCTGCGCGGCGGCCTGGCCTACAAGGACTACGGCATGCGCACGCAGGAGTACCGCAATATCAGCTATGGCCGCATGTCGCAGGCGCTGCCCGACGGTGTCGGCGTGGGTGACCTGTCCACCACGCTCGATGGCTTCGGCAAGGGCCTGGACGGCAGCACGCCGGGCAGCTGGCTGATTCCCGACTTCAACCGCATCGCCGAGCTGCTGGACATCTACTGCAACTGCAACACCGGCACCCTCGGCGGTGACTACCGCCTGGCCGGCGTCGGCCACTTCGGTGCATCGAACAACAACTTCGACGTGACCGAAAAGAGCTACGCCAGCTACCTGCAGCTGGACTTGAACACCGAGCTGTGGGACCGCCCGTTCCGCGGCAACCTCGGCCTGCGCTACGTGCGTACCGAGATCGACGCCAGCGGCTACGCGCCGTGCCAGGCGGCCAGCAGCAGCGATCTGTCGGCGGCCTGCGAACCGTTCCTGGGCGTGGCCAGCGCCACCGCCGATGCCGGCGAGCGCCTGCTGGTGGCCACCACCGTCGGCCACCGCTACGACGACTGGCTGCCCTCGCTGAACCTGGCCTGGGATCTGACCGACAGCCTGGTGCTCCGCTTCGGTGCGGCCAAGACCATGGCCCGGCCGACCCTGTCCAACCTCTCGCCCAGCGTCAGCGGTGGCCCGACCAGCTTCCTCGACGAGGACCGCTACTACTCGATCAACCTGGGCAATCCGAAGCTGGATCCGTTCCGCTCCACCAACTACGACCTGAGCGCGGAGTGGTACTTCCAGGAAGGCGCCCTGCTGTCGGCGGCGGTGTTCTACAAGGACATCGAAACCTACGTGCAGCGCACGCGCCTGCTGACCACCTGGGGTGACATGGGTTACTCGCTGGACCTGCTGCCGGCCGGTTTCAGCCCGAACACGCTGTTCAACGTGCAGAGCTACTTCAACACCCCGGGCGGTCCGTTGAAGGGTTACGAGCTGACCTACCAGCAGCCCTTCAGCTTCCTGCCCGGCTTCTGGAAGAACTTCGGCGTGCAGCTGAACTACACCCACGTCGATTCGAAGATCAAATATCTCTTCAGCTCCGGCAGTGGCGACACCATCGTCACCACCTATACCGAGAACGACCTGCTGAACCTGTCGCCCAACTCGTACAACGCCACCGTGTACTACGACGACGGCCGCTTCAGCGCGCGCGTGTCCACCAGCTACCGCGATGCCTACATCAACCAGATCCTGACCCAGGAAAACGTCTGGGACCTGGACGGCAACCAGTACGCGACCGCCGACGTGACCGGCAAGTACAGCGTCAAGAACGTGGATTTCAACATGTCCTGGAAGTTCAACAAGCAGCTGACCGTCAGCTTCGAGGCGATCAACCTGCTGGACAGTGCCGACGAACGCTACGTCGATTCGGCGCTGTCACTGCCCGACCGCTACACCCACACCGGGCGCCAGTACTACCTGGGGCTGCGCTACAAGTTCTGAGTGCACGCCCTGCCCCGCCGTACCGCACCGCCGCCATGCCGCTGCACCGTCGAATGCTGCTGAAAGGAAGGTTCCATGCACCGTACCGCTTCTGTCCTGCCCCGCCCGCGCCGTCGCCTGCTGGTGGCCGCGCTGTCGCTGGCCGCCGCGCTGCCCGCGCTGGCCGCACCGTCGCCGACACTGCTGTTCCACGTCGATGCCAACCAGGGGCTGACCGCCGTGACGGCGCAGGGCGAAGCGGTGCCGAACTTCCGCGACAAGGCGGCGGTGGTCGATGACGGGGCACGCGGCAAGGCCATCCAGTGGGAAGATGATGGCGTGCTGGCCTGGGATGCGCCGGGCAACATCCAGGCCCAGCGCGGCACCCTGGCCTTCGACTGGCGCCCCCGCTATGCGGTGGGCGAAGCGCCGTTCGTGATCTTCCGCGTCGGCTATGCCGACCACAGCAGCTGGGACATGGCGTGGCTGCGCATCGACTGGAACGGCCACGGCTTCGATGCCTTCGTCACCGATGCCAACCTCGCACGCACCCGCGTGTCGTTCCGCATGGATACGCCGCCGCAGCCGGAGCAGTGGTTGCACCTGGCCTTTGCCTGGGACGAGGACCAGGGTGTGCGCCTGTTCGTCGACGGCCGCGAAGTGGCGCGTGCGCAGGCGACCGGTGACTACGATGCGGCGCTGGACCAGCTCGGCCTGGCCGGGCGGGTGATGGCGCCCTACCAGGTGCAGAGCCGCTACAACTTCCTGCGTGGCAGCGATTTCCAGCACATCCGCGTGTACGACCGCATGCTGGATGCCCCCGCCGTGCAGGCACTGGCAGGCGGCAAGGCCCCGGCCAGCGCGGTGGCTCCGGCCAGCGACGAGCGCGCGTGGCGCCATCGCTTCGGCTGGGAAGGCGCAGCACCGCCGGCACTGGCGTCGGCCGGCACGCGCATCCGCAAGATCGAGTTCGCCGATACGCGCGACCACAAGGCGTGGATGTGGAAGGCCACCGACGGCATCGCTGAAACCACCTGGCCAGGCGTCTACAACCGCTCGCGCCTGCCCGGCCGCAACGACTACTTCCAGCTGCCGGACTGGAACACCTACGTGGAAAGCGGCCAGCACCTGGACCTGACCCTGCCGGCCGGCGAGACGGTGAACCGCATGGAGATCCGCGGTGCGGCGTTCGGCAGCCTGGCGCATGGGCCCGATGCCGAACATGCCACCGAGGTGCTGGCCACGCGGCCGCGAGGCGTGGCGCGCAGCGTGCAGGACATTCCCGCGCAGCAGGGCGGCGTACTGCGTTTCAGCAACGTCGAACAGGAAACCCCGATCCAGGAAGTCTGGGCCTACAACGTGAGCGAAGGTGCCGAGCCGGAAGGCACGGTCAAGCAGGCCTACGTGATCGACAGCCAGGCCCTGCCCGACTACACCAACCTCGATGCGCTGCGGCACTACATCGATGGCCGCTTCCCGGCCGCCGAACGCAGCACGGTGATGGCCCTGCCCAAGGGCGCAGGCTCACGCCGCCGTGGTGCCGACAGCCTGCCGACGCAGCCGCGGCCGATCGTGCATGTGCTGATCCCCTCGGGCGTCGGCGATGCACCGGCCAACCAGCCGTTGATCCGCAGCTGGGCCTACAGTTGGGAAAACATGCACGACGGCCTCGATGGCGTGGCCATCGATATTCCCGCGCTGCACCTTCCGGCTACCCACGACGGTCTGATTCCGCTGAACCTCCGCATCAAGGATCCGATCTGGCCGGCGCGCGACATGATCGATGTCTCGGTGTCGGTGCAGCCGGGACAGAAGCGCACGCTATGGCTGGACCTGCGCGACCGCATCCTCACCCCCGACAGCCTGTGGCTGAGCATCGCCTCGGCCGCACCGGGCTTCGATGCCGCCGCGCTGGACGGCGCGCAGATCCGCCTGGTGTTCAAGCCGCGCGCCGAAGCGCTGAAGGAACACGTGGCCGATCGCTTCAACCAGGTGCGCGACAACTGGGGCTTCCTGGTCGAGGAACACACTACGTCCAAGCGCCAGCGCCTCTATGCGCGCGTGTATGCCGACCTCAGCGACCTGCTGCGGGTCGACCCCGACCACGAGCTCGGCCGCCTGTACTGGAACTACATCAGCTACAACAGCCAGGGTCGCCCGCCCTACACCGCACCGGTCGTGCCCAAGGGCGTACCGGCGTGGGCGTTCAACCAGGTGCAGGACCTGGCCCAGGTACGCCAGTTCGTCGACTGGTGGATCGACGAGCGGCAGGTGGCCTATGGCGATTTCGGCGGTGGCATTTCCGATGATTCCGACCTGACCCAGCAATGGCCGGGCCTGGCGCTGATGGGCGTGCAGCCGGATCGCCTGAACGCCTCGCTGACCGCGCTGTCCGATGCGGTGTACCGCAATGGCATGTTCAGCAATGGCCTGAGCACCATCGAGACCGACGAACTGCATTCCTACGAGGAAGGCATCAACACCAACAGCGCCATGCTCTACCTCAACTGGGGCGACCCGTTGACCGTGGAGCGCCTGATGGAAACAGTGAAGGCCTTCGACGAGCGTATCATCCTGCGCAACCCGCACGGCAACCTGCTGTTCTCCAGCAACTGGTTCGGTGGCAACAAGGTCTACCGCGAGCCGAACTGGCAGTGGCAGAAACCCTATTCGTTCCCGGTGCTGCACCCGGCGTTCCTGCTCGGCCAGTTCAACGCCGATCCGACCGGCCGCAAGCTGGTGATCGGCCTGGCCGATGGCTACCTGGCCCACGCCGGCACCGACGAAAAGGGCCGCTTCACCCTGCCCAACGAAATCAACTGGACCACCGGTGCCACCCGCGGCGGCGAGTTGAACAACGGCTCCGGCGGCGGCGACACCATGCACACGTTCTGGGCCGCATGGCGGTGGACCGGCGATGCGAAGTACCTGCAGGCGCTGGACTACCGCGTGGCCCGGGGCGGGCCGGGCGCACTGGCCAACCTCGGCGAGAACTACGTCGACGCCCTGGGCAGGCAGCAGGACTGGTACCCGCTGCTCACCGCCGAGGCCGACGCCGGCAAGATCGGCTTCGCCAGCCTGATGGCGTGGCAGGCCAGCGGCGATACGAAGTACATCGACGCGCTGCACGCCGACGGTCTGCAGGCCAAGGTGCAGCGCGCCTACATGAACACCGAGGGCCACTGGTGGTCCGACCGCGTGGAAGCACCCAGCGAGTTCCTGCAGCGCGCGCGCCTGGGCGGCATCGCGCTGAAGCGCAACCAGAGCTGGCCCGGCCACACGGTCAGCTGGCGCTTCGACCGCGACGGTGCTGCCGAGCAGGTCGCGCTGCTGGTGCATGCGCCCTCGCGCGAACGCTTCACCGTGACCAGCCATAACCTGGGCACGCGCACCATCGCCGCCGACATGACCGGCTGGAACGTGGCCAGCGGCTCCTGGCGCGTGCGCAGCGGCGTGGACGCCGATGGTGATGGCCGCATCGACGGCACTGCCGCCGAACGCATCGTGCAGCTGGAAACCAGCGCCTCGGTACCGATGCAGTTCCGCCCGGGCCGCACCGAGGTGTTCGAGTTCGAGCGGATCAGCGCCGGCACGCCGGTGGAAACCCGTGCGGACCTGGGCATCGGCCGTGGCGATGTGCGCGTGGATGGCCGCCAGGTGCACGTGACCGTGCACAGCCTGGGTCATGCCGGCAGCGGCGTGGGCGTGGTGGTGCTGGAGGATGTGCGTGGCCGTGAGATCGCACGCACCGAGGTGCCGGCCATGGCCGCACCGATGGACCTGCAGCCGAAGACGGTGATGGTGTCGCTGCCGCTGCCGGTGGGTGACCGCAGCGGCCTGCGCGTGCGCGTAGCGCTGGCCGATGGCGGCGAGGAAGTGACCCGGTTGAACAACGTGGCCGACGTGCCGCGTTGACGGAGCGCACGGACGCGGCAACGCCCGGCGTTCGTAGAGTCGAGCTTGCTCGACTGCTCTTCGCATGGCACCAACAGCAGTCGAGCAAGCTC
>NZ_VYKI01000013.1:45066-116267 GCF_008710035.1 Stenotrophomonas cyclobalanopsidis | reverse complement strand
AAAACTGGCCAGGATTGCGTGGGGCGTATTCAAGAGTGGCAAGGAATTCGACCCAGCCATGCTGAAGGTAGGCCAAGCCTGCTTCCAACAGGCTTGACCACGAACATAGGATCTCGGCTCTACAAAGGCGCGCAATCGAGCATGGCTCGACTCTACAGAACCCTCCGCCTTACTCGGCGACGTTGCGCGCTTCGGCCGTGCCCAGGATCTCCGGGTGCTGCACCCGCTTGCGACGGTTCAGCAGCGGGTGCAGGAACACCGCACCGACGATGATTGCCACGCCCAGGTAGAACCACGGCGTCACTTCATGCTGTTCGCGCAGCAGCACCACCGCCAGCAGCACGGCATAGACAGGCTCCAGGTTGGTCACCAGCTGCACGGTGTAGGCGCTGAGATGACGCAGGGCGACCAGGGCCAGGGCAAACGGCAGCAGCGTGCAGACCCCCGCCAGCACCAGCAGCAGGATGCCGTCATGCAGGTTGGGCACCACCCACAGCGGGCTGGCCAGTGCCGGCAGCAGGTACGGCAGCACCGGTGCCAGCAGGGTCAGGGTGAGGGTGCCGGCACCCAGTTCCAGCGCGGTCACCGTCAGCGGGTCGGCATGGCTGACCATGCGCTTGTTGAGCGAACCGAACACCGCCACCAGCAGCGCCGACAGTGCACCGACCAGCACGCCCAGGCGCATGCCATCGGGCACGCCGCCGACCACCAGGGCCACGCCCGGCAGCACCGCCAGGCCGAAGGCGAGTTCGCGCAGCTGGAACGGCCGCTTGGCCACCCAGGGTTCGATGATGGAGGTGAACACCGGTGCCAGCGCGATGCAGGTGGCGGCCACCGAGGCATTGGCCAGCTTCACCGCACCATAGAAGGTCAGCCAGTGCAGGGCGACCAGCGCACCGATGCCGGCATAACCGGCCACCAGCGGCAGGGGCAGGGTGCGCAGCCCGCGCCAGACGCGCGGCAGCAGGGCCAGCATCGCCACCACCAGCAGCATGCGCCACCACACCAGCGGCAGGGCGGGCAGGGTAATCAGCTTGCCGAGGATGGCGGTGACACCCCACAACAGGACACAGAAATGGATCTGCCAGAGCGCTTTGCGGGTGTCGGGGGTCGTCATCCGTGTATTGTGCGGCAAGCACGGGGCGGCCGGCGATGGTGAGGGCCGCCTGCTGCATTCCGTCCACGGAGTTCCTGCCATGCCTGCCGACCGTCTGCTGCGGGGTTGGGCCGCGCTGACCGCGCTGGTCGCCGCCACATCACTGCTGCTGCAGTACCTGTTGCTGGTCAACGGCCCCGGCGGCAGCGTGGGCGTCGCCGCGGCGACGCTGCGGTTCTTCGGCTACTTCACCATCCTCAGCAACCTGGCCGTGTGCCTGGGCTGCCTGCGCCTGGCATCGGGGCGAACGCTGCGGGCGACCGCGGCGGCGCTGCTGGCGCTGTGCATCGGCGTAACCGGCCTGGTCTATGCCGTGGCCCTGCAGGGACTGTGGCACCCCACCGGGCTGCAGTGGGGGGTCGACATGGGCCTGCACTACGCCGTGCCGCTGCTGTATCTGGGCGGCTGGCTGCTGCTGTTGCCGCATGGAAGCCTGCGCTGGCGCGCGCTGGGCAGGGTGCTGCTGGCGCCGGTGGCCTACCTGGGCTGGGCGATGCTGGTGGCCGCGCTGATTGGGCAGGCTCCGTATCCCTTCCTGGAATGGCAGAGGATCGGCCCTGCCGCGTTCGCGCTCAACGTGCTGCGCGTGGCCGGCGTGTTCGTGCTGGGCTGGACGCTGCTGTGGGCGGTGGATCGCTGGCGCCGTCGCTGAGCCGCTGCAGGGCCATCGCCGCGGCGGGATTGCGTGCCTTGCCCGCGCCGATGCACAGCAGGTAGACCTCGCGTGGCTGTGGCACCGCCGGTTCGGCGAGGCAGGGCAGGTCGTCCACGGGTTCGCCGCGTGACCAGCGCCGCGCGCGCTCCGCCCAGCGCTGTTGCTGCGGACGCGGCAGGCCTTCGCGCAGGCGCGCCTGGCTGCGCTTGATCCGCGCGTAGACGAAGCTGGCGCTGACGTCGCCGTGCAGCGGGGCCTCGTCACTGTCCTCGATCACCAGAGCCACGCCATGGCGGCGCGCGGCGGTGACCAGTGCGGGGCCGTGCACCTGCGCGTTGCGCACTTCCAGCGCGTGCTGCAGCGGCACGCCCTGCAGCGTCTTCGGCAGCGCGGCCATCAGCGCTTCCAGTGCCACCGCATCGGCCGGATGCTTCGGGTCGAACTGCCACAGCAGCGGGCCCAGCCGATCACCCAGCGCCAGCGCGGCCAGCAGGAACGGCGCAGCCGCGTCCACAGTGGAGGACAGGTCGCGGCGCTGCACGAGATAGCGCGGCGCCTTCATCGAGAATCGGAAGCCGTCCGGCGTCTGCGCCGCCCACTGCGCGCACTGTGCTTCGGTGGGCGTGCGGTAGAACGTGCCGTTGATCTCGATGCAGCGCAGCGCGTGGCTGGCGTACTCGAGCTCCTCACGCTGCGGCAGGCCCTCGGGGTAGAACATGCCACCGCGCCACTCGGGGAATACCCAACCACCGATGCCGCAGCGGATCGCGGCCGGCGTCACCGGCCGTGGTCCGCGTGCCAGGGAACGTACCTGGCTGGCGCGCGCTGCCGCCAGTCGACGGCGACCCGCGCATTGCGGCAGCGCAGGCCCGGAATCATGGTGGAACCGGGACTGGATGGATCACTGTGGACCATGACACCCCTCCTATGGCACGGGGCAGGATCGGCCGGCGGCCGTTACCATCGCGCGAAACCCCGGTGACGGCCTGCACGTGGCCGCAACCCCTGTTCGGAGATGGTGCTGGATGAACAACTGGATTGGAGGCGCCGTGCTGCTGGCCTGCGCGACGATGGCGAATGCGGCCGAGACCGCGCCGACGCCGGCGCAGCTGCAGGACCTGGATGCGACCGTCGAGCGCGTGCGCGCGCAGTTCGACGTGCCCGGCGTGTCCGTGGCCGTGGTCAAGGATGGCAAGGTCGTGCTGGAACGCGGCTGGGGCGTGCGTGAGCTGGGCAAGCCGGCGCCGGTACAGGCCGATACCCTGTTCGCCATCGCCTCCAACACCAAGGCTTTCACCGCCACCTCGCTGAACCTGCTGGCCGAGGACGGCAAGCTGAAGATGGACGACAAGGTGATCGACCACCTTCCGTCTTTCCGCATGTCCGACCCGTTCGTGACCGGGCAGATGACCCTGCGCGACCTGCTCTCGCACCGCAGTGGCCTCAGCCTGGGCGCGGGCGACCTGCTGTTCTGGCCGACCACCTCCTACAGCAATGCCGAGGTGGTGCAGCGGCTTGGCCAGGTGCCGCTGAAGGGCGGTTTCCGCGAGCGTTATGCCTACGACAACATCCTCTATGCGGTCGCACAGCAGGTGATCGAGAAAGTGTCGGGCATGAGTTACCAGCAGTTCCTGCAGACCCGCATCTTCGACAAGGTGGGCATGGCCGGCACGCGCTACAACGCCGACCACCTGCAGGCCGGCGACAACGCGGCGATCGGCCACGCGAAGTACGATTTCAAGGATCTGCGCACCGTTGCGCCGCTGACCTGGTCGAACAACGCCGGGGCCGGCGGCATCTATTCCAGCGCGCATGACATGGCGCGCTGGATGCAGGTGCAGCTGGCCGAGGGCGCGCTGGCCGACGGCACGCCGCTGTTCAGTGCCAAGACCCAGAAAGAGATGTGGCAGATGATCACGCCGCAGGCGATCGCCGCACCGAGCGTGCCCGAGCTGGAGCCGGCGCGCGCCAACTTCGCCGGCTATGGCGAAGGCTGGAGCCTGAGCGACTACCGCGGGCAGAAGCTGGTCTGGCACACCGGCGGCTGGCCGGGCATGGTCTCGCGGCTGACTCTGGTCCCCGGGCAGAAGTTGGGCGTGGTGGTGCTGACCAACCAGGAATCGGGCGCGGCGTTCAATGCCATCACCCTGAGCGTGCTCGATGCCTACCTGGGCGGCGAGAAGCATGACTGGGTCGATGCCTACGCCAAGGGCGTGGCCAAGGGCCAGCACAAGGCCGATGAAGCCTGGGCCAAGCACCAGGCCGAGCGTGCCAAGCGCAGCACGCCGTCGCTGCCGCTGGCCGCCTATGCCGCCACCTACCGCGACCGCTGGTATGGCGACATGGTGGTGTCGGCCGAAGGCGAGGGCCTGCGCCTGCGCTTTGCCAAAACCGCGCAGCTGAGCGGCCGCCTGGAACACTGGCAGCACGACACCTTCATCGTGCGCTGGGATGACCGCTCGCTCAACGCCGATGCGTTCGTGAACTTCAGCCTGGACCCGGACGGCAAGGTGCGCGAGGTGCGCATGCAGTCGATCTCGGACCTGACCGATTTCAGCTTCGATTTCCAGGACCTGCTGTTCACCCCGGTCACTCCGTAACGGTAGCGCCGGGCCATGCCCGGCGAACGCCGGGAACACACCGTCCATGGGATAATCGCCGCGCTGATCTGGCGAGGGAATGTGATGTTTCGTTGGTTTGAATCCCTGATTCCGGTGTTTCCGCCCGTGGACGGCCGCATGCCGCCGCAGAAGGTGCTGCCGTTCTACCTGCACTACCTGCGCCCGGTGTGGCCGGTGCTGCTGGCCACCCTCATCGCCGGCCTGCTGCTGGCGCTGGTGGAAGTGGCGATGTTCGATTACCTGGGCCGCATCGTCGACATGGTCGCCGAGCAGCCCGGTGCCGGTTTCTTCCAGCGCCACGCCAACGAGCTGGGCTGGATGCTGTTCATCACGGTCATCGCGCGGCCGATCCTGGTCGGCCTGCACAACCTGCTGGTCAACCAGGCCATCGTGCCGGGCCTGAGCAACCGCTCGCGCTGGCTGATGCACAACTACGTGGTGCGGCAGAGCCTGAGTTTCTTCCAGAACGATTTTGCCGGCAGTGTCGCCAACCGGGTGATGCAGACCGGTACGTCACTGCGCGAATCGGCGGTGCAGATGGTCGATTCGCTCTGGTACATCGTGGTCTACACCGGCACCGCGCTGTACCTGTTCGCGCAGGCCGACTGGCGCCTGATGGTGCCGCTGATCCTGTGGCTGCTGGCCTACGCGGTGATCCTGGCCTACTTCGTGCCGCGCGCGAAGCAGCGGGCATGGATCGCCTCGGAGGCACGTTCCAAGGCCATGGGCCGCATCGTCGATGGCTACACCAACATCCCGACGTTGAAGCTGTTCGCCCATGGCGGCCGAGAGCAGGCCTACGTGGCCGAGTCGATCCAGGAACTGGCGGTCAAGCATCGCGCGCAGACCCGCATCACCACCGGCATGGACCTGACCATCGCCATCGTCAACGGCTTCCTGATCGCCGGCACCTGCGGCCTGGCGCTGTGGCTGTGGAACGGCGGGCACATCACGGTGGGCGCGATCACCCTTGCCACCGGCCTGGTCATCCGCATCCACAACATGTCCGGCTGGATCATGTGGACCATCAACGGCATCTTCGAGGACATCGGCACGGTGCAGGATGGCATCACCACCATCGCCCAGCCGCTGACCGTGCAGGACCGCGAGGACGCCGTGCCGCTGCAGGTGGCCCACGGCGGCGTGCACTTCCAGGACATCCACTTCCATTACGGCAAGAAGGGCGGCGTGATCGCCGGCCTGGACCTGGTGGTCAAGCCCGGCGAGAAGATCGGCCTGGTCGGTCCGTCCGGCGCCGGCAAGTCGACCCTGGTCAACATCCTGCTGCGCCTGTACGACCTGGAAAGCGGCCGCATCCTGATCGACGGGCAGGACATCGCCCACGTCACCCAAGAAAGCCTGCGCCAGCAGATTGGCGTCGTCACCCAGGACACCTCGCTGCTGCACCGTTCGATCCGCGACAACCTGCTGTATGGCCGTCCCGACGCCAGCGACGAGCAGTTGCGTGCGGCCGTGGCCAAGGCACGTGCAGAGGCCTTCATCGACACGCTGGTGGACGGGCAGGGGCGTCGTGGCTATGACGCACACGTCGGCGAGCGCGGCGTGAAGCTGTCCGGTGGCCAGCGCCAGCGCATCGCCATCGCCCGTGTGCTGCTGAAGGACGCACCGATCCTGGTGCTGGACGAAGCCACCTCGGCGCTGGATTCGGAAGTGGAAGCGGCGATCCAGGACAGCCTGGACGAGCTGATGGGCGGCAAGACGGTGATCGCGATCGCGCACCGCCTGTCGACCATCGCGCGCATGGACCGGCTGGTGGTGATGGACCAGGGCCGCATCGTCGAAACCGGCACCCACGCCGAGCTGATCGCCGCCGGCGGCCTTTACGCGCGCCTTTGGGCGCGGCAGACCGGTGGGTTCGTGGCGGCCGACCAATGATGGGATCGGGGTCGGATCCCTTTCCGCAGGAAAGGGCTCTGACCCCAGTCTGAGCCGGACCAAGGAGGTCTCATGAGACTCAATCCCGGACCCATGATCGTAGTCGTTATGTTTGTTGGCGCTTCGGCAATGTCTCCCGCGTTCTGCCAGCACGTAACGCCCGCCACCGACCCTGTCGTCCAGACTTTTGCAGAGAAGGAAGAGCTGACGGCGGTCGAAGCTGACAGACGCCTGCGCCTTCGAATGGCGGCCGGAGAAGAGCTTCAGAAGATCATGGAGGTCATGCCGGACAGGTTTGCAGGCAAGACGTTCACGGAGAACCCGATGGTCGTGACGGTCAGGCTGACCGGAGCTGACCCGGTGCCTTCGGCGATTGTGGATACGCGATATGGACGGCTCACCTATCATTTCGTGGTTGGTGCCGCGCATTCGCTGAACGAGCTTGAAGACGTCGTGAAATCTGGAGAGATCCAGAAGCTGTTTCCGGAGCATCAGGGACTGATGGTTGATGGGAGCCGCGGCGTCATCGTGGTTGAGTTGCCGGCAAAGGATTTTGAGAAGATTTACGAAGGCGAGGAACGTGAGGCCAGCCGCGTGCTTTCTGTTCCGATCGAACTGAGGAAGGCCAAGGCTCCGGTGAAGCTGCTCCAGGCGCCGGAGGTGCGGTAGGCCGGGGCCGCTCCCCTCCTTCCCGGCCTGTTTGTGGAGACCTGCATGACCCGATTCCTGTGTTCCCTGCTGCTGGCGCTCACGATGACCAGCACGGCCGCAGCAGCCACGCCGGCACCCGTGCGAGGCGACCGCCTCGAGCAGGTCATCCTGCTCAGCCGCCACAACCTGCGCGCGCCGCTGGTGTCCTCGGGCACGCTGGCCGAAGCGACGCCGAATACCTGGACGACGTGGGACGTTGCCGCCGGCGAGCTGACCACCAAGGGCGGCGTGCTGGAGGTGTACATGGGGCGCTACCTCGGCCAGTGGCTGCGCACGCAGCAGCTGCTGCCGGCCAGCGGCTGCCCGCAGGCCAGTGACTTCCACGCGCTGGCCAACAGCCTGCAGCGCACCCAGGCCACCGCGCAGTTCTTCATCGCCGGCGCCTTCCCCGGTTGCCACGTCACGGTGGAACAGCGTCGGCCGCTGGGCACGATCGATCCGCTGTTCGACCCGGTGATCCATCGCGGCGACGCCGGCTTCAAGCGTCGCGCCCTGCGTGCGATGCAGAAGGCCGAATCGCAGGCGCGTTTGGGCCCGGATCTGCAGGCGGTGGAGAGCGTGGTTGAACACGCGGCCTCGCCGGGCTGCATCGGACGCAGCCATTGCACGCTGCGTGCGGGCGACAGCCAGTTCCGCGCGGAAGCGGGCAGGGAGCCGGGTGCCACTGGTTCACTGGCGCTGGCCAATGGCATGGTCGATGCGCTGCTGATGGAGGATTACCAGAACGCGACGGGTACTGCGGCCGGTTGGGGCAGGCTGCACGAGGACGCGCAGTGGCAGGCCTTGGCGCGGGTCCGCAATGCTTACCAGGACATCCTGTTCGGCACGCCGGAGGTGGCGCGCGATGTGGCGGCGCCGCTGTTGTCGCACATCGCTGGCGTGTTCGCTGATCCGCAGTCGCCGAAGGTGAACCTGCTGGTCGGCCACGATTCCAACATCGGCGCCGTGCTGGCGGCGATGGGGGCCTCTGATTACACGCTGCCGGGCCAGCTGGAGAAGACGCCGATCGGCGGCCTGCTGCAGTTCGAGCGCTGGCGCGGGCAAAGCGGTGAAGCGCGTTACCGGCTGGTGTATGTCTATCCCACCCGAACGCAGTTGCGTGACGCGGTTCCATTGAGTGATGCACAGCCGCCGGGGAGGAGGGCGTTGGCCCTGCCGGGATGCGGGCAGGAGGGATGCAGTGACGTGCAGTTCGAGCGGTTGCTGCATCACGCGGTGAATTGAGTGCCATCCACGCCATGCGTGGATGAACCCATCCGGGAACGCCGAACAAAAAAACGGCCCGGGTCTTCCCGGGCCGTTCCGTTTCCATCTCACACCCGATCAATCACTCGATCGGCTGGTCCAGCATCAGCTGGCGTGCGAAGCGCACCGGCGGTGCGCCGTAGGACAGCATCTGGTCGTGGTAGGCCTTCAGGTTGAACGTGTCGCCCAGCTTTTCCTGCATCGCCTTGCGGGTGTCGAAGTGTTCCTGCGCACCGACGAAGTAGGTCGGCAGCTGCGCCGAGGTCAGCTGCGCGCGCACCCACTTGCCCGACGCTTCGCTTTCCTGCTGGAACGCGTCGTGGGTCATCAGGTGCATCGCCTTCTCGCGGTCCCAGTTGTCCACGTGCACGCCCTGGTCGAGGATCGCGTTGGAGATCGTGCGCAGGTAGAACTTCAGCTGCACCAAGTGGAACAGCGGGTCGTTGTTGAGGTAACCCTGCTCCTGCATCATGCGCTCGGTGTAGACCGCCCAGCCTTCGGCAAACAGGCCCGAACGCAGCACCGCACGCAGGGTCGAGGGGAACTTGGCCGAGTGCCAGCCTTCTAGGTAATGGCCCGGGGTGCCTTCGTGGATGCTCAGCAGGTGGATCATGCGCGAGTTGTACTCACGCAGGAACGAGTCGACCTGCTTGTCGTTCCAGTCGTCCGGAATCGGCGAGACGGCGTAGAAGGTCTTCAGGTTCTTGTCCAGCGGGCCCGGCGAATCGCAGTAGGCCACGGCCACGCCACGCTGGAATTCCGGCATCAGGATGATGTCGACCGGCGCATCGGGCAAGGTCATCAGGTCGTGTTCGCGCACGAACGCGGTGGACTGCTCCAGCGCGGCCTTGGCATCGTCGACCACCTTGTCGCGCGCCGGCTTGTCGGCGTAGGCCAGTTCCAGCGCGGCTTCGATGGCCTTCTGCTGCTGCTCGTCGGTCGGCTGCGCCGGCATCTCCGGCGCGCCCGGCTTGTCTTTCAGCACGGTCTGCGCGATGCCGTACATATCCTCGCGCACGCGCTTGAGTTCGGCGCGCGCACGCTCACCGATCTCTTGGCGCGACAACGAGGAGTTCAGCGCGAACTTCAGCTTCTGGTCGTACTTTTCAGCACCGATGCGGAAGTCACCCTTGGCGTTCGGCACCAGGGTCTTGTCCAGCCAGGTCTGCTGCTCGTCCACGGCCTTCTTCAGGCCGTCGATGGCGGCCTGCAGGCGCTGCTGGTCGGCCTGCGGCAGTTCGCCGATGTGCGGGGTGATGAAGGTATCGACGATGCTGAGGATGCCCTTGTTCTGCTTGGCCACCGTCTCGGCGTGGATCTTCGGCACGCGTGCCGGGTCGAGGTTCTCGCGGGCCTGGGCGAAGATCGCCGGCAGCTTTTCCAAGCGCGCGGTTGCCGACTTCAGGCGGTCGGGCAGCGGTGCGAATTCGCGCGCCATCAGGCCGTACAGGGCACTGCCGGCCAGGCCGTTGTAGACCTGCGGGTCCCACTTGCCGGACTGCAGCACTTCGCTGTTCCAGATTTCCGATTGCAGCTGGTTGCGCAGGATCGCCGCATCGACCTGGTTCTCGCGGCCGAGCTTGGCCACGTCGATCTTGTCCAGTTCGGCGAGCAGGCCCTTGTAGGCCGCCACGGTCTTCTGCTGGCCGGCCGCGCTCAGGTCGTCGATCTCGCTGTCATAGCGGTGGTCACCGATCTGCGTCGCGCTGACCGGGGACAGCTGCATCCAGGTGTCCAGCGCACGCTTGGACAGGTCGGCGAAGGCGGTGTCGGCCGCCGCATCGCCGGCCTGCTGGCTGGCGGCCGGGGTGGAACCGTTGGTCGGGGCGTCGGCCGGCTGGCAACCGGTCAGGGCGGCAACCAGGGCAAGGGCAAGGAGATGCGGGCGCATCGGTGTTCCTGTACGGGGATCAATCTCCGAGCATAGGCCGCGCGGGGCGCTTTGTCCCCCTGCCATAGGCTTACCATGGGCGTTGGCAGGACTCCCAGCGCCCCGGAGGGCAACCCCATGCAGGTTCAAGGAAGAAGCGTGTTTACCCGTCGCGGCGCGGCCGCAGCCGTGCTGCTTGCACTGGCACTGTCCGGCTGCGCGGCACAGGGCGACCACGCCGCTGCTGCCGGCGGCGCAAGCGCCGAAGCTGTGGCGTCACCAGAAGATGCGTTCCTGGCCTACAAGCACGATGTGCAGGTGTAGCTGGAGGCGGCTCGGATCGCAGCGCACATCCAGCAGGTCACGCAGGCCTGCCAGGGGGCGAAGTTCGGTGATTGTGCGGTACTGGAAGTCAACCAGCGCAGCGGCGAGCGCCCCAGTGGCGAGGTCAAGGTGCGCATCGCGCCGAAGGGCGTGGAGCCGTTGATCGGCCTGGCCGGTGAAGGCGGGCAAATACAGGCGCGCACGACCCGCGCCGAGGATCTGGCCCAGCAGGTGGCCGATACCGCGCTGACCAAGGCCCGGCTGGAAAAGGAACACGCGAGGCTGCTTTCCTACCAGGACCGCGAGGATCTGAAGATCGAGGAACTGATGGCGATCACCACGCGCCTGTCGGAAATCGAAGCGGGCGTGGAGCAGGCCAACAAGGATGCCGCGTAGCAGCGCCGTCGCATCGATACCCAGTTGGTGACGCTGCACTTCGACACCACGTCAGGCCAGCGCAGCCGCGGTGAGATCGGTGAGGCGCTGAGTGAATCGGGCAACATCCTCAGCCTGAGCGTCGCGTTCCTGATCCGCGCGGCGGCAGCCCTGCTGCCGGTCGCCATCGTGGCGCTGCTGGCCGGCTGGGGCATCCGCGCATGGCTGCGCAGGCGCCGCCGCAAGGCGTGATCGAACGCAGGGGGTAACGCCGGGCCATGCCCGGCGAATCTCAGTGCAGTGGTAGCGCCGGGCCATGCCCGGCGAACCCTCAGCCTTCGTCGGTCTCGTACTCGACGAACACATCCAGTTCCAACGCCAGCTCCTGCACCGCATCGCGCACCTTCTGCGCAGTGCTTTCGTTGCCGACTTCCACTTCCAGTTCGTGGATGCCCGGGCCGATGTCATCGGACAGCCCGGCGGAACTGGAATCGTCGTCGTCCATGTGCGGCATCAGGTCGTCGGTTTCCTCGACATGTTCGATGCCGTCCAGGCCCAGCAGCAGATCGCTGATGGCGCGGGTGTCGTCTTCGGTTCCGGTGATGCGCAGTCGCAGCATTGCCATGGCAGGTACACGGTGTGGGGTTGCCTGCAGCCTAGCCAGCGGCGGGCAAAGACCGGGTGAGGGTGCAGTCAGCCGACCGTGGGCGGGCGGCCGAGCAGGCTGTCGGGCAGGGCGGGAATGGGCGTGCGTTCGTCGTGCGCCTGGGTCAGCAGCCAGTCGATGAACAACCGCGCGGCCGGGCTGGGCGGCTGCGCTTCGGCATGCACCACATAGTAGGCATAGCGCGCCTTCAGTGCCGGGCCAGGCAGACGCACCACTTCATAGCGCTGCACGTAAGGCTGGGCGACGTGGGTGCGCGCCAGCACCGCGCCCATGCCGTACACCGCCGCGCGCATCGCATCGGTGCTGTCGGCAAACGTGTGCATGGACGGCAAGGGCGAGGGCGGCCGCACGCCGGCATGGCGGAACCAGTCGCGCCAGCCCTGCGGCGAGAGATCGGTCAGCAGCGGCAGCTCGGCGATGCGCGCCGGGTCCTGCAGCGCTTCCACGCCTGGCAGCGCCGGCGAGGCCACCGGGAACAGGCTGTCGTCCATCAGGTGCTGCGCATGCAGGCCGGGCCACTGGCCCAGGCCGTAGCGGATGCCCACCTCGGGGCCGTTCTCGTCGTAGCGGTCCAGGCCGCTGCCGGTGTGCAGTTCGATGCGGATGTGCGGATGCGCCTGGGTGAAGCGCGGCAGGCGTGGCAGCAGCCAGCAGTAGGACAGCGAGCGCAGCGTGGCGATGCGCAGCGGCACGCTGTCCGCATCCGGCTGCAGGTGGTGGGCCACGGCGGCAACATCGGTGAACGCGGCGCTGGCGGCGTCGGCCAGCTGCCGGCCCTCAGCGGTCAGCCGCACGCCGCGCGCGTGGCGCAGGAACAGGCGTACCTCCAGCACCTCCTCCAGGCGGCGCACGTGGTGGCTGACCGCGCTGGCGGTCAGGTGCAGTTCCAGCGCGGCCTGGGCGAAGTTCTGGTGGCGCGCGGCCACCGCGAACACGGCCAGCGCGGGGAGCAGGGAAGGGCGTAGCTGCATGTCGAGCCTCAAACCATATTTGTGGCTGGCAGCGATACTACGCGCTTGTGCAGCAGGCGTCTGCGGATGATCCTGTTGGCCCAGAAACAGCGCAGGCGCAGGACGGAGGCAGGGCATGAACGCGGTAACGCAGGTGGCAGAACGCGATTGGCGCACCCCCTTGGAATTGACCCTGCTGGGCGCGATCTGGGGCTGCTCGTTCCTGTTCATGCGCGTGGCCGTGCCCTCGTTCGGCCCGTTCGCGCTGGTTGAAGTCCGTCTGGTGCTCGGCGCGCTGGTGCTGATGCCGTTCCTGTGGCGCGCGCGTGCGCAATTCCCGCCGCGCCGGTGGCTGTGGCTGGCCCCGATCGGCCTGATCAACTCGGCGCTGCCGTTCGTGCTGTTCGCCTACTCGGCCGAGCAGGCACCGGCGGCCATCGGCGCGATCTGCAATGCGATGACCGTGCTGTTTGCTGCGCTGATCGCCTTCCTGTTCTTTGGCGAGAAGATCGGCGTGCGTCGCGCCAGTGCGCTGCTGGTCGGCTTTGCCGGTGTGGTGGTGCTGGCCACGGCCAAGGTGTCGGGCCTGAGCATCGGCACGGCCGTGCTGGCCGGCGCTGCGGCCTCGCTGCTGTACGGGCTGGGCGTGAACCTGGTGAAGCGGCACATGACCGGCCTGCCGTCGGCCGCTGCCGCTGCAGCGACGCTGGGCTGCGCCTCGTTGTGGATGCTGCCGATGGCGGTGACCCACTGGCCGCAGGCCGCGATCCCGGGCAAGGCCTGGGGCGCGGCGATCGCACTGGGCGTGGCCTGCACCGGCTTGGCGTTCCTGATGTTCTACCGCCTGATCGGCCGCATCGGCCCCTCGCGCGCGTCGACGGTGACCTATCTGATTCCGCTGTTCGGCGCGGCGTTCGCGTGGTTGTTCCTGGGCGAGCCGGTGACCCTGCAGATGCTGATTGCCGGCGGCCTGATTCTCGGCAGCGTGGCCGTCAGCCAGAAGGGCTGAGCGTGGCAGCGCCGGGCCATGCCCGGCTCCCTGGTAGATCCACGCCATGCGTGGATGCTTTCCGCTTCGCTCGCCGGGAATGGCCCGGCGCTACCTCACCGATTCCGCCGGGCATGGCCCGGCGCTACCGCACCGGCACCGGAATGTTGCACAGGTCGATGTGCCCGGCCGGGCGCTTGTAGAAATCATCCACGCGGTTGCGCCGCGCCTCTACCGTATCGGCGAAGCTCTTCGAATCGGTGCGCAGCACCTGGATCGGCGTGCGCTCTGCGGCCGGCACATCGCTGGCGCGACGGATCGAGACGATCGGCGTGCGCAGCTTCGGGTCTTCATAGAAACCCATCGGCGCCGGCCCGCGCGGAATCGCGCTGAGCAGCTCCATGCCCTTCAGCACGCGGCCGACCACGGTGATGTTGCGGTCCAGCTGGCGCGGCGATTGCCCGGTCACCACGTACAGCTCGGCGCCGATGCTGCTGTCTTCCTCGTTGCTGCGGCCGGCACCGAGCATGCCGTAGCAGTGCGCCAGCCAGGCCTTGCCGGCCTGCGGGTCCTGGCCTACCGGGAAGCCATCGACGAACCCGGTCTGCGCCGCCCAGCCATCGCGGTCGGGCAGCACGCTCACCTTCAGGCCGGCGCTGGCACGTTCGAATTCGACCGGCAGCTTGCGCGCGGCACTGCCGAACGGTTTGGCCTTGGCCGCGTCATCAGCGTCGGCATCGCCGAACTGCACCACGAAGTTGTCCTGCGACCGGTAGATGCTGGTGCCGTCCCAGAAGTGCTCGTGGGCGAACGTCTGGATGTTGGCCACATGGCGCGGGGCGAACTGCGGCGCCAGCTCTATGATCACCCGTCCGGCCGGCAGGTCCATGTACAGCAGGTTGGCCGGGTCCGGCGTGCGCCAGTCGCTGGCCGCCGACGCATCGAGGATCTGCTGCGGGCTGCGGTATGGCGTGGCCGCGCTGGACAGGGCGGGCAGCAGGCAGGCGAGGGCAAGGGCGGACAGGGCGAGACGAGGGCGCGACATGGAATCCCCGGAACATGAACGAGGCTTCGATTCTGCGCGAGCAGCGCGTCGACGCCAACCAGCAGGGTGACTAACGACACATTCGCTATACCGGACTTCGCACTACTGTTTACTCCAACATAGTGGAGGGGCGGTCATGAGCGAGGACGACGTCCACCTGAAGAAGTTCCAGAAGGAGCTCAGTGCCGGAACCGTGTCGCTGGCCCTGCTGGCGGTGCTGGCCCGGGCCGGGGAGCCGCTGTATGGCTACCTGATCGCCAAGGAGCTGGAGCGCGTGGGTGAGGGCGTGCTGAGCGGCAAGCAGAGCGCGCTGTACCCGGTGCTGCGCAACCTGGAGGGGGCCGGCCTGCTGGAAAGCCATGTCGAGCCGTCCAGCAGTGGCCCGCCGCGCCGCTACTACCGCATCAATGAACGTGGCCACCGGGTGCTGGCGCAGTGGCGCCAGGCCTGGCAGGCCACCCGCGATTCCGTCGATTCCGTGTTGGAGGGGGTACCGCAATGAACGAGCAGAACCTGGCAGGCAGTGGCCTGCCCACCACGATCGCGCAGTACCTGGCACAGCTGCGCGCGGCCCTGCAGGGTGCCGATCCGGCGATGGTGCAGGACGCCCTGTACGACGCCGAGGAGTACCTGCGCTCCGAACTGGCCGCGCAGCCGGGCCGCAGCGAGGCCGAGGTGATCGCCGACGTGGCCGGCAGCTACGGGGCGCCGGAGGAAGTGGCGGAAATCTATCGCGAGACCGAGGTGACGGTGAACCGCGCGCTGCGCACGCCGCGCGCCGACACCGGCCCGGTGCTGCGCGCCGCCGCCGAGGCCATTGGCGGCGCACCGGCCGCGTCGACCCCCGTGCCGGTGCCGCGCTCGCTGATGGCGCGCTTCTTTGGCGTGGTGACCGATCCGCATACCTATGGCGCTCTGTTCTACATGCTGCTGTCGCTGGCCACGGGCATCTTCTTCTTCACCTGGGTGGTAACCGGGCTGTCGCTGTCGCTGGGCCTGATGATCCTGATCATCGGCATCCCGCTGACGGTGCTGTTCTTCGGCTCGGTGCGCGGGCTGGCGCTGCTGGAAGGGCGGCTGGTGGAAGCGCTGCTGGGCGAACGCATGCCGCGCCGGCCGCAGTACACCGACCGCAGCCGCACCTGGCTGCAGCGCATCGGCGACATGTTCACTGATGGCCGCACCTGGCTGACGCTGCTGTACTTCCTGCTGATGCTGCCGCTGGGCATCGTCTACTTCACCATCGCGGTGACCCTGCTGGCGGTGTCGCTGGCCTTCATCTGGTCGCCGGTGGCGGCGCTGTTCGACTCGACCGCGCCGAGCATCTACATCGATGGCACCAACGTGCTGCCGCTGGCGTTCACGCCGGTGCTGGCGGTGGTGGGTGCGCTGCTGCTGCTGCTGACGATGCACCTGGCCCGCGGCATCGGCAAGCTGCATGGTCTGCTGGCCAAGAACCTGCTGGTGCGGCTGTAACAGGCCGGGGGGAATCCTGCAGTGGTAGGTGCCAACCTTGGTTGGCACGATGCCGCCGGCATCGGGGTCCACGGAAGAGCGCCAACCAAGGTTGGCCTCTACCCGGAGCAGGCCGACCCCACGGCGGGGTCTTACCCCGCCTTGCGCCGCAACGGGGTGACGTTGCTCTTCTTCTTCGTGGCCTTGGCGGCCGGTGCTTCGGCATGGGCGGCGAAGAAATCGCGCACCTTCGGGTACACCACTTCGCGCCAGCGGCGGCCGCTGAAGATGCCGTAGTGGCCGGCGCCTTCGACGATGAAATGTTCGCGGCGGTCGGCCGCGATGCCGGTGCACAGCGCCTGCGCGGCTTCGGTCTGGCCGAGGCCGGCGATGTCATCCAGCTCGCCTTCGATGCTCAGCAGCGCGGTATCGCGGATGGCCGACGGGTCGACCTTCTCGCCATTGACCACCCACTCGCCACGCGGCAGCAGGAAGTCCTGGAACACCACCGAAATGGTGTCGAGGTAGTACTTGGCCGGCATGTCCAGCACCGCGTTGTACTCGTCGTAGAACGTGCGGTGCGCGTCGGCGTCTTCCAGGTCGCCCTTGACCAGGTCGGTGTAGAAATCCCAGTGCGAACTGAAGTGGCGGCTGGGGTTCATCGACAGGAAGCCGGCGTGCTGCAGGAAGCCCGGATACACGCGGCGGCCGGCGCCGGGGTAGCTGGCCGGCACGGTGTGGATGACGTTGTTCTCGAACCACGACAGCGGGTTCTGCGTGGCCAGGTTGTTCACTGCGGTCGGGCTGCAGCGCGCATCGATCGGGCCTCCCATCATCACCAGAGAACGCGGGGTCGGCTCGCCACGGCTGGCCATCAGCGAAACCGCGGCCAGCACCGGCACCGTCGGCTGGCACACGCTCACCACGTGCAGGCGTTCGACGCCAAGGTGGCGGATGAATTCCTGGATGTAGGCGATGTAGTCGTCCAGCCCGAACTCACCTTCGCTGGCCGGCACCATGCGCGCATCCACCCAGTCGGTGACGTACACGCGGTGGTCGCGCAGCAGCGTGCGCACGGTATCGCGCAGCAGCGTGGCGTGGTGGCCCGACAGGGGCGCCACCACCAGCACGAACGGCTGGTTGAGCATCGTGTGCAGCTGGTCGGCTTCGTTGCTGTGGCGCTTGAAGCGCAGCAGCTTGCAGAACGGCTTGCTCACTTCCTCGTGCACGACGATCGGCACGCGCTCGCCTTCGACGTCGATTTCGTTGATGCCCCATTCGGGCTTCTCGTAATCCTTGCCGATGCGATGGAAGAGTTCATTGACCGCCGCCAAGCGATCAGCGCCGGGCATCTGCGACCACCAGTGGCCCTGGTTGGCGAAGAACCTGGCGTTGGCCTGGGCCTGGTGCACCCAGGGGGCGAGCAGGTTGCGGGTCAGTTCGTGTAGTTGATAGAGCATGACGACCGAATATGTATGGTCATATGTTGCCGCGCAGCATATCCCATCCGGGCGTCCCACAGGTTAAGTGGGGCAAAAATAATGAATCCGGATTCACATCTTTTCCAGGGCGGCGGCCTCGCTGGCCAGACCCGGGCCCAGCCACAGGTGTGAACCAACGGCCTGCAGGCCCTGGCGGGCCAGCTCGCGGCGGTACCAGCGCGCCGGCCGGGCCTGGAAGCCCTCGTGGTCGCCGTCGAACGCATCCTCGGCCGCGAAGGTCTCCAGGAAGGCCACCCCGGCGGTCAGCTCGCCCACGCCGGACAGGCCAGCGCGCAGTTCGCGGTCGGGCACGTAGTGCATCACGTCCGAGCACACCAGCAGGTCGACCGGGGCACAGGGCCGCAGCCAGGCGAAATCGCCGAAGCTGGCCATGTGCAGGTTGCGGGTGCGGCCGTAACGGCGCACAGCGTACTCGCTGCTGTCGAAGCCGAGGTATTGGACCTTCGGACGCAGCTTCAGCAGCGGCGCGCGCCAGGCGCCTTCGCCGCAGCCGATGTCGAGCACGCTGCGCACCGGCCGCTCCAGGTAGTACTCGGCGGTGGCCACGGCCAGGGCGACCTTGCGCGCCAGGCGGGCGCTGCCGCCGATATCGGCACGGCGGTACCAGCGTTGGAAATAGGCGGCGTCGTAGGTCTTGTCCATGGGGCAGGGCACGTAGAGGGTGAAAACGGCGCCTATCGTAAGGCGTCGCGGCCATGGCGCGGCAATTGGCCGCGGCATCCACCCACGGGGTGGCTCTACTGCGACAATGGGCGCCCATCCCCGCCAGCCGCCGGAGCGAGCGCATGCAGAGCTATTACTGGGTCAAGACTTTCCATCTGCTTTTCGTGGTGGCCTGGATGGCGGCGGTGTTCTACCTGCCGCGGATCCTGGTGAACCTGAGCGAGACCGCCGGCCAGTTGCCGGTAACCGAGCGGCTGCAGCTGATGGGCCTGCGCCTGTACAGGTTCGGCCACATGATGTTCGGTTTCGCGCTGATCCTGGGCCTGGTGCTGTGGCTGGGGTACAAGGTCATCCCTGATTTCCCGACCATGGTCGCGCCCGGTGGCGCCGGCTGGCTGCACGCCAAGCTGGGCCTGGTGGTGCTTCTGCTGGTCTACTTCATCTGGACCGGGCGCCTGCTGAAGGGTGTGGCCAAGGGCCGCGCGCTGCCGTCCTCGCGCGCGCTGCGCTGGATCAACGAGATTCCGCTGCTGGCCTTCATCCCGATTGTCTGGCTGGTGCTGGCCAAGCCGTTCTGACATGCCCCGGTAGATCCACGCCATGCGGGAAGGGGCCCCTGTAGAGTCGAGCCATGCTCGACTGCTTCGATCAGCAGCAGTCGAGCATCGCTCGACTCTACAGAAAGGCAGGGCGGCCGATCAGGCGGCTTCGTAGGTGCCGTAGCTGCGCAGGCGCGTATAGCGCTGTTCCAGCAGCTGTTCGGTGGAAAGCTTGTCCAGCGCTTCCAGCTCGTTCAGCAGCACGGCCTTCAGGCGCTTGCCCATCTGGGTCGGGTTGCGGTGGGCGCCGCCGGTCGGCTCGCGCACCACCTTGTCCACCAGGCCCAGGCTCTTCAGGCGCGGGGCGGTCAGGCCCAGCTGTTCGGCGGCGTCCTTGGCCTTGCCGGCGTCCTTCCACAGGATCGAGGCGCAGCCTTCCGGGGTGATGGTTGAATACACCGCGTATTCCAGCATCACGGTGCGGTCGCCCACGCCCAGTGCCAGCGCGCCGCCGGAACCGCCTTCACCGATGACGGTGCAGATGATCGGCACCTTCAGCTCGGCCATTTCCATCAGGTTGCGGGCGATGGCTTCGGACTGGCCGCGCGATTCGGCGTCGATGCCCGGCCAGGCGCCGGCGGTGTCGATCAGGGTCAGCACCGGCAGGCCGAAGCGTTCGGCCATCTTCATCAGGCGCAGGGCCTTGCGGTAGCCCTCCGGCTTGGGCATGCCGAAGTTGCGCTTGATCTTTTCCTTGGTGTCGCGGCCCTTCTGGTGGCCGATCACCATCACCGAGCGGCCATTGATGCGGGCCAGGCCGCCCATGATGGCCTTGTCGTCGGCGAAGGCGCGGTCACCGGCCAGTTCCTGGAACTCATCGAAGATGATGCGCAGGTAATCGGCGGTATACGGGCGCGACGGGTGGCGGGCCAGCTGCAGCACTTGCCACGAGGTCAGGTTGCGGAAGATCTGCGCGGTGCGCAGGCGCAGCTTGTCCTGCAGGGCGTGAACCTCGGCCTCGACATTGACCGCCGGTCCGGCACTGGCGTTGCGCAGTTCCTGGATCTTGGCTTCCAGGTCGGCGATGGGTTGCTCGAAGTCGAGGTAGTTCGGATTCATCGGAAGCCGTCGTGTAAAGAAGAGGGGAATTCTAGCCGAATGCGCAGCAATGGCCCGTACGCCTTCGTCTGGAAGGCGACGGTACCCCAGCCGGGCAGGGGGCGCCAGTCAGCTCAGGGCAGGACCACGGCGCTGCGGGCCATTTCGGTGCTGCGCACGGTGACGAAGTCGTTGTAGGCCTGGTTGGCGGCCACCGGCAGCTTCGAGCCCAGCGTCGCGGTGGCCTGGGTGAACGCCATGCTGGCCTGGAAGTCTTCCTTGCGCAGGGCCTTCTGCTCGGCTGCGGTGCTGGCCTTCAGCCAACGCGCGTAGAGATCGCGCAGCGGGCCGGCGTGGGCTTCGAAGGCCGGATCCAGAGCGGGCAGGCTGGCCGGGGCCGGTTCCAGGGAGTAGACCGGGGCCACGTAACCGGCCGGCTGCTCGCGCTTGAACGCGCCCGGTTCGCCCATGCCTTCCTCGACATAGGTGATGAAGTCGGGTGCGGTGAAGATCTTGGTGCTGATCTTGCCGCCCGAGGAATCGACGTGGGCCACGATCTGTTCCTGCGGGAACGGTTCGCGCACGCCGAAGTTCCAGGTCTTGTCGATGAACAGGCCGTGGAACTTGTCGAACGGGCCCTTGAACGCCACGCCGCCGATCTCGATGCCCAGGCCGCTGGCGCCGAAGTTCTTCAGCTTGTCTTCGCCGGTCACGTAGATCTCGCGCGCGGTGACGTACTCGCTGAGGGTCGGGTTGATCAGGCCGCCGCGGCTGTCGACGTAGACGATGAAGCGCACATCGCCCAGGCGCTGGGTATGCAGGGTGTGCTCGCCCGGCGCCAGGCTGACCGGGCGTGAGGCGTTGGGCGCCACCGGCAGGTCCTTGCCATCGATGCTGACGGCCAGCGGCGTGGCGGTCGGGTTGTCGATCTCGAAATCGACCTTGGACGAGCAGGCGGCCAGCACCAGGGCAGCGAAGCAGGGGAACAGCAGTTTCATGACGGTCTATCGTCCTTGATGGCAACAGCGGAAAAACGCAACGCGTGGGCCAGCCTAGTTGGCCCACGGCGGGCTGTAGCGCACTTTCAGCGTGCGCACGGCCGGATCGGCACGCAGCGCCTCCATCAGCTTGGAGTCGATGCGCACCGCGTTTTGCCCGGATACGTCGAGCATGCCGGCCACGCCGCCCTGCGGGCCCTTCAGCAGCAGGTCCAGGCGCAATGGCGTGCGCCCGGGGCGATGGCGGTCGAGCAGGGCATTGACGCGCTCCCAGACCGGGCGCTGCTGGCGCAGGTCCAGGCGCAGCGACAGGCGCGTGGCGTAGTTGGCGCAGACTTCATCGAAGTCCCAGCACTGGCGGATGCGCAGCGCGTAGCCACCGTTGAACTCGTCCTCGCGCAGGCCGCCCTTGACCACCAGGATGCGGTCCTTGGTCATCAGGTGGCCAAACTCGGCCATGGCATCGGAGAACGCGCTGCACTCGACGCGGCCGCGGCCATCCTCGAGCTGGATGAAGATCTGGCTTTCGCCCTTGCGGCGCACGCCGACCACCTGGCCGGCCAGCACGGTCGGTACTTCCGGGCGCCAGCGCTTCTCGCCGCCGTTGCCACCACCGCCACCGCTGTTGCTGGAACTCCAGATCTTCTCCACCGAGCCCAGGTCGTTGCCGACCAGGTCGCGCACATCGTCGCGCCACGGGTCGAACGGGTGGCCGCTGAGGTAGAAGCCCAGCGTGTCGCGCTCGCCGTTCAGGCGCTGCAGCAGCGGCCATTCATCGGCTTCGACCAGGTCCAGCTGGATGGTCACGGTGCTCGGGTCGGGGCCGCCGAACAGCGAGTTCTGGCCCGAGGCACGCTCGCGCGCCATCTGCTCGGTGGCCTTGATCACTTCCGGCAGCTGCAGCATCAGCGACGCGCGGTTGTGGCCCAGCTCGTCCAGCGCGCCGCAGTTGATCATCGCTTCCAGCGTGCGGCGGTTGAGCTTGGCCGAACCGACGCGGGTGCAGAAATCGAGCAGGTCCTTGTAGTCGCCGCCCTTCAGGCGCTCGTCCACCACCGCTTCGCAGGCACCCTGGCCGACGCCCTTGATCGCGCCCAGGCCGTACTGGATGGTGTCCGGCGTGACCGCTTCGAACATGAACGCAGAGTGGTTCACCTTCGGCGGCAGCACGGTCAGGCCGAGGTTGCGCACTTCGTCCAGGAAGCCGACCACCTTTTCGGTGTTGTCCAGGTCCGAGGACAGCGTGGCCGCCATGAACTCGGCCGGGTAATGGCGCTTGAGCCAGGCGGTCTGGTAGCTGACCAGCGCGTAGGCGGCGGCGTGCGACTTGTTGAAGCCGTAGCCGGCGAACTTCTCCATCAGGTCGAAGATCGCATCGGCCTTGGCTTCGTCGACGCCGTCCTTGGCCGCACCCTCGCGGAAGATCTCGCGGTGCTTGGCCATTTCGGCCGGCACCTTCTTGCCCATCGCACGGCGCAGCAGGTCGGCGCCGCCCAGCGAGTAGCCGCCGACGATCTGCGCCATCTGCATCACCTGCTCCTGGTACACCATGATGCCGTAGGTGTCTTTCAGGATCGCTTCGGTGCGCGGATCGGGATAGATGATTTCTTCCTGGCCGTGCTTACGCGCGTTGAAGGAAGGAATCAGGTCCATCGGGCCGGGTCGGTACAGCGACACCAGCGCGATGAGGTCTTCGAAGCGGTCGGGGCGCGCGTCCTTCAGCAGGCGGCGCATGCCCGAGGATTCGAACTGGAACACCGCACCCGTGTTGCCGTTGGCGAAGATGTCCTTGTAGGTGGGCGCATCGTCCAGCGGGATCGCGGCGATATCCACCGGCGGGATGCCGGCGCGCTCATGGCGCTTGTTGATCGCCTTCACCGCCCAGTCGATGATCGTCAGCGTGCGCAGGCCGAGGAAGTCGAACTTCACCAGGCCGACTTCTTCGACGTCGTTCTTGTCGAACTGGGTGACCGGGTTCTTGCCCAGGCCGTTTTCATCGTGTTCGGCGTACAGCGGGCAGAACTCGCTCAGCGGCTCGGGCCCGATCACCACGCCACCGGCGTGCTTGCCGGCGTTGCGGGTCAGGTCTTCCAGCTGCAGCGCCAGGTCGATCAGGTCGCGGACATCGTCCTCGCTCTCGTAGCGCTGGATCAGTTCGGCCGAGGCCATTTCCGAGCTCGGGCCTTCCTTGCCCTTGCCCAGCGCATCCTTCAGGTGGATGCCGAGGATGTTCGGGATCAGCTTGGAAACACCGTCCACCAGGCCGTACGGGAAGCCCAGCACGCGGCCGGAGTCACGCACCACCGCCTTGGCCGCCATGGTGCCGTAGGTGATGATCTGGCTGACGCGTTCGCGCCCGTACTTGCGCGCGACGTAGTCGATCACTTCATCGCGGCGGTCCATGCAGAAGTCGATGTCGAAGTCGGGCATCGACACGCGTTCCGGGTTCAGGAATCGCTCGAACAGCAGGTTGTACGGCAGCGGGTCCAGATCGGTGATCTTCAGCGCCCACGCTACCAGCGAGCCGGCACCCGAACCACGGCCGGGGCCGATCGGGATGCCCTGGTTCTTGCCCCACTGGATGAAGTCGGCAACGATCAGGAAGTAGCCCGGGAAGCCCATCTTGATGATGGTGTTGAGCTCGAACTCCAGGCGTTCGAAATACTCTTCGCGGGTCTTGCCCGGCGCCAGCGGATTCTTCTCAAGGCGCTCTTCCAGGCCGTCGCGCGACATCTTCTGGATCCAGGTGTCCAGGGTCTCGTCGTCGGGCACCGGGTAGTTGGGCAGGAAGTAGGTGCCCAGCCGCATCTCGATGTTGCAGCGCTCGGCCAGTGCCAGCGTGTTGTCGATCGCATCGGGGATGTCGGCGAACAGCGCGCACATCTCCTCGGCCGACTTCAGGTACTGCTGGTCGCTGTACTCGCGCGGGCGCTTGGGATCGTCCAGCACGCGGCCGGTGGAAATGCACACGCGCGCTTCGTGCGCGCTGAAATCGGTCGGCGCCAGGAAGCGGACATCGTTGCTGGCCACCACCGGCAGGCCGCGCTGGCCGGCGGCCATCAGCGCGAAGCGGTTGAAGGTTTCCTCGCCATCGCGGCCGGTGCGGGTCAGCTCCAGGTGCAGGCCATCGCCGAAAGCGCGCTGCCAGTCCGCCAGCTGTTGCTCGGCCAGGTCGTGCTTGCCCTCCAGCGCCAGGCGCCCGGCCAGGCTGTCACGGCCGGCCAGGGCGAACAGGTTGGCGTTGCCGGCCTTCAGCCATTCCGGGTGGATGGCCACGCCGCCTTCCGGGCGGTGGCCTTCCATCCAGGCACGGGTCAGCAGCCGCGACAGGCTGAGGTAGCCCTCGCGGTCGCGGCACAGCAGGGTCATCCGCCACGGGTCCTGGCCTTCCTCGGTGATCATCACGTCGGCGCCGGCGATGGGCTTGATGCCCACGCCTTCGGCGGCCTTGTAGAACTTGACCAGGGCGAACAGGTTGTTCAGGTCGGTCACCGCCAGCGCGGGCATGCCGAGTTCGACCGAGCGCGACAGCAGGTTGGCCTGCTTGGCCTTTTTCGGGTCCGCCTGGTCCGGTTTGGCCGGCACGCGGATGGTCGAGTCCGCCAGCGAGAACTCGGTGTGGACGTGGAGATGTACGAAGCGGGAGTTGGACATGCCGGACCAGGTTGGAGCGCGCGGGCCCCGGGTGCTGACGGGGGAATCGTCGCCGGGGTCGGGAAGCGCTGGAGTGCCCGGTCAGGGTAGCGAGGGCAGGGGGTGGCGACAAGGACTTGACGGTGCAGCGATTGCGCGGATCCGCCGGGCGCGGTCACCCGTTCATGGTAGCGCCGGGCCATGCCCGGCGGCCGTTGTTCAGGCAATCGCGATGTCGGCGGCCACAACCTGCGGCACTTCCAGGCATTCGCGCACCGGCGCGAAGCTGCGGCGATGCTCGTCGCAGGGGCCATGCGTGCGCAGCGCGGCCAGGTGGGCCGGGGTGCCGTAGCCCTTGTGCTGGTCGAAGCCGTACTGCGGGTGCCGCACGTGCAAGTCCTGCATGTAGCGGTCGCGCGAAACCTTGGCCAGGATCGAGGCGGCCATGATCGCGCGGTCGATGCCATCACCGCCGACCAGCGCCTGCGCCGGCAGCACCAGGCCCTTGGGCACGACGTTGCCATCGATGCGGGCGAAGCCGGCCACGTGGGTCACGGCCGCCACTACATCGCGCATGCCCTGCAGGGTGGCCTGGTAGATGTTCAGGCGGTCGATGGCGTTTACGTCCACCAGCACCACTTTCCAGGCCAGGGCCCGTTCAATGATGCGGTCGTGCAGCTGTTCGCGGCGCGCCGCGGTCAGTTGCTTGGAATCGTCCAGGCCGTTGATGCGCGGCCGCGCCGGGTCGAACACCACGGCGGCGACGGCCACCGGGCCGGCCAAGGGCCCGCGGCCGGCTTCGTCGACGCCGGCCACCAGACGCTCCGGCTCGACCACCGCCGCGCCGTCGAACAGGGCCAGGCTGGCCGCAGCGGCAGCGCGACGGCTCATGCGGGTTCCTGGTTGCGCACCAGCAGCTCGCCCACCGCGTCGGCGGCACGGGCGGAGGCATTGCGACGCAGGCGTTCGTGCAGGCGCTCGTAGGTGCCCTGCAGGTCGGCCGTGCGCTGCGGGTGGTCGAACCACTGCTGGATGGCCGCCGCCAGCTTGTCCGGGGTGCAGTCGTGCTGCATCAGTTCCGGGGCAAGATCCTGCGCGGCGAGGATGTTGGGCAGGGCGAAGCGGTCGACCTTGATCAGCCCCAGCGCCTTTACCAGGCGGTAGGTCAGTTCGTTGACCCGGTAGCCGACCACCATCGGCCGCTTCACCAGCATCGCCTCCAGGGTGGCCGTGCCGGACGCCAGCACCACCACGTCGGCGGCGATCATCGCCGTGCGTGCCTGGCCATCGAGGACATGCGAGTACGCCACCGGCAACGCCGAGCGCGACAGCTGTTCCTCGATCAGGCGGCGGCAGGCGGCGTTGGCCGCCGGCACCACCACGTGCAGGCCGGGGATGCGTTCGGAGACCTGCCAGGCGGCTTCGAAGAACGGTTCGCCCAGGCGCGAGATCTCGCCTAGGCGGCTGCCCGGCAGCACCGCCAGCACCTTGGCCGAGGCAGGCAGGCCGAGCGCGGCGCGGGCTGCATCGCGGTCACCGTGCAGCGGAATGTCATCGGCCATCGGGTGGCCGACAAAACGCGCATCGATGCCGTGCTTTGCATAGATGGGCGGTTCCATCGGGAACAGGCACAGCACCAGGTCGGCACTGCTGCCGATCTTCTCAGCACGCTTCTCGCGCCAGGCCCAGACCGAGGGGCTGACGTAGTGCACGGTGGGAATGCCGCGCTGCTTCAGCCAGCGCTCGATGCCCAGGTTGAAATCCGGGGCGTCGATGCCGATGAACACATCCGGCTGCCACTCCAGCGCACGCTCACGGAACGCCGAGCGCAGCTTGAGCAGGCGCGGCAGGTGGCGCAGCACTTCGGTCAGGCCCATCACCGCCAGCTCGCTGGCGTCGTGCCAGGTCTGGCAGCCGGCGGTGCGCATGGCATCACCGCCGATGCCGGCGAATTCGGCATGCGGGAAGCGGGCCTTCAGCTCGCGCACCAGGCCCGCACCGAGCAGGTCGCCGGAGGCTTCGCCGGCCACCAGCGCGATCCGCAACGGGCGCTCGCTGAGCACCCGCTGCGCCGGCACGCTGCCGGCCATCGAGGCCAGCGGGACGACGGCAGCGCCGGCCGGCGCCTGGCCGGTCGTGCTGCTCATCGCAGCAGGTGCCTTTCGGTGTGCTCGATGAAGTCCAGCATGGAGCGGACGTCATCGCTGGCCTGGGCCTGTTCGGCCAGCTGCTGCTTGGCTTCGGCCAGCGGCAGGCCGGCGACGTACAGGGTGCGGTAGGCGCGCTTGATGGCCGAGATGCGCTCGGCATCGAAGCCGCGGCGCTTCAGGCCTTCGCTGTTGATGCCACGCGGGCGGCCCAGCGAATCGGTGCCGACCATGGTGAACGGCGGCACATCGCCGTTGGTCAGCGCGCCCATGCCGAGGAAGGCGTGGGCACCGATGCGGCAGAACTGGTGGGCACCAGCGAAGCCGCTGATGATCACGTAGTCGCCGACGGTGACGTGCCCTGCCAGGGTGGTGTTGTTGGAGAACACGCAGAAGTTGCCGACGTGGCAGTCGTGGGCAACGTGCGTGTAGGCCAGCATCCAGTTGTCGTTGCCGATGGTGGTGATGCCACCGCCGCCGCCGGTGCCGCGGTTGAGGGTGACGAACTCGCGGAACACGTTGCGGTCGCCGATCACCAGTTCGGTGCGTTCACCGGCGAACTTCTTGTCCTGCGGCTCGCCGCCGACCGCGACGTGGCCGATGAAACGGTTGTCGCGGCCGATCCGGGTCGGGCCGTGGATGCTGCAATGCGGACCGACTTCGGTGCCGGCGCCGATCTCGACGTCGGGCCCGATGATCGTGAACGCGCCCACGCGGACGTCGTCGGCCAGTCGAGCCGACGGATCGATCACCGCGGTGGGATGGATCAGGGCAGCGCTATCGGTCATCTCGTTCCTCCGTACAGGGTCATTCGCGGGTGCCGGCGCACAGCACCTCGGCGCAGGCGACCACTTCACCGTCGACCTTGGCCACGCAGTCATACACGGCCATGTTGCGGATCACGCGCTTGATCTCGACGTGCATTTCCAGCACGTCGCCCGGCACCACCTGCTTGGTGAAGCGGGCCTTGTCGACCTTGACCATGTAGAACAGCTTGGACTGCGAATCGCGGCCCAGGGTGAGCTGGGTCAGCACGCCGCCGGCCTGGGCCATGGCTTCGATGATCAGCACGCCCGGCATGATCGGCTGGTTGGGGAAGTGGCCCTGGAAGAACGGCTCGTTGATGCTGACGTTCTTGGTGGCGACGATCCTGCGGGCTTCGTAGTCGATCGACAGAACCTTGTCGACCAGCAGGAACGGGTAGCGGTGCGGCAGCAGCGTCTGGATCTGTGCCATGTCCGGCAGGGTCTGGGGCTGGCTCATTCTTTCTCCTTGCTCACAGACAGGATGCGACGGGCCAGTGCATCAAGCTGCTTGAAGCGCGCGGCGTTCTTGCGCCACGTGCGGTTGTCGGTCAGGGGCGTTCCGGACGAATATTCGCCCGGCTCGGTGATGGAGTTGCGGACCACCGATTTACCGGTGATCACGACCTTGTCGCAGATTTCCAGGTGGCCGACGACGCCAACGGCGCCGCCGAGCAGGCAATAACGGCCGATCTTGGCGCTGCCGGCGATGCCGGTGCAGCCGGCGATCGCCGAGTGGGCGCCGATCTGCACGTTGTGCGCGATCTGCACCAGGTTGTCCAGGCGCACGTCTTCGGCGAGCACGGTGTCTTCCAGCGCACCGCGGTCGACGCAGGTATTGGCGCCGATCTCGCAGTCGTCGCCGATGCGCACGCCACCCAGCTGCGGCACCTTGATCCACTTGCCGGCGTCCATCGCCAGGCCGAAGCCATCGGCACCGAGCACGGCGCCGGGATGGATGCGCACGCGCTTGCCGAGCTTCACGCGGGTGACCAGGGTGACGCGGGCGATCAGTTCGCAGCCACTGTCGAGGGTGCAGTCTTCGCCGATGATGCTGCCGGCGCCGATGATGCAGTTCTCGCCGACCACGCTGCGCGCACCGATGGTGACGAACGGGCCGATGTGGGCGCTGGCGGCCACCTGGGCCTGCGGGTCGATGACCGCGCTGGGGTGGATGCCCGGCTCACGCACCGGCGCGACGTCGAACAGCGCGGCGATCTTGGCGAAGGTGGTGTAGGGATCCTTGGCGACGAGCGCGGCGCCGGGGGCGGCCTCGGCGTCTTCGGCACGCAGGACCACCAGCGAGGCCTGGCTGTCGGCCAGCTGCGCGCGGTAGCGCGGGTTGGCAAGGAAGGTCAGCTGGCCGGCACCGGCATGGGCGAGGGTGGCCACGCCACGGATGGCGGTGGCGGGATCGCCATGGACCTGCAGGCCGAACTGATCGGCGAGTTGCTGGGCGGTGTAGGTAGGAGTATTCACGGCGGGAGTTTAACGTGTGGAGCCAGTCCGGTCATGCGGCGCGGTTCCACGGCGCCTTCCTGCTACCGGGTGGAGGCGGCGGGTGGCCCTGGTCAGGACACGCAAAATCCCCTCCATGGTGCTCGATGGCGCCATCCATGGCGCCAACGGTCCTGCCCAGGGCCACCCCCCGCCTCTGGACACGTTCCTGCGGGCGGCTAGCATTCGAAGCCTCTGTAGAGCCGAGCCATGCTCGGCTCACCGCGTGTGAACGCGTTAACGCAAACGAAAACGCCGGGCAGAGCCCGGCGCTTCGTAACCCGTCTGGTGGAGAGCCCCTTCCTGTTAAGGGGGGCGCGCCCCTGGGAATCGCAGGAGCGATTCCCAACGTTGCCATGCAACGGCCCGAAGGGCGCATGCCATGGATGGCATGCGTAACGGCGCGGGGGATAGGGAGCAGGATAGGCCCCGCGGTTTGCATCGCAAACCGTGGGAACGTTTGGGGGCCAGTTAGAACTGGCCACCAAACGTAAATTGCAGGCGTTCAATCTCGTCGCCGTCTTCCTTCTTCAGCGGGAACGCGTAGCTGATCGAGATCGGGCCGACCGGGGCGCGCCACAGCAGGGCCACACCGGTGGACACGCGCAGCTCGTTGGCCTTGAAGTTGTCCACGCCGTTGTAGACGTTGCCGAAGTCGACGAAGGCCGACACGCGTGCCGACGGGCTGTCGAACAGGCGCGGGAAGTAGGCTTCGACCGAACCGACGGTCTTCAGCGAACCACCCAGTGGCTGGCCGTTGGGGTAGCTGCGGGTCACTTCGCGCGGGCCCAGCGTGTTGTCTTCGAAGCCGCGCACCGAGTTGGTACCGCCGGCGTAGAAGTTCTCGTAGAACGGCAGGCCCGATGCGGTCACTTCGCGAAGATTGCCGTTCTCATCCGGCACGATGGCGGTCTTGTCCTTGCCATAGCTGTCGCCATAACCGATTTCGGCGCGGGTGTTGATGACCAGCGACGGAATGATCGGCCAGTACTTGCTGATCTGGTAGTTCAGCTTGAAGTACTCGACGGTCGAGCCGGGCAGGGTGGTTTCCAGGCCCACGCGCTGGTAGGTACCGCGGGTCGGCATGAAATAGTCGTTGCGCGAGTCGCGCGCCCAGCCCAGTTCCGTGCGCCAGGCATGGAAGGTCTTGCTGCCCATCACGTTGATGTAGTCAACGATCGACTGCGGAGTGGTGCCGGTGTAGGTGGTGATCTGGTTGCTGTCGATGCCGAACATCAGCGAGACGGTGTCGGTCTCGGTGAGCGGCACGCCGAACACCACCTGCGCGGCACCGTTGGTGCTGTTGTACTGCGCGGTGTTGAAGTCGGAGTAATCCAGTTCGCGCCAGGACAGGTTGTAGCCCAGCGACACACCGTCATCGGTGAAGTACGGATTGGTGTAGCTGAAGCCGTAGCGCTGCAGGTAGCTGCTGCGCGAGGCTTCCACCGACACACGGTTGCCGCCGCCGAGGAAGTTGTTCTGCGACAGCTGCACCGAGGTGGTCATGCCGTAGGACTGCGAATAGCCCAGGCCGAACACGAAGCTGCCCGAGGTGGTTTCCTTGACGTTGTAGACCACGTCGACCTGGTCGTTGCTGCCACTGACCGGCGGGGTTTCGACGTCCACCGACTCGAAGTAGCCCAGGCGCTGCAGGCGGATCTTGGAACGGTCGATCGCCGCCTGCGAGTACCAGCTGTTCTCGAACTGGCGCATTTCGCGACGCATCACTTCGTCGGAGGTGCGCGTGTTGCCCTTGAAGATGATGCGGCGCACCGACACACGCGGGCCGGGGACGACCTGCATGTTCACCGCGACGGTCTGCTCGGCACGGTTGGTGGTCGGGATCGGGTTCACCTTGGCGAACGCGTAGCCGATGTTGGACAGCGAATTGGTGATCGCGTCGGAGCTGAACTCCAGCAGCGCACGCGAGAACGTGTCGCCGGACTTCTGGATGACCATGCGCTCGACGTCTTCCTGCGGCAGGACGGTGTCACCGCTGACCTTGATCTCGGAGATCTTGTACTGGTTGCCTTCAGTCACGCCGGCCGTCACGAACATGTCGCGCTTGTCCGGGCTGATCGAGACCTGGGTCGAATCGATGCTGAAGTCGACGTAGCCGCGGTCCAGGTACCAGGAGTTCAGCTTTTCCAGGTCGCCGGACAGCTTTTCCTTGGAGTACTGGTCATCGCGGCGGTACCACGACGCCCAGTTGTGTTCCTTCGATTCCCAGGTTTCCAGGATGTCCTTGCTGTCGTACTTCTCGGTACCGACCAGGTTGACGTGCTGGATCTTGGCGGCCTTGCCTTCCTTGATCGCGATGGCGATGTCCACGCGGTTGCGGTCCAGCGGGCTCACCGTCGGGGTGATCTCGACGTTGTACTTGCCACGGTCGTTGTACTGGCGGCGCAGCTCCTGCGTCACGCGGTCCAGGCTCAGGCGGTCGAAGGTGCCACCCTCGGTCAGGCCGATGTCGGACAGGCCCTTGAGCAGCTGGTCGGACTTGATGTCCTTGTTGCCGGTCACGGTCAGCTTGTTGATCGCCGGGCGTTCCTTGACGGTCACGACCAGGATGTTGCCCTGCCGGTCCAGCTGCACGTCTTCGAAGAAGCCGGTCTTGTAGAGGGCGCGGATGGTCTCGCCGACCTTGCTGTCGGTGACCGTCTCGCCACGTTCCACCGGCAGGTACGTGAACACCGTACCCGAACTGATGCGCTGCAGGCCGTCGACGCGGATGTCGCTGACAGTGAAGGGCTCGGCTGCCTGGGCCAGGGCGGGAGCGCCGGTGACGGCGGCGAGGGCGAGGGCCAGCAGGCGGCGATTGGGGAGTCGCGTCATGTCACGTCCGGTAGGAAGGTCGATTTCATTGGTACGGGATGCCGGCGCTGTAGACGCCAAAAACGTGGAAAAGTTCATCGCGGGACCAGGCCGAGGATGTCGTTGTAGAACGCCAGCCCCATCAGCCCGGCCAGCAATGCAAGGCCGATGTACTGACCTGCGGCGATGGCACGCTCGCTCAGCGGGCTGCCCTTGACCAACTCGATAAGGTAATACAGCAGGTGCCCGCCGTCCAAGATGGGAATCGGCAGCAGGTTGATGATGCACAGGCTGAGCGACAGCAGGGCAAGGAACTGCAGGAACCAATCGAGGCCGCGTTTGGCCGAAACATTGGCCACGCGGGCGATGGTGACCGGGCCGGAAACGTTCTGCAGCGAGGCTTTGCCGGTGACGATACGGGCCATCATGCCCAGCGAATCGGAGGCCAGGCGGCCGGTCTCGCGCACGGCCACGGTCACCGCATCGAGCGGCCCGTAGCGCATCAGGGTGTCGTAGGCGGGGCTGAAGGCGCCGGAGAAGCCCACGCCGATCTGCCAGACCGGCTTGCCCTGGCCGTCCTTGCCCGCGCGCGGGGTCACTTCCAGCGCCAGGCGCTCGCCACCGCGCAGCACTTCGATCATGCCCGGGCCACCACGGCGGCCCAGTTCCTGGATCTGCGCGCTGACCTGGTCCGCGCCGTCGATGCGCTGGCCGTCGATGGCCACGATCAGGTCACCCGGCTGCAGCAGGCCGGCCACGGCCGAATCGGCGGTCAGGCTGTCCACCTGCGCCGGTTGCAGCGATGCCTGCCACTGCAGGCCGGCCAGGCTCGGCACACGGCGTTCATCGAAGCCGGCCGGCAGCTGCGACAGCGGCAGCGTGCGCTTGCGCACCTGGTCACTGCCGTCCAGCACCTCCAGGGTCACGTCACGCCGGTCCATCGCCGCCGCGGTCAGGGCCATGCTGGCATCGCCCAGGGTGACCACGTCGCGGTCGTCCACGCGCAGCACGCGGTCGCCGCTGGCCAGGCCGGCGCTGGCGGCGATGCCGTTGGTGCGGCCGATGGTGGCCGAATAATCCTGCTTGCCGATCACGAACATCGCCCACAGCAGCAGGATGCACAGCAGCAGGTTGGCGATGGGGCCGGCGGCAACGATCGCGATGCGCTGCCAGACGGTCTTGTGGTTGAAGGCCTGCCCGCGCTCATGCGGGTGGACCTCGACCTCGCGCTCGTCGAGGAACTTCACATAGCCGCCCAGCGGCAGAGCGGCGATGGCGAACTCGGTGCCGTGCTTGTCGCGGCGCGACCACAGCGGGCGGCCGAAGCCGACCGAGAAGCGCAGCACCTTCACCCCGCAGAGGCGGCCCACCGCGTAGTGCCCGAATTCGTGGAAGGTGACCAGCAGCCCGAGGCTGACGATCATCCACCAGACCGATCCGATGAAGTCAGTCATGCAGGCTCACGGTGGCGGGCAATGGCAGCGGCGTCATGCGGTATGGGCGTGGCGTTCAGGCGGCGTCGATGGCGTTCAGGGTCAACTGGCGGGCCCGCTGGTCGGCGGACAACAGGCCGTCCAGTGTATCGGCTGCTTCGGTCGGCAGTGTTGAAAGAGCGTTAGCAACCAGTGCGGGAATGCTCAGGAAACCGATCCGGCCCTGAAGAAACGCTGAAACAGCCTCTTCATTGGCCGCGTTCAGCACGGCCGGAGCGGTGCCGCCGGCCTGCATCGCCTGCCAGGCCAGGGCCAGGCAGGGGAAGGCCTCGGTGTCCGGGGCTTCGAAATCGAGCCGGCCCTGGGCCAGCAGGTCCAGCCCGGACACGCCCGATTCGATGCGCTGCGGCCAGCCCAGGCCCACGGCCAGGGTGGTGCGCATGTCCGGCAGGCCCAGCTGGGCCAGGGTCGAGCCGTCGACGAACTCGACCAGCGAATGGACCAGGCTCTGCGGGTGGACCAGCACCTCGATGCGCTCTCCGGGCACCTTGAACAGGTGGTGCGCCTCGATCACTTCCAGGCCTTTGTTCATCAACGTCGCCGAATCGACCGAGATCTTCGGGCCCATGGACCACTTCGGGTGGGCAACGGCCTGGGCTGGGGTCACCTGCTCCAGTTCGGCGCGGCTGCGGCCACGGAACGGGCCGCCCGAGGCGGTCAGGAGGATCCGGCGCACGCCGGCCCCGTCCAGGCTGGCATCGCGCGAGCGCAGGCACTGGAAGATCGCGCTGTGCTCGCTGTCGATCGGGATGATCTCGGCGCCGGCATGCTCGGCGGTGCGGGTCAGCAGCTCGCCGGCCAGCACCAGCGATTCCTTGTTGGCCAGCAGGATGCGCTTGCCGGCGGCGGCCGCCGCCAGGGTCGAGGACAGCCCGGCCGCACCGACGATGGCGGCCACCACGGTGTCGCAGGCATCGCTGGCGGCCAGCTGGTCCAGTGCGGCAGCGCCGGCGTGGGCCTCGGTGGCCAGGCCGGCGTCGCGCAGGCCGTCGCGCAGCTCGGCGTACAGGCTCTCGTCGGCGATGACCGCGTGCGCGGGCCGGTGCTGGCGGCACAGCGCCAGCAGCGCCTGCACCTGGCGGCCGGCAGCGAGCACGGTGGCCTGGTAGCGCTGCGGGTGGCGGGCGATCACGTCCAGCGTGGAGGCGCCAATCGAGCCGGTGGCGCCGAATACGGCGACCCGGCGCAGGTCTGCAACATCATCCATGGTCAGAATCCGAAGATTTCCTTGCCCAGCGCGAACACCGGCAGGGCAGCCAGCACACCGTCGACGCGGTCCAGCACGCCGCCGTGGCCAGGAATGAGGTGGCCCGAATCCTTGGCGCCGGCATGGCGCTTGATCAGGCTTTCATAAAGGTCGCCCAGCACCGAGGCGAACACCGCCACCACCGAAGTGACCAGCAGGCCCGGCAGGTGCGCGACATCCACGCCGGCCAGCCAGCCCAGGCCGGCGGCCACGGCGACACCGGCCAGCAGGCCGCCGAACAGGCCTTCCCAGGTCTTGTTGGGGCTGATGCGCGGGGCCAGCTTGTGCCTGCCGAAGTGGCGGCCGGCGAAATAGGCGCCCGAATCGGCGGCCCACACCAGCGCCAGCGCGGCCAGCAGCCACAGGTGGCCGTTGTGGCCCGGCGGATCGCCGCCGGCATGGATCAGCACCAGCGAGGCCCAGGCCGGGACGATGGCGAGGGTGCCGGCCAGAAGCTTGAGGATGCGGGCGGGACTGCCCGGCTGCGCGCCGAAGGTGAAGAAGCGCAGCCAGACCAGGGCGCCCAGCCACCACGCCACGCCGACCAGGGTCGCCAGCTGGAACAGCACCAGCGAACTGCCATCGGCCCAGACCATCAGCACCATCAGCAGCAGGTTCAGCACCAGCAGCACGGTACGGGGCAGGGTGTCTTCGATGCCGGCCAGCTTCAGCCATTCCCACAGGCCGATCAGGAATACGGCGGCGGCGGCGGCGGCCAGCCACTGGGTAGGCAGCAGCAGGATCGCGGCAATGGCCACCGGCGCCATGATCAGCGCGGCGAGAACTCGGGTCTTGGTCATGGGCTGGGCGTCTCGGTGGCCAGGGCGGCGATCTGGGCGCTGGTCAGGCCGAAGCGGCGTTCACGGCTGGCGTAGGCGTCCAGCGCCTCCTGCAGCTGCCCGGAATCAAAGTCCGGCCACAGTGCCTCGGTGAACCACAGCTCGGTATACGCCAGCTGCCACAGCAGGAAGTTGCTGATGCGGGTATCGCCACCGGTGCGGATGAACAGGTCCGGCGGCGGCAGGTCGGCCAGGGCGACCTGGCGGCCCAGCAGCGATTCGTCGATCTGCTCGGGCAGAAGGCGGCCGGCAGCCACTTCCGCGGCCAGCGCACGGGCGGCGCGGGCGATGTCCTGGCGGCCACCGTAGCTGGCGGCGATCGACAGGGTCAGCGTGGTGTTGTCGGCGGTGCGCTGTTCGGCCAGCTGCATGCGGCTGACCAGCCCGGCGCCGAAGCGCTCGCGTTCGCCGATGAAGCGCACGCGCACGCCACGGCGATGCAGCTCGTCCACTTCGCGGTCGAGCGCGCCGAGGAACAGCTTCATCAGGGCATCGACTTCTTCCTGCGGGCGGCCCCAGTTCTCGCTGGAGAACGCGAACAGGGTCAGGGCCGGAATGCCCAGTTCAAGGCAACGGTCGATGGTGCGGTTGACCGCGCGCGCGCCGGCACGGTGGCCGATCACGCGCGGGCGGCGGCGCTGCTGTGCCCAGCGCCCGTTGCCATCCATGATGATGGCGACGTGGCGGGGCAGGGCGGCCGGCAACGGAGGCGGGACTGAAGGCATCGACTTCAGACCGACAACAGTTCCTTTTCCTTGTCGGCGACGACCTTGTCGACGTCCTTGATGCTGCTGTCAGTCAGCTTCTGGATGTCGTCTTCGCCGCGCTTCTTCTCGTCTTCGCTGATCGCCTTGTCCTTGACCAGCTTGGCCACTTCCTTGTTCGCGTCCTGGCGGATGTTGCGGATGGCGATCTTGGCGCCTTCGCCTTCCTTCTGCACCTGCTTGGCCAGCTCCTTGCGGCGCTCTTCGGTCGGCGGCGGCATGTTGATGCGGATGGCCGCGCCCAGCGTGTTCGGGGTGAACTCGTGGTTGTACAGGCCCTTCTCGATTTCCTTGATCATGCTCTTGTCGAAGGGCGTGACCAGCAGCGAGTGGGCATCGGCGTTGGAGATCGACGCGACCTGGTTCAGCGGGGTGCTGGCGTTGCCGTAGGCATTGACCGTGACGCGGTCCAGCAGGGCGGGAGTGGCACGCCCGGTGCGGATCGAGGTGAGGGTGTGCTTCAGAGCGTCGATGCTCTTGGCCATGCGCGTCTGCGCGTTGTTCTTGATGTCGTTGAGCATCGCCCGGGTCCTGGATGTAACTGGAATCGGGCGATTATAGGCGAATACGGGACGCTGACGGGCCTGGATCGGCCCGCAGCACGCCTGCCGCTCAGGCTCAGGCCGGATCGCGGCCCTGGACCAGGGTGCCGATGTTGGCGCCGCCGAGGATCTTCAGCAGCTCGCCGGGCTGGCCCATGTCGAACACGCGCATCGGCAGGTCGCTGTCACGGGCCAGGGCGAAGGCCGCGGTATCCATGACTTCCAGGCCGCGGCGGATCACTTCGTCGTAGCTCAGGCTGTCGAAGCGGACCGCATCGCTGTGCTTGTTCGGGTCCTTGTCGTACACGCCATCGACCTTGGTTGCCTTCAGCAGCAGGTCCGCGCCGATCTCGATCGCGCGCAGGGCAGCGCCCGAGTCGGTGGTGAAGAACGGGCTGCCGACGCCGGCGGCGAAGATCACCAGGCGGCCCTTTTCCAGGTGGCGGATGGCGCGGCGGCGGATGTAGTCCTCGCACACGTCGTTGATCTTGATGGCGCTCATCACGCGGGCCTTGGCGCCGAGCTTCTCCAGCGCATCCTGCATGGCCAGGGCGTTGATGACCGTGGCCAGCATGCCCATCTGGTCGCCGGTGACGCGGTCCATGCCGCCTGCGGCCAGGCCGGCGCCGCGGAAGATGTTGCCGCCGCCGATCACCAGCGCTACTTCGGCGCCCGCCTGCTGGGCCTCGATCACTTCACGGGCCAGGCGGTTGATGATCTTCGGGTCGATGCCGTAGTCCTCATCTCCCATCAGCGCCTCCCCGGACAGTTTCAGAAGGATGCGGCGATAGGCGAGCTTGGACATATGGACCTCGTGAGCGTGGAAATCGCGGGGAATTCTACGCGCATGCGGCGCGCGGCCAAAGCATTTTGTGCACTGCGGCGCAGAAGGCCGCACTGCCCCGTTCAGCCGGGGCAGAGGGTTCAGCCCAGTTCGGCGCCTGCGGTGGCAGACAGCTCATCATGCCCCAGTTCGCCGGGCGAGCGCGCGATGACGCGGTTACGGCCCAGGTTCTTGGAGCGGTACAGCACGTCATCGGCCGCCCGCAGCAGGTCCTGCACGCCGGCAAAGCGCTCGTAACCGCCCTGGGTGGCCACGCCGGCGGAGAAGGTCACGAACAGCGGCCCGCCCTCCAGCTCGACCATCGGGGTGGAGACGATGCTGGCCAGCACGCGGCGGATGACGTCCAGGGCCGTCGCTTCGCTGGTGTTGGGCAGCAGTGCCACGAATTCCTCGCCACCGAAGCGGGCCACGGTATCGCTGTTGCGCAGCTGGCCCTGCAGCTTGCTGGCGAACACGCGCAGCACCTCGTCACCGGTCAGGTGGCCGTGGGCATCGTTGATCTTCTTGAAGTCGTCCAGATCGATGAAGGCCACCGACAGCGGCCAGCCCTGCCGGCCGGCGCGCTGGAACTCCTGGTCGAGCACGGTTTCCAGCTGGCGGCGGTTGAGCACGCCGGTGAGTGCGTCGCGGTGGGCCTGGTCGGCCAGGCGCTTGGCCCGTGCCTCGAATTCGTCGGCGCGGCGGCGCGCCTGCTCGGCATCCTGCATTTCGCGCAGGTTGCGCAGCGTGGTCAGTTCCTGCGCGTGGTCGATCAGTTCGCGCACGCGGGAGGGTGAGCTCAGGCCGGTCTCGAACAGGCTGGCGATGTCCGGCAGCGCGTCGCTGATGCGCGCCAGCACCTGGTCGAAGCGCGCGCTGTCCAGCTGCAGGCGCTCGTGGGCCTCGTGCAGGGCGCGTTCGCGCGCGCCGTCGGCATCCTCGTCCAGCCAGATGTCGGCAACCGCGCCTGAGAGCTGTACGCAGGCCTGGAAGGTGTTGTCGGTGGCGGGCTCGGACTCGCTCAGGCGGATGCTGTCCACCAGGTAGCGCGGCAGGCCCCACTGTTCGGCCACCCAGGCGCCGACGTCGGCGTGGGTGCAGCCGAGTTCCTCGCGCTCGCGGGCAAGCAGGTCCAGGTTGCCGCCGGCTTCGCGCAGCAGGGGCAGGTAGCGCTCGGATTCGGCCTGGGCCAGGCACAGCACGCCCATGTCCTGCAGCAGGCCGGCCAGCATCAGCTCTTCCAGCCGGCGCAGGCCGCGGGCCTGGCCCAGCTGGCTGGCGGCCAGGGCGCTGAGGATGCTGCGCTTCCAGGCGCGCTGGCGCAGGTCGTGGTCGGCGCCGCCGCCGCCGGTCAGGCCCTGGGTGACGGTGAAGCCCAGCGCCAGGCTGATCGTGGCGTTGAGGCCGAGCATGGTCAGTGCCTGGCCGAGGTTCTCGATCCGGCGCCGGCTGGCATACAGCGGCGAGTTGGCGATGCGCAGCATGCGAGCGCTCAGCGCCATGTCGATGGCGATGATGTCGGCGGCGGTGGCGATGTCCGCTTCCGGGTCCTGGGCCAGTTCGATGATGCGCAGGGCAATACCGGGAGGCGAGGGCAGGTTGCGGCACAGCGCCAGGGCAGCAGTCAGCTCAGGAGGCATGTCGGATCGTTCAATTCCATTAGGACAAGAATACCTAGGGATACATCACAGTCTGCGACTTCTGTTCCTGTTATGCGATTGCGTATTCCCCTGTGTCGAGTATCGGCTTGAATGGCGGATAACGCAAAGATCCTTGTTTTGGCTGTGCGCACCAACGGTGCGCACCTACCGGGGAGAGAGTGCGCACCAAGGGTGCGCGCCTACCGGGGAGAGAGTGCGCACCAAGGGTGCGCACCTACAGGTTTACCGGCCCACGGGCACAAAAAAAGCCGCGGTTTCCCGCGGCTCCTTCTGGTCGTTTCGCAGCCGGTGGGCTGGAATCAGACCTGCATCGCCTTGGCAACTTCGGCGGCGTAGTCTTCAACCACCTTCTCGATGCCTTCGCCCACGACCAGCAGCTGGAAGCCAGCCACGTCGGCGCCGGCGGCCTTGACCACCTGCTCGACGGTGGTGTCGCCCAGCACGTAGGTCTGGCCGTACAGGGTCACTTCGCTGACGATCTTGTTGATCTTGCCGGCGATGATCTTTTCCAGGATGTCGGCCGGCTTGGACTTGTCCTTCTCGGACATCTTGGCCAGTTCGATTTCCTTTTCCTTTTCCACGAACTCGGCCGGCACATCGGCAGCCTTGTTGTGCGGCGGCTTCAGTGCGGCCACGTGCATGGCCAGGCCGCGGGCCAGCTCGACGTCGCCGCCGATCAGGTCAACCAGCACGCCGACCTTGCCGTTGGTGTGGACGTAGGCACCGACGTTACCGGTGGTGTCGACCTTGACCAGGCGACGGATCTGGATGTTTTCACCCAGCTTCTGGATCGCGGTGGCGCGGGCTTCTTCGACGGTTTCGCCGGAGGCCAGCTTGGCGGTCTTCAGGGCTTCGGCGTCAGCGGCGCCCGATGCCAGGGCGGCAGCGGCGACGGAGTCGACGAAGTTCTTGAAGTTGACGTCGTTGGCAACGAAGTCGGTTTCCGAGTTGATCTCGACCAGCACGGCCTTGCCGCCGTCCTGGGCCAGGCCCAGACGGCCTTCAGCGGCCACGCGGTCAGCCTTCTTGTCGGCCTTGGCGGCGCCCGACTTGCGCAGGGCTTCAGCAGCGGCGTTGATGTCGCCGCCGGCTTCGGTCAGCGCCTTCTTGCATTCCATCATGCCGGCGCCGGTGCGCTCGCGCAGTTCCTTGACCAGGGAAGCAGTGATTTCCACGGGATTACCTCACGAAAGAAAGGGGTTGGGCCGGCATGGTGGCCGGCCCGTGTGACAGTGTCCGGTCGCCGCGCCAGTGGCAGCGGTCAGGACAGGTGGGCGCAGGGCGCCCACCGGGGGCCTGGATCAGGCCTGGGCTTCGCCCTTGTCAGCAGCAGCCTTCTTGGCCGGTGCGCGACGGGCCGGCTTGCCTTCTTCGGCAGCAGCGGCGTCGGCGAAGTCTTCTTCACGCACCGAAGCAGCGTGCGGAGCAGCAGCCTTGCCTTCCAGCACGGCGTCGGCAGCGGCGCGGGCGTACAGCTGCACAGCGCGGATGGCGTCGTCGTTGCCCGGGATCGCATAGTCGACCAGTTCCGGGTTGTAGTTGGTGTCGACCACGGCGATGACCGGGATGCCCAGCTTCTTGGCTTCCTTGATCGCGATGTCTTCGTGGCCGATGTCGATCACGAAGATGGCGTCCGGCAGACGGTTCATGTCCTTGATGCCGCCCAGCGAGGCTTCCAGCTTGTCGCGCTCGCGACGCAGGCCCAGCACTTCGTGCTTGACCAGCTTCTCGAAGGTGCCGTCGGATTCACCGGCTTCCAGTTCCTTCAGGCGGGCAACCGACTGCTTGACGGTGCGGAAGTTGGTCAGGGTGCCGCCCAGCCAACGCTGGTTCATGAACGGCATGCCGCAACGCTCGGCTTCTTCACGGATGGTTTCGCGGGCGCTGCGCTTGGTGCCCAGGAACAGGACGGTGCCGCGCTTCTGGGCAACCGACGAGATGAAGTTCATCGCGTCGTTGAACAGCGGGACGGTCTTTTCCAGGTTGATGATGTGGATCTTGCCGCGGGCGCCGAAGATGTACGGAGCCATCTTGGGGTTCCAGTAGCGGGTCTGGTGGCCGAAGTGGACGCCGGCTTCCAGCATCTGACGCATGGTGACCTGGGGCATTGCAATACTCCTGATGGGGAACCGGCGATTCCGCCCGCGGGACAGGTATGCGGGACGCGTGGAAGCGCTGATGGTTCCGGGGTTGGGCTTCCCTGTTGCCTCCGTGGCCGAACTCCTTGCGGAGCACCCCGGCACGGATGGGGGCAACAAGTGTGGATTCGCCGATGACGTACGGCGTGGACGGTGTTCCGCGCACAGGGCGGCAGGACATCCCGGAGATTATAGCCCGGCGGCGGCGTCCGCTGCAATTGCGGGTCTGGGCGCAGGCAGGGCCTGCACCTCTCCATCCTGCAGGCGGGCCCGGAAACGGCCACCGCGGTAGGCGTCGGCACGGGCCGGCAGCTGCCAATGGCGCTCCCGGTCGGCGAGTACATACCCGGCGAGACCCGGCAGCAGCACGTGCGGCTCGCCCTGTGCGTCCTCGTACACGAGGTCGCTGAGGCGGGCGTGGCGGAGCCCCTCATTATGCAGTCTCAGCTCGGGCTGCGCCGCATCGCCGGCCGTCTCCACCCAGAGCCGGGCCGGCGCGCCGGCGGGATCACCGCCGCGGAACAGTGGCAGGGAATAGCGGGGCTGCCGGCGGTCATCGGGGGTCAGCAGCACCCGGTAGGCCTGTTCGGCGGCGAGCGGTGCGGGCGTGCGTGGCAGCAGCCAGACCCGCTGGCGGGCGCCGGCGGGCAGGTCGATCAGGGTGGGGCTGGCCAGGACCTGCTCGCTGCGCTGCAGCCGTTCGGCACCGGTCTGCTGGTCCCAGGCCCAGATCTGCAGGCGCCCGCGCCAGGGCGCCGGGCCGGGGTTGTGCAGCCACAGTTCGGTACGGCCGCCGGCCGCGGGCAGCTGCAGGGTGGTCGGCACCAGCTCCAGTGCCGCCGCCGGCAGGGCCAGCAGCAGGGCCAGAAGGCCGGGCAGCCAGCGCCTGGGCATCAGTAGTAGACCGTGGGTGGTTCGGGCAGCAGGGGGGCGCCTTCGTCCCCGGTCGGCGGCGCCAGCTCACGGACCTGCGCGGGCAGGGCCGGGGCTCGCTGTACTGCGCGGGGACCGGGCAGGGGGCGGTCGTGCCGGGCGCGATGGCGCAGCCCTCGACCACCACCAGACGGATCTGCAGGGCGGTGGTCGACGGCTCGGCCCGGGCGGTCATGCTGGCTGCCAGCATGGCTGTCATCGATAGCGCACGTACCACCGGCCGTCTGCCCTGCTGGAAATCCCTGAGCGCGGTATCGGCTGCGATCGGCGGATCTGTAGCGTCTACTGAAAAAGGCGCAGTCGAGCATGGCTCGACTCTACAAAGGGCGCAGTCGAGCAAGCTCGACGCTACGAAAAGCGCGGTCCAGGGGGGCGGGCTCAATAGGTGATGGTCACCGTGATGCGGTCGTTGTAGGTGCCGGGCGGCGGCTGTCCGGTCACCGGCGGCACGCGGCCGTAGATGGTCAGCTGCTGCGCGGTGCCGGTGCCGGTGCCGCTAACGGTGTCCACGGTGAGGGCGTTGCCCCAGCGCTGGCTGCGCGCGGCATCGCGGTATAGCTCGTAGCCCAGGTAGTACCTGCTGCCACCGATGGTCGTGCTCATCCGCCGCGTGCTGGTGGCGATGGGATTGTTCTGGCCGTTGTCGAGGCTGACCTGGTAGGCGGTGTTCTTCAGGCAGGTCAGGGTCAGGGTGGCGGTCTGGTCGATGTTGGCCTGGATGCCGCCGGTGACGTTGCCGAAGTTCATGTCGGTGGTGACGTAGCTGCCACACAGCGGCAGCACGTTGGCGGTGGCGGTGAAGCTGAAGGCCGCGCTGGCCGTGGCGGTGCCGGTGGCGCCGCCATCGCACGTGGCCGGCACCGTGGCGGTGCCGAGCAGGACTTCGTTCCAGGCCCAGGTGAGAACCACGCTGGCACCGCTGAAAGCGCTGCTGTAGGCGCCCGAGGCCAGCCCCTGGTTGGCCGGGATCTGCGCCGTCAGGCTGGTGCTCTGCGCGCCACTGCCGCCGGTCAGCACGGGTACGTTGTAGCTCATGGTCAGTTCCTGCGCCGGGGGCGTGCCGCGCGGCACCAGACCGGTGACCTGGCTGAGGCTCGGGGTGTTGTAGAGCTGGAAATTCATGGTGTCGGCGCTGCCGGTGGTCATCGTCCGCCAGGCGGAGTTGCTGCCGCCGGTGCCGGGGCCAATGCCCACGCAGACCCTCACGCCGGTGGTGGCCAGCAGGCTCAGCGCGGCTGTGGTGCAGGTGACGGTGATGTTCAGCGTGGCGGTGGTGGGGCCAGCCTCTAGGCTGGTGATGGTGCCGAACGGCAGGGTCGGGTTGGCGGTCGCCACGCAGGTCGCGGCGGCCCGGGTCGGCGCTGCCACCGCCAGGCCGGCCAGCATCAGCAGGACCAGCAGCAGATGGCGGGCGGTCATGGCCCGGTCTCCGGCATGCATTGCAGGGCAGCAGGGCGCGGCTGCGCGCCGCTGGCCACCACCTGCGGCTGCTCCGGCACGCGGGAACGGCACTGGCCGCTGCTGGTGGTGACGTACAGCGTGGTGCCGGGGCTGACGTCTTCCAGGTACAGCAGGCCGTCGTAGCCCACCGTGGCCTGGCGGCCATCCGGCAGCCGGACCTCGCTGCCGGCCTCCAGCGGTTGGCCCTGCAGGTCCTGCAGGATCAGCGTCACCGACGGCCGTGCGCGCAGCTTGAAGGTCACCCCGGTACCGGCCCGCTGGCGCGGCGTGACCCAGTCCTCGATGCGGTCGGCGCGCATGTCCGCCGGCAGGTCCAGGGTGTCGATCGAGACGCGGTTGCGCTGCCAGGACAGCAGCGGGCTGACCAGCAGCAGGCCGCGGTCGTCGGTCACGCCGATCAGCCGGTTTTCCAGCCGCACCGGCACGCCGCCGACGCCGCTGGTGCTGACTACCGCGAAGGCATCGGAGACTTCGCGCGTGGCGAAGGTATGCCCGTCCATCCACACCAGGCTGCCACTGGCGTTGGCATAGGCGAAGTTCAGCCCGCCCTGGCGTGATGCACCGAACGAATAGCGGCCGACGTCGTTGAGGATGCCGACCTCGGCCAGGCCGCCGGTGCCGTCCTCGCCCTGGCGGACCTGGGCGCGCCAGCCGATGCCGCTGGCGCTGCCATCGCCGGGCACCGGCTGGGTGACATCGGCCACCCAGCTCTGGGTCTCGCCGTTGCGCTGGCTGTACACGCTGGCCTGGCGGTTGTTGCCCAGGCTGGCGGTCAGTGACAGGTAGATGCTGCGGTCCTGGGATCTGTCCAGGTTCTGGTTGACCGACAGGTAGGCCGACCAGCGCGGGCTCCAGCTGCGTGACCAGAACAGGCTGGCATAGCGGTTGTCGTCGCCTTCGGGGTAGCGCAGCCGCAGGTAGGTGGCGCTGAGCGTGCCCAGATTCAGCAGGTCCACGCCGACGGTGGCCTGCTCGCTGATGCTGGGTGGCAGGTTGTCCTGCAGCGCGCCCAGGTCGCGGAAATCGCCGTGGCTGCGCACGCTGCGCAGGTTGAAGTTGAAACGGCGGTTGTTCCAGCTGTAGCCCACCGCCCATTGCCCGCCCTGCAGGCCCTGGTAGCGGCTGTGTGCGTAGGCCAGGTTGACCACGCCGGCGCTGCTCAGCTGCCACCAGCCGCCCAGGCCCGCCTCGGCCAGGCCGGCGCCGCCCTCGGCATGGGCCTCGCCGGTGAAGCGGTCGCTGATGCCGCCGCGCCAGCTGGCGCTGGCCACGGTACGGTCGTCGTAGGCGAAGGAGCGCTCGCCGAACTGCTCGCGCAGCCGGCCCACGCCCAGCGACCAGTCCGACAGGCCCTTGGCCAGCAGCTGCTGGGTGCCGTAGAAGCTGAAGTCCAGGGTCTGCATGCGGCCGAACGCATCGGTCACCACCACCTGCGCGCAGCCGGTGCCGCTGATGCCCGGCTGCGCGGCCAGCTGGAACGGACCGATCGGGACCTGGCCGCTGTACTGGCGCAGGCCGTCCACGTAGAGCTCGACGGTGGAGGGCACCACGGCCTGGCCGAGGAATGACGGGGTCGGGGTCAGCACGCGGTAAGGCTGCAACCCATAGTTGCGGCCGATCTGGATGCCGCCCAGGCGCACCGGCCGTGACCAGTCGACGTAGCTGCTGTAGAAATCACCCGCTTCCAGGGTCAGCGCCTGTTCGGGGAAATCCAGGGTCCAGCGCGTGTCCAGGCGCACGCTCTCGCTGCGCCAGGGGCGATCCTCGGCCTGCTGGTAGCGGCGGCTGATGGCGGTGTTCCCGAACGTACCGTCGCCGAACCCGAAGATGCGCAGTTCCGAGGCCACGCTCAGGTTCGCCAGGTCGTCGACACGGCTGCCGTACACGTCATAGTTGAACAGCAAACCGGGCGAGGCCTTGCCGCTGGGCGCAGTCACCTGCGGGCGGCTGAGCACGGTGGTCGGCAGGGTCAGCTGGTCCAATGGCACGTCCAGTGCGAGGGTCTGCAGGCCGGCGTCATAGTGCACCGCCACGCCATTGAGCTGCTCCAGGAAAACCGGCGCCTGGCCGGTGGCGTTGAAGCCGAGCTGGCGCAGCACCTCCGGGCTGGCCTGCAGGCGGCCACGGTCTTCGACGAAGGGCAGCAGCCCGCGCGGCGTGCTGTTCAGCAGCACGTCCAGGTACAGGGTCTGGGTGGCGGTGAGCGGGGTCGGTGCCGGCAGGATGGCATCGGCCGACACCTCGGAGACATCGGCGGCAAGCGTTGCCGCGGGAGCCAGGGCTGCACCCAGCAGCGCGCTCACCAGGGCCTCAGCGAGCCGGTGGGGGCGATAGCGGTGTCTGCGCGGACTCGCCATTGAGCTTGGCCGTGATCTCGTCGTTGTCGCGGTCGATCGCCGTGCGTTCCAGCGGCCAGCGCATCACCTGGCCGGGCAGCACGTAGCCGAGCAGCCCCGGGTGGATGATGCGCGGCCGCTTGGCGCTGCCCAACGCCAGGTCGGCGATCTGCGCATAGCTGTTGCCGCTGTTGCGGATTTCCACTCCGTTGCGGCCATCGTCCAGGCGCACCAGCTGCGCCTGCAGCTGCGGGGCCAGCGTGTCGCCACCGCCGGGCTGGATGAACACCGGGATGGAATAACGGAGGACGAACTGCATGCCTTCGGCGCGGGTGGCCAGGTCCGGCACCTCGTCGACGATCAGGCGGTAGTACTGCTGGCTGGCGGGGGGCTGCGGGTCGGTACGCATCACCCGGATCAGCTGTTGCTGGCCGGCCGCCATTTCGTGCATCGGCGGGGTGGCCATCAGGTCGGTGGTGGGCACCAGCTGCTCCTCGCCGTCCTGCTGGCTCCAGCGGAATACCCGCACCTGCACCTTCACCGGTGACGCACCACTATTGGTCAGCCACAGTTCGGCGGCGCGCTGGCGTGGGTCCATCTGCAGGCTGGTGGGCGCCACCTGCATGCTGGTGGCCGCCGCCGCGACAGCCGACAGAACGAGGCCGAGCAGCAGCGCCACCCCGGTGGCGAGCCACGGGCGGGGAAGGGCCATCCGATGCCACCCCATCAATAGGTGATCGTTGCGGTGACCGTGTCCAGGTAATTACCGGCCGCGGCGTTGTTGGTGCTCAGGTTGGTGATCTGGCCATACACCTGGTAGGGAACTGCCAGGCCCGTGCCGATACCGGCCTGGGTGTTGGTGCCCGAAGTGGCGCCCCACACCAGGGTGCGCGCCGCGTCCTGGTACAGCTGGTAGCCGACATAGTTGTTGGCCGTCACCGCGGCATTGGTGTTCTTCATCCGTCGGGTGGTCACGTCGTTGGCGGTGCCCGCATTGGCGCCGGCATTGAGCGAGATCGTGTACGGGGTCAGTGCAGAGCACTGCGCGGTGACCGAGCCCTGGCCCAGGGTCGGGGTGGTGGTGGTCGACGCGGCCGTGCCGAAGTCGACGTTGGTGGCCGCGGCTGCGGTGATCGTGCAGGCCTTGGTGACGATCAGGGTGACGTTGAACGTCGTGGTGTCGGCAGCCGTTGCGGGGCCGGCCAGGAGCAGGGCCACGGCCCAGGTAAGCGGGGAACGCACTGCAGATCGCATGGACAACCTCCCTGACCCGAAGGTCTGTTGAACAGGACGGAGTGGCAGGTTCTGAGCCGCATTGACGACGGTCCCGTTCAGCCTAGGGACGCTAAGTGTCTGTATTCAGTGATAATTGAAACGGATAAAGCGCGTGTTGGGTCACATTTTTTTGGACCTTGCCGGAAACGCGCATCGCCTCCGCCGCCAGTTGGGTCTGGTTCGTTCAGATTGCGGCTGGATCGGCGATAATGGCTGCCATGAGCGTGAATCTGAAAACCCCGCAGGAAATCGAGGCGATGCGCATCGCCGGCCGCCTGGCCAGCGAAGTGCTCGACATCGTCACCCCCCACGTCAAGCCCGGTGTCACCACCGAGGAGCTGGACCGCATCTGCCACGACCACATAGTGAACGTGCAGGGCGCCACGCCCGCCAATGTCGGCTACCGCGGCTTCCCCAAGAGCGTGTGCACTTCGGTCAATAATGTCATCTGCCACGGCATCCCCAGCGAAGGGAAGGTGCTGAAGGACGGCGACATCATCAACATCGACGTCACCGTCATCAAGGACGGCTGGCACGGCGATACCAGCCGCATGTACTTCGTCGGCACGCCGTCGGTGATGGCCCGCCGCCTGGTGGAAGCCACCTATGAAGCCATGTGGCGCGGCATCCGGGCGGTGCGTCCGGGCGCGACCCTGGGCGACATCGGCCATGCCATCCAGAGCTATGCCGAGGGCGAGCGTTTCAGCGTGGTGCGCGAGTACTGCGGCCACGGCATCGGCAAGGTCTACCACGATGAGCCGCAGGTAGTGCATTACGGCCGCCCGGGCCAGGGCCTGGTGCTGCAGCCGGGCATGACCTTCACCATCGAGCCGATGATCAACGAGGGCACCCGCTACAACAAGGTGCTGCCGGACGGCTGGACCGTGGTGACCAAGGACCGCAAGCTGTCGGCGCAGTGGGAGCACATGATCGCGGTCACCGAGACCGGCGTGGACGTGCTGACCCTGTCGCCGGGCGAAACGCAGGTCTCCTGACGATGCGGCCGGCGGGTTCACTGCTGGATGCGCCGGCCGATTCGCTCGAGGATCCCGAATGGGCGTCCGCCGCACGGCAGGCGCTGCAGCAGGCCGATGCGCGCCTGTACCGCCGCTTCGACCAGGGCGACAACATCGAGCGCCTGATCGCGCTGCGCGCGCGCGCCGCCGACCACCTGATCCGCCTGGCCTGGCAGCGCTGCGTGCCGACCGGCAGCGGCCTGTCGGTGTTCGCGGTGGGTGGCTACGGCCGCGGCGAGCTGTTCCCGCGCTCGGACATCGACCTGCTGGTGTTCGGCGAAGCGCCTGCGCAGCTGGCCCATGAGGCAGGGCTGTCGCGGCTGTTCGCGCTGCTGTGGGACTGCGGCCTGGCGGTCAGCCATGCGGTGCGTTCGGCGGCGCAGTGCCGTGAGGCTGCCGCCGACCAGACCGTGCTGACCGCACTGATCGAAGCCCGCCCGATCGTGGCCGACGAGGCTGCCCGGGGTGCGCTGCGCGGGGCCGTCGACGACCGCGAACTGTGGCCGGCACGCACCTTCTTCCTGGCCAAGCTGGAAGAGCTGCGCAACCGCCACCAGCGCTTCGGTGATACCGCCGACAACCTGGAGCCGGACCTGAAGGACGGCCCCGGTGGCCTGCGCGACCTCAACACGCTGGGCTGGATGGCGCTGCGCGCCTTCGGCGTGCGTGACCTGGAAGCGCTGGTCGGGCTGGGCCACCTGGGCGCCGATGAAGCGGCCGCACTGAAGCGCGAGCGCGCGGTGCTTGCACGTCTGCGTTTTGGCCTGCATCTGGTGGCGCGCCGCCCGGAAGAGCGCCTGCGCTTTGATTACCAGAAAACCCTGGCCGCGCGCCTGGGCTTCGCAGACGACGCCGAGAACCTGGGCGTCGAGAAGATGATGCAGGGCTTCTACCGCGCCGCCCTGGTGGTGCGCCGGATCAGTGACCGCCTGCTGCAGCGCTTCGAGGAGCAGTTCGACGGCGAGGCGCAGCCGGAACCGTTGACGGTGGGCTTTTCGCTGCGCCGCGGCTACCTGGCCGCCAACGATGCCGAGTGGCCCTGCGGTGACGTCGGCCAGGTTTTCGCTCTGTTCGCGAGCTGGGCCAACAACCCGCAGATTCGCGGCCTGCATTCGCTGACCGCCCGCGCGCTGGCCGAGGCGCTGCCGCTGCTGCCGGCCTACGAACGCGCCGATGCCAATGCCCGCGAACAGTTCATGGCCCTGCTGCGCGGCCAGCGTCCGGTCGACACGCTGTCACGCATGGCGCGGCTGGGCGTGCTCGGGCAGTGGATTCCCGCCTTCGCCCAGGTCAGCGGGCGCATGCAGTTCGACCTGTTCCATGTCTACACGGTTGACCAGCACACGCTGATGGTCCTGCGCAACATCGGCCTGTTCGCCAGCAGCCGTGCCGACGAACGTTTCTCGATCGCCCACGAAGTCTGGCCGCGCCTGCGCAAGCCCGAACTTCTGCTGCTGGCCGGCCTGTTCCATGACATCGCCAAGGGCCGTGGCGGCGACCATTCCGAGCTGGGGGCGGTGGACGCGCGCGCGTTCTGCCACGCCCATGCACTGAGCGGCAGCGATACCGAACTGGTGGCCTGGCTGGTCGAGCAGCACCTGCGCATGTCGGTGACCGCGCAGAAGCAGGACATCGCCGATCCGGTGGTGATCCATCGCTTCGCCACCCTGGTCGGCAGCCGCGACCGCCTGGACTACCTGTACCTGCTGACCTGCGCCGACATCGCCGGCACCAGCCCCAAGCTTTGGAACGCATGGAAGGACCGGTTGCTGGCCGATCTGTACTTCGCCACCCGGCGCGCGCTGCGCGATGGGCTGGAGCACCCGATGCCGGCCGCCGAGCGCGTGGCCGAGGCGCGCGACAGCGTGCGAGCGCTGGTACGCGAGCAGGGCTATGACGATGCCACCATCGACCGCCAGTTCGCGGTGATGCCCGACGAGGGCTTCATGCGCTTGCGTCCGGAACAGCTGGCCTGGCAGGCCTCGGCGCTGGTGCCGATCAAGCAGGGCCACACCCTGGTGAAAGTGCGGCGGATCAGCGTGGATGACCCCGCGCTGGAAGTGTTCGTGCACTCGCCGGATCGCGATGGCCTGTTCGCTGCGATCGTGATGACCCTGGACCGCAAGGGCTACGGCATTCATCGCGCACGCGTGCTGGATGGCCCGTCGGACACCATTTTCGATACCTTCGAAGTGAGCCCGGCCGACACCTTCGCCGACGGCAGCAGCGCCAACCTGGAAGCCGCGCTGCGCGAAGCGCTGGGTGGCGACCTGACCCTGCTGCGCCCGTCGCGGCGTGTGGTGCCGCGGCAGCTGCGCCACTTCCGTTTCGCCCCGCGCATCGAGTTCCGCGATGAACCCGGCGCGACCCGATTCGCCCTGGTCGCCCCCGACCGCCCCGGCCTGCTGGCCGACGTGGCGTTCGTGCTGCGCAACCAGGGCCTGCGCGTGCATGACGCGCGCATTGCCACGTTCGGCGAACGCGCCGAAGACACCTTCGTGATCAGTGACGAACACGACCTCCCCCTGACCGAACCCGCCCGGCAGCAGCTGCATGAGGCAATGCTGGCCTGCCTGGACCCTGATCGAAACGCCGGAGACCCCACCTGATGGCTACCAAGCCCGTGAAAAAGACTGCTGCGACCGCCAAGCGCGCAGCGGCGAAGAAGACTGCCGCACCGAAGAAGGCCGCCCCTGCCAAGGCACCGGTGAAGAAGGCTGCTGTTGCGAAGAAGCCGGTCGCGAAGAAGGCTCCGGCCAAGAGCGCTGAAGTCGCACGCGCCGAAACCATCGCCCGCAAGTCGCTGCGCAAGGCGCCGGTGCCGGGCGTGGAAGAACTGAAGTTCGGCATCGAAAGCGCCTTCGAGCGCCGCGCCACGCTGACCCTGCATGAGCTGGAAGGGTCCACCCGGCCGCTGGTCAACCGGGTGATCGATGGCCTGGAAACCGGCGAATTCCGCGTTGCCGAGCCGGACGGCCACGGCGGCTGGAAGGTCAACGAGTGGCTGAAGAAGGCCGTGCTGCTTTACTTCCGTGTCAACGACATGGCCGTGGTTGACGCGCGCCCGGCGCCGTTCTGGGACAAGGTCGAATCGCGCTTTGCCGGCTATGACGAAGCGAAGTTCCGTCGCGCCGGCGTGCGCGTGGTGCCGGGTGCGATCGCCCGTCGCGGCACGTACTTCGGCAAGGACGTGGTGCTGATGCCGAGCTTCACCAACATCGGCGCCTACGTCGGCGAAGGCACCATGGTCGATACCTGGGCCACCGTCGGTTCCTGCGCGCAGATCGGCCAGCACTGCCACCTGTCCGGCGGCGCCGGCATCGGCGGCGTGCTCGAGCCGCTGCAGGCCAGCCCGACCATCATCGAAGACCACTGCTTCATCGGTGCGCGTTCGGAAGTGGTGGAAGGCGTGGTCGTCGGCCACCACAGCGTGATCGGCATGGGCGTGTTCCTCAGCCAGAGCACCCGCATCTACAACCGCGCCACCGGCGAGATCAGCTACGGCTACATCCCGCCGTACAGCGTGGTGGTGTCCGGCTCGCTGCCGAGCAAGGACGGTACCCACTCGCTGTACTGCGCGGTGATCGTCAAGCAGGTCGATGCCAAGACCCGCAGCAAGACCAGCGTCAACGACCTGCTGCGCGGCCTGGCCGACTGACGGAGCGGCAGGCATGAGCACTATCGTCTACGGTTTGAAGAACTGCGACACCTGCAAGAAGGCGACCAAGTGGCTGGACCGCTTCGGCGTGCCGTACACCTTCGTCGACTACCGCGACAACAAGCCCAGCCCGGAGACCCTGCTGGAGTGGGCCGCGCAGCTGGGCGGCCTGGCCGCGATGGTCAACAAATCGTCCACCACCTGGCGGCAGTTGCCGGACAACCGCAAGGCCGCTGAATCGGATGCCGAGTGGAAGCTGCTGCTGCGCGAATACCCGCAGCTGATCAAGCGCCCGCTGGTGGTCACCGCCGACGGCACGGTGAGCCAGGGCTTCAGTGACAACGGCTTCAAGACACGCTTCGGCGTGGGTGGCGCGTGAGCGCCGTCCTCGACCTGACCTGCGAGCTGATCGCGCGGCCGTCGGTGACGCCGGACGATGCGGGCTGCCAGGCGCTGCTGTCCGCGCGCCTGCAACAGGCCGGTTTCCAGTGCGAACACCTGCGCCTGGGCGAGGTCGACAACCTCTGGGCGACCCATGGCAGCGGCGCGCCGGTGCTAGTGCTGCTGGGCCACACCGACGTGGTGCCGCCGGGACCGCGCGAGGCGTGGCAGAGCGATCCGTTCACCCCGGAGATCCGCGACGGCGTGCTGTACGGCCGTGGTACCGCTGACATGAAGGGCAGTGTGGCGGCCTTCGTCATCGCTGCCGAGCAGTTCGTGGCCGCGCATCCTGACCATGCCGGCACGCTGGCCGTGCTGCTCACCAGCGACGAGGAAGGCGATGCCATCGACGGCGTGCGCCATGTCGCGCGGCTGTTCTCCGAGCGTGGCCAGCGCATCGACTGGTGCATCACCGGCGAGCCTTCGTCGACGGCGACGCTGGGCGACCTGCTGCGCGTCGGCCGCCGCGGCAGCCTGTCGGCCAAGCTGCGCGTGCAGGGCGTGCAGGGCCACGTGGCCTACCCGGACAAGGCGCGCAATCCGATCCACCAGGCGGCGCCGGCCCTGGCCGAACTGAGTGCGCGGCGCTGGGACGAGGGCTATGAAAGCTTCCCGCCGACCAGCCTGCAGATCTCCAACATCCACGCCGGCACCGGCGCCAACAACGTGATTCCCGGCGAGCTGGAGGTGGATTTCAACATCCGCTACAACCCGCACTGGGATGCGCCGAGGCTGGAAGCGGAGATCAGCGCGCTGCTGGACCGGCACGGCCTGCAGTACACGCTGAAGTGGCACCGCAGCGGCGAGCCGTTCTATACCCCGGAAGGCCCGCTGCGTGCGGCCGCGCGCGCGGTGCTGGCTGAACACATCGGCCGTGCCCCCGAAGAGAGCACTGGCGGTGGCACCTCCGATGCGCGCTTCATCGCACCGCTGGGTGCGCAGTGCATCGAAGTGGGGCCGGTCAACGCCAGCATCCACCAGGTGGACGAGAACGTGCGCGTGGACGAGCTGGAGGCCCTGCCGGGCCTGTACCAGCGGCTGGTGGAGCGCCTGCTGGCGTGAGGGCTGACGCCGGGCATGGCCCGGCGCTAGCCACCACCCTACGGTAGCGCCGGGCCATGCCCGGCGGCACGCACCTGGTTGCCAACGCAACTGTTGCACGGCCCCAAAAACCGCGATACGGTCAGTGCCATGTCGATCCACCTGGCCACCGCCGTCAACAATACCAACCGCAATAATCTGCGCATGAACAATCGTGCGCGGCCGATGCGGGACTGCGCCCTGGGTAGATAGACAGCAACATACGCCCGGACACCAGAAAACCCGCATCGGCTGATGCGGGTTTTTTTGTGCCCGGGCGCAGCCCTCCCGGGCCTGGTTGGCCGGTCGAACACCTTCCCCCCGTGTCATCCCCCACAACAGGAGCGCCACCCATGTGTTCGATCTTCGGAATCTTCGGCCTGCAGGCCGGTGACGATCTTCCCGCCCTGCGCCGCCACGCGCTGGAACTGTCGCAGCGGCAGCGCCATCGCGGCCCGGACTGGAGCGGCGTGTACCTGGACGAGGGCGCGCTGCTGGTCCACGAGCGCCTGGCCATCGTCGACCCTGCCGGCGGCTCGCAGCCGCTGCTGTCGGCCGACGGCCAGCTGGCCCTGGCGGTCAACGGCGAGATCTACAACCACCAGGCCCTGAAGGCCACGCTGGCCACCGCGTATGACTTCCAGACCGGTTCGGACTGCGAAGTGATCAACGCCCTGTACCGCCAGGGCGGTGCGCCGGCGCAGTGGCTGGAACAGCTCAACGGCATCTTCGCCTTCGCCCTGTGGGACCGCGATGCCGGCCGCGTGCTGGTGGCGCGCGACCCGATCGGCGTGGTGCCGCTGTACTGGGGCCACGATGCGCAGGGGCGCCTGCGCGTGGCCTCGGAAATGAAGGCGCTGGTGGATTCCTGCGCCGACGTCGCGCAGTTCCCGCCGGGCCACTACTACGACAGCGCCAGCGGTGAACTGGTGCGCTACTACCAGCAGCCGTGGCGCGAATACGCCGACGTGGAAGGCCGTCAGGCCGACCTGGCCGAACTGCGCCAGGCCTTCGAACAGGCGGTCGAGCGCCAGCTGATGAGCGACGTGCCGTACGGCGTGCTGCTGTCCGGTGGCCTGGATTCCTCACTGGTGGCCGCCGTGGCCGCACGTTACGCACGCCGCCGCATCGAGGATGGCGGCCAGACTGAAGCCTGGTGGCCGCGCCTGCACTCGTTCGCGATTGGGCTCAAGGGCTCGCCCGACCTGGCCGCTGCCGCCATCGCTGCCGAAGCGCTGGGCACCGTCCACCACGGTTTCGAATACAGCTTCGAGGAAGGCCTGGACGTGCTGCCGGAAGTGATCCGCCACATCGAAACCTACGACGTCACCACCATTCGTGCATCGACACCAATGTTCCTGCTGGCCCGCCGCATCAAGGCGATGGGGGTGAAGATGGTGCTGTCCGGTGAGGGCAGCGACGAGATCTTCGGTGGCTACCTGTACTTCCACAAGGCACCGGATGCGCGCGAATTCCACCAAGAGCTGGTACGCAAGCTCGATGCCCTGCACAACTACGATTGCCTGCGCGCCAACAAGTCGATGATGGCCTGGGGTGTGGAGCCGCGCGTTCCGTTCCTCGACCGCGAGTTCCTCGATGTGGCGATGCGCTTCGACGCCGCGCACAAGATGGTCGGCGCCGGCTTCGGTGGCCGCCGTATCGAAAAGGCGGTGCTGCGCGAAGCTTTCGATGGCTACCTGCCTGACAGCATCCTGTGGCGGCAGAAAGAGCAGTTCAGCGATGGCGTCGGCTACGGCTGGATCGATGGCCTGAAGGCGCACGCCGAGGCGCAGGTGAGCGACCGCGTGCTGGCGGCGGCTGACAAGCGCTTCCCGCACAACCCGCCGCAGACCAAGGAGGCGTACTACTACCGCCACCTGTTCGAGCAGTTCTTCCCGAGCCGTGCCGCGGCGGAAACCGTGCCGGGCGGCAAGTCGATCGCCTGTTCATCGCCGGCCGCCATCGCCTGGGATGCGAGCTTTGCTGCAGCCGCCGATCCGTCCGGCCGTGCCATCGCCGGCGTCCACGAGCAGGCCCTGGCCTGACGTCTGCGCCGGGCACGGCCCGGTGCTACCGAAGAATGATTCCGCCGGACACGGCCCAGCGTTACCTTCCCCGGTAGCGCCGGGCCATGCCCGGCGGGCGCGCGGCGAAGGACGTATCATCGGCCCCCTGCACATTGGGGAATGTTCATGGACGTACAGACCGGGGGCAGCGTGCCGCCGATGAAATGGGGTTGGCGTTACCTGGCGTGGGCGGCGGTTCCGCTGGCGATCGGCCTGGCGCTGGCGCGTTATGCCGGGCCGGGCGTGCCGTCGGTCGCGGCCAAGGCCCAAGCCGTGGTCGGCAGTGATTGGGCCCACCACCTGTCCTCGCCGCTGGGCCTGTTCCTGCTGCAGCTGCTGGTGCTGCTGCTGGTGGCCAAGGGCGCGGGCGCCCTGCTGAAGTATTTTGGCCAGCCGGCGGTGATCGGCGAAATGGCGGCCGGCCTGATGATGGGCCCGTTGGTGCTGGGCAGCCTGCTGCCACAGCTGCATGGTGCCTTGTTCCCGGCTGCGTCGCTGGGGCCGCTGGGCATGCTCAGCCAGCTGGGCGTGCTGATGTTCCTGCTGGTGGCCGGTGCCGAACTCGACCTCGGCGCGCTGCGCGGCCGCCGCACATTCGCCTTCACCGTCAGCCATGCCGGCATCGCATTGCCGTTCGCGCTGGGCGTGGCTCTGGCCGTCTGGCTGTATCCCGAGCACGGCCCGCAGGGCGTCGGTTTCACTGCCTTCGCGCTGTTCGTCGGCATTTCCATGAGCATCACCGCCTTCCCGGTGCTGCTGCGCATCCTTGCCGACAGGGGCATCACGCAGACCCCGCTGGGGCAGACCTCGATCGCCTGTGCAGCGCTGGGCGACGCCACGGCGTGGTGCATGCTGGCGCTGATCGTGGCCGCCGCGCAGGCGACCGGCTGGCTGTCGGCCAGCGTGAACCTGGTCTGCGTGGTGCTGTTCATCGCGCTGATGCTGGGGGCGGTGAAGCCGTGGTTCGCCCGCCAGCAGATTGCCCCGGGGCGCGAGGGTCGCTGGCTGCTGGGCATCCTGCTGCTGTCACTGGCCAGTGCGCTGGTCACTGAGGTGCTGGGCATCCACGCGCTGTTCGGCGCGTTCGCAGCCGGCGTGGCGGTGTCCTCCAACACGCAGCTGCGCGACCTGCTGGTGGCCAGGGTCGAACCCTTCGCCGCGACCCTGCTGTTGCCGCTGTTCTTCGCCATGACCGGCCTGCGCATGCGCGCCGATGCGTTGCAGAGCAGCGATCTGCTGCTGTGCGCGGTGGTGATCGTGGTGGCGACCGCTGGCAAGCTGCTGGGCACCTGGAGTGCCGCGCGCAGCACCGGCATGGAGAACCGCGAGGCCTGGCGCCTGGGGGCGTTGATGAACACCCGTGGCCTGATGGAGCTGATCGTGCTCAACCTGGGCTATGAGCTGGGCCTGCTCGGCGACCGCCTGTTCGCGGTGCTGGTGATCATGGCCCTGGTGACCACGGCGATGACCGGCCCGCTGTTGAACCTGATCGAGCGCCGCAAGGCCTGCTCGGGTAGCGCCGGGCCATGCCCGGCGAGCGCGCCGCGCGGATGGAGAGTGCGTCGCCGGGCATGGCCCGGCGCTACCTCTGACCCTGCTGTAGAGCCGAGCCTACGCTCGGCTTCGCGGCAAGGCAGCCGAGCATGGGCTCGGCGCTACATTTACCGCGCCGGCACGAGCTTCAGCACATGCTGCGCCTTGCCCGGCAGGAACGGGGTGGGGCGGCCATGCACCCAGTCTTCGTGGCCGGCGCCCCAATAGGGCGACAGCGGGTGGCCACTCTGGCCGCCGGGCATGTGCACGATGCCGTCGGCTTCGTGGCCCGGCGAGACCACCATGCGCTGCGAAGCGCCGAAGCTCGGCCCCTGCACGCGCGGCATGTCGCGGTCACCGGGCAGCTGATCGGCGGGCATGCACAGCCAGCGGCGGGTGAAGGCGGGCAGGGCACGCGAGACCGGGTGGCAGATGTCGGCGACGTTGCGCTCGCCCCAGGTGCGCTGCTGCAGCGGCCCCTGCTTTTCAAGGTCGGCTTCGAGGGTGCGCGCGGCCTTGGCCAGCAGTGCGTCCCAGCTGTCCACGCCCGGCGGCAGCAGGTTGGCCGGGCGCTGTTCCAGCATCGGCCAGACCACACCTTCCAGCTGCGCAAGCCGCGGCGGCAGGTAGTCGTCGCCCAGCCTGGCCTTGGCAGGGGCCAGCAGCGCGCTCTCGATGGCATCCAGCACGTCGCCGCGGAAACCGCGCACGATGCGGTAGCTGGTTGAATGGGCCGAGGCACGCACGTCCCAGTGTTCGCTGGCGGCAGCCAGGTGCTTCAATGACGGATCGTCGCTGTGCTCGGCGGTTTCGTGCAGCAGCACCCACCAGCGCTGCAGGAACACCGCACGGTCGTCCAGCTGGATTGCCAGCAGGTCGTGCTCGTCGAAGCGGTCCTGGGTGGCCAGCAGGTTGCGGATCTGCTGGCCGCGCGCGCCCAGGTCATAGCCGGCATTGCCGACCACGGCCAGGGTGGCATCGTCGACCACGCGGCTGTTGGCGGTCCACAGGCGTTGCCCCGGCGGATCGACCAGGGCCGGTGCGGCATCGCTGCGGATCGGCCACGGCGCGCAGTCCGTGCTGATCTGCGCGGTGTTGAAGCCCTGCGGCACGCAGCCGGGGCCACGGTCCGGGCGCGCACCGACCAGCCGCCAGGCGATGCGCCCGCTGCGGTCGCCGATCACCAGGTTTTGCGCGGGAATGCCCGCGTGGTCGGCCGTTGCCAGTGCCTGGTCGAGGTCGCCGGCGCGGGCCATGTCCGCGAAATCCATGCGCACCGCGCCGGGCAGGTGGGCGACCCAGCGCAGGGCGTCACCGCTGCCGTCGGCATGGGTGTGCAGGATCGGACCCCAGGCGGTTTCGCGCACCGGCAACACGACGTCGCCCTGGCCTGCTACCGCAATGCGTTCTTCGTGCACCGTCACCGCCGCATTGGCCGGTTCGCGGCGGAAGTCGGCGGTGTCGATGTAGCTGTTGGTGAAGCCCCACGCGATATGCCCGTTGCTGCCCACGATGACCGCCGGTACGCCGGGCAGCGAGAAGCCACTGACGTCGACTTGGCCGCCGGGTGCTTTCGGGTCCGGGTAGCGCAGGCGTACGCGGAACCACAGGCTGGGTGCGCGCAGGGCCAGGTGCATGTCGTCGGCAATGATGGCGCGGCCATCGGCGGTGAGCGCACCGGCCACGGCGAAGTTGTTGCTGCCGACCGCATCGACCTCGGCGGCAGGCGCCGCGGGTGCGGCGGCCAGCGAGCGCAGGTCCAGCTGCGCGGCATCGGGCAGCTGTGCATCACCGCGCGGCTCGCCCTGCAGCGGCGCGTCCCAGCTGCTGCCATCATGGGACAGCAGTGCGTGCAGGGCCGGCGGCACCACGTCGCGGATGCGCGCCAGCGCCAGTTCGTTCTGGTTGTCCGGGTCCTGCAGGTCGGCATACATGGCCAGCCCGGCCAGCACGCTGTCGCTGGCCTGCCAGGGCGCGGGTGACTGCCGCAGCAGCAGGTAGGCCCAGGGCCGCACCGACAGATCGGCCAGGCCTGCGTTGACACCGTCCACGTAGGCGCGCACGGCCTGCGGGTTGTCGCCCAGTGCCTCGTCCAGGTGCGCCTCGGTGCGCGCGCGCAGCCGGTGCACGCGCATGCGCTTGTCGGCGTCGATGGCTACAGGCCCGAACAGCGCCGACAGTTCACCTGCGGCACTGCGGCGCATCAGGTCCATTTCGAAATAGCGTTCCTGCGCATGCACGTGGCCGAGCGCGCGCATGGCATCGGCCTGGCTGCCGGCGGTGATGGTGACCACGCCCAGCGCGTCACGCTCGACGCTGACCGGTGCGGCCAGCCCGGGCAGGGCCTGCTCGCCTTCCAGCTCGGCCAGGCTGCCGCGCAGCAGCAGCCACAGGACCAGTGCGGTGACCAGCACGATGGCGATGAGCACTGCCAGTATCCAACGCCAGGTACGTCGCATTGCAGGTCCTTACGGCACTCGAGGGGGGATTGTAGCCGCAGGCGCAACTGCGACTGATTCCGATTAGATCACCGTATTTTGAAATGCGGCACCCTATGCCGCATCGATCCACAGGAGCACCCCCATGAAAGGCAACCCGGACGTCATCGCCTGCCTGAAGGAACTGCTGCGCGGCGAGCTTGCTGCCCGTGACCAGTACTTCATCCATTCCCGCCGCTACGAGGACCAGGGCCTGTTCGCGCTGTACGAACGCCTGAACCACGAGATGGAAGAAGAAACCCAGCACGCCGACGCGCTGCTGCGCCGCATCCTGTTCCTGGGCGGCGACCCGGACATGCGCCCGCATGCCACCGAGCCGGGCAAGACGGTGGAAGAGATGCTGCAGAAGGATCTCGATACTGAATACGCCGTTCGGAACAATCTCGCCGCTGGCATGAAGCTGTGCGAGGAGAAGGGCGACTACGTGAGCCGCGACATGCTGCTGGCGCAGTTGAAGGACACCGAGGAAGACCACGCCTGGTGGCTGGAACAGCAGCTGGGCCTGATCAAGCGCATCGGCCTAGAGCTGTACCAGCTGAGCAAGATCGACGGCAACGGTGCCCCGGCGCACTGAGCCGGCGCCGCGCTTTTGTAGAGACTACCTTTGGTCGGCTGCTCTACAAACAGCAGCCGACCAACGGTCGGCTCTACCAGAGGCAGAAAGCAGCCGACCAACGGTCGGCTCTACCCGCTGCACCAAGCAACGTCGCCCGCCAGCACCGGAGCACCGCGAGCCAGCCTTCGCCAGCCAGCCGCTCCACCGCCCGCCAGCCGACACACGAAAAAGCCGGGGAATCCCCGGCTTTTTCGTGTCTGACGTCAGGCAAGGCGTGTCAACCAAGGTTGACACCTACCAGGGGCGGTGTCCGGGGTCAGATCCGTTTTCAACGAAAACGGCTCTGACCCCCGTTCCCCGTCATTCCACTGACAACCCTTCCACCTTCTGCCAGCCGCGCGGCAGCAGGTGGCCGCGGGTGGCGCGGGCGCCGAGGTAGGCGTCGAGCTCGTTGAACTTCAAACCCATGGTGCGCTGGCCGCTGCGCACCTGCAGGGTCTGGCCGGGGCTGATCGACACGATCGCCACGACCCGCTCGGTGGCCAGCTTGGCCTTGGGGATCTCGATGATCTTGTTGCCCTTGCCCTTGTCCAGTTCCGGCAGGTCGTTGGCGGCGATCGCCAGCAGGTTGCCGGAGCTGGTCACCGCCACGATGCGGTCGGTGGCCACGTTGGCCACGGCCGACGGGGTCAGCACCGAGGAACCGGACGACAGGTTCAGCATCGCCTTGCCGGCCTTGTTGCGGCCGATAAGGTTCTCGAAGCGGGTGACGAAGCCATAGCCGTGGCTGGAGGCCAGCACGAAGCGGGTATCCGGCTCGGCGCTGGCCAGGGTCACGAAGCTGGTGCCCGGTGCCGGCGAGAAGCGGCCGGTCAGCGGTTCACCATTGCCACGCGCCGAGGGCAGGGTATGCACCGGCGTCGAGTAGGCGCGGCCTTCGCTGTCCAGGAAGGCGACCTGCTGGGTGCTGCGCGCGCGCACCGAACCCTGCAGGGCATCACCATCGCGGTAGGACAGGGTGGCCGCATCGATGTCGTGGCCCTTGGCCGCGCGGATCCAGCCCTTCTCCGACAGCACGACGGTCATCGGCTCGCTCGGCACCAGCTCGGTTTCGTCGATGGCCTGCGCGGCCTGGCGCTGCACCAGCGGCGAACGACGCGCGTCGCCGAACTTCTTGGCGTCGGCGGTCAGTTCGTCGCGGATCAGCTTCTTCAGCTTGGCCTTGCTGTCGAGGATGCCGAGGATCTTCTCGCGCTCCTTGGCCAGCTCGTCCTGCTCGCCGCGGATCTTCATCTCTTCCAGGCGGGCCAGCTGCTTCAGCTTGGTTTCCAGGATGTACTCGGCCTGGTCTTCGGACAGGCCGAAGCGCGCGATCAGCGCTGCCTTCGGTTCGTCCTCGGTACGGATGATGTGGATCACCTCGTCCAGGTTGAGGAAGGCCACCAGCAGGCCTTCCAACAGGTGCAGGCGGCGCTCGACCTTCTGCAGGCGGTGCTGCAGGCGGCGGGTGACGGTGGTGCTGCGGAAGGCCAGCCATTCGCTGAGCAGCATCTTCAGGTTCTTCACCTGCGGACGGCCGTCCAGCCCGATCACGTTGAGGTTGATGCGGTAGCTGCGCTCCATGTCAGTGGTGGCGAACAGGTGGCCCATCAGCTGGTCGGCGTCGACGCGGTTGGAGCGCGGCACCAGCACCACGCGCACCGGGTTGGCGTGGTCGGATTCATCGCGCACGTCTTCCAGCCACGGCAGCTTCTTGGCGCGCATCTGCGCGGCGATCTGCTCGATCACCTTCGACGGCGACACCTGGAACGGCAGCGCGGTGACCACCACGTTGTTCGCTTCCTTGGTGAAGGTCGCACGCGCACGCACGCTGCCGTTGCCGGTCTCGTACATCGTGCGCAGGTCGTTGGCCGGGGTGATGATCTCGGCGGTCGAAGGGTAGTCCGGGCCCTTCACGTGCTCGCACAGGTCGCGCACGCTGGCATCGGGATCGTCCAGCAGGTGCAGCAGCGCGCTGACGATCTCGTTGAGGTTGTGCGGCGGCACGTCGGTGGCCATGCCCACGGCGATGCCGGTGGTGCCGTTGAGCAGCAGGTGCGGCAGGCGCGCCGGCATCCAGGTCGGTTCCTGCAGGGTGCCGTCGAAGTTCGGCGCCCAGTCGGTGGTGCCCTGGCCGAGCTCGCCCAGCAGCACTTCGGCGATCGGGGTCAGCTTGGATTCGGTGTAGCGCATCGCCGCGAACGACTTCGGGTCGTCGCTGGAGCCGAAGTTGCCCTGGCCCTCGATCAGCGGGTAGCGGTAGGAGAACGGCTGCGCCATCAGCACCAGCGCCTCGTAGCACGCGCTGTCGCCATGCGGGTGGTATTTACCGATCACGTCACCGACGGTGCGCGCGGACTTCTTCGGCTTGGACGCGGCATTCAGGCCCAGCTCGCTCATCGAATAGATGATGCGGCGCTGCACCGGCTTCAGGCCGTCGCCGATGAACGGCAGGGCACGGTCGAGCACCACGTACATCGAATAGTCGAGGTAGGCGCGTTCGGCGTACTCGCGCAGCGGCAGTTGTTCGAAACCGTGGAATACGGGGCGGGCAGGTTCGGTCATGCGGCGTTGTTACCTATGTCGGGAGGCGAAGACGGCGGTCGGCGCTCTCAATGCACTGATTATCCGGATGCGGCGGGGGATGCCAAGCCACGTGCGGGATCCAGCCCCGGTTCCAGGCCATGGCCGACCCGTGCCAGGTAGCGCCCGGGTGGCAGGCCGAAGTGGCGGCGGAACACGGTGACGAAGGCGCTGGCGCTGCTGAAGCCCAGTGCGTGGGCGATATCGGCCACGCTGCGGCCCTCGCTGAGCTGGCGCAGGGCCTCGGCCAGCCGGGCCTGCTGCCGCCACTGGGCGAAGCTCAGGGTGGTCTCGTCGCGGAAGTGGCGGGTCAGGCTGCGCGGCGACAGGCCGGCCCAGTGCGCCCATTCGGCCAGACTGCGCTCGTCGGAGGGCTCGGCCAGCAGCTGCGAGGCGATCTTCAGCAGGCGGCGGTCGCGCGGCATCGGCAGGTGCATGCGCTGGCGCGGCGCGGTGCGGATCTCGTCGCGCATGACGCTGAGGATATGCTCGCGGTCGTCGCAGGGGACGTAGTCCAGCGGCCATTCGCAGATGCGCTCGGCCACCGCCTGGGCCAGCTTGGACAGCCCCAGCACGCAGGGGTCGGAGGGCAGCTCGACGCAGGCCGGCGCGGCCAGGGCCATGCCCCAGCCACGCATCGGGCCATCCAGGCTGACCGTGTGCGGTTCCAGCGGCGGCATCCAGCCGGCCGAACCCGGTGCCAGCGACCAGGTGCCGTGCGAGGTGCGGGTGGTCAGCAGGCCGCGCTCGACATAGATCAGCTGGGCGCGGGCGTGGTGGTGCCAGTCCACTTCGCGGGCCAGGCCCTGCGGGCTGTCGAAGCGGAAACCGATGACCGGCGGGCCATCGTTGCGCTCGAACCAGTCCATCGCGACCTCGCGGAGGAGGGTGGGCGGGCCCGGTTCACCTGCCGTTATGACCGGCGGAGGTGGCTGGAATGTGACATTCATTGGCTGGATTGTACTACCGGGCCAGTTCAGGCGGCCATTAAGGTAGCGCCTTCACTGATCGAACCCGTTGCTGCAACACAGCATTCGATGCCAGATCGAATATTTCCATTGAGAAATATTTTTTTTGGAAGAAAATGCTCCCCCATGATCTGTCCGTCCTCCAACCCCCCCAGCTTCGGCCTGCTGCTGCGCCAGGTGCGCGACGGCCTGGTCCGCCAGCTCGACGCGTCCATGGCCGAAGAAGACCTCGGCATCGGCTTCACCCATTACATCGGCCTGAAGCTGCTGGCCCGCATGGCCCCGTGCACCGCCAACGAACTGGCCCAGGCCATCGACCAGGTGCCCAGCGCGGTGACCCGCCTGCTGGACAAGCTGGAAGCCCTGGGCTGCGTGCGCCGCGAGCCGCACAGCCAGGATCGGCGGGCCCTGCAGATCGTTCTGACCGATGAAGGCCGTGCCCTCTGGGCGCGCCTGCAGAAGCGCGGCGACGCGGTGATGGATTTCGCCCTGCGCGACCTGTCTGCCGACGAACGCACGCTGCTGCTGTCCCTCCTGACCCGAATCCGCGATTCCCTGACGACCCCATGAACCCGATCCCGCATCCCACTCTCCGCCGGTCCGGGCGCGCGCTGCTGGTTTCAGCGCTGGCCCTGGCCCTGGCCGCCTGCGCCAGCAGCCGTGGCCTGAACCCGCAGGGCCACGTGCTCGACGTGGACAGCCTGCACAGCGAGCGCACGCTGGCCGACAGCGACCTGAGCGCCACCGGCTTCCCGGCCCAGGACTGGTGGAAGGCGTTGGGCGATCCCCAGCTCGACGCCCTCATCAGCGAAGGCCTGGCCGGCCACCCCAGCCTGGACGCGGCCGATGCGCGCCTGCGCCAGGCCCAGTCGCAGGTCGGCACCAGCCGCGCCGAGCGCCTGCCCAGCCTGTCGGTGTCCGGTGGCTACACCGGCCTGCGCCTGCCCGAATCCATGCTCGGCGACGAGCTGGGTGGCCGTTACGGCGGCAGCAGCCAGGTCGCCTTCAACTTCAGCTACGGCGTTGACCTGTGGGGCGGCAAGCGCGCGGCATGGGAAGCCGCCGTTGACGGCGCGCACGCAGCGACCGTGGATGCGCAGGCCGCACGCCTGAACCTGTCCGCCGGCATTGCGCAGGCCTACACCGAACTGGCCTATGCCTGGCAGCTCAACGACGTGGCCGAGCAGGAACTGACGCGCTCGCAGAAGTCGCTGGAGCTGACCCGCCAGCGCCGCAGCGCCGGCATCGACAGCGACCTGCAGGTGCGCCAGTCCGAAGCCCGCGTGCCGGCCGCGCAGCAGCAGCTGCTGGCCGCGCAGCAGCGCATCGATGCCGCCCGCACCGCGCTGGCCGCGCTGGTCGGCAAGGGCCCGGACCGTGGCCTGTCGATCGAACGCCCGCAGGCGCTGAACCCGCTGGCCCTGCAGCTGCCGGGCGTGCTGCCCAGCGAGCTGCTCGGCCGTCGCCCTGATATCGTCGCCGCGCGCTGGCGCGTGGAAGCGGCCGAAAAGCAGATCAAGGTCGCCAAGACCAGGTTCTACCCGAGCTTCAACCTGACCGCGCTGGCCGGCGTGGTCGCCCCGAACGTGGGCGACCTGCTGAAGAGCAGCTCCACCTTCGCCTACATTGGCCCGGCGCTGAGCCTGCCGATCTTCGAAGGCGGCAAGCTGCGCGCCAACCTGGACAACACCGACGCGCAGTACGACCTGGCGGTGGCCAACTACAACCAGTCCGTGCTGGACGCGCTGCGCGACGTGGCCGACCAGGTCAACGCGTTGCGTTCGCTGGCCCAGCAGGCGCAGGCGCAGCAGCAGGCGGTGGACACCGCCCGCGCGGCGTTCGATCTGGCCCAGCAGCGTTACCGCGCCGGCATCGGCAGCTACCTGGACGTGCTCAGCGCGCAGTCCATCCTGCTGCAGTCGCAGCAGCAGTTGGCCGGCCTGCAGTCGCAGCAGGTGCAGACCTCGGTGCGCCTGAGCAAGGCGCTGGGTGGTGGTTTCCAGCCCACCGACGCCGACGCCGCACCGATCGCCTCCCATTCCGATTCCTCGCATTCCTGAAGACCCACGCCATGAGCCAGACCCAAGACACCGCGGCCCCGGCCGCTCCCAACCGCCGCGGCAAGCTGCTGCGCGGCCTGTTCGTCATCGTCGTGCTGCTGCTTGCCGCACTGGCGCTGTGGTACTTCATGTTCGGTCGTTGGTTCGAAGAAACCGACGATGCCTACGTGCAGGGCAACCAGGTACAGATCACCCCGCTGGTGGCCGGCACCGTGGTCGCCATCAACGTCGATGACGGCATGCGCGTCGAGCGCGGCCAGCTGCTGGTGCAGCTGGACCCGGCCGACACCTCCGTCGCCCTGCAGCAGGCCGAAGCCAACCTGGCCAAGACCGTGCGCCAGACCCGCGGCCTGTACCGCAGCGTGGAGGGCGCGCAGGCTGACCTGAACGCCCGGCAGGTGAGCCTGAAGCGGGTGCGCGAAGACTTCGCCCGCCGCAAGGACCTGGCCGCCACCGGCGCCATCTCCAACGAAGAACTGGCCCATGCCCGCGACGAGCTGGCCGCCGCCGAAGCCGCAGTGGCCGGTTCGCGCGAGACCGTCGAGCGCAACCGCGCGCTGGTCGATGACACCGTCATCGCCACCCAGCCGGACGTGCTGGCCGCCGCCGCACAGCTGCGCCAGGCCTTCCTCAACAATGCCCGCGCCGGTATCGTCGCGCCGGTCACCGGTTATGTCGCCCGTCGTTCGGTGCAGGTTGGCCAGCGCGTGCAGCCGGGCAATGCCCTGATGGCCGTGGTACCGACCGAGCAGATGTGGGTGGAAGCCAACTTCAAGGAAACCCAGCTGCGCCACATGCGCCTGGGCCAGGAAGTGGAGCTGGAGTCGGACCTGTACGCCGGTGACGTGAAGTACAAGGGCCGCATCCAGAGCCTGGGCCTGGGCACCGGTTCGGCGTTCTCGCTGCTGCCGGCGCAGAACGCCAGCGGCAACTGGATCAAGATCGTGCAGCGCGTGCCGGTGCGCATCGCCATCGATGCCAAGCAGCTGGCCGAACATCCGCTGCGGATCGGCCTGTCGATGAAGGCCGAAGTAAGCCTGCGCGACCAGAAGGGCGAAGTGCTGCCGACCGCCGCCGCCAAGGGCACGGTGTTCGACACCGATGTGTATGCCAAGCAGCTGCATGATGCCGACGAGGTGATCCACACGATCATCGAAGGCAACCTGCCGCAGCAGGCCAACGCGGGCTGAGGTCGACATGTCCGCACAAGCTCCAGCGGCGCCCGGCACTCCGGGCGCACCGGCGGCGCCGGGTGCGGCCTCCGGGTTCCTGCCGCCCAGCGTGGCCCTGTGCACCGTCGGCCTGGCGATGGCCTCGTTCATGCAGGTGCTCGACACCACCATCGCCAACGTCTCGCTGCCGACCATCGCCGGCAACCTCGGTGCCAGTTCGCAGCAGGCGACGTGGGTCATCACCTCGTTCGCGGTCAGCACGGCCATCGCGCTGCCGCTGACCGGCTGGCTCAGCCGTCGCTTCGGCGAACGCAAGCTGTTCATCTGGGCCACCCTGGCCTTCGTCATCACCTCGCTGCTGTGCGGCCTTGCGCAGAGCATGGGCATGCTGGTGCTGTCGCGTGCGCTGCAGGGCTTCGTGGCCGGGCCGATGTACCCGATCACCCAGTCGCTGCTGGTGTCGATCTACCCACGCGAGAAGCGAGGGCAGGCGCTGGCGCTGCTGGCGATGATCACCGTGGTGGCGCCGATCTGCGGGCCCATCCTCGGTGGCTGGATCACCGACAACTACAGCTGGGAATGGATCTTCCTGATCAACGTGCCGCTGGGCGTGTTCGCCGCGCTGGTGGTGGGCAACCAGCTGAAGGGGCGCCCGGAGCAGATCGAAAAGCCGAAGATGGACTACGTCGGCCTGATCACCCTGGTGATCGGCGTGGGCGCGCTGCAGCTGGTGCTCGACCTGGGCAACGACGAAGACTGGTTCTCCTCGACAAAGATCGTGGTGCTGGCCTGCGTTGCCGTGGTGGCGCTGGCGGTGTTCCTGATCTGGGAATTGACCGACAAGGATCCGATCGTCGACCTGAAGCTGTTCCGTCACCGTAATTTCCGCGCCGGCACGCTGGCGATGGTGGTGGCCTATGCGGCGTTCTTCAGCGTGTCGCTGCTGATCCCGCAGTGGCTGCAGCGTGACATGGGCTACACCGCCATCTGGGCGGGCCTGGCGACGGCGCCGATCGGCATCCTGCCGGTGATCATGACGCCGTTCGTGGGCAAGTACGCCTCGCGCTTCGACATGCGCATGATCGCTTCGTTCGCCTTCGTGTTCCTGTCGTTGACCAGCTTCATGCGCTCGGACTTCAACCTGCAGGTGGACTACGCGCACGTGGCCGGCGTGCAGCTGATCATGGGTATTGGCGTGGCGTTGTTCTTCATGCCGGTGCTGCAGATCCTGCTGTCGGACCTGGACGGTCGCGAGATCGCCGCGGGTTCGGGCCTGGCCACCTTCCTGCGTACGCTGGGCGGCAGCTTCGCTGCATCGCTGACCACCTGGCTGTGGGCACGTCGCACCCAGGTGCACCATGCCGATCTGACCGAACACATCTCGGCCTACCAGCCGGGCATGCAGGACCAGGTGGCGGCGATGGGGCAGGGCGACCTGCAACACGGCGCAGCGGTGCTGAACAACATGATCAACCACCAAGCCTCGCAGATGGCGTTCAACGACATTTTCTACCTGCTGGGCTGGACGTTCCTGGCGATCATCGCGTTCCTGTGGCTGGCCAAGCCGCCGTTCGGCGCCGGTGCCGGTGCGGCATCTGCCGGCGGGCATTGACGCGGTAGCGCCTGGCCATGCCCGGCGGCTTCTCCGCGGAATGCCTCTACACAATGCACACACCCCGCCGGAAGGCGGGGTTTGTGTTTGCGGGCCGGGCTGCGGCTGCACGTATCCCTCTCATCGCGTGCGGTAGATCCGCTTGAACACAGCACGGTCGCGGAAGACGCGGGGGAGGAACCAGATGCCACCTGCGAGAACGACGACGCCAACGATCCAGCCCGCCGCCTGCAGGTAGGTTCCTGCGAACGAGCCGCACACGATGGCCGCAATCACAACGGCGGTGCCGGCACCCTTGGGCGGGCCGTAATGCACTTCTGCCTGGCATCCGATGCAGACGTGGACACCGTGGTTCGACGCGGTGTGACAGTGGGGGCAGGTGATGCGCGGCATGACGACTCCTTTGCACGGAACAGGGGTGCAGGAAGCGGATCATCACGATGGGGCCGGGCAACCTGCAGCAAGGAATTTGCCTGTTCCACGACGGGAGCGCAGGGAATTTCGCGTAGGAAAAATACGAAACCATGAAGAACGTGCGATAGGTCTCCTCCGCACGCCGGCTTGAAGCGCGCACGGTCTGTCTTCACGCGACCGGGCATCTGTCGTGCCGTGCTGGAGGCGACAATCAAAGCGAAGACCAGCCCGCGGCAGATTGAAAAAAAGCATGCGCGGGTTTAACGATGCAGTAGATCCACGCCGTGCGTGGATGGGCCAGGCAGCCGCGTAATTCCCGAACGCCGGACATGAAAAAACCCGCTTTCGCGGGTTTGATCATTTGCTGAGTCATGGTGCCCAGGAGAGGACTCGAACCTCCACGAAGTTGCCCCCGCTAGCACCTGAAGCTAGTGCGTCTACCAATTCCGCCACCTGGGCGACTCAGGAGACGAATTATGGGGAACCACTGAGGATGTGTCAACAACATTTCACGCTTTTTTCTGTGGCGGTACACCGAGGTGCAGCAGCAGGCTGCGCATCGCCGGTGACAGCCGCGTCCAGTCGGCGAAGCACGCGCACAGGCGGCGCTGCGCCCAGGCATCGGCGAGTGGTATCGCAATGGTGTGCGTGCTGCGCCGATGCTGACGCGCGATCGTCTTCGGCACGATGCCCACGCCGATGCCATGGCCGACCATCGTGCACAGGCCTTCGAACGTTTTCATGCGGATGCGCACATCGAGCCGGCGTCCTGCCTCGCCTGCGAGTTCCTCCACGTAGGTCTGCAGTGCATTGCCATCGGCCAGGGCGACGAAGGTCTCGCCCAGCACGTCAACGAAGTCGAGCGCGCGTTGCGACGCGAAGCGGTGGCCGGCGGGCAGCAGCATCACCAGCGGGTCTTCGGATACTACGTGCCGCTGCAGGCCGTCGGCCGGTACGGCATCGCTGATGATGCCTGCCTCGGCCTGGCCAGCAGCGAGTGCGCGCACGACATCGGTGCTGGTGCGTTCGTGCAGCTCCACGTGCAGGCGCGGGCGCTGCGCCAGCCAGGGCGCCAGCCGCGAGGGCAGGTAGTTGGTCAGCGCCGCGGTGTTGGCATACAGATGCAGGGTGCCGCGCGCACCGTGGGCGAAGGCGTCCATCTCGCCGCGCAGCTGCGCCTGCTGCTGCAGGATCAGCCGTGCGTGATGGGCGAGGGCGGCGCCGGCTTCGGTCATGCTGACCCCGCGCGGATGCCGGTTCAACAGTGCCGTACCGGCATCGGCTTCGATCGCGCGCAGGCGTTCGCTGGCCGAGCCCAGTGCCAGGTTGGCCAGCGCTGCGCCGGCGGTGATGCTGCCGGCATCGGCCACGGCCAGGAACAGGCGCAGGTCGGCGATGTCCATCCGCATTTTGAGTGCTCCGGTCGAGCCTGCCTTCGGCTGGTCCGAAGGCTGTGGCGGCAAGACCGCATTGTGCGCCTGTGTCGGGCCCGCTCCAATGGCGGCATGAACGAGACGATGTATTTCTATGGGATGCTGGTGGTGGTGTTCGTGCTGGCCGGCGTGGTCAAGGGCGTGACAGGCATGGGGTTGCCGACGGTGGCGATGGGCCTGCTCGGTGGTGCGCTGTCGCCGGTGGCGGCGGCCTCGATGCTGTTCATTCCCACCTTTGTCACCAACGCGTGGCAGCTGCTGTCCGGCCCCTCGCTGTGCCCGACCGTGCGGCGGCTGTGGCCGATGATGCTGGCGGTGGTGGTGGTGACGCTGGGTTCGGCCGCGCTGCTGGTGCGGGTGGATCGCACCTGGTCGCGCGTTGCCCTCGGTGTGGCGCTGGTTGTGTATGCGCTGTACGCGCTGGTGGCGCCGGTGTTCCGCGTGCCGCAGCGGCGCGAGCGCTGGCTGGGGCCGCTGGTGGGTGCGATATCCGGCGTGGTGACCGGCGCCACCGGTGTGTTCGTAATGCCAGCGGTACCTTACCTGCAGTCGCTGGGCATGCAGCGCGAGGAGCTGGTGCAGGCGCTGGGCCTGGCGTTCACCGTGTCGACCATTTCGTTGACCACCGGCTTGGTGATCAACGGTGCGTTTGGTGTGCAGCAGCTGGGCCTGAGCGCATTGGCAGTTGTGCCGGCACTGCTGGGCATGTGGTTGGGGCAGGTGATCCGCCAGCGCATCAGCGCACGGGTGTTCCGCGCGTGTTTCCTTGGGTTCCTGCTGCTGCTAGGGCTGGAGCTGATTCTGCGGCCGTTGTTCTGATTGCGCGCGATGCGTCTTCGTAGAGTCGAGGGTGGGGGGCGGCGGGGGGCCGGAGACGGCGGGCAAGCGCGAGGAGAACGGGGGCGGGGG
>NZ_VYKI01000013.1:0-45056 GCF_008710035.1 Stenotrophomonas cyclobalanopsidis | reverse complement strand
TGGCGGGCTCTGCTTCTTCTTATTTTCTTGCTTGCTCGACTGCTCTGCACGGAATCAGTCGAGCAAGCTCGACTCTACGTGGCCCAGATCGCAGGCAAGAAAAAACCCGCTTGCGCGGGTTGTTTTCTTTCTCGACGTGGTGCCCAGGAGAGGACTCGAACCTCCACGAAGTTGCCCCCGCTAGCACCTGAAGCTAGTGCGTCTACCAATTCCGCCACCTGGGCGTCGAGGAGCGAGATTATGGGGTGTTGTTGCCGGGGTGTCAACACTTCTCGAAAACCAATCTCGCGATGGGGTCACAGCCCTTTCCTCTGGAAAGGGATCCGACCCCGCTGCTGGATTACAGGCAAAAAAAAACCCCGCCGAAGCGAGGAGTTTTTTCGTTGGTGCCCAGGAGAGGACTCGAACCTCCACGGTTTTACCCGCTAGTACCTGAAACTAGTGCGTCTACCAATTCCGCCACCTGGGCGTTCCAGAGGCGCAATTGTGAAGATGAATCCGCAGGCTGTCAACGATTTCCAACAAATAGTTCACGCGGCAATTCCAGAATCCGCCCCTGACCCGTTCTGCACGCCCGCAACGGCTACCATGTAGGGCGATGACTACCAAAAAACCAAGCAAAGGCGGGAGCAAGTCCCGCAGCCAGGCCCCGACCAAGGGCGCCAAGGCGGGCGCAGCCCGCACTAACAAGCCGGGCAAGCCGTTGCCGGGCTGGCTCCCTGAAATGAATGAAGGCGGTGCACCGCCGCGCGGCCGCAAGGGCCGCGGCATGGATGCCGCCGCACCGGGCCCGGCCCCGGGCCGCAAGCTGCCGCCGACCGGCAAGGTGATCGACGATCCCTATGCCGCCCGCGAAGCAGAGAAGTACGAACAGCCTATCGCCAGCCGCGAGGCCATCCTGGCCCTGCTGGAACGCTGCGAAGGGCCGCAGACCGCCGAAGAGCTGGGCGCGCGCCTGGGCTTGACCGCAGCCGACCGTGCCGAGGCACTGTCGCGCCGGCTCGGCGCCATGGTCCGTGATGGCCAGCTGGTGCAGAACCGCCGCGGCGGCTTCGCGCCGATCCGGACCCTGAATCTGGTTACCGGCGTGGTGATCGCCAACCCGGAAGGGTTCGGCTTCCTGCGCCCGCTCGAGGGCGGCGACGATCTGTTCCTGCCGCCGTATGAAATGCGCAAGGTGATGCACGGCGACAAGGTGCTGGCCCGCGTGACCGGTATCGACCACCGTGGCCGCCGCGAAGGCAGCATCGCCCGCGTGCTCGAACGCGGCATGACCCGCCTGATCGGTCGCTTCAGCATTGAAATGGGCATCAATTACGTAGTGCCCGATGACAAGCGCATCCAGCGCAACGTGCAGGTACCGCCGGACCAGACCGGTGGCGCGCGCGACGGCCAGCTGGTGGTCTGCGAACTGACCCAGGCACCGGACAGCCGTCGCCCGCCGATCGGCCGCATCATCGCCGTGCTGGGCGACAAGCTGACCGCCTCGCTGGTGGTGGAGACCGCCATCCACGGCCACGAACTGCCGTTCGAGTTCCCGCAGGATGTGCTGGACGAGGCCGCTTCGGTGCCGATGGTGGTCGAGCCGGCGATGATCGGCGACCGCGTCGACCTGCGCAGCACGCCGCTGGTGACCATCGACGGTGAGGATGCCAAGGACTTCGACGACGCGGTCTACTGCGAACCGAATGCCGATGGCTTCCGCCTGGTGGTGGCCATTGCCGATGTCTCCAACTACGTGCGCCCCGGCACGCCGCTGGACGAGGAAGCGCAGAAGCGTGCCACGTCGGTGTACTTCCCGGGCTTCGTGGTGCCGATGCTGCCGGAGACCCTGTCCAACGGCATCTGCTCGTTGATGCCCAAGGTCGACCGCATGTGCTTCGTCTGCGACATGCAGATCGACCGCGACGGCGTGGTCAGCCATTCGCGCTTCTACGAAGCGGTGATGAACTCGCACGCGCGCCTGACCTACACCCAGGTGTGGAAGGCGGTGGGCGAGGACGATGCCGATACCAAGGCGTGGATGGGCCCGCTGCTGCCGCAGGTGCAGCGCCTGCACCAGCTGTACAAGGTGCTGTCCAAGGCGCGTGCCAAGCGCGGTGCCATCGAGTTTGAAAGCAGTGAAGTGCGCTTCGTGCTGGACAACCGTGGCGAAGTGACCCAGGCCGGCATGCTGGTGCGCAACGATGCGCACAAGCTGATCGAGGAATGCATGATCGCGGCCAACGTGGAGGCGGCCAAGTACCTGCTGTCGCGCCATGTGCCGGCCCCGTACCGCGTCCACGAGAAGCCGCCGGAGACCAAGTTCGCCGACCTGCTGGAATTCCTCAAGGAGTTCAAGCTGAGCCTGCCGCCGTGGTCGAAGGTGCGCCCGGGCGACTACACCAAGCTGCTGAAGAAGATCCGCGACCGTCCCGATGCAACGCTGCTGGAATCGGTGCTGCTGCGCAGCCAGAGCCTGGCGGTCTACAGCCCGGACAACAATGGTCACTTCGGCCTCGCCCTGGAGGCGTACGCGCACTTCACCTCGCCGATCCGTCGTTATCCCGACCTGCTGGTGCACCGTGCGATCAAGCACGCGCTGTCCGGCAAGCCGCTGGACAAGTTCACCTACAACGCCCGCGAGATGGCCGCGCTGGCGCTGCAGTGTTCCGAGCGCGAGCGTCGTGCCGACGAGGCCGAGCGCGAGGTCGACGAGCGCTACCGCGCGGCGTGGATGGAAAAGCACGTGGGCGGCCAGTTCGACGGCGTGATCAGCGGCGTCACCAGCTTCGGCCTGTTCGTGGAGCTGGATGATTCCAAGGTGCAGGGCCTGGTCCATGTGACCCAGCTGCCGCAGGACTATTACAAGTTCGACGCCACGCGCAAGACGCTGACCGGCGAACGCCGCGGCAGCAGCTACCGGCTGGGCGACCGCGTGCGCATCCTGGTGCTGAAGGCCAGCATGGAGGAGCGCAAGATCGACTTCCGCCTGGTCGAACACAAGGGCGAGGACGAGGGCGATGGCCTGCCGCCGCTGCCGGAACGCGGCAAGCCGGCCAAGCGCGAAAAGAAGCAGTATTGAAAGGCGTGCCGACCAACGGTCGGCACCTGCCGGACCTGGTAGATGCCAACCTTGGTTGGCACATTCCTCACCCGGTAGGTGCCAACCTTGGTTGGCACGACGTTCCGGAGGAACCCAGCATGCAAGGCCAACCCGAGTACCGCGGCGGCTGCCAGTGCGGCGCCATCCGCTTCGAGGCGCGCGGCGCCCTCACCGACAGCTCGATCTGCCATTGCCGGATGTGCCAGAAGGCGTTCGGCGCCTACTACGCGCCGCTGGTCTCGGTGCGCGGCGCGCAGTTCAGCTGGACCCGCGGCCAGCCGCGCTATTTCCAGTCCTCCAACGTGGTCCGCCGTGGCTTCTGCGCTGACTGCGGCACCCCGCTGACCTACGAGGCCCCGGACGGCATGGCCGTGGCTGCCGGCGCCTTCGACGAACCCGAACGCCTGCCGCCCACCCTGCAGTACGGCATGGAGCGCAAGCTGCCCTTCGTGGATGGCCTGCGCCTGTTGCCGGGCAGCCGCACCGAAGAGGACGTCGCGGCGCTGGAGTTCCTGGCCACGATCGTGTCCCACCAGCACCCCGACCACGACACCCCGCACTGGCCGCCGCGCAGCCGTTCAGCCGAAGGATGAACGGCGGGTAGCGCCGGGCCATGCCCGGCGAGCGCGCAGCGCGGCCGGCGCCGATGCTCTACCATAGCCACCCCCTTTCCGGTTCGGCCCCCGCATGAGCAAGAACAGCCAGTGGATCGTCGGCGTCAACGCCGTCGCTTCCTCCATCGAGAACGACGCCGACAATGTCCGCGAAGTGCTGGTCGAGGCCGGTGCGAAGAACCCGCGCCTGGTCGAAATCGAGGAAAATGCCCGCCGCAAGGGTATCGACGTGCGCAAGGTCAACAGCCAGGCGCTGGACGGTGTCGGCGGTTCGGTGCGCCACCAGGGTGTGGCCGCGCGCTATGCCGCAGCCCGCACTTACAGCGAGAACGAGCTGGAAGGCCTGGTCACCGCTGCCGAGGGCAAGGCCCTGCTGCTGGTGCTGGACGAAGTGCAGGACCCGCACAACCTGGGCGCCTGCCTGCGCTCGGCCGCCGCGGCCGGTGCCACCGCCGTGATCATTCCCAAGGACAAGTCGGCCACGGTCAATGCGACTGTGCGCAAGACCTCGGCCGGCGCCGCCGACCTCATCCCCGTGGTGGCGGTGACCAACCTGTCGCGTTGCCTGAAGGACCTGCAGAAGCAGGGCGTCTGGATCTACGGCCTGGCCGGTGAGGCCACCGCTTCGCTGTACCAGCTGGACCTGAAGGGCAACATCGCGCTGGTGCTGGGCGGTGAAGCCGATGGCCTGCGCCGCCTGACCCGCGAGAACTGCGATGGCCTGGTCAAGATTCCGATGCCGGGCGAGATCGAGAGCCTGAACGTCTCCGTCGCCGCGGGCGTCAGCCTGTTCGAGGCCGTGCGCCAGCGCGGTTGATCGGCTGACGGTTTTGTAGAGCCGAGCCCATGCTCGGCTGCTTTCTGATCGGGACGACGTGGCCGCGCGGCATGCGACAGCCGAGCATGGGCTCGGCTCTACAGCAGTCGCGTGTCGACCAAGGTCGACACCTGCCAGAGCGGTGCACCCCGCCATCCCATGGAGCCTTACCCCGCGCTGCCGCCCAGCGCCTTGAACAGGGTCACGTCGTTGTTCAGCTGGCTCTGCCGCACACGCGCCAGCGACAGCTCGGCATCGCGCCGGGTCTGCTGTGCTTCCAGCCAGGTCCGCAGGTCGGTGGCACCCACCCGGTAGCGCACTTCCTGCGCGCGCTCCACTTCCACGGCCTGGTCATACGATGCCTGCGAAGCGGCCACCTGGCGCGCCAGCTGCTCGCGCGCCGACAGCGCGTTGTCCACTTCCGATAGCGCGGTGTACAGCGTCTTGCGGAAGTTGGTCGCGGCGATCTGGTAGGCGGTACCGGCGATGTCGGTGTCCAGCTGCGCACGCTGCAGGTTGAGGAAGGGCAGCGACAGCCCGGCGCCGAGCGTGGCCACCGGGTTGCGCAGCACATCCCCCAGCGAGGTCGCACTGGAGCCGAGGCTGCCGGTCAGGCTCAGCGCCGGGTAGTACTGGGTGGCGGTCACCTTGATGGTCTTCAGGCTGTTGCGCAGGCGCAGTTCGGCCGCGCGCAGGTCGGGGCGGCGGCCCAGCAGGTCGGCCGGCAGGCCTTCGTCGATGCCCGGGCTGCGCGCGGCCTGCAGGTCCTGCGGCTCGTCCTGCTGCGGCCACGGCGTGCCATCCAGCAGCACGGTCAATGCGTTGCGTACTTCCACCCGCTGCTGTTCCAGCGCGCTCTGCGCCGAACGCTGCGATTCCAGGTTCTGCAGCGCCTGGCGCACTTCCAGCCGCGACACCGCACCGGCGTCGAAGCGGGCCTGCACCAGGTCGCGGGTGCGCTCCAGGCGCTGCAGGTTGGCCTCGCCGCTGGCGATGGACTGGTTGAGGTAGGCCAGCGCCCAGTACTGGCTGATCGTGTCGCCGATCACCAGCAGGGCGGTGTTCTGCCGGTCCTCCTCGCTGGCCTGGGCTTCCCAGCGGGCGATGTCGCGCGCGGTGCGCAGGCGGCCCCACAGGTCCACCTCCCACGACAGCGACACGCCGGTGGAATAGCCGCGGCTCCAGTCGGCGGCCTGGTCGGTCGGGCGGCTGCCGCTGGCGCTGACGCCGGACGATGACGGCTGCGGCCACAGCGCGTTGCTGGCCAGGCCGGCCTGCAGGCGGGCGCGCTGCACGGCCAGGCCGGCGGCACCGAGGTCGCTGTTGGCGGCCAGGGCCTGCGCCACCAGGCGGTCCAGTCGCTCGTCACCGAAGCCGGTCCACCAGGTGTCCTGGCGGACGTCGCGGCCCGGGGTGTCCAGGCTGCTGCGCGGGTCATCGGCCGGCGCGTTGAGGGTGGCATCGCCACGGCCATAGGTCGCGGCCACGGCCGGGTCTTCGGTCGGGTAGCGGCCCACCGAGGCGCAGCCGGACAGGGCGAGCAGCACGGCGCCGGCCAGCAGCAGGCGCGAAGGGGCAGGGGAGGTCAGTCGGGTCATCATCTTCATTCGCGGGCCAGGGCCTCCACCGGGTCGAGCTGGGCGGCATTGCGTGCCGGCAGGAATCCAAACGCCACGCCGATCAGGGTCGAGCAGGCAAACGCGGCGATGATCGAGGCAGTCGAGAACACCACCTGGAAATTGCTGGAGAAGTGGCCGATCAGTACGCCCAGCAGCAGTGCCAGGCCGATGCCGAGCAGGCCGCCGATCAGGCACACCAGCACCGCTTCGATCAGGAACTGCTGGCGGATGTCGCTCTGCCGCGCACCCACGGCCATGCGCACGCCGATCTCGCGGGTACGTTCGGTCACCGACACCAGCATGATGTTCATCACGCCGATGCCGCCGACCAGCAGGGCGATGGCGGCGATGGCGCCGATCAGCAGGGTCATCGTGCGCGTGGTCTGTTCGATGGTCTCGCGGATCTCGGCGCTGTTGCTGAGGAAGAAATCCTCGGTGCCGTGGCGCAGGGTCAGCAGCCGGGTGATGGCTTCCTGTGCGGCATCCATCGGTGTTTCATCGTTGACGCGCACGGTGATGCTGGAGACGAAGCTCTGCCCCAGCATGCGCGACATCACCGTGGTGTACGGCACGAACACGCCCAGGCTGGTGCTGCCACCGAAGCCGAAGCTCTGCTTCTTGGCTACGCCGACCACGCGCACCGGCACGTTGCCCAGCAGGATCACCTGGCCGATCGGGTCGCTGTCGGGGAAGAACTGGGTCTTCGTGTTCTCGTCGATCACCCCCACCTGCGCCAGGCCGCGGATCGCATCGGTGTCGAAGAAGCTGCCGTCGAGCAGGGTTACACCCTTCACCCGGAAATACTGCTCGCCGACGCCGCTGATCTGTGCCGTCGCCGACTGGTTGCGGTAGCGCGCGGTGACCGAGGTCGACACGCTGGGTGTAGCGCTGTCCACGTAGCTCTGCTGCGACAGCGCATCGGCGTCGGTGGCCTTCAGGGTCTGCACGCGCGCCGAGCGCATGTCACCGAAGCCACGGCCGGGGTAGACATCGATGGTGTTGGTGCCCAGCGCGCTGATGTTCTGCAGGATCTGCTGCTGCGAGCCGTTGCCCAGCGCCACCACCGACACCACCGAGGCGATGCCGATGATGATGCCGAGCATGGTCAGGAAGGTGCGCAGACGGTGGGCGTTCATCGCCAGCAGCGCCATCCGGAACGCTTCGGTGAAGCGGTCGCGGGCCGCGCGCCAGCTGCTGCCATGGGCGACGTCGGCGCTGGGCTGGCGCTGCGCACGGTAGTCCGGCGCCTTTGGATTGGCGCGGTCGGCGATGATCTCGCCGTCGCGGATCTCGATGATGCGCTGGGCGTGCTCGGCCACGCTCATGTCGTGGGTGACGATGATGATGGTGTGGCCTTCGGCATGCAGCTCGCCGAGGATGGCCATCACTTCCTCACCGGATTTCGTGTCCAGCGCGCCGGTCGGTTCGTCGGCGAGGATCACCTCGCCGCCGTTCATCAGCGCGCGCGCGATCGACACGCGCTGCTGCTGGCCGCCGGACAGCTGGCCCGGCTTGTGGTGCATGCGGTCGTGCAGGCCCAGCCGCTGCAGCAGCTGCTCGGCGCGCGCGTTGCGGATCGGCCCGGGGCTGCCGGCATATACCGCCGGCACTTCGACGTTGCCACGTGCATCGAGGTCGCCCAGCAGGTGATAGCGCTGGAAGATGAAACCGAAATGCCCGCGGCGCAGCTCGGCCAGCTCGTCCGGCTCCATCTTTCCGGTTTCGCGGCCGGCCACCTGGTAGCTGCCGCGCGTCGGGCGGTCCAAGCAGCCGAGGATGTTCATCAGCGTCGATTTGCCCGAGCCGGACTGGCCGACGATGGCGACCATCTCACCGGCATGGATGTCCAGGTTGACGTCGCGCAGCACGGCGATGACATCCTCGCCGGCCGGGAATTCACGGCGCAGGTCACGCAGGCGCAGCAGGGGCGCCGTCGTGCTCATCGGCGCGGACCCATGCCACCGGGCGGGCCCATGCGCATCGCGCCGCTGCCGCGGTTGCCGGTGCCGCTGCCGGCTGCGGCCGCACCGCCTTCGCCGACCACCACGCGCTCACCTTCCTTCAGCCCGGACAGGATCTGCGCGGAGGCGCCGTTGTTGATGCCGACCTTGACCTTGCGCGGCTGCGGCTGGCCCTGTTCGTTGACCACGCGCACCACGCGCTCGCCGTCACGCGTCTTCGGGCCCAGCGCCACGGCCGGCACCAGCAGCGCGCCCTTGGCCTGCTGCAGCAGGACCGAGACCTGCGCGGTCATGTCGATGCGCAGGGTGCCATCGGGGTTTTCCACGTCGAACAGGGCGTTGTAGTAGACCGCGCTGCTGGAGCTGGAGCTGGACGAGCTGCTGGAACTGGACGAGCTTTCGTTGGCGATGGACGACGGCGCCGGATTGATCTGGCGCAGCGTGGCGTGGTACTTGCGGTCCGGGTCGCCCAGGGTGGTGAAGTACACCGGCATGCCGGCCTTGATTTTGACCACGTCAGCCTCGGAGACTTCGGCATTGACGGTAACCACGTCCAGGCGCGCCAGCATGACGATGGTCGGCGCGGTCTGGTTGGCATTCACCGTGCGGCCTTCCTCGGCCACCACCGCGACCACGGTGCCGTCCATCGGCGCGGTGATGCGGGTGTAGGCCAGGTTGGCGCGGGCGGTACCCAGTTCGGTCTCGCGGCCCTTGATCTGCGCCTCGTACGACTGCAGCTGGGCGCGGGCGGTCTTCAGCGTGGCCTCGGCGGCATCGTATTCCTGCCGCGAGGTCGCCTCGGCGGCCAGCATCTCCTTCTGCCGGGCGAAGTCCAGCTCGGCCTGGCGCAGGCTGGCCTGCTGCACGGCGCGCTGGGCGATCACCTGGTCCAGCGAGGCCTGCGCGTTAAGCACCTGGTTCTGCTGGGTGGTGGCGTCGATCTCGGCGATCAGATCACCTTCCTTCACCGTATCGCCCAGCTGCACCTTCAGCGATTTGATCTGGCCCGAGGCCTGCGCACCGACGCTGACCAGCTTGTAGGCATCGATCACGCCGGTGGCTTCCACCGTCTGTTCGATGTCGCCGCGGCTGACCGGGCTGGTGGCCAGGGCCGGGGCGGCGGGCTTGCGCAGCAGCCACCAGGCGCACGCGGCAGCAATGACGACAAGCAGGACAATCACGATCAGACGACCCCGGCGGGTCGCGGGCAACAGGCGGGAGATCACGTGCGGGCTTCACTCGGGCAGGCCGCCGCAGCGGCATTGGTGGGCATTGTGAAGATCGGGCGCAGGCAGGCTCAATCCTCGGGGTGTGTCTGTGTGTAACACTGTCGGCCGAAACGCGTAACTGCAGGTATCCGGCCCCGGCGTGGATACAGTGGTACGCATTGGACAGGATGCGGTTCAGCTCCCGACACGGGAAAATCGCGACATGGAGACTGAAAACCCGATGCATCGCCTGTTGATCGTCGACGACGACAATGACATCCGCACCCTGCTGGCCGAACAGCTCGGCCGCGCCGGCTACCTGGTCAGCACCGCGGCCGATGGCACCAGCATGCGACAGCTGCTGGAGCGCGAGCACGTGGACCTGATCGTGCTCGACCTCAACCTGCCGCGCGAGGATGGCCTGACCCTGTGCCGCGACCTGCGCGCGCGCTCGAACACGCCGGTGATCATGCTCACCGCACGCGCCGAGCCGATCGACCGCGTGCTGGGCCTGGAAATGGGCGCCGACGATTACCTGGCCAAGCCGTTCGAGCCGCGCGAGCTGCTGGCGCGCATCCGCAACGTGCTGCGCCGGACCGAGGCGCTGCCGGCCAACCTGGAGCCGCTGGCGGTGCGCCGCGCGCGCTTCTCGCGCTGGATCTTCGATCTGGAACACCGCCACCTGGTCGACCCCGATGGCCGCGTGGTGGTGCTGTCCGGCGCCGAATTCCGCCTGCTGCGGGTGTTCATCGCGCACGCCAACAAGGTGCTCTCTCGCGAACAGCTGGTGGCGCTCAGCAGCGGCCGCAACTACGAGGCGCAGGACCGCGCGATCGACCTGCAGGTCAGCCGGCTGCGCAACAAGCTGGCCGACGATGGTGGGCCCGATGGCCTGATCAAGACCGTACGCAACGAAGGCTATGTACTGGCCTCGGCCGTCAATCTGGAATAAGCCGTGATGAAGCGCCTGCGCCACTTCCTGTCCTCGATGGTGGGGCGGCTGTTCGTGATCCTGCTGCTGGGCATGTCGGTGGCCGCGATCGGCGCGACCATGCTGGCCACGTCCAAGCGCCAGCAGGAATTCGAGCGGCAGAACCTCAACCGCATCGCCGACCGCCTGCAGGGGTACGTCAACCTGCTCGACGGCAACCCGGAGCTGCGTGACCGCCTGCTGGAGATGGGCGGGCCGAGCGTGCGCGCGCTGCAGCCCGGCGCACGCCTGGGCCGCGTCGATACGGCGTTGATGGAAGTGCTTGATGACCGCCCCGGACCGGTGGCGCGCGCCCATGTGCACTTCGCCTCGTTCCGCTCGTGCATCCCCAAGCTGCAGGAACTGCTGCCGCCGCCACCGCCGGGCCACCGGCGCCCGCCGCGCGAACGCGATCCGTCCTTCATTCCGCCCAAGTGCCGGGCCGTGGACGTGGTCCTCAGCGATGGCACCTCGCTGAAGCTGGCACTGGATTCGCCGGCGGTGGCGCACAACGGCGTGCTGGCCGTCGACCCGCTGTTCCTGACCCTGCTGGTGCTGGCGATCGCCGTGCTGGCCTACATCGTTTCGCGCATGGCCAGCGCGCCGCTGCAGGAACTGGCCTCGGCCGCCGAGGAACTGGGCGACGACCTGCAGCGCGACCCGCTGCCGCTGCGTGGCCCGCGCGAAGTACAGCGCGCCGCCGAAGCCTTCAACGCCATGCAGCAGCGGCTGCAGCGGCACCTGGCCGAACGCACGCAGATGCTGGCGGCGATCACCCACGACCTGCAGACGCCGCTGACCCGGCTGCGCCTTCGCCTGGAAAACGTGACCGACGAGATCCTGCGCGAGCGCCTGATCGGCGACCTCGCGGCCATGCAGGCACTGGTGCGCGAAGGCCTGGAACTGGCCCGCAGTGCCGAGAGTGCCGAACAGCGCGCTGCCCTCGACCTGGATTCGCTGCTGGAGAGCATCGTCGAGGACACCGCCGAGGCGGGCGCCGACGTGGCTTTCGAAGGCGCCAGTGGCGCAGTGCTGATGCTGCGGCCGCTGGCCATGCACCGCCTGTTCTCCAACCTGGTGGACAACGCGGTGATGTATGCCGAGCGGGTGCGGGTGCGGGTGGACAGCAGCGGCGGTGGCATCACCGTGGTGGTGGCCGACGACGGCCCGGGGCTGGCCGATGACCAGCTCGAAGCGGTGTTCGATCCCTTCGTGCGGGTGGAAACCTCGCGCTCGCGGCAGACCGGCGGCGCCGGCCTGGGCCTGACCATCGCCCGCGCGCTGGCCGAGAAGGATGGCGCCCGGCTGTGGCTGCGCAACCGTCCCGAGGGCGGGCTGGAAGCGGTGGTGCAGTGGCCGGCGGGCAGCCCGGTGGCCGGGCGCTGAGTCGGGTGCCCGGATAGCTGGGGTCAGAGCCCTCTGCGTGCGCAGAGGGATCCGACCCCGTACGGCCTGGGGTCAGATCCCTTGTGCCATCGGTGGAAGGGGTCTGACCCCGGCTGAAACCACGGCTTTCACGCCGCGGTGACGCCGAGGGGGGTGTTTGGCCTATCATTCGCCCAATCTCCCCACAGTTCCCGCGATGAGCCAGCCTGTTCACACCGGCGCGCGGCCCCGTGCCGCCCGGCTGTTCCTGCTCCTGCCTGTCGCCCTGCGCGGCAACCGCACCTGGCCGCTGCCGTTGCAGTAATGGGCGGTCAGGGGGCTGGCAGGCGCCTGGCGGGGCGCCACCCGGAACACCACATCGGTCGCCTGTTGCGGCTCGGTGTGCTGTGGCTGTTGCTGCTGCTGGCGTCGCCGCTGGCGGCGCAGACCGTCGCGCCGCCGCTGCGCGATTACGCCATCGACGTGTGGACCTCGCGCAACGGCCTGCCGCACAACTCGCTGCGCGACATCGCCCAGACCCCCGAAGGCCACCTGTGGTTCGCCACCTGGGAAGGCCTGGTGCGCTACAACGGCCTGGATTTCACCGTGTTTGACCGCAGCACGCGGCCGGGCCTGCGCGACAACGGCATCGGCGCGCTGCTGGTCGACCGCCAGGGCGGGCTGTGGATCAGTGATTCGCGCGGCAACGTGACCTACCGCAGCAGCGCCGGCCAGTGGCGTGTCTGGGAGCACCAGGCCAACACCCCGGAAGTGCTGATCCAATCGATGCAGATGGACAGCCAAGGGCGTCTGTGGCTGCTGTACGAAGGCAAGGGCATCGCCTACCTGACCCCCGAAACCGGCATCGTCTACCAGCCGCCGCCGCCGGACCTGCCGCTGGCGATGAGCTTCACCAAGCTGGTGGTCGACGCCCAGGACCGGGTCTGGATCGGCACCCTCGATGGCCTGGTGTTGCGCGACAACGATGGTGAGCTCAAGCGCGCGCCGGCCGGCTGGGGCGTGGACAAGGGCCTGACCTGGCCCTATCGCGCACCCGATGGCGCGCTGTGGATCGTGGCCGGCGAGCGCCTGTACCGGGTCGAGGATGACCGCCTGGTGCTGGTGCACAGCCTGCCGGGGCAGCTGCACATGACCGCGATGCTGCAGGACCGCCACGGCGACATCTGGCTGGGTACCGAGAACCAGGGCCTGCTGCGCATCTCCAGCCACGGACTGGAGCGCCTGCCGGCCGGCCTGAACCTGCCCGGCGGTCGGGTGGTGAGCCTGCGCGAGGACGCCGAGGGCAGCATCTGGGTCGGCGCCAACGGCGGCCTGTACCGCCTTCGCGAAACGCTGTTCAGCAGCTACACCGAGCGCGATGGCCTGAGCGGTGACTACGTGCGCACCGTGTTCGAGGACCGCGACCGCCGGTTGTGGGTGGGCAGCGCCAGCGGTCTGGACCAGCAGACCGCCGATGGCCGCTTCCGGCCGATGCCGCTGCACAACCGCGGTGGCAAGGCGCCGTCGGTCCTCAGCCTGGCCCAAGGCCCTGAGGGTGATCTCTGGGTGGGCACCTTCGGCGACGGCGTCTACCGCCTGCGCGCCGATGGCAGCCTGCGCCACAACTACGATGCGGCCGATGGGATGCCGGGCGGCAACATCCGCGCGATCAGCATCGATCCAGCCGGCGTGGTCTGGGCGGGCACACAGAAGGGGGTGGTACGCATCGAGGGGGAACGCGTGCATGTGTCCGACGTACCCGGCATGCCGGGCGGTCTGATCACAGCGCTGGAACACGACCATCAGGGCAACCTGTGGATCGGTACCATCGAGGGCATCCGCGTGCTGCGCGGCGACCATGTGCAGTCCATCGATCTGGCACCAACGGGCGGCGGCCGCAGCGTGTTCGGCTTCCACCAGATCGGCGACGCGATGTGGATCAGCAGCGACCGTGGCCTGTACCGCTGGTACAAGGATCGCCTGTCCCGGGTCGGCCTGGAGCAGGGCATGCCGGTCGACACCGTGTTCCAGCTGGTGCCCGACCGGCTGGGGAATGTGTGGATCAGCAGCAACCGCGGCGTGCTGCGCACCGACATGGCGACCTTGAACGCCGTGGCCGACGGGCGCGCGCCGCGAGTGACCGTGGAGCGCTACAACGAGATCGACGGCATGGCCAACGCGCAGGCCAATGGCAGTTCCGGGCCCTCGGCGATCCTGCGCCAGAATGGCAGCTTCTGGGTGGTTACCGCTGGTGGCCTGAGCACGGTGGACCCGCAGCGCCTGCAGCGCTTCCGCGAACGCCCGGCGCCGCCGGCGGCGATCGAGAACGTGCAGGTCGATGGCGCGCCGGTGCTTTGGGAAGGTCCCGAGCGAAACCTGATTCCCGGCGGGCGCCGGCTGGCGGTGAGCTTCGTCGGCCTCAGCTACCTGATGTCAGACCGCATCCGTTACCGCACACGGCTGGAAGGCCTGGACGCCGGCTGGGTCGAGCGTGGCCCCCAGCGCAGCGTCGAGTTCGTCGGCCTGCCGCCGGGTGATTACACCCTGCACGTGGCGGCCTCGCACCCGGGCGGTGCCTGGGGCCAGCAGGAAGCGGTGTGGAGTTTCACCGTGCAGCCGTTCTGGTGGCAGCGGCACAGCGTGCAGGCGCTGATCGGCCTGCTGCTGCTGGCTGCGCTGGTGGCGCTGTACCGGTTCCTGCTGCAGCAGTACAAGGCCAGCAACCTGCGCCTGGCCCGGCGGGTGGATGAAGCAACCTTCGACCTGCAGGCGCAGACCGTGCATCTGCAGGCGCTGAACCAGGAAAAGACCGAGCTGGCCGAGCGCCTGGCGCGGCAGGCCGAGGCGTTCGAGCGGCAGGCCCGCGAGGATGCGCTGACCGGCCTGGCCAACCGTCGCGGCTTCGACGAGACGCTGTCGCGCGATTTCGCCCGCTCGCAGCGCAGCGGCCATCCGTTGAGCCTGGTGGTGCTGGATATCGATCATTTCAAGTACGTCAACGACACCTACAGCCACAGCATCGGCGACCTGGTGCTGAAGGAAGTGGCCGAGGTGATCGCCGCAGCCTGCCGGGATTCGGACCTGCCGGCGCGTACCGGTGGCGAAGAGTTCGCGCTGCTGCTCAACGACACGCGCCTGGAAGAAGCGGCGCAGGTCTGCGCGCGCCTGCGCGGCCTGTTCCATGACCATCCGGACTGGGCCGGGGTGAAGGGCCTGCGCGTGACCTTCAGCGCGGGCCTGGTGGAACTGGCCAATGACGACCGCACCCCGGCGCTGCTGTACCAGCGCGCCGACCGCGCGCTGTACCGCGCCAAGAGCGACGGCCGCGACCGCACGAGCATCGGGTAATCGCCATCTGGTTGATGGGTGCGGACCGTTGGCCCGCACTGCAGGTGTGGATCTACCGCGGCCAGGCGTTGGCGATGGTGCAGAACAACCGTGCCGTCTGCTCGGTGTCGTACACCGCGCTGTGCGCCTCGTTCGCATCCCAGCCCAGGCCGGCGGCATTGGCTGCACGTGCCAGCACCGTCTGCCCATAGGCGATACCAGCCAGGGTGACCGTGTCGAACACGCTGAAGGGATGGAACGGGTTGCGCTTGTGACCGGTGCGGGCCACGGCAGCATTGACGAAGCCCAGGTCGAAGTGGGCGTTGTGCCCGACCAGGATCGCGCGCTGGCAGCCGTACTTTTTCATCGCTGCGCGGACCGGGGTGAAGACATGGTCCAGCGCGGCCTTCTCTTCCTTTGCCAGCCGGAACGGATGGTCGAGGATGATGCCGGTCACTTCCAGCGACTTCGGGTCGATCTCCAGCCCTTCGGCGGGGACCACGTGGGCGCTGGCGGTCTGGCCGGGGTAGAGCAGGCCGTTCTCGTCCATCTCGATCGGCACGGCGGCGATTTCCAGCAGCGCGTTGCGCTGGCTGTCGAAGCCGCCGGTTTCCACGTCCACCACCACCGGCAGGAAGCCGCGGAAGCGTTGCGACATCGCGCGCTGCGCCATCGGAACTACGGAAACAGGGGCGGCGTCAGCTGCGGGGGTGGGGTCAGTCATGCGCGGATTCTAGCAGAGCGACCCTGAGCGCCCGGCCACGCATCGCATGGCCGGGACACTGTGCACGGGTCAGCGGCGTGCCAGCACCACGTCGGCGATGACGCCGGTGGCCACGGCAATCAGCACGTAACGGCCGTCGACCTTGCGCCATTCCTGGCCGCGGGCGGGGGCGTGCAGGCCATGGTGGCGATAATCGCGGACGTGCTCGCCGCGGTGGTCACGGGCGAGCTTGTGGCCGCGACGGGGCGGATCGCGGCGGTCGTCGTGGTGATCCTTGTGGCCGTGGTGGTCGTCGCGCCCACCGGCGCCATAGGGAGCGGCCATCGCGGGCGAGACGGCGGTGGCCAGCAGGGTCAGCGAAAGGGCGGCGGCAATCAGGCGCTTCATGGGGCAACTCCGAGGGAAGGACGTGGTCATCGAGGCCACGGATCCAGCATCGGATTTTTTTGATGAATAGGCGATTAAATCGGCCTTTTGCGCGGTTTCAGCGCGTATCGGCGTGTAACGGGATGGCCGCCGGACCGGTGGATGCCAACCTTGGTTGGCATGCGGAACAACCGCCAACCAAGGTCGGCGACTACCGGGGCGCGGCGGCCCGGCCGGCGATCCACGCGTCCACACTCAGGCGGCCGGCGCCGTTGCACAGCAGCGGCAGCAGCATCGCCATGAACAGTACCGGCAGCTTGAAGTTGCCGAACCCCTGGTCGCTGATCGCATAGCCCATCGCCAGATCACCCAGCGAACCCCAGTGCATCGGCCAGTGCACGGCGTAGGTGGCCACCACGGTCAGCACCAGCAGGCTCGCCGCAGCGAAGCGGGTGCCGAGCCCGAACAGCAGGCAGGCCGCGCCGACCAGCTCGAACCAGGTCGCCAGCTGCCAGTTCACGCCAGCGGGCAGCAGGTCGAACGGGAACGGGAACGCGCCCTGCAGCTCGGCAAACCAGTTCTCGCCCAGCAGCTTCTCGCGGCCGGACTCGAAGTATTCCCATGCGAGCAGCAGGCGCAGGCCCAGCGGCGCCAACCACGGGCCGCAGCGATCCAGCTGGCTGCGCACGGCAGCCAGGGGCAGGGTATTCATCGGGGGGAACTCCTTGTTGGGGGTATCACGCCACGGCGGGCAGCGGGCCGATCACGCCGGCCTGCAGGAACTGCTGCAGCAGCCGGGTGCCGGGTTCGATCAACGCATCGGCGTCGAGGTGGTGCAGGGTGGCCAGCTGCTGCAGCCGCTCTCCGCCGATGGCTCCGGGCGACTCGTCGATCAGGATCAACAGGTGCGCGGCCAACGGGCTGAGCTGGGCGAAGCGCACCACGCCATCGGCATCGCGGCGGACCAGCAGGCCGGTCGGTTCGGCAGGCGGAGCGAGTGGTGCATCATCGGCGCCGAGGCGGTGGACCGGCCACGCGTACAGCAGCGGCCAGGCCAGCGGTGAGCAGCGCAGCGGTTCCTGCAGCGGGTCGATGCCCGGGGCTGGCGGCAATGGCTCGGCCGCACGCTGGTACAGATCGGTTTCCACCCACTCGTAGTGGGCCAGCTCGGCCAGCGCCGGGTGCGGCAGCTCGGGCTGCGCCTGCAGCCAGCGCACGAACTCGGCCGACACTGCCGTGAACAGCGGCGTGCGTGCGCGGTGATGGGCGAAGTAGTAGCGGACCAGCTCGGCCCAGGCCGCTTCGCCGAGCAGGCGCACACAGACCGGGAAACTGTTGCCGAGCAGGCCCAGCAGGTTGTTGGACAGCAACCGCTGGTAGACGGCCACCCGCCGCGGGTCGAGGTCGGCGGGGGCAGGCACCTGCTGCGGGTCGCGCAGGTGCGCCGTGAATGCATGCTGCTGCGCGCGCAGGCGCTCTGGCGCGTCAGCCATGGGCGACCTCGCGCGGTGTGCCCTGCAGCCGGCGGATGGTACCCAGTTCGCCCTGCAGCTCTGCGTAGGGCGGGAAGTTGAAGTCGCGTTCCAGCAGGGTCGGGCGCGGCCCGAAGCGGGCGTAGCTGCGCTCCAGCAGCGCCCACACCGGGTCGATCACCGGGCTGCCGTGGGTATCGATCTTCAGGTCGGGCGCCTCGTCCAGATGGCCGGCCACGTGCAGGCAGACGATGCGCTGCGCCGGTAGGCCGGCGATGAAGGCGTCGGCATCGTAGCCATGGTTGCAGGCGTTGACGTACACGTTGTTGACGTCCAGCAGCAGGTCGCAGTCGGCCTCGGCCAGCACCGCGTTGGTGAAGGCCAGTTCGTCCATCGCCGGCTGCGGGGCCAGGTAGTAGGACACGTTCTCCACCGCGATGCGGCGGCCGAGCAGGTCCTGCACACGCGCGATGCGCGCGGCGGTATGGCGCACCGCTTCGTCAGTGAAGGGAATCGGCAGCAGGTCGTACAGCTGGCCGTCGTCACTGCAGTAACTCAGGTGCTCGCTGTACAGCGGCACGCGGTGGCGTTCCAGGAAACGGCCGACCTGCTGCAGCAGCTGGGTATCCAGCGCGGCGCTGCCGCCCAGCGACAGCGACAGGCCATGGCAGGTCAAGGGGTGGCGCTGGGCCAGTTCGTCCAGGGCGTCGCCGGCCGGGCCACCGACGTGGATCCAGTTTTCCGGCGCGCACTCCAGGAAGTCGAAATCGCCGGCCGGGGCATCGTGCAGGTCCTGCAGCAGCGCACGCCGCAGGCCCAGCCCGACGGCCGCCGCAGGCAGCGGCAGCCGTGGGTGGACGACGCTGGCGGCAGCGTCAGTGCTTTGCACCGCACTTGCCTTCGCCGCACTTGCCTTCGGCGGCCTTCTTGTCGCCGGCGGTCTTGGCCTTGGCTTCGGCGCCCGCGCCGGCCTTGGCCTTTCCCTTGTCGGCGCCGCACTTGCCTTCGGCGCTCTTGCCGTCGGCACCACACTTGCCCTCGGCATGCTTGGCGGCGTCACCGGCCTTGGCGTCGGTTGCCTTGGCATCGCCGGCCTTGGCCGCCTGGCCAGCCACCAGGTAGCCCTGGGCAAGGTCGGTCATGCTCAGGGCCGAAGCACTGGCAGTCACGCCCAGCCCTGCAGCCAGGGCGGTGGCGGTCAGCAGGGACAGGGTCTTGTTGGAACTGCTCATCGGTCGTACTCCTTGGGTGGTGGGCGGGCGCCCGGGGTGAAACGATGGTGCAGCGATCCTACTCAAGGAATCCTCGCCGGGACCTCAAATTTTCGTGAGGATTGCCGCAGGCGGGAAGGGGGCAGGAGCACCGTATCCAGTAGATCCACGCCATGCGTGGATGAATGCCCGGATCGCGCATACAAAAAAGGCCCCTGTCATGCCGACAGGGGCCTCCACACGCGCTTGCGCTGTTGCAGCGCAGTATCAGACGTGATCGGTGCTGGACGTCTCGTCGCGCTTCTCGCGCGGCGGCAGCGGCTGCTCGCCGTGCACCAGGAACCACACGTTCTCGGCGATGTTGGTGGCGTGGTCGCCCACGCGCTCCAGGTTCTTGGCCATGAACAGCAGGTGGGTGCACGGGGTGATGTTGCGCGGGTCTTCCATCATGTAGGTCAGCAGCTCGCGGAACAGCGCGGTGTACTGCGCGTCCAGGCGGGCGTCGTCCTGGCGCAGGGCGATGGCGGCTTCGGCGTCGTTGTCGCGGTAGGCGGCGATGGCGCGGCGCACCTGCTGCGCGGCCAGGCGGCCGAGGGCGCGCAGGCCCTGGATCTGCGGCAGCGGCGGCACCTTGCCCAGCGCGATCGAACGCTTGGCCACGTTGGCGGCGTAGTCACCGATGCGTTCGATGTCGGCCGGGATGCGCAGGCCGGCCAGGATCTCGCGCAGGTCGCGGGCCATCGGGCCACGCAGGGCCAGGCGCATCACGTCGTGGCTGATCTGCTGCTCCAGCTGGTCGATGGCTTCATCGTTGGCGATGATGCGGTGGGCGGCGTTCTCGTCGCGCTTCTCGATGACGTCCATCGACGCCTCCAGCTGGGCGACAGCCATCTCGCCCATGCGCACGATTTCGGCCACCAGGCGCTGCTGCTCTTCGTCGTAGCTCTTGACGATGTGGTCGTTGGGAAGATTCATGGTTGTTCCACTCTGTAGAGTCGAGCCATGCTCGACTGGCGTTGTCTGTAGAGTCGAGCCATGCTCGACTGCCCTTTCAGCCAAAGCGACCGGTGATGTAATCCTCGGTCTGCCGCTGCGAGGGCTGCGAGAAGATCACTTCAGTCCGGTCGTGCTCGATCAGGTCGCCCAGGTACATGAAGGCGGTGTAGTCGGACACGCGCGCAGCCTGCTGCATGTTGTGGGTGACGATGACGATGGTGTACTCGTGCTTGAGCTCTTCCACCAGCTGCTCGATGCGGCTGGTCGAGATCGGGTCCAGCGCCGAGGTCGGCTCGTCCAGCAGCAGCACCGACGGGCGCAGGGCCACGGCACGGGCGATGCACAGGCGCTGCTGCTGGCCACCGGACAGGCCCAGTGCGCTCTGCCCCAGCTTGTCCTTCACTTCGTCCCACAGCGCGCCCTGGCGCAGCGCCTGCTCGACGCGGTCGGCCATGTCGGCCTTGCTCAGTTTTTCGTGGTGGCGGATGCCGTAAGCCACGTTCTCGAAGATGGTCATCGGGAACGGAACCGGCTTCTGGAACACCATGCCCACCTTGCTGCGCAGGCGGTTCATCGGGTACTTCGGCGACAGGATGTTCTCGCCGTCCAGCAGCACCTCACCACGCGCTTCCAGCTTCGGGTACAGCGCGTAGATGCGGTTGAAGATGCGCAGCAGGGTCGACTTGCCGCAACCGGAGGGACCGATCAGCGCGGTCACGCGCTTTTCCGGGATCTCCAGGTCGATGCCCTTCAGGGCGTGGAACTTGTCGTAGTAGAAGTCCAGACCACGCGCGGCCAGCTTGACCGGCGACGGCGCGTGCAGGTTCTCGTGCGAGGCCGGCACCGCGATGCGCTGCATGGGCACGGCGTTGGAGAGGTCGTTCATGGCGTTATCCACGGAAAGGTCAGTCATGGGAGATACGGTTGCGCAGCAGGATGCCGCGGGCGGCAAGGCTGACCAGCAACACGAAGACAGTCAGCACCAGGGCACCGGCCCAGGCCAGCACCTGCCAGGATTCATACGGGCTGCCGGCGAACTGGTTCATCACCACCGGCACCGAAGCCATCGGCTGGAAGATGTTGTTGTTCCAGTACTGGTTGCCGAAGGCGGTGAACAGCAGCGGTGCGGTTTCGCCGGAGATGCGGGCCAGGGCCAGCAGGATGCCGGTGATGATGCCGGCCGACGCACTGCGGTACAGCACCTGGACGATCACCTTCCACTGCGGGATGCCCAGCGACAGGGCGGCTTCGCGCATCTGCGAAGGCACCAGGCGCAGCATCTCGTCGGTGGTGCGTACCACCACCGGCAGCACGATGAAGGCCAGCGACAGGGCACCGGCGAAGGCGGAGAAGTTGCCGCCGGTCTGCATCACGTACAGGGTGTAGACGAACAGGCCCAGCACGATGGACGGTGCCGACAGCAGGATGTCGTTGACGAAGCGGACCACGGTGCCGGCCTTGCGGGCGTTGCCGTACTCGGCCAGCCAGGTGCCGGCCAGCACGCCCAGCGGGGTACCGATGCCGATGGCCAGCGCACACATCACCGCGCTGCCGAAGAAGGCATTGGCCAGGCCGCCTGCCTGCATCGGCGGCGGCGTCATCTTGGTGAACAGATCAAGATTGATGCCGGCCAGGCCCTTGGAGGCCAGGGTGAACAGGATCCAGCCCAGGAAGAACAGGCCGAACAGGGCGGTGGCGCAGGACATCGCGATGGCGATGACGTTGCCGATGCGGCGGCGCAGGTACAGGGAGTCAGCGGTGGTGGACATCAGTTGCCCTCCTTGCGGGACAGGCGCATCAGCATCAGGCGGGCGATGGCCAGCACGACGAAGGTGACGATGAACAGGACGAAGCCGAGCAGCAGCAGCGCCGAGCGGTAGGTTTCAGTGGCCTCGCCGAAATCGTTGGCGATGAGCGCGGCGATGGTGGTGCCCGGTTCCAGCAGCGACGGCGACAGGCGCACGCTGTTGCCGATCACGAAGGCCACGGCCATCGTTTCGCCCAGTGCACGGCCGAGGCCGAGGAAGACGCCGCCGATGACGGCCGAGCGGGTGTAGGGCAGGACGATGTCCCAGCTCACTTCCCACTTGGTGGAGCCCAGCGCGTAGGCCGATTCCTTCAGGCGGGTCGGCACGGTCAGGAACACTTCGCGCATCACCGAGGAGATGAACGGGATGACCATGATGGCCAGTACGAAGCCGGCGGTGAGCATGCCGATGCCCAGCGGCGGGCCCTGGAACATCGGGCCGATGATTGGCCATTCGCCCAAGGTTTCGTTGAGGAACGGGGTGACGTACTCGGTCATCACCGGCACCAGCACGAACAGGCCCCACATGCCATAGATGATCGAGGGGATGCCGGCCAGCAGTTCGATGGCGGTACCGACCGGGCCACGCAGCCAGCGCGGCGCGACTTCGGTGAGGAAGAAGGCGATGCCGAAGCTGACCGGCACGGCGATGACCATCGCGATGAACGCGGTGACCAGGGTGCCGTAGATCGGGGCGAGGGCGCCGAACTTGTTTTCGACCGGATTCCAGTCGGAGGAGAAGAAGAAGCTCAGGCCCTGCATCTGCAGGGCATGGCGGCCACCCCACAGCATGGACAGCGCGGCACAGGCCAGGGCGATCAGGACGAAGATGACGGTGCCGACCAGCACCCATCGGAACAGTTTGTCGTTGCGGGCATCACGCGCATCGCGCGTGGACGGGGCTGCTACAGGCTGGGCGATGGCATTCATGGGGACGGCAGGGCCAGGAAAGGGGGCGGCACGACGTGGAAGTGACGGTGCCCGCGCGGGGCGGGCACCGTCGGGTCCATCACTTCAGCTCGGTGCCCCAGTAGGCCTCGATCTGCTTGGTCAGTTCGGCCGGCAGCGGCACGTAGTGCAGCTCGTTGGCCTGGGTCTGGCCGTTCTCGAAGGCCCACTTGAAGAAGGCCAGGGTGTCCTGGTTGCGCTTGGCGTCCTTCGGCTTCTTCTGCATCAGCATGAAGTTGGTGGCGGTGATCGGCCACGCCTGCTCGCCCGGGGCGTTGGTGATGACCAGGTTGAAGTCCTTGGCGCTGGCCCAGTCGGCGCTGGCAGCAGCGGCGGCGAAGCTTTCAGCGTTCGGCTGCACCCAGGTGCCTGCGGCGTTCTGCAGGGCGGTGTACGGCATGGCGTTCTGCAGGGCGTAGGCCAGCTCGACGTAGCCGATGGAGCCCTTGATCTGCTTCACGTAGGAGGCAACGCCTTCGTTGCCCTTGCCGCCGACGCCGTCCGGCCACTGCACCGAGGTGCCTTCGCCGACCTTGGTCTTCCACTCCGGGCTGACCTTGGACAGGTAGTTGGAGAAGTTGAAGGTGGTGCCCGAACCGTCCGAACGGTGGACGATGGTGATCTTGCCGTCCGGCAGGGACACGCCCGGGTTGGCCGCAGCGATGGCCGGGTCGTTCCAGGTCTTGACCTTGCCCAGGAAGATGTCGGCCAGCAGGGCGCCGGTCAGGCGCAGCTTGCCGGCTTCCAGGCCTTCGATGTTGACGACCGGCACCACGCCGCCGATGGCCGACGGGAACTGGGCCAGGCCGGCCTGGGCCAGCTCATCGCTGCTCAGCGGCTTGTCGGAGGAACCGAAATCAACGGTGCCGGCCTTGATCTGGGCGATACCGCCGCCCGAACCGATCGACTGGTAGTTGATCTTGGCGCCGGTGGCGGTGTTGTAGTCGGCCGACCACTTGGACACCAGCGGGAAGATGAAGGATGCGCCAGCGCCGGAGACTTCAGCGGTCACCTTATCACCGGCAGCGGCCGGGGCGGCGGCTGCGTCGGCAGCCGGCTGCTGTGCAGCCTGCTTGTCGCCACCGCAGGCCGACAGGCCCAGGGCGATGGCCAGGGAAAGGGCGGCGAGGCCGGCCGAGTGCAGTTTCATGGTCACTCCATAGCGGGGAAGAGCCGACGGCGTCGGCGGATGCGGCTATGAAATGATGTTTTTGTTACAGCCGTATGACGTCCATGACAGAGGTGTCGGACATCACGTTCTGACAAGGGTTTCACGGGGCCCGGGACGCCGCCCGCAGGCCCGGTGGCCCCCGGACTGCGCGCCCCTGCCTTTGTAGCGTCGAGCCATGCTCGACGGCTTCTTGCATTCGTAGAGTCGAGCTTGCTCGACTGAAGGCGCACGGCAGTCGAGCAAGCTCGACTCTACCAAGCGGGGTCCCCCAAAAAAGAAAGGCGCCAGACCCGAAGGTCCAGCGCCCGGTTGGGGTCGGCGAGGGAGAGAGGACCCGCCGACGCCCGTTCCTGCGGGGGAACACCTTTCTCAGTACTTCAGGTTCTGCGACCAGTAGGTCTCGATCTGCTTGACCAGGGCGTCCGGCAGCGGCACGTAGTCCAGCTGCTTGGCCTGCGCATCACCGTTCTTGTAGATCCAGCGGAAGAACTCCTGGGTCGCCTTGGCGCCGGCCACGTTCTTCGGCTGCTTGCGCACCAGGATGAAGTTGGTGGCGGTGATCGGCCACGCCTGCTCGCCCGGGGCGTTGGTCATGACCAGGTAGAAGTCCTTGGCATTGGCCCAGTCAGCGCTGGCGGCCGCGGCCGAGAACGAGGCGTCCGACGGCTGCACGATCTTGCCGGCAGCATTCTTCATCGCCGCGTAGGACATCTTGTTCTGCAGGGCGTAGGACAGTTCCACGTAGCCGATGCCGCCCTTGATCTGCTTCACGTAGGCAGCGACGCCTTCGTTGCCCTTGCCGCCGATGCCGGCCGGCCACTGGACCGAGGTGCCTTCACCAACCTTGCTCTTCCACTCCGGGCTGACCTTGGACAGGTAGTTGACGAAGTTGAAGGTGGTGCCCGAACCGTCCGAACGGTGGACGATGGTGATCTTGGCGTTCGGCAGGGCCAGGCCGCTGTTCAGGGCAGCGATGGCCGGGTCGTTCCAGGTCTTGATCTTGCCCAGGAAGATGTTGGCCAGGGTCGGGCCGTCCAGCTTCAGCGCGCCCGGGGCGACGCCGGCCACGTTGATGACCGGCACCACGCCGCCGATGACCGACGGGAACTGGGCCAGGCCGGCAGCAGCCAGCTCTTCCGGCTTCAGCGGGGCATCGGACGAACCGAAGTCCACGGTCGCCGCCTTGATCTGGGCGATACCACCACCGGAACCGATGGACTGGTAGTTGACCTTCTTGCCGGTCGCGGTGCTGTAGTCCGCCGACCATTTGGACATGACCGGGTAGATGAACGAAGCGCCCGCGCCGGTGACATCGGCGGCGTTGGCGGCAAACACGGACGATGCAGCCAGGATGGCGACAGCGGCGCGCGACTTGAAGGCGTGGATCACGGGACAGACTCCTGGGGTGGTCGAAGGGCGGCTGCCCAACGTTTCGGTGCACATTCCATAACGGTTACGTGACACGCCGGCGTCTGTCATATGACGTTGTGGTGACAGTGCCGGCGGTCTTGCGCTGGCAACAAAAAAGGCACGGCCGGAGCCGTGCCTTCGTTGCAGCGCGTGCGTCAGGTCTTACCAGAAGAACTGTGCGCGGGCTTCCAGGATGTTTGGATCGTCGTTGACGAAGCCGCGGGCAGTGGAGCTGTACTTCTTGCTGTCCACCATCACGTAGTTGACCATGAACTTGAAGTTCGAGCGCCAGTACCAGTTGGCGCCGACGGTCCAGATGTCCATCTTGCCGCCCAGCACGCCATCGACGATCGGCGGACGACCGGCCACCGGGTTGGCCGACAGGTTGCCGTCGTTCAGGTCCATGTGGTCGTAACGCACGCCCAGCTGCCACTGGCCGCCGGCCGGGTTGTTCGGCAGGCCGGTGCCCGGGGTGCCGCCCTTGTAGCTCCAGGTTTCGCCGGTCACGTTCCACACGCCGCTGACGTAGTAGCCGTCGCTGGTGTAGTTGTCGTGGTCGTAGCGCTTGGCCTTGCTGCTGTAGTACTCGGCCTGGGCCTTGAACGGACCCTGGAAGTACATGGCTTCAGCGCCCAGGGTGCTGACGCGGTCGGTGTCGGTCATGTTGCCGCTGTCGACCAGGCGCGCGGTGGCCAGGTCGGCGTTCGGGCGGGCACGCACGCGCAGGGTGTCGGCGTCGGCGTCGTAGTCGACATAGCTCAGGCCGAAGTGCAGGACCTGGCCCTTCTCGTTGATCGGGGCGAAGGTGCCGCGTGCGCCGTAGCCGCTGCCGTGGGCCAGGTTGCGGGTCAGTTCGCGGCCGAAGGCGCTGGCGGTGACCGACCAGTTGTCCTGGCCGTAGCTGTAGGCGCCACCGAGGCGGCGGGCGACCGCGTAGGTGTTGGTGACCGCAGCCTTGGAGATGAAATCGTTGTTCTTGGTGCTGGACAGTTCTTCCAGGCTGTTCGGCTGCTTGAACTGGCCGGCCTGGATGAAGTGGTTGGCGTTGCCCAGCAGCTTGTACTTGACGTTGGTGTCGAGGAACTTGTCAGCCTTGGCGTCGTAGCCGACGACCCACTCCACGTTGCCCGGGCCCTTGCCCTTCAGTACCAGCTCGGCGCGACGCAGTTCGAATTCGCTGTCCTTGCCATTGCCGGCGTCACCGCCGTTGAGGTCCACGACGTCATTGTCGAACCAGTTGCCGTCGGCCTGGACCAGGCCTTCGAAGGTGATTTCCGAACCGCCGATCACATCGATGGCGACTTCAGCGTGGGCAGCCGGCACGTACAGCGCAGCAGCCACGGCCACCGTCAGGAGTTGGTGATGCAGTTTCATGGAGAGGAGCCTTGCAGGCAGGTGGGAAGATGCGCGCAGGCTAAAAGGTAAAGATTGCGTAAATGTGACAGTTCGCGCGCGGCCGGAATCCGCCGCAGGCCCCGTCGCGTCAGGGGCTGACGATGTAAACGCTTGCGTGTGACGCTGGGGTTGCGCACGGATTGCAGTAGATCCACGCCAGGCGTGGATGCGTTTCCTGCGGCCTACGCGACGGTTTTTTCCTTGAAGCGACACAGGTCGGCAATCACGCAGCCCGCGCAATCCGGCTTGCGTGCCTTGCACACATAACGCCCGTGCAGGATCAGCCAGTGATGCGCATCGAGCAGGAACTCGGCCGGGATCGCCTTGACCAGGCGGTCCTCCACTTCGCGCACATTTTTGCCCGGCGCCAGCCCGCTGCGGTTGGCCACGCGGAAGATGTGCGTATCGACTGCCATCACCGGTTCGCCGAACGCGGTGTTGAGCACCACGTTGGCGGTCTTGCGGCCGACCCCGGGCAGGGCTTCGAGCGCTTCGCGATCGCGTGGCACTTCGCTGTCGTACTTCTCCAGCAGGATCGCGCAGGTGGCGATCACGTTCTTCGCCTTCGCGTTGAACAGGCCGATGGTGGCGATGTACTTCTTCAGGCCGTCCTCACCAAGCGCGAGCATCTTCGCCGGTGTGTTGGCCACCGGAAACAAGCGTCGCGTCGCCTTGTTGACGCCCACGTCCGTGGCCTGCGCCGACAGTGCCACCGCCACCAGCAGTTCGAACGGTGAGCTGTATTCCAGCTCGGTCTTCGGGTGCGGGTTGAGTTCGCGCAGGCGGGTGAACATTTCCACCACGTCGGCGCGCGGCATCACGCTGCCACGACGCGCAGTTGCGCGCGTGGTCTTCTTTGCAGTGGCCATTACTGTTCCTTGCCTGCCGCGCGGGCCTTGGCCCGGGCGAGGATGGCGGCCGCCGCAGCGGGCAGTGCGGGTTTCACATCGGGCGCCGGTGCCGGTGTGCGACGTGCATCACGTTCGGCTTCGCGGCGTGCCAGGCGCACGGCGCGTGCGCGATAACGTTCGCGTGCGGCCCAGGCCGTGCGCAGGTCATGTTGTGCCTGCAGCAGCCGTTGCGGAAGTTCCGGGTGGTCGGGCAGCAGGCGTACGTCGTCATCTGCGGCGATGTAGTCCATCAGACCGTTCTGCACGGCGCCATCGAGATCGTCTGCCTGGACCCGGGCAAACAGCTGCACGGGGTTGGGTCGGGGTGCCATGGGGTCAGCGGTTCTGGAAGGCCGGCGGGCGGCGCTGCAGGAACGCGCTGGTGCCTTCGCGCATGTCCTCGGTGGCGAACAGCAGGCCGAACTGCGCGCTTTCATATTCCAGGCCGGCTTCCAGGCTGCATTCGCCGCCCACGTGCACGGCATCCAGCAGGCCGCGCAGGGCCAGAGGTGCCGAGCGTGCCAGCTGCCTGGCGACGTCCTGCACGCGGTTGTCGAGTTCGGCCGCCGGCACTACATGGTTGACGATGCCCAGCGCGAGGGCGCGTTCGGCATCGATCGGGGCGCCCAGCAGGCACAGTTCCAGGGTGGCGGCGCGGCCGCACAGGCGCAGCAGGCGCTGGCTGCCGCCGAAACCGGGGATCAGCCCCAGGTTGATCTCCGGCTGGCCGACTTTGGCGGTATCGGCGGCGATGCGCAGGTGGCAGGCCATGGCCAGCTCCAGCCCACCGCCGAGCGCGAAGCCGTTGACGCGGGCGATGACCGGCTTGGGCATGCGCTCGATCCGGCGCATCAGGGCCTGGCCGAGCAGCGAGAAATCACGTCCCTGAACCGGGCTGAGGGTGTTCATCTCGGCGATGTCGGCACCGGCCACGAAGGCCTTGGGGCCGGCGCCGGTCAACACCACCACGCGCACGTCCGGGTCGGCCGCCGCCGCGCTGAACGCCTCGGCCAGGGCCTGCAGGGTGGCCGCATTGAGGGCATTGAGCTTTTCCGGGCGCTGCACGGTGAGGGTGCGGATGGCACCGTCATCGGTCACGGCGACGGGCTGGTCGGCGGGGGCTGAGGCCACGGCAAGCTCCTGGAACGTTAAAAAAAAGTGAGATTGAACTCTTGAAACGCAGGTGGGTCAAAGCCTGCGTGGTCAGTAGCGGTTACACGTTGTGGCCGGTATCCTAACCCGTCGCCTCAGGGCGGCGCAGAACGTCCCTGAGTTACCACCCCTGGAGAACTGTTTGATGAAGTTGCGTTCTATCGCGGTCGCCGTCGCGGCCCTGGCCCTGACGGGCAATGCCCTCGCCCAGGACGTCGCGTCCGAAAAGGGCAAGCTGAGCTATTACTTCGGTTATGACTACGGCAATAACCTGGCGGAGCTGACCGGTCGTGGTGAGCAGCTGGACATCAACTCGGTGGTGAAGGGTCTGCAGGACGCCTACGCCAAGAAGCAGCCGGCAATCACCGCCGAGCAGCTGAAGCCGGCTGTTGAAGCGTTCCAGAAGCGTGAGCAGGGCCGTGCCCAGGCTGCCAAGGCCGAGTACGAAAAGGCTGCTGCCGAAAACAAGACCAAGAGCGACCAGTTCGTTGCGGCCAACAAGGCCAAGGCGGGCGTGCAGACCCTGCCGAGCGGCGTCCAGTACCGCGTGATCGAAGCCGGCAAGGGTGCCAAGCCGACCCAGGCCAGCACCGTGCAGCTGGAAGTGGCCGGTCCGTACCCGTTCGGCCAGCGTCCGACCGAAGCCCGTCCGGCCCAGCAGATTCCGTCGATCAAGGTCAGCGAAGTCGAAATGAAGGCCATGCGCGAGACCCTGCTGCAGATGCCGGCGGGTTCGAAGTGGGAAATCACCCTGCCGCCGGATCAGGCCTACGGTGCCGACCCGCGTACCGGCTTCCCGCCGAACGTGGCGGTGCAGTTCGAAGTCAAGCTGGTCAGCGTCAAGTAAGTCGAAGCAACATCAATGCAATGCAGACAACGCGCCGGTGGCTTCCACCGGCGCGTTTCTGTTTCTGCCGCGGGACGGTAGAGTCGACCGTTGGTCGACTGCTCTTACCGCGCTGCGCGCGATAGTCGACTGACAGTCGACTCTACCGCCCATCCGCGTGCCGTGATCGTCCCCAACCGCAGCCATTCGCGCTACTGTTGCAGGGTGCAAACTACGGAAGAACCGGCGCGTGTTGTCGCAAGCCCCTGCATTGGAGTGTGCAAGCTGGATCACAACCGGCTGTGCGCCGGGTGCGGGCGGCATATCGATGAAATCGCTGGGTGGTCGATGATGAGCGACCGCGAACGCAGCCGCATCCTGCACCGCGTGCAGCCCCTGCGCGAACAACTGCGGCAGTCGCTGCGCGGATCGGTCGCCGACCACGAACGCCTGCTGCGCGCGCTGCATCCGCTGGCCGAACCGCCGCAGGGCGATGGCTGGAACCGCAGTGAACTGAGTGACCTGCTGCCGCCCGGCCCGCCGGTGGAAGCCGCGGTGCTGGCAGGCATCGTGCCGCGTGCCGGCGGCGCCCAGGTCATCCTGACCCGTCGCACCGAAACCCTGCGCACCCATGGTGGCCAGGTCGGCTTTCCCGGTGGACGCACCGAACCGGACGACCGCGATGCGCTGGCCGCCGCACTGCGCGAGAGCCAGGAAGAAATCGCGCTGGCACCGGGCCAGGTGCAGGCGCTGGGCTATCTCGATCCATTCGTGACCATCACCGGCTACCGGGTGACCCCGGTGGTGGCGGTGGTCGATCCGGATTTCGTGCCGGTACCGCAGCCCAGCGAAGTAGCCGAGGTGTTCGAGGTGCCGCTGGATTACCTGATGGCCGCCGACAACCTGCGCCAGGTCGAGATCAACCATCGCGGCCGCGTGCGCCATGTCCTCGAATACGACTGGCCTGGCCAGCGCATCTGGGGCGCGACCGCCGCCATTCTCTACAACCTGCGTCGCCGCCTGGAGCAAGTGCAATGAAGCCGATCGATCCGCCGTGGACCACCCTGGTCGATGTCGCCACGCTGGCCGCCGCCCTCGATGGCGACGTGCGCGTGGTCGATGCCCGTGCCACCGCCAGCACCGTCGTGCGTGTGGTGGATGCGCGCGCAGCGCTGGCCGACCCGCAGGCCGGGGCAGGGCAGTACGCGGCCGGGCATATCCCGCGTGCGGTCCATGCCGATCTCAACCAGGATCTTTCCGACCTGCGCCGCAGCGGCCATGGCCGCCATCCGCTGCCCGACAGCGACACCTTCGCCGCGCGCGTGGGCCAGTGGGGCATCGGGCCGGACACCCAGGTCGTGGTCTATGACAGCAGTGACGGCAGCATGGCCGCCGCACGCCTGTGGTGGCTGCTGCGCCTGATCGGGCATACCCGTGTGGCCGTGCTCGACGGCGGCATCGCCGCCTGGCAGGCCGCCGGCCATGCGCTGGCCACCGGCCACAGCGAGGTGGCCGCGCAGCCGCCCTATCCAGGCCGCTTCGACACCACCCAGGTGGCCTCGACCGACGAAATCGCCGCGCGCCTCAAACACGCCCCGGGCTGGCTGGTCGACGCCCGCGCCGGCGAGCGCTTCCGTGGCGAAGTCGAGCCGCTGGACCCGGTGGCCGGCCACGTGCCCGGCGCGGTCAACCGCCCGTTCGCCCTGAACGTCCTCGACGGCCGCCTGCGCGACCCGCAGGAACTGCGCGCCGAACTGCAGGGCGTGATCGGCAGCCAGGACCCCGAGCGCGTCGTGCTGATGTGCGGATCCGGCGTGACCGCCTGCCACCTGCTGCTGGCGATGGAAAGCGCCGGCCTGAGTGGCGCCCGCATCTACGCCGACTCCTGGAGCGGCTGGGTCAGCGACAGCACCCGCCCGGTGGCGACCGGCGCCTGAGTCGCACGGGGGCGGATGCTCATCCACGCACGGCGTGGATCTACTGTCGACCAAGGTCGACACCTACCAGAGCAGAGCGCGGTTCCGGCAGATAGAGGCCGGTAGATCCACGCCACGCGTGGATGAAATCTGTCAGCTATCGAATGAATTCATCCGTGCCGACCAACGGTCGGCACCCACCATCAGCACCCACCATCAGCAGTAGGTTCCAACAGCCCGCAGGAAACTGTCGAAGGTGGGGTGGGTCCGGTTGAGGGGGCGTGAGCGCCATGGATGGCGCGACCGAGCCGCCCTGGGCGGATTTTAGGGGGGCCCCCCAACCCGTCCCAACCCCCCACCCCCCCCCCCCCCCCCGCCACCCCACGGACTGCAGGCTTCTGACGTTGACGTTGATTCGGCAGGTGCAGGGCGCAGCCCTGCAAACGATCACCCCAACCCTTGCAACGGCACCTTCGCCAGCACCCGCGCCCACGGGAACAACGGCCCCGGATCCCGCTTGCGCGCCACCACCAGCCCCGCATCATCACTGGCCGGCACCTGCTCCAGATCCAGCTGGTCGTGCCCGGCAATCCGCTGCAGCGAGGGGTAACGCGCCACCAGCGCCAGCAGCAGCGCCTCCAGCGCCAGCAGCTGCGCCTCCGTGTACGGCTCGTCCATCGCCTGGTGGCGGCTGTCGAACCAGTGCGGGTAACGGCCGGTATTGACCAGCTCGATGCCCACCGTATCGGCGTTCATGCCGCGCACGTGGTGGGCGATGCGCTCCGGCGCCACGTACTGCACCACGCTGCCGTCCCGGTCGATGTAGAAATGCCCGCTGTTGCCCACGCCACTGTCGTACAGCACGCGCTCGCCATACTCGCGGGCCATCGCCAGGTCGGGCAGTTCGGTGCAGTGGATCACCACCATCCGCAGGCTGTCGGCATCACGCAGGGGCAGGCGGTCATGGTAGGGCAGGGGCTGCAGCTGCAGGCCGGGCAGGAGCGGGGTGGGCATGCGGCGATGCTAGCATTGCAGGATGAACCTGCCTTCCCGATCGACGTTGAACCGCTCCCTTGGAGCGCAAGCATGAGCCGCGGCCACTGCATCCTGTCCCACGGCTTCGAGAGCGGACCGGAGGCCTCCAAGGTCACCGCGCTGGCCGAGGTTGCGCAGCGCCTGGGCTGGACCCATGAGCGCCCCGACTACACCGACCTGGACGCGATGAGCGAGATCAGCCGCGTCGGCGACGTGCGCACCCGCCTGCAGCGCCTGGTCGAGCGTGCCGCCGCGGCCGCCGCGCAGGGCCCGCTGGTGCTGGCCGGGTCCAGCCTGGGCGCCTACATTTCCGGCATCGCCTCGCTGCAGGTGCCGGTGGCCGGCCTGTTCCTGATGGTGCCGCCCACCACCATGGGCCCGATGCCGGCGCTGGACGCCGCTGACGTGCCTATCACCGTGGTCCAGGCCTGGCATGACGAGGTGGTGCCTGCGGCCGGGGTCATCGCCTGGGCGCAGGCGCGCTCGGCGCAGCTACTGCTGGTCGACGACGGCCACCGCCTGGAACGCCACGTGGAGGCCTCCGCGCAGGCCTTCGAGCGCCTGCTGCGCCAGCTGTGAAGCCCGGGCGCACGGCGCGCCCGCCCGCTTTGACTACAATGGCAGCCCCGCCGCCCCTGGCGCGGGCCTGCCGGCCGTGTCCACGGCCCTCCTTTCCGACTGGCCCGGCCCCCGTGCTGCGCCCGACCACCTGCGAACCGATCCCGTGAAATTCTTCGTCTCCTGCGCCAAGGGCCTGGAATACCTGCTTGCCGATGAACTGTCGGTCCTGGGCCTCGGCAAGGCCACCGCCACCATTGCCGGCGTCAACGCCGATGGCGAACTGGAGCAGGCGCTGCGGATCGTCATGTGGTCGCGCCTGGCCAGCCGCGTGCTGTGGCCGATCGACGAGTTCGAGTGCCCGGACGAGCAGGCCCTGTACGACGGCGTGCGCGCGCTGCCGTGGCACGAGCACATCAAGCCGGAAATGACCCTGGCGGTGGACGCGCACGTGTCCGGCGACAAGATCACCCACGCGCGCTTCGCCGCGCAGCGGATCAAGGACGCCATCGTCGACCGCATGCGCGATGAAGGCCTGGAACGCCCCTCGGTCAACACCGACCTGCCCGACGTGCGCGTGAACCTGTCGCTGCGCAAGGGCCGTGCCTCGCTGTCGATCGATCTCGGCGGCGGTCCGCTGCACCGCCGTGGCTGGCGTGGTGCCGCCCACGAGGCGCCGCTGAAGGAAAACCTGGCCGCCGCGCTGCTGATGCGCGCGCAGTGGCCGCGCCTGCACGCCGCCGGTGGTGGCCTGCTGGACCCGATGTGCGGCAGCGGCACGCTGCTGATCGAAGGCGCGCTGATGGCCGCCGACGTCGCCCCCGGCCTGATGCGCCATGGCAGCCTGCCGCCGAGCCGCTGGCTGGGCTTCGACAAGGCCGCCTGGAAGGCCATCCAGAGTGAAGCGCGTGATCGCGAAGCCGCCGGCGTGGCCGCGCTGAAGCCGGTCATCCACGGCAGCGACATCGACCCGGTGGCCATCCAGGCTGCGCGTGAGAATGCCGAAGTTGCCGGCGTGGCCCACGCCATCCGCTTCACCCGTGCGGACGTGGCCGATCTTGCCGCACCGGATCAGGAAATCGGCGCGGTGGTCTGCAACCCGCCCTACGACGAGCGCCTGGCCGCCGATCCGGCGCTGTACCGCGCGCTGGGCAACGCCCTGCAGAAGGCGGTGCCGCAGTGGCGCGCCAGCCTGCTGTGCGGCAACGACGAGCTCGCTTTCGCCACCGGCCTGCGCGCCGGCAAGAAGTACCAGATGTTCAACGGTGCGCTGGAATGCGCGCTGATCGTCTGCGATCCGATCGCTGTGCCGGGCCGCGACCCGGCGCAGCCGCGCGAGCTGAGCGAAGGCGCGCAGATGGTGGCCAACCGCCTGCGCAAGAACCTGAAGAAGTTCAAGAGCTGGCGCGCGCGCGAGGACATCACCTGCTTCCGCGCATACGATGCCGACCTGCCGGAATATGCGGCGGCCATCGACGTCTACGAAGAAGACGGCGGCCAGCGCCGCACCTTCCTGCACGTGCAGGAATACGCCGCACCGGCCGCGATTCCGGAAAACGACGTGCGCCGCCGCCGCAACGAACTGCTGGCCGCCGCGCGCGACGTGTTCGGCGTGCCGCCGGAGCAGGTGTCGATGAAGTCGCGCGAGCGCGGCAAGGGCGGCAGCAAGTACGGTCGCTTCGAACAGCGCGACGAGTTCATCGTGGTGCGCGAGAACAACGCGCTGCTGCAGGTGAACCTGTTCGATTACCTGGATACCGGCCTGTTCCTGGACCACCGCCCGCTGCGCCGGATGATGGCCGAGCAGGTGCGTGGCAAGCGCTTCCTCAACCTGTTCTGCTACACCGGCGTGGCCAGCGTGCAGGCGGCGGTGGCCGGTGCGGCCAGCACCACCAGCGTCGATTTGTCGGCCACCTACCTGCAGTGGTGCTACGACAACCTGGCGCTGAACGGCCAGGGCGGCAACCAGCACCTGCTGGTGCAGGCCGATGTGATGGCGTGGCTGGAAGGTGATCGCGGCCAGTACGACGTGATCTTCTGCGACCCACCGACGTTCTCGAACTCGGCGCGTGCCGACGACTTCGACGTGCAGCGCGAGCAGCTGAAGCTGCTGCGTGCGGCCTTGGCGCGCCTGGCGCCGGGCGGCGTGCTGTATTTCTCCAACAACTTCCGCCGCTTCAAGCTGGAAGAAAACGCCATCGCCGAGTTCGCCCAGTGCCGCGAGATCACCGCGCGCACGATTGGTCCGGACTTCGAGCGCAACGCGCGCATCCACCGCGCGTGGGAATTGAAGCGCCTGGGCTGACCGGTAGCGCCAGGCCACGCCCGGCGGATGCGTCACGTGGATGGGGTCAGAGCCCTTGCGCATTGCGCAAGGGATCCGACCCCGGTAGCGCCGGGCCATGCCCGGCGGCTGGATCTGGATGGGATCCGACCCCAGCTGTCGGGTTACAGAACGGCCGCCACCAGGCCGAGAACCGGCAGCGCGATGGCCAACGGCGCGATCCACGTCTGCCGGTACGGGTACAGGCCAAAGGCCAGCGGCACGCCGGCCAGGGTCAACGCACCCAACCACAGCACCGGGCCCATCGCCCAGCCGTGGTCGACCACGCACAGCGCGAACGCGACCGTCAGCAACACCCAGCCCAGCACGCGCCACTGCATGCGCCGTGCCGGCGTCGCGGCGGCCTTGCCGTGCAGATCCTGCTGGTGCTTTTCCATCGCCAGCGACAGCGCGGTGAACGCGGAGAACGACAGGGTCAGGGCCAGCAGCATCATGCGTTGGCCTCCGCTTCGGTCGTCGCAGGCGCAGCCGGTGCCTTGGCGGCTGCAGCCGCCGCTGCGCGCTTCTTCTTCTCGGCCGCGCTCAGCGGCGGCGTCCAGCGCTGCATGCGCCATCCGCACATCGCCAGCATCGCGCCGAAGGCGAGCATCGACAGATCGAAGCCGGCCAGCACCCAATCGCCACTGAGCAGGGTCACGCCCAGGTGCGCGTGAGTGGTCAGGGCATTGACCACCGGTACCAGCGCGAAAGCGGCCGCGCCGATGTACAGCTGCCACGCCCACATCATCCGCTTGGGCCAGATGAAGGCGGCCAGCAGGGCAGCGCCCCAGGCGTAGAAGAACACGTTGGCCTCTGCGTTGGAGCGCTCGGCCATCTCCAGCGGCAGCAGGCGGTTGCCCCAGAAGTAGGCGGCAAACGCGATCGGCAGGCCGGCCACGGCGCCGATGTTCAGCGCATCGACCAGGCGCAGGCCGAAGCCGATGCGCCCGCTCTTGGTGTGCTTGGGCCGTTCCTTCACCGCCCACAGCACTACGCCGCTGGCCACCATCAGGCAGCCGGTCAGGCCGGACAGGAAGAACAACGCGCGCAGGCCCCAATCAGCGAAGCGGGCCAGGTGCAGGCCATACATCACGCCACGAGTGGCGGTTGCACCGCCGGAGGGCGGGCTCTCCTGCAGCAGCGTGCCACTGGCCATGTCATAGCGCAGCGCCGGGGTGTCGGTGGACAGCCGCTTGCCGTCGCGTTGGCGGATGTCGATGATCGCGTTGGCGGCGCCCGGGTTGGTCACGGTGAAGCCGGCCACTTCCACGCCCTTCCAGCGTGCGCGCGCGCTGTCCAGCAGCTGCGCGATCGGCAGCGGCGCCGCGCGGCCCTCGGCCGGTGCGCCCACCTCGGGCAGGCCACCGAAGGCTTCGGCGAAGAACGTGTCCTCGTCCTGCGGGTAGGCCACTTTCACCCCCCACGGCAGGTACATGATCATCAGGGTGACGATGCCGGTGTAGGTGATCATCGCATGGTAGGGCAGGGCCATCACCGCGCTGACGTTGTGGAAATCCAGCCACGACCGCAGGCCCTTGTCCTTGCGGAAGGTGAAGAAGTCCTTGAAGATTTTCTTGTGGGTGATGACGCCGGTGATGATCGCCACCAGCATGAACATCGCGCAGAAGCCCACCAGGTAGCGCGCCCAGTACACCGGGATGTAGTGCAGGTCGAAATGCAGGCGGTAGAAGAAATCACCGCCACGGGTGTCGCGTGCCTTCAGTTCGCCGCCGGTGTTCGGGTCCAGCGTCGCATCGCCGAAGGCACCGCGACGCCCTTTGGACGGATCGGCCTGGTCGGCCGGCACGCGCCAGAACGTGCTCATGGCCGGGTTGCGCGGCTGCGGCAGCGTCACGTACCACATCTCGGCGTTGCCGGCCTTGTCCTGCAGGAAATCGATGGCGCGCTGCGCGGCCACGTCGGTGCTGACCTTGGCACTGGGCAGCTCCGGGCGCATCCAGCGGCTGATCTCCTCGCGGTAGTAACTGGCGGTGCCGGCCATGAAGATCAGCAGCAGCAGCCAGCCGACCAGCAGGCCGGTCCAGGTGTGCAGCCAGGCCATCGATTGGCGGAATCCATTCTTCATGCCCAGGCCCCCAGCAGGCGCGATGCGGCGGCCAGCAGCAGGGTGGGGCCGAGGATGCCGACCCAGGCGCGCAGCGCACTGCGCGTGGCGAAGGCCCACAGTGCGGCGCAGGCGGCCACCACGATGGCCAGCAGCATGCCGGTCAGCACGGCCTGGCCACGCGCGGCGGGCAGGGCCACGGCACAGAACACGCTGGTCATCGCGGCCAGCGCGTAGCCACCGAAGATCGCGGCCAGGGAACGGGACAGCACTCCCCAGCGTTCGCTGGCGAAGAAGGTGCTGAGGCGGGAGCTGGCAATTTCGGGCGAGCGGTCCACGGCGGTCCTGCAGGTTCGTAGGAAGAAAGGCCGGCGCAGCGAAGTGCGCCGGGGTTGGCCATCCGTGGCCGGGCGCCGGTCGCAGAACCGGCGCCATCCATCAGGGCATCAGAGCTTCCAGCGCAGGGTCATGGTGACGTTGCGCGGTTCACCCCAGTACACGCCGTTGTAGAAACCGACGTTGTTGTAATACTTCTTGTCCAGCAGGTTGCTGATGTTGAGCTGGGCGCTGAAGTTCTCGTTGAAGCGGTAGCCGCCGGCCAGGTTCAGCAGGTAGAACGCGTCCTGGGTGATGTTGGCCTTGCTGCCATCGGCCTTTGTGCTGCTGCGCCAGATGCGGCTCTGCCAGGTGCCACCGCCGCCCAGCCAGAAGCGGCCATCGATGCCGCCCGGGCGCCAGCTGGCGTTGAGGCGGAAGATGTGCTGCGGGGTGGTGCTGTTCTGTACGACGCCGGCCTGGCTGCGGCTGACGGTATGGGCAAAGCCCGTCGACAGGTTCCAGCTCTCGCCGAGACTGCCCTGTGCTTCCACTTCCCAGCCGTGCACCTTGTTGCCCTTGCCGGTGGAGCGGTAGGCCTGGGTGCCATCCGGCAGCGAATTCAGCGGCACCGAATCATCGACCTCGGCCACGTTGTCCTTCTCGCCCTCGAAGATCGCCGCCGAGGCGTTCAGCAGGCCGCCGAAGAACTCGGCCTTCAGGCCGCCTTCGTACATCCTGCCGACCACCGGCTCCAGGTAGCTGCCGTTCCTGTCGCGATAGTTCTGCGGCGCAAAGATGTCGGTGTAGCTGGCATACGCGCTGAGCACGCGGTTGAAGTCGTACACCACGCCGGCGTACGGCGTGGTCTGGTCCTTGGGCTTGTAGCCGGTGCGCGTGGTCCGCGTGCGGTTGCCACTGCTGTCGTAGCTGTAGCGCCAGGTCTTGGTTTCCCAGTTGCCGTAGCGCACGCCGGCCACGACCAGCAGCGGGTCGGCCAGGCGCAGTCGGGTGGCCACGTAGGCCGCCTGCTGGCGCAGCTCATCCTGCGAACCGAGATAGCCGGGGCGGGTCACCGACAGCGGCGCGACGTCGCCGGTCCAGTTCCGCCAGTCGGGAACCTGGGCGTAACTGGCGGGGTAGGGGTCGAGGGAAGCCGCGGGGTACTCGCCCTTGCGCACCGACTGGCCTGCGCCGAACACCACTTCCTGGGTGTGGCCGAACAGTTCGAAGCTGCCGGTGGCGTTCACGTCCGCCACATCCATGCTGCTGTCTTCAACGAAGTTGCCGATGTAGGCGAGCACGCCGGTGCCATCGGCACGCGGGTAGCCCTGCGCGCCATACCAGACCGCGCCATCGGTGTTGCGCTTGGCGCGGCTGATCGCGGCCTTCACCGACCAGTGGTTGCCCAGCTGCTGTTCCAGCCGCGCGAAGGTGGTCTTCTCGATGATCGGCCAGCTGCTCCACGACGCCGACAGATTGGTCGAGCGCGGCAGGTTGGCCGGATTGCCATCGGCACCCCAGTACGGCACCACGCCCCAGGTGACGCCTGTGGTGTGCGGCGACTGGTACTCGTAGCCCACTTCGAACAGGGTGCTGTCGGTCAGATCGGCCTGGACGATGCCGTAGAACACGTCCTTGTCCAGCTGGTACACATCACGGAACGAATCACTCTGCTGCTTGGCCGCGACCACGCGGGCGCGGATGCGGCCGTCCCAGGCGATCGGGCCGCCCAGATCGGCTTCCAGGCGCTGGTTGCCCCAATGGCCCAGGGTCAGGTTGGCACCCATCTGGAAGGTATCGGTGGGGCGCTTGCGCACCATGCTGATGGTGCCGGACGGATCACCGGCGCCGGTGGTCAGGCCGGTGGCACCGCGGATCACTTCGATGCGCTCGTAGATCACGTTGTCGGTGTTGGTCTTGATCGACCCACCGAACGTGTTGAGCATGCCGTCGATCTGGAAATTGGTGATGTTGTAGCCGCGCGAGACATAGTTGATGCGTTCGCTGTCGGTGACCGCCACATGCACGCCGGTCACCTGGCCCATCACGTCGGACAGCGAGAACAGGCCCATGTCGTCGAGGCGCTGGCGGGTGATGACGGTGACCGACTGCGGCGTCTCGCGCAGCGACAGGTCCAGCTTGGTCGCACTGCGCGCGTTCTTCACCGTGTAGCCGTTCTGGATCTCGCCGTCGGCGGTTACCTTCACCGTGTCCAGCGTGCGCGCATCGGCGGCGGACGGTGCATCGGCGTGGGCCAGCGGGGCACACAACAGCGTGGCCAGGGCAAGCGCCAAGGGTGAAACGACGGGGATGTTCGGTCGGGCCATACAGTGCGATTCCATGCAGGAGAAAAACATCAGCGACGGAATGCATGCGTGCGGGCGCCTGCGCGGAATGGCGCGACCCGAGGCATCTCCCATCGCCACGCGCTGACGGCCAGGGCCGTCGGCGCACGAGGAGCCGGGGATGTACACGGGCGGAAGCGCGGTGGGGGCGCCGGGTGGCTGAGCGTACAACCGATCAGTAAATGATAGGCATTCGCATTTCGTTAATCAAGCGTGGGTTGGCCGGGGCCGGGGCCCCCGCCTTCAGCGCGACGCGCACGCGCGGGTGACGTCGTCGTTGAGCTGCCGTTGTGGCGTGCGGGTGCCGAACCATTCGGCCATCTCGCGGCGCGCACGCGCCTTGTCGCAGGCCTCGGCGTTGCTGGCGGCCTCGATGACCGTGCCGGATCCCTGCGGCGCACTGCGGCCGGCGCTGGCCTGCAGCTGACGGCGCGCATCGCGGAGCTCGCGGTCGACCCGCTCCGATTCCTGCCAGCTCAGCTTGGGATCACGCACGATCGGCCGCGTCACGCCCGTATCCTGTCCGCTCGGGCAGGGCAGCGTCTGGTAGACGGTACGACCGCCATCATTGCACTTGTACACACGCTGCGCGCACGCATCACCGGCCGCCAGCAGTGGCAGCAACACCCACATCCTTCGCATGGATCCCCCCCACGGGCCACCCTGGCCCGCATGGCGCGGGAGCATAAGGAGTGTGACCCCGGTCGCGCAATATGTCGCCGCCTTCCGCCAGGCACGGGGTCAGAGCCCGTTGCACAGCAACGGGATCCGACCCCGTGCCGACCACCGGTCGGCACCCACCAACAGCAGCAGGTTCCGTCGCCGTCAAAGGCTTGCATCGCGTCTGGGGCAGAGCCCCCTGAGTCAGGGGGCAGCCGCGAAGCGGCGGGGGTTTGGGAGCTGGTAAGTGGGGCCCGCGGTTCGCGTAGTGAATCGTGGGAGCGGCAGCGCGCATGCGATGGCGCATACCCAGGGCGCAGCCCTGCCAAGCAATCATGAGAATCTGAACAGCACCGTCGCCGCATGCAGCAGCACCCCGATCAACCCACCCACCAGCGTGCCGTTGAACCGGATGAACTGCAGGTCGCGGCCCACGCTCAGTTCCAGCTGCTCGACCAGGTGCCGCTCGTCCCAGCCCTTCACCGTCTGCGCGATATGCGTGGTCACCCCCTCGCGCAGGCGCTCGGTCAACCGCTGCGCACCCTCCAGCAGATGCTGGTTCAGCGCATCGCGCAGCGCCGGATCGGCCTGCAGCGTCGAACCCAGCGATGCCAGGCTGCGCTGCAGGTGGCCGACCAGCGCTGAATCCTCGCGCTGCAGGTCCGCGCGCAGGCTGGCGTGGATGCGCGCCCACAGCCCCTGCACGTACTCCTGCAGGGCCGGGTGGTCGATCATTTCCTGCTTCAGCTGCTCGATGCGCTCGGCCAGCGCCGGGTCCTCGCGCAGGCGCTGCACGTAGTTGCCCAGCCAGGTTTCGTAATCCTGCCGCAAAGGATGCTGCGGTTCGGCCAGCACCTGCTGCAGTTCCTCCAGCACCGCCCGCGCCAGCCGTGCGGCCAGGCTGTCACCGATCTCGTCGATCGGCTTGACCCAGTTCACCGTGCTCGACAGCGTCGGCCACTCGCGCTGGATGTAGCGCACGATCAACTGCGAGGCGCGCTCCTTCACTTCCGGTTGTTCCAGCCAGCGGCCGAGCCGCTGCAGGCCCTCGTCCAGCACCCGCTGGTGGCGGCCATCGGCGGTCAGCAGGGCCAGCAGTTCGCCGGCGGTGGACGCGGCGTTCCACTGCCGCAGCTGTTGCACCACGAAGCTGTGCAGCTGCCTGCGTACGGCGCCTTCGTCGAAGAAATCCAATGCCTGCAGCGCCCAGCCGCGGGCCATGTCGGCCAGCATCCGCGAACGCGCCGGATCGGCCAGCCAGCTGCCGAGGCGGCTGGCCGGATCGAACACCTGCAGCTTGGCCAGCAGCACGCCGGGCTCGAGGAACTGGTCACGCACGAACACGGCCAGGCTGTCGCCGATGCGTTCCTTGCTGCGCGGGATGATCGCGGTATGCGGAATGGGCAGGCCCATCGGCCGCCGGAACAGCGCGACCACCGCGAACCAGTCGGCCAGCGCGCCGACGGCGGCGGCCTCGCAGAAGGCCGACACCCAGGCCCAGCCACCGCGTTCGCCCTGCCAGTGGCTGACCGCGAACCCGGCCAGCATCAACAGCAGCAGGCCCAGGGCGATGGCTTTCAAACGTCGCAGCTGCGCGCGACGCGGATCGATGGCAGATGTCATGGGGGGAGTCTACCTGCCGCACGGTGACGCTGATCTGTAGAGCCGAGCCCACGCTCGGCTGCTCTTGCCGCGGTGCACGGCAGCCGAGCGTGGGCTCGGCTCTACAGATCAGCGTCTTACCATCGCTAGCGCCTGGCCATGCCCGGCGGCGTGGTTACAGCGCCTCGAGCTGCTTGCGCAGCGCGGCCAGCTGCGCGCGCAGGGTGTCGTTCTCGCGGGTCAGGGCCACCACGCGGCGGCGCAGGGCCGGTGCATCTTCGCCCAGCTGCTCCAGCGCGGACAGCACCTCGGCATCACGGCTGACGACCTCGTCCTCGCTCGGCTCCTCGAAATCCATCTCGGCCACTTCAGGCTTCGGCGCGCGAGGCTTGCGCTTGGCGTCGCGCGCGCGCTTGGCGGCCTGCTTCAGCTCGTCCTTGCCACCGGCGGCGGCCGCGCGCTGCTCCTCTTCCGGCAGGTCGGCCACGGCCGCAGCCGCGCTGATCGAGATCACGCCGGCCTTCACCGCTTCCACCACCTCGGCCGCGGCCTGGGCGTGGATGCGCTCGATCATGCCGACCTGGCTGGTGCTCAGCTTGGCCTCGCGGGCCAGCTCGGCGCGGCTGACCTTCGGTGCTGGTTCCCATGGCGGGCTGTCTTCGCCCGCGTCGTCGGCCGGTTCGGCTGTACCGTCGCTCTCGCGCTGCAGCTGCGCCTGTTCCACCTGCTTGCGGGCGGACAGGATGTCGCGCTTGCGCAGGGCCAGCACGCCGCGCTGGAAGTCGGAGACGCTGCGGCGGCCCAGGTGCTGCTCGATCATCCACAGGTGCACGTCTTCCATGCTCTGGAAGCGGGTGTTCTGCACGGTGTTGAAGGGCAGGCCGTGCTTCTGGCAGATGCCGAAGCGGTTGTGGCCGTCCACCAGCACATCGCCCCACAGCACCAGCGCGTCGCGGCAGCCCTCGGCCAGGATGCTGCGCTCCAGCGCGTCGTGTTCGTCCGCGGTCAGCGGGTCGATGTAGGCCTTCAGTTCTTCTTTGACGACGATGTCCATGGGCACGGCAACAGTCAGGAGCGGAACCGACCATTGTACCCGCTCGCCGCTGCCGGCCCGGCCTCAGGCGGTGGCCCGGATCATCTCGCCCAGGGTGCCGGTGATCTGGTCGATCTGTGCCTTGTCCACGATCAGCGGCGGCGACAGGGCAATGATGTCACCGGTGCAGCGCACCAGCAGCCGCCCGTCGTGGAAGCAGCGCCGGTAGACCTCGTAGCCGCGGGCGCCGGCGGCATCGCGGCGTGGCGCCAGCTCGACCGCGCCGACCAGGCCGAAGTTACGGATGTCGACCACGTTCGGCAGCCCCTGCAGGGCATGCAGGCGCTCCTGCCAGTACTCGCCCAGTTCGATGGCGCGCTCGAACAGGCGCTCCTCGGCGTGGATGTCCAGGGTGGCCAGGGCGGCCGCGCAGGCCAGCGGGTGGCCCGAATACGTATAGCCATGGAACAGCTCGATGGCCTGCGCCGGGCCCTGCATGAAGCTGGCATGCACGGCTTCGCCCACCAGCACGCCGCCCAGCGGTACCGCGCCGTTGCTGACGCCCTTGGCGAAGGTCAGCAGGTCCGGGGTGACCCCGAAGCGCTGCGCGGCGAAGGGCATGCCGACCCGGCCGAAGCCAGTGATGACCTCGTCGAACACCAGCAGGATGCCGTGCTGGTCGCAGATCTCGCGCAGCCGCTGCAGGTAGCCGGGAGAGGGCAGGATCACCCCGGCCGAGCCAGCCACGGGCTCGACGAACACGGCGGCGATCGTGGACGCATCGTGCAGCGCGATCAGGCGTTCCAGATCGTCGGCCAGTTCGGCGCCATGGCGCGGCAGGCCCTTGCTGAACGCGTTGCGCTCCAGGTCCAGGGTGTGGCGCAGGAAGTCGACGCCGCCCAGTTGCAGGCCGAATTGCCGGCGGTTGTTGGGCAGGCCGCCGAGCGCCATGCCGCCGAACCCGACCCCATGGTAGGCCTTTTCGCGGCTGATGAAGCGGGTGCGCTGGCCCTCGCCACGCAGGCGATGGTGGGCGAGCACGATCTTCATCGCGGTATCCACCGCCTCCGAGCCGGAGCTGGTGAAGAACACATGGTTGAGCCCGGCCGGTGCCAGCGCGGCCAGCCGCTGGGCCAGGGCAAACGCGGGCGGCGAGCCCATCTGGAAAGCAGGCGAGTAATCGAGCGTGGCCGCCTGTTTGGCGATGGCCTGGACGATGCGCGGGCGGGCGTGGCCGGCGTTGCAGCACCAGAGGCCGGCGGCGCCGTCGAGGATGCTGCGCCCGTCGATGTCCTCGTAGTGCATGCCCTCGGCACGCACCAGCATGCGCGGCGCACCCTTGAACTGGCGGTTGGCGGTGAACGGCATCCAGTATGCGTCCAGCGATTCGGGGCGCTGGGTGGCCAGCACATGCGGGTCGATCGCGGGGTTCTTCATGCCGCCTCCGTCGGGTCCGATGCACCGACTGTAGCGCAGCCCGGTCATCCCGGCGGTAGCGGCGGCGGCAGAACGGGTGCGTCACGGCCACGGCGGTGTGAACGGCGCATTCGTCGCCAGGAGTCGGCCTGGCGGCAGAACTGTGAAGCGTGACCAGGGGCGCGCGCAGCGCGCGTCGCTGCATGCGTTAGACAAGTGCAGCGAGAACAAGACGACCTGGATCCAGTTGTAGCGTCGAGCAAATGCTCGGATGCTTCCCGCTTTCCTGTAGCGCGGGGCCATGCTGGGCTGAGTTTGGCTCTTCTGTAGAGCCGAGATCCTATGTTCGTGGTCAAGCCTGTTGGAAGCAGGCTTGGCCTACCTTCAGCATGGCTGGGTCGAATTCCTTGCCACTCTTGAATACGCCCCACGCAATCCTGGCCAGTTTTCT
>NZ_VYKI01000012.1:13329-138787 GCF_008710035.1 Stenotrophomonas cyclobalanopsidis | reverse complement strand
GGAAACTGTCGAAGGCGGGGTGGGTCCGGTTGAGGGGGCGTGAGCCGCATGGATGCGGCGACCGAGCCTACATGGACGTATTTACGGCGTCCCCCTCAACCGGACCCACCCCGCCATCCCACGGAATGCAGGCTTTTGCTGTTGCTGTCGCTTCGGCCTCGGCGGGTGCAGGGCGCAGCCCTGCCAGACACCCCCCGTATACTTCCCGCCGTGAGTACCTTTCCCACTCTGGTCGCGCTGGAAACCCCGCTGCTCGTCGCCTACAGCGGCGGCCTGGACTCGACCGTGCTGCTGCACTGGCTGCAGCGCTGCGCCCACGCCAGCGGCACATCGCTGCGCGCCGTGCACGTGCACCACGGCCTGCAGGCCAGCGCCGATGCCTGGGTAGCGCACGGCCAGCAGCAATGCGATGCACTGGGCATCGAACTCGCCGTGCATCGCGTGCAGGTCGACACCGCTGCCGGCTTCGGCCTGGAAGCAGCGGCACGCCAGGCGCGGCGCGCGGCCTTCGCCGCCGAACTGCGCGACGGCGAAACGCTGGCACTGGCCCAGCACCAGGATGACCAGGCCGAAACCTTCCTGCTGCGCGCCCTGCGCAGCTCCGGCATCGATGGCCTGGTGGCAATGGCCGTCGACAGCACCCTGCACGGCCACCGCCTGTGGCGGCCGCTGCTGCACACCGCACGCGACGCGCTGCGCAACTATGCGCAGGCGCATGCCCTGCACTGGATCGAGGATCCCAGCAACGCGCGCGACGACGCCGACCGCAATTTCCTGCGCCTGCACGTCATGCCACTGCTGCGCCAGCGCTGGCCGCACGCGGCCGCGGCATTGGCCGGCAGCGCCGACCATTGCGCGCAGACCCGCGCCTTGCTGGACGAGGAAGATGCCGAACTGATCGCCCACCTGGAAGTGGCGCCCCGCGTGCTGTCGCTGGAACTGCTGCGCCAGGTGTCGCCCGCGCGCGGTGCGCGTGTGCTGCGTGCCTGGGTGCGCGCGCATGGCGCCGCACCGCTGCCGGCCACGGTGCTGCGGCAACTACAGCTGGAACTGCTGGAAGCCTCCAGCGATCGGCAGGCGCAGGTGCGCTGGCAGGATCACGCCATCCAGCAATGGCGTGGCCACGCCTACCTGCTGCCGGCATACCTGCCCGCCCTGCCCGCGAACTGGCAGGCCGCGTGGGATGGCCGTGCACCGCTGGCGCTGCCCGATGGCGGACAGCTGCGCCTGCTCGGCGACGCGGCCTTCGATCGCCCCCTGCAGGTGCGTGCGCGGCAGGGTGGCGAACGCATCCTGCTGCCCGGGCGCGCTCATTCACACGCGTTGAAGGACTGCCTGCAGCGCGAGCACCTGGCGCCCTGGCGGCGCGCGCAGCTGCCGCTGCTGTTCGACGGCGGGCAACTGCTGGCCGCGGCCGACGTGGTCGTTTCCGCGCCGCTGCAGGCGTGGCTGCAGGACCGCGATGCGCAGTTGCAGTGGCGCCCCGGCGGCTGGTGAATTGACCCCTGCGCGGCAGCCGTCCACACTTGTCGCATGGCCAAGAAGTCCCCCGAAAACGCCTCCCCCGTTGCCCAGTTCGAGCAGTCGCTCGAATCGCTGGAACAGCTGGTGGAGCAGATGGAAACCGGCGAGCTGAGCCTGGAAGCTTCGCTCAGTGCTTACGAACGCGGCGTCGGTCTGTACCGCCAGTGCCAACAGGCGCTGGAACAGGCCGAACTTCGCGTGCGCCTGCTCAGCGATCCGGCCCAGCCCGAAACCGCAGAACCCTTCGACCCGCCCAGCCATGACGGCTGAAGCGCAGTTCGCCCGCTGGCGCGACCGTATCGAAAGCCAGCTCGACGCCGCCCTGCCCTCGCCGGCCGATGCGCCGCAACGCCTGCACCAGGCGATGCGCTATTCGGTGCTGGGCGGTGGCAAGCGCATGCGCCCGCTGCTGGTGTATGCCAGTGGCCAGCTGTTCGGCGCACCGCTGGACCAGCTCGATGCGGCCGCGATGGCGGTGGAGATGATCCACGCCTATTCGCTGGTGCATGACGACCTGCCGGCGATGGACGACGACGCCCTGCGCCGCGGCAAGCCCACCACCCATATCGCCTTCGATGAAGCCACCGCGATCCTCGCCGGCGATGCCCTGCAGACCCGCGCGTTCGGCCTGCTGGCCGATGCGCCGCTGCCGGCCAGCCTGCGCGTGGCCTGCCTGCAGACCCTGGCCCACGCCTCCGGCGCGTCCGGCATGTGCGGTGGTCAGGCGCTGGACATCAATGCCACCGGCCAGCAGCAGTCGCTGGCCGCGCTCACCCGCATGCATGCGCTGAAGACCGGTGCGCTGATCCGCGCGGCGGTGCGCATGGGCGCGCTGTGCGGCCACGCCCCCGAGGCACGGCTGGCCCAGCTGGATGACTTCGCCGATGCGCTCGGCCTGGCGTTCCAGGTACGCGATGACATCCTCGATGTCGAAGCCAGTTCCGAGCAGCTGGGCAAGACCGCCGGCAAGGACCAGGCGCAGGACAAGAGCACTTTCCCGGCTCTGCTGGGCATGGACGGTGCCAAGGCGCACCTGCGTGAGCTGGCGGCGCGCATGCAGTCGGTGCTGGCCGGCCATGGCGAAGAGGCCGACGCACTGCGTGCGCTGGCGACTCTGGCGGTGGAACGGAATCACTGATCGCGCTCGCCGGGCGTGGCCCGGCGCTACCGTACGCGTCCCAAATGGAAACGCCCGGCATTGCCGGGCGCTTCTTTCTGCGTCGTTGATCGTTGCCGCTTATTTGATCAGGCGCAGGGTGAACGGGTAACGGTAGGTTTCGCCGTTGTTGGACTTCACCGCAGCGATGATGCACAGGACCAGGTTGGCCACGTACACGATCGGCATCAGGAGGGCACCGATGATGACGAAGCTGAGCACGACGCAGACCAGCACCGCAATGGCGACGGTGATCTGGAAGTTCAGCGCTTCCTTGGACTGGTCGGTGACAAAACCCTTGCCGGCGTCATCCTTGTTGATGAGCCAGATGATCAGGGCACCGATGAAACCGGTGAAGATGCCCAGCAGGTGCGCCGCCAGCGCCATGGTGCGCTGATCGCTCGGCACGCTCGAGGCGGCCGGCACGTTTTCGAAATCGCTCACGACAAAACTCCTTTTTTTTGGGTGGTCTTGACCGATCGGCGGCAGGCCGGTCGCGTCAGGCGCGCATAGCTTACGCCATCAATGGCATCAATCATTACCGGCGATGGTCATCCGCCCGACCAGGATCGAACCGGTACGGATGTGCGAGCGCGGGTCGACGTCGCTGCCGACCGCTTCGATGGCGGCAAACATCTCCCGCAGGTTGCCGGCGATGGTGATGCCGTCGACCGGGTACTGGATCTCGCCGTTCTCGACCTTGAAGCCCCCGGCGCCCCGCGAATAATCGCCGGTCACCCCGTTCACGCCCTGCCCCATCAGCTCGGTCACCAGCAGGCCCTGGCCCATCTGCCGGGCGATGTCCTGCAGCGAACCGGCGTTGGCTGCCAGCTGCAGGTTGTGCACGCCGCCGGCGTTGGCGGTGGTCTGCAGGCCCAGCTTGCGCGCCGAATAGCTGCCCAGCACGTAGCGCTGCAGCACGCCGTCACGGACCAGGGCCGAGGCGCGGGTGGCCACGCCATCGCCGTCGAAGGCGGCCGAGCGCAGGCCGCGGCGCAGGTGCGGCAGCTCCTCGATCTGCATCCAGTCCGGGAACAGCTGCTGGCCGACGCTGTCCAGCAGGAAGCTGGCCTGGCGGTACAGGGCACCGCCGGACACCGCCGACAGCAGGTGGCCGACCAGGCTGCGCGCCACTTCCGGAGCGAACAGCACCGGCATGCTGCCGGTCGGCAACGAACGCGGCTGCAGGCGGGAGACGGTGCGCTCGGCGGCGCGGCGGCCCACGTGGTCGGCCGCCTCCAGGTCCTCGCGGGCCAGGCCGCCGGTGTACCAGCCGTCGCGCTGCATGCCATCGCCGCTGCCGGCGATCAGGGCGCAGCCGACCGAATGGTGCGTGCCGCGCTCGCGGCCGATGAAACCGTGCGAATTGGCGTAGACCGACACGCTCTGCATGCTCGACACCGAGGCGCCGTCGGAATTGCTGATCCTCGGGTCGGCCTCGCGGCCGGCCGCTTCGCAGGCCAGGGCCAGGTCCACCGCCTCATCGGCCTGCAGTGCCCAGGGGTGCCAGCTGTCCAGGTCGGGGAAGTCGCGGGCCATCAGCGCCGCATCGGCCAGGCCGGCAGCCGGGTCGTCCTCTGTGTGGCGGGCGATCGCGCAGGCCTGCTCGACGGTGGCCGCCAGGCTCGCCTCGTTCAGGTCGGCGGTACTGGCACTGCCCTTGCGCTGGCCGAAATATACCGTCACGGCGATGCCGCGGTCGCGGGTGGACTGCACGGTCTCGACCTCGCCGAGACGGACGTTCACTTCCATCCCGCGGTCTTCGCTGCAGCTCACTTCGGCCTGGCTGGCGCCCAGCGCGCGGGCGCGCTCCAGCAGCTGCTGGGAAAGGTCGGCCAGGCGTTCCAGACGGGCCGGGCTGTCGTCGCCGACGGCCACTTCAGGGGCGATCACGTTCAATGCTTTATCCTGTGCGGGTTGGGCCCGGCATCACGCCGGGCGACTTTTTTTGAAATCAGGTATGGACGATGCGCGGACGCGACGAAGAAACCGGTGAATTCCACGACAAGAGCCGCAGCCAGAACCGGCGCGACGCGCTCGATGTCCTGGCCTTGGGCGAGAAGCTGGTGTCGCTGACCCCGGCCCAGCTGGCGCGCCTGCCGGTGCCGGAAGACCTGCTGCCGCATATCGCCGAGTGCAAGCGGATCACCGCCCACATCGCCCACAAGCGGCAGCTGGCGTTCCTGGCCAAGCACATGCGCCGCGAGGAAGACGCCACGCTGGACGCGATCCGCGATGCGCTGGACGCCAACAGCGAAACCGGCCGCCGCGAAGTGGCGATGATGCACCGCGCCGAGGACTGGCGCGAGCGCCTGCTGGCCGACGGCGACAAGGCGCTGGGCGCCCTGCTCGACGAGTACCCGCAGGCCGACCGCCAGCAGCTGCGTACGCTGGTGCGCAACGCCCAGGCCGAAAAGGCCAGGAACAAGCCGCCGCGCGCCTACCGCGAGATCTTCCAGGTGCTGCGCACGCTGATGCTGCCGGCGGCGCTGGGCCTGAAGGCCGCGGCCGATGAGGCCGACGACGTCGAGACCGACGAAGCCGACGAGGACTGAGTCCCCGCCGGCCCGGGCGGTGGCGTTGGCCATCGTCCGGCTCAGGCCTGGGTACCGCCGACGGTGATGCCTTCGATCAGCAGCGACGGCTGGCCCACGCCCACCGGTACGCTCTGGCCATCCTTGCCGCAGATGCCGACGCCCTCGTCCAGGGCCAGATCGTTGCCGACCATGCGCACCTTCTGCATGGTTTCCGGGCCGTTGCCGATGAGGGTCGCGCCTTTCACCGGCGCGGTGATCCGGCCATCCTCGATCAGGTAGGCCTCGGTGGCCGAGAACACGTACTTGCCGCTGGTGATGTCGACCTGGCCGCCACCGAAGTTGACCGCATACAGACCCTTCTTCACCGAGCGGATCATGTCCTGCGGATCGTGCTCGCCGGCGCGCATGTAGGTGTTGGTCATGCGCGGCATGGTCAGGTGCGCGAACGACTCGCGCCGGCCGTTGCCGGTCGGCGCCACGCCCATCAGGCGGGCATTGAGGCTGTCCTGCATGTAGCCGACCAGGATACCGTCCTCGATCAGCGTGGTGCACTGGCTCGGGTGGCCCTCGTCATCGATGTTGAGCGAACCGCGGCGCCCGTCCAGGGTGCCGTCATCGACGATGGTCACACCCGGGGCGGCCACGCGTTCGCCGATGCGACCGGCGTAGACGCTGGTGCCCTTGCGGTTGAAGTCACCTTCCAGGCCGTGGCCCACGGCTTCATGCAGCAGCACGCCGGGCCAGCCCGGGCCCAGCACCACCGGCATCACGCCAGCCGGGGCCGGTACAGCTTCCAGATTCACCAGCGCCTGGCGCAGGGCCTCGCGGGCGAAGGCCTCGGGACGGCCATCGGCGAACAGTTCGGCATAGCCATAGCGGCCACCGCCGCCGGCATAGCCCGATTCACGGCGGCCGCTCTGCTCGACGATCACCTGCACGTTCAGGCGCACCAGCGGCCGCACGTCGGCGCCCAGCACGCCGTCGGTGCGGGCCACCAGCACGGTGTCGACGCCACCGGACAGGCTCACCATCACCTGCTTCACCCGCGGGTCGGCGGCACGCAGGTAGCCATCCAGGCGCTTGAGCACCTCGACCTTGGCCTCGTTGCCCAAGCTGTCGATCGGGTCCAGGGTCGGGTACAGCGCGCGCGCGTTGCCGCGCAGCAGCGAGCGCCCTGCCTGGGCGCCGCCTTCGCGCGAGATCGCGCGGGCCGACTGCGCTGCGGTCAGCAGCGCGTCGGCATGGATGTCATCGGAATAGGCGAAACCGGTCTTCTCGCCGGCGATGGCGCGCACGCCCACGCCCTGCTCGATGGAATGGGCGCCGTCCTTGACGATGCCGTCTTCCACGCTCCAACTTTCGCGCCGAGCATGCTGGAAATACAGGTCGCCGAAGTCCACGCCGGGGCCGAGCAGCTGGCCGAAGGTGCGCTCCAGGCCGGCGGTATCCAGGCCGCCGGGGCGCAGCAGGCGGTCCTGGGCAAGCGTCAGTGCGTTATCAGTCATGGTCTCGATCTGGGGGTCTGGAGGCGGCCAGGCAAGGCCGCCGGATGAACAGGGGCCGCGACGCTCAACGCGGGCGCGGCGGGTCGGTGACGGTCGGCGGCACGGACGGGGTTGGTGCAGGCGCGCGCGGCGGGGCCGGGGTACGGTCACGGCTGCGCTCGATCACCTCCACCTTCGGCTCCTTCCAGGGGCCGGTCACTCTGTAGGTACGGGCGCCGATCTCGCCGAGTGGCTTGGACAATACCGCATTGGTGGCCGCACCCAGCGCCGCGCCCACCGGCCCGCCGGCCACCGCGCCCACCACGGTCAGCAGGTTGCCCGCGCGCGGGTTGACGTCGATGGTCTGGTCAAACTGCTGCTGGCGCAGGTCGGTCTGGCCACGGATGGTGATGTTGGCCGCCGGGCCTTCGATCAGCACCTTGTCGGTGCGCGCCATGCCGTCGCCGAACTGCATGCCGCCTTCGATGTGGTTGAAGGCGAAGCCCTTGGAGAAGAAATCGCGGAAATCAAACATCAGGCGACGCGGCAGCTGGGCCACGCTGAGCAGGCCGAGCACGCGGCCCGCGCCGGGGTCCAGTTCCAGCAGCTGGCCGTTGCGCGCATCGATGTCGAGCGTGCCCTGCAGGTTGCCCAGCTGGAAATCCGATGGCCCACCGGCCCAGGCCGCCTGCAGCTGCGCCTGGCCGGAGCCGCCGCGCAGCTGGCCGGCGTAGTCGAGGTTCTGCATCAGACCGCCCAGGTCTTCGCTGCGCACCTTGGCGGTAAGCTCGGTGCGCGCGCCGGCGCCCTTGCCCAGCCAGCGGCCGGTGATATCGATCTCCTGCTCCGGGGCACGGAAGCGCAGCTCGTCCACGCTCAGGCCATTGCCCAGCGGGCGCGTGCGCAGCACCGCCTGGCCCAGCATCACCTTGCCGAACTTCAGGTCGGCGATGTCCAGGGCGAACGGCGGCAGCTTGGCAGGATCGATGTCATCGGCACCGGTCTGCGGGCGCGTCGCGGCCACGGCGGTGTCAGCGCCTGGCGCCGCCGGCGGTGACTGCCAGTGCACGCGGTCGAGCTGGCCGCTGATGGTGCCGCCGTCGGCATTGGGCACGCTCAGGTGGCCGGCCAGCGAAGGGCCGTCCAGGCGCACGTCCAGCGCCTGCGCGCCCGGCCGCAGCTGCAGCCGCGTCTGTTCAAAGATGCCGCCGATCAGCATCAGCCTGCCGACCTGCACGTCCACCGCGCGCAGCGGCATGGGATCGCCATCGCCACCTGCGCCACGGGCCAGGCCGATCCATTCCAGCGCATCCAGGGTCGGGCTGCGGCCGTTGATGGCCAGCCCGCTGGGCGGCGGGTCGCGGTCAACGCGGTCGCTGCCCATCGTGACCTGCACGCCGGTCTGGCTGTTGTGGGTGCGCGCGGCCAGGGCCAGGCGCTGGCCGAACGCCACGTCGATGCGGCCATCGCCCATCGGCAGCTGTGCCGACACGGTGGTCGCCAGCGCATCGGCGGCCGGCTTGTCCAGCGGCGCCGGCAGGTCCAGACGGGTGCCCACCAGGTCCGAATGCAGGCGCAGCTCGCTGGGCGGGGCCGGCGCACCGGGCGCCACCTTGGGCACGTTGACGGCGACGGTCCAGGCCGAGGTGCCCTCCAGATAGGGTTTCAGCCAGGCCATTTCCGGCGCGCGGTCGATCAGCACCTTGGCATCCAGGTGTGCCGCCAGTTCCGATTCAAAGGCCAGCGCCGGGTTGCGCACATAGCCACCGGCACGCAGGCTCAGGCGGCCGTCCTGGCCAAGGTGACGCACGGCCAGCTCCTCGGCGGCAAAGCCACCGCTGCCGTAGCGGGCCTGGCCCTGCATGGCGTCGAATTCCAGATCGAAGCGCTTGTCCACCAGCTTCACACCGGCCAGGTCCACCGTGCCCTGAAGGTGCCCACGGCCTTCATCGTGGTGCAGCGGCTGCAGCAGGTCGAAGTGCACGTTGGCCGGGCCGCTGGCGACCAGGTTGTCGAGGGTGTCGCCGTAGTCCTTGTGCAGGCCGCTCTGCCGCAGCATCGCCAGCAGGCGCCCCGCCTCGCTCTGGCTGTCGGCACGCACGTACAGCGGCGCGTGGCCGAAATCTTCGATGCCGGCCTCGAACTTCTGCACCGCCACACCGGCCAGGTCACCGCGGCCCTGCATGTGGAAACCGGGGCCGATGAAGGCGATATCGGCGTCGACCTGGCCCATCAGCGGCCAGTCGTGCTGGAAGCGGATGTCGCCGTTGCTGATGTGGCCGGTGGCCTCGAAGCGGCCATCGTTGTTGTCGAACGGCCAATCGTCCAGATCGCCGCTGACCAGGCCGATGCCGCCGCGCACCTGGCCACCCACCAGCGCGGCATCCAGCCAGTCGGTGGCGCCCTTGCTCATCTTCGAATGGATCCAGAACCGCTTGGCGGCGGTCATCGGCACGTTGTCCAGCTTGGCGGCCAGCTGCAGCCACGGGCGCGTGCCATCGCCCTGGAACCATAGGCTGCCACGCACATCGGCGGCATAGTTGGTGCCTTCCACGCGCATCGCCGGGGTGCCGATGCGCCAGCCACCGGCTCCGTCGCGCCAGCCGACGATCTGCCCGGCCAGATGCAGGTCGTGGCGCTCGCCGAAACCGGTCGGCCAATCGAACTGCAGCTCCTGCTGGGGCTTCAGCTGCAGGCTGAAGCCATCGGCATCGCCTTCGAAACGGCCGCCCAGGCCACGCACGCCGGGGGCATCGCCGACGCTGGCAAAGCCCAGCGCCTGCAGTTCGCCCTGCGCCCACAACGGGCCGTCGCGCTCGCCCTGCAGCTGCAGCGACTGCACATCCAGCTGCGGCTTGGACAGGTACAGCCAGCGGCGCAGGCCCGGTTCGAGGCGGTCGCTCAGGGCCAGCGCGCGCAGCGCGGTCCCGGCCTGCACCGGCCCGCTGCTGATCCGCAGCTGCTTGCCCACCTGCACCTGCAGGCCATCCAGCCGTTGTTGGTCCGCACCACTGCCCAGGCGCAGGCGCGGCACCTGCAGCGCCCAGCCATCGCCCTGGCGCTGCCAGCGCAGGCGCGCCTGCACGCGTTGCAGCTGCAGGCCGGGCGTGGTCATGCTCTGTAGCGGCGCGCCCTGCAGCGGCGCGCCGTCGACGCGCACCTCGCGCAGGTCCGAATCGGTGGTCAGGGCCACCGGCGCGAAATCGCGCAGGACCAGCCACAGGTTGAGTTCGCCCTTGCCTTCGCGCAGGCGCAGGCCGCCGGCCGCCAGCAACGGCGACCAGGCTTTGAAGTCGACCGGATCCGCGCCCAGCCAGGCTTGGCCGTTGCCGTGGCGGCGGTCCAGGTCCAGCACCGCGGTCAGCGGCAGCGCGTCGGTCTGTGCCCAGGCGCGCACGCCTACCCGCAGGCGGTCGCCATCCACGCGCAGGCGCAGGTCGATGCGCGGCAGCGTGGCATCCACGCCCAGGCCGGGCGCATGCACGCCGAGGCGGCCGCCGATCACCTGCAGTTCGCCCAGCCGGCGCAGCGCCTCCAGCGGATCACCGCTGCTGGACTGCGGCAGGCCCCGCACCGACCAGCGGCCGTCACTGCCCTGATGCAGGTCCAGGGCCAGCCCGCGCAGGCGCAGCTCGGTCAGCGACCGGCCCGGCAGCAGGCCGCTGTACATCGAAACCAGCACCTCGGCCTCGCCGATGGCCAGGCCCTGCCCCGCGCCGATGCGCAGGCCCTTGAGCTGCAGCAGCGGGCCGCGCCGGGTCCATTCGGTGTCCAGTTGTTCAAAACGCACCGGTTGCCCGGCGCGCTCACTCAGCCACGCAGCGATCGCCTCGGGGTGGCGCTCGGCCAGCGGCAGCAGCTGGCTGAGCGTACCCACCAGCAGCGCAAGCACGACCAGACCCACCGCGCAGGCAGCAACGAAATGACGGCGGATCCTTCGCAGTCGCAGGCGCGGCGGCGCGCTCATCGGCCCCGACCGGCGCCCGGTCCGCGCGGCTCAGAGCAGAACGACATCGAACTGCTCCTGCAGGTACTGCTCATCGGCCTGGAAGCGGATGCTCTTGCCGAGGAATTCCTCCAGCTCGGCCACCGCCGCCGATTCCTCGTCGGTGATGCGCGCCACCACCTTGGTCGACGCGATCACCAGCAGGCGCGCCGCCTCGAACTGGCGAACGGCGCGGGTGATCTCGCGGAAGATTTCGTAGGTCACCGTCTCGGTGGTCTTGATCGAGCCACGCCCGCTGCACTGCGGGCAGGTTTCCGACAGCTGCCGCTCCAGGCTTTCCACCGTGCGCTTGCGGGTCATCTCGACCAGGCCCAGCGGCGAGAAGTCGTACACCGTGGTCTTGGCGTGGTCGCGGGCCAGGGCCTTCTCCAGCGTGCGCAGCACCTGGCGGCGGTGCTCGGGATCATCCATGTCGATGAAATCGATGATGATGATGCCGCCCAGGTTGCGCAGCCGCAGCTGCCTGGCCACCGCCTGCGCGGCCTCCAGGTTGGTGCGGAACACGGTTTCTTCCAGGTTTCGCTGGCCGACGAACGAACCGGTGTTCACGTCGATGGTGGTCATCGCCTCGGTCTGGTCGATGACCAGGTAGCCACCGGACTTCAGCGGCACCTGCTTGTCCAGCGCGCGGCCGATCTCGTCCTCCACGCCGAACATGTCGAAGATCGGCCGGTCACCCGAATACAGCTCCAGCTTCTCGGCCAGCACCGGCATGTACTTGGCCACGAAGGCCTGCAGCTGGGCGAAGGTCTCCTTCGAATCGACCTTCACCTTGTCCACGTCCTTGCGGATCAGGTCGCGCACCGAACGCAGCGGCAGGCTCAGGTCTTCATAGATGTTGCTGCACGAGGGGGCTTCGCGGCCGCGGCGCTCGACCACGTTCCAGACGCGCGACAGGTAGGCCACGTCCTCGGCGATGGCTTCGGCCGGCTGGCCTTCGGCATTGGTACGCACGATATAGCCGTAGCCACCGTGCTGGGCCGACAGCTCGGTCACCAGTGCCTTCAGCCGTGCGCGCTCGCCTTCATCCTCGATGCGCGCCGACACGCCCACCACCTTGGACTGCGGCAGCAGCACCATGTAGCGCGAGGGAATGCTGATCTGCGTGGTCAGGCGCGCGCCCTTGGTGCCGATCGGGTCCTTCACCACCTGCACCACGATGTCCTGGCCGTCGCGCAGCAGCTCGACGATGGGCACGCTGGACGGCGGCGGCAGGGTGGTGTTCTCGGTGTCGGCGCTGGCCACCGGGGCCGGCCGGATCACGTCGTTGGCATGCAGGAACGCCGCGCGCTCCAGGCCGACCTCGACGAAGGCCGCCTGCATGCCGGGCATCACCCGCTGCACCTTGCCCTTGTAGATGTTGCCGACCACGCCACGGCGCCAGCCGCGTTCGATGTGCAGCTCCTGCAGCATGCCGTTTTCGATCACAGCGACCCGGGTCTCGCGCGGGGTCACATTGACCAGGATTTCCTCAGACATCGGCAGCCTCCCTGGCGGCATCGGCAATTGGGGCCGGCACGCCGCAGCGCGCCAGCAGACGATCGGTATGAAGCAGCGGCAACCCCATCACGCCGGAGTAGCTGCCGGAAAGGTGTTCGATCCAGCGCTCGGCCCCGCCCTGGATGGCGTAGGCGCCGGCCTTGTCCAGCGGCTCGCCGGTGGCCACGTAGGCGGCGATATCCGCCGCGCTGATCGGGGCGAAGGTGACCTCGGACACGACCAGCTCCCTGTCCAGCCCGCCAGCGCCCACCACCACCACGGCGGTCATCACCTGGTGGGTGCGCCCGGCCAGCCGCGCCAGCATCGCCCGCGCGTCGGCCGCATCGGCCGGCTTGCCGAACACCTCGCCGTCCAGCACGACCTCGGTGTCCGAGCCCAGCACCCGCGCCTGCGGGTCCGTGGCCAGCACCGCGGCGAGGCCGGCGCGCGCTTTGTCGGCCGCGACCCGGCATACATAGGCTTCGGCGGTTTCGGCAGCCGCACGCACCTCGGGCACCTCCAGGTCGAGGGCCTGGAAGGGGCGTCCGAGTCGGGCCAGCAGCTGGTTGCGTCGGGGGGAGCGGGAAGCAAGATAGAGCATCGGCACAGCATAACCTGAGGGCACTGCCTGAATCGTCGGCAACCCCGCCCGATGCGCGTCGAACCCCGAACGGACTCACAACGCGTTCATCGCTACGACACCACCCTCACCGCCATAACAAGGAGATCCCATGCGCCGCACCGCCACCCCGCTGCTGCTTGCCCTGTCCCTCGCTCTTGGAGCCTCGATGACCGCCCACGCCGCCCCGTCGTCGCCGTCGATCGCCGCCCAGGCCGAAGGCACCCTGCTGAACATCTCGGCGAATGCCGAAGCCACCCGCGTGCCGGACGTGGCCACCCTGTCGGCCGGCGTGGTCACGCAGGCCGCAGACGGCAACAGCGCCATGCGCGAGAACGCCCAGCAGATGGACAAGGTGCTGGCCGCTGTCAAGGCTGCCGGCATTGCCGAACGCGACGTGCAGACCAGCGGCGTCAGCCTCAACCCGCAGTACCGTTACGCCGACAACGAGGCGCCGAAGATCACCGGCTACCAGGCCAGCAACACCGTCAGCCTGAAGGTGCGCGACATCGCCAAGCTGGGCAAGGTGCTCGACGCCCTGGCCGCGCAGGGCGCCAACCAGATCAACGGCCCGCAGTTCGAGATCGACCAGCCCGAGCCGGTCTATGACGAAGCCCGCCTGGCCGCGCTGAAGAAGGCCCAGGCCCGCGCCCAGACCTATGCGAAGTCGCTGGGCCTGCAGGTGCGCCGCATCGTCAGCATCTCAGAGAACAGCAATGGCGGCTTCCGCCCGATGCCGATGATGCGGGCCATGGCCGCCGGTGCGGCGATGGACAATGCGACCCCGGTGGCGCCGGGCGAATCGACCGTGTCGGTGAACCTTGACGTGGTGTTCGAACTGGGCCGCTGACGGGTAGCGCGGGGCCACGCCCCGCGAGCGCAGCGGCATGCATTTCCGCCGGGCATGGCCCGGCGCTACCCGCAATGGCCGACGAGCCGGTAGCGCGGGGCCATGCCCCGCGAGCGCAGCGGCATGCATTTCCGCCGGGCATGGCCCGGCGCTACCCGCAATGGCCGACCAACCGGTAGCGCGGGGCCATGCCCCGCGAGCGCAGCGGCATGCATTTCCGCCGGGCATGGCCCGGCGCTACCCGCAATGGCCGACCAACCGGTAGCGCGGGGCCACGCCCCGCGAGCGCAGCGGCGTGCATTTCCGCCGGGCATGGCCCGGCGCTACCCGCAATGGCCGACCAACCGGTAGCGCGGGGCCATGCCCCGCGAGCGCAGCGGCATGCATTTCCGCCGGGCATGGCCCGGCGCTACGCGTTCATGAAGGCCAGCCCAACGGCGTCGCCCCTGCCTCTAGGCAGTGGCCGGGGGGCGGCGCTAAAGATTGACTGCCAGCCGCGTGCGGCAACCCCGATGGCGGCCCTGGTGCGTTGAGGACTTCGTCACTGGCATGGAGGTGGACCATGGTTCGTACGTATCCCGTTGTACCGCTGCAGTTCGATCCCGCCCGCGTCGCCGCCTGGAGCGCGGCCATCGCCCTGCACCTGCTGGCCTTCCTGTTGCTGCTGATACCGGCAACCTACCAGGCCATCACCGCCCTCCCCCGCGACACCACCGAGGTCAGGTTGATTCCCAAGGAACAGCCGAAGCCGCCGGAGCCGTTGCCGGTGGAGCCGAAGCCGGAAGTCGCCAAGGTCGTGCCCAAGCCGCAGGCCGCGCCGACCGTGATCCCGCCGCTGCCGGCCCCGACCGCTACGCTGGAGGAGGCCCAGGGCATCATCCTGCCCGCAGCCGAACCGGCCCCCGTGCAGGCGGCACCAAGCCTGGCGCCGTCCACGCCGATGGCCGGGGTGCAGCTGCAGTACCGCAGCGCCCCGCCGCCGGCCTACCCGGTCCAGGCCCTGCGCAACCACGAACAGGGCACCGTCCTGCTGCGGGTCGAGGTGGATACCAGCGGCAAGCCGGTGAACGTCAGCATCGAGCGCAGCAGCGGCTCGCGCAGCCTGGACCAGGCCGCCCGCCAGCAGGTGCTGCGCCAATGGCGGTTCGTGCCGGCCGAGCGTGACGGCGTGGCCGTGCCGGCCATCGGCATGGTGCCCGTGCAGTTCTCCCTGCCCGACTGAGGCCCGCAGGCGGCCCGGCGCAATGCCGGGCCGCCATGGTCCGCGCTTACCCCACCCGTCAAGAGCCGTTCGCGCCAGAACATTTCGCTTCGGTCGAAAAATCGTTACGAATTCAGTAAATCTTCACTGCGCCGTCACCTGCCAGAAACCTAGATTGATACGTCCCGGTACAAACCGGATGACGTCCTCAATGCTCGAGTTTTCCAGTCAGGAGAGAAGCTGTGAAACACCCGATCCAACGGCCCGCCAGCCGCCGCCAACACCACCTGGCATCGTCCATCACCCATATCCTCGCTGGCGGCACCCTGCTGCTGGCCGGCGCCGCGGTCTCCTCCACTGCTTTCGCACAGGAACAGGCCACCAACCTTGACCGCATCACGGTCACCGGTTCGAACATTCCGCGCACCAACACCGAGACCCCGTCTCCGGTGCAGGTGGTGACCCGCCAGGAAATCGACCGCACCGGCAAGACCACGGTCGCCGAGTACCTGCAGACGCTCACCGCCGATGGCGCCGGCTCCATTCCCAAGACCTTCGGCAACGGCTTCGCCGGTGGCGGCGCGGGCATTTCGCTGCGCGGCCTCGGTGCCGGTTCGACGCTGGTGCTGTTGAACGGCCGCCGCATGGCGACCTACGGCCTGGCCGATGACGGCCAGAAGGTGTTCACCGACCTCAGCACCATCCCGCTCGACGCCGTCGAGCGCGTGGAAGTGCTGAAGGACGGCGCCTCGGCCATCTACGGTTCCGACGCGATCGCCGGCGTGGTCAACATCATCCTGCGCAGCGACTTCCAGGGCGCGATCCTGCGCGGTTCGTACGGCGTGTCCGGCGATGGCGACGGTGATGCCAAGAAGGCCACCCTGACCGCCGGTACCGGCGACCTCGCCAGCGACGGCTGGAACGCGTTCTTCAGCCTGGACGTCGGCAAGACCGACCGCATCCAGATCAGCGACCGCAAGAACCGCAAGTGGATCGGTACCGGCGATATCCGTCGCTGGGGCTACGACGCCGCTGACGCGCAGTTCCTCGGTGGCGCCTTCCTGTCCGGCGGCACTGCCGGCGGCACCGGCCCGAACGGTTCGGTGTTCAACACCGCCGGCCGGCTGGTCGCCCTGCCGGGTTGCGCGGGCGTGACCACGATTCCGGGCCAGACCGATGCCACCGCCCAGGCACAGGGCTGCCTGTGGGATCCGGCACAGCAGTACCGTGACCTGACTCCGGAAGAGAAGTACGTCAACGTGTTCGGTCGTGCCAGCTTCGCCTTCGGTGAAGGCGGCGAGGTCTACACCGAGATCGGCTACTCGAAGAAGGAAACCATCTTCAGCAATACGCCGTCGGGCGTGTCCGGCGGCTGGGGTTACCCGGGCGGCCCGGTCAACGCCAACAGCGGCGCCGGTGCGACCATGCTCTACGCCGGCCACCCGGACAATCCGCTGCCCTACGCTGCGCGCCTGCGCTACAGCGCCTGGGACGTGGGCCCGCGCGTGACCAACAACACCAACGAGTTCAACCGCTTCCTGGTGGGCGTCAAGGGCAACTGGGGTGAGTGGAGCTACGACACCGCCTACCTGCACTCGGGCACCGACCTGGTCAACAAGCGCACCGGCTTCCTGAACTATGACGCCGTGCGCTGCGTGCTGGGCAACCCGGCCTGTCCGTACGGCACCTGGCGCATCGGTGATAACGCCTCGCTGACCCCGCAGTCGGTCTACGACGCGATCAGCCCGACCATCAGCGCCCGCGCCAAGTCCAGCCTGGACATGTTCGACTTCACCATCTCGCGCAGCCTGATGGACCTGAAGGGCGGCCCGCTGGGCCTGGCCTTCGGTACCGAGTGGCGCAAGACCAGCAACAGCCTGACCCCGCAGACCTTCACCGACGTCGGCCAGATCATCGGCCTGGGCTACTCGGCCTATGACGGCACCCAGAACGTGTACGCCGGCTACGCCGAACTGTCCGCACCGGTGCTGGAATCGTTGGAACTGTCGGGCGCCGTGCGTTACGACAAGTACGAGAGCGGTGAAGGCAAGGCCACGCCGAAGCTGGGCGTGAAGTGGACCCCGGCCGACTGGATCGCCCTGCGCGCCAGCTACGCCGAAGGCTTCCGCGCGCCGAACCCGGCCGAGAACGGTGATGGTGGCCTGGCCGCCTTCTCCAACGCCCGCGATCCGGTGCGCTGCGCCATCGATCCGGCCAACGAGTGCACCGCGCGCTCGGTGGCGATCATCACCCGCCCGAACCAGGACCTGAAGCCGGAAGAGTCCAAGAGCTACTCGGTGGGTATCGTGCTGCAGCCGACCTCCACCACCTCGCTGACCGTCGACGCCTGGGAAATCAAGCGCACCAACGAAATCGCACAGGGCAGCACCGCCGATGCAATCGCCGCCGGCAACGTCCTGCGTGATTCCAACAACATCGGTGGCGTGGCCAACAGCGGCACGATCCTGGCGGTCAACACCGCGTACGTGAACGCCAACTCCTCGCGTGTCCGCGGTATCGACACCGACGTGCGCCAGACCTTCGACTTCGGCGCCGGCCAGCTGGAAATGGACCTGCAGTGGAGCCACATCCTGAAGTTCGAACGTACCGAGGGTGACACCACCGTCGATTACGTTGGCACCCACGGCAACTGCGACGTGACCAACTGCATCGGTACGCCGCAGGACAAGATCAACTTCGGCACCACCTGGAAGCAGGGTCCGTGGAGCGTCAGCGGTGTGGTGAACTACATCGACAGCATGGACAACAAGGACCGCCGCGGTGGCGACTACCTGGCGTTCTACGAAGACGGTTCGCCGGTGGAGAAGATCTCTTCCTTCACCACCTTCGACCTGTCCGGCCGCTGGAACATCACCGAAGCCTTCGAACTGAATGCCTCGGTGCAGAACGTGTTCGACCGCATCGCTCCGCTCGACCCCAGCACCTACGGTGCGGTCAACTACAACCCGCTGCACTTCAGCGGCGCGATTGGCCGTTACTTCACCGTCGGCGCCAAGTACACCTTCAACTGATCGAAGGCGCGTCACCTGCAAAGGCCCGGGCATCTGCCCGGGCCTTTGCTTTTTTAAATGATTTTCGCCGCAGGCTCAGGCATGTCGGGCGCCCCCGCTCACCAGACTATCCAGCACACCAGAATCAACAGGGCGACGACCAAACTCCAGCAGCAAATCTGGTAAAAACGTCGGTCGAGGACTTCGGACTGCACAGAATCTTGCGCAACCTGCAGCGCCCCCTGCTGGGACGCAAGTTTCTTTTTCAGATCGACAGCGGCCTGCTGTGCTCCGACGAGCAGCTCCTCGTTTTGCCTCAATTGGGCAGCCATCCGGCTCAACCCTTGCTCCATTCCAACGCAGCGCGCGGTCACTTCGTCCAGTTCCGACTGCCGCTGGCCGCTCTGCTTTTTTAGTATCTGCAGGTTCTCCTGATATTTACGCAACTGCAACTCTAGGAAGGCTTTGCTACTCGGATTGCTGAGAACTATTGCCTGCAGAAAACCACGCTCACTTTCCAGCAAGCGCTTGATCCCATCGAGATACCGCGCCTCCTTCAGATCACTGGTCTCATCTTCTGGGTGGGGATAGCAGTAAATCGGCACCCTTCCGATATCCACCTCGATCACCGCAATCCCCAGATGTCGGAGACCATCCTGTTTTGCAGCGTCCACCGCGTGCGACCGTCTGACCTCAAGAAGAAAGTTACCTTCCCACTTCAAACCCAACGCATCTTCGCTGGCGAACTCGACGTAAAGATCTGCTCGATAGTCCCCCCGGCCCGGAACTCTCCACTCCTGCTCCACCCGGGTAATGGATATCTTCGATTCGCACCAGGGGCGAGGTCCCTTCTTGCTGGGAACTGAAAGCGAGAGCCGGACGTGAGTCAACCGGCGGAATGCCTCTTTGAAAAGAAGGTGCTGAAGGGATTCACCGTCCGTGGCCGCCCCTCCCTTCTGACCATCAATATACGCAAAGTACCAAGAGGACCCCTTCATGACATGCGTGACCGGACGACGATGACCCACGCGATGTGTCGAGAAGTAGCGGTCCCCGGTCGGTTCCCCCCCGTAGTCCTTGTTGCGACGGTTCCCCACGGCCTGCGCCGTGACGTACTCGTTTCCGTCCAGTGTAAGGTAGGCCCGCGATTTCATCATTCAGAGGACTCGTTGGGGAGGTTCCAGCCTGCCAGATCCCCGTCTCACACAAAGAGATGGATTGAATCAACGAGCACCTGAAATGTGAACCTCAAAGGATGCTTTGCCTTTTGGGCTCATGAGCCCGTTGCCAGCGCAGGAACCCCAGCGGATGCCCACCTCCAACCAACGTCTTGGCCTGGCCGCGCTGACCGCCCTGGTGGTCGGCTCGATGGTGGGCGCTGGCATTTTCTCGCTGCCGCAGAACGTGGCCCGCAGCGCCGGGCCAGCCGCCGTCCTCATCGGCTGGGTGCTCAGTGGTGCCGGCATGCTGATGCTGGCCTTCGTGTTCCAGGCGCTGGCCAATCGCCGCCCGGACCTGGATACCGGCATCTACGCTTACGCCCGCGTGGGCTTCGGCAACTACATCGGCTTTTCCGCGGCGTGGGGCTACTGGGTGGCCTCGGTGCTGGGCAACGCCAGCTTCTTCGTGCTGATCTTCAGCGGCGTGGGCCATTTCCTGCCGGTATTCGGCGAGGGCAACACCGTTGCCGCCGTGGCGGCGTCCTCGGTCCTGTTGTGGACCGTGCACCTGCTGGTGCTGCGTGGCCTGCGCACGGCCGCGCTGGTGAACAGCCTGGTGACCGTGGCCAAGCTGGTGCCCATCGCGCTGTTCCTGGTGCTGGCCGCAGGCGCGTTCCGCATGGACATGTTCACGGCGGATTTCTTCGGTGCACCCGCGCTGGGCGACCTTGGCACGCAGCTGCGCGGCATGATGCTGGTCACCGTGTGGGTATTCATCGGCATCGAAGGCGCAAGCATCTATTCACGGCGTGCCGCGCGCCGCGCCGATGTCGGCCGGGCCACGGTCATTGGTTTTGTCGGCGTCTGGCTGCTGCTGGTACTGGTCAGCCTGCTGTCCATGGGCGTGCTTTCGCAGCCGCAGCTGGCTGCGCTGCCCAACCCTTCCATGGCCTACGTGCTGCGCGCCATTGTCGGCGAATGGGGGGCGTCGGTAATCATCATCGGCTCGATCATTTCAGTACTGGGCGCGCTGCTGGCCTGGGTGCTGCTGTGCGCCGAAGTGCTGTATGCCGCCGCCGGCGATGGCACCATGCCCGCCTTCCTCGGCCGTGAGAACGCGCGCGGCGTGCCGGCCAATGCGCTGTGGCTGAGCAATGGCCTGATCCAGCTGTTCCTGCTGCTGGTGCTGTTCAATTCGGGCAGCTACACCAGCCTTGTGCTGCTTGCTGCATCGATGAGCCTGGTGCCCTACTTCCTGTCGGCGGCATTCGGCGTGCAGCTTGCCTGGCGCGGCGTGGCCTATGCGGGACAGCCGGCCGTGCGCTGGCGTGATTTCGGCGTGGCCCTGCTGGCCAGCACCTACGCGTTGTGGCTGGTATACGCCGGCGGCCTCGACAACCTGCTGCTGTCGGTGCTGCTGTATGTGCCCGGCGTGGCGCTGTTCGCGCTCACCCGGCGCCAGCATGGGCAGCCGGTGTTCACGCGCTGGGAGTGGGTGCTGTTCGGCACGATCCTGGCCGTGGCGGTCGCCACGCTGGCGGCGGTCTGCAGCGGCAACCTGAAACTGTAGCGTCGAGCCTTGCTCGACTGCTCTTTTGTAGAGCCGAGCCCATGCTCGGCTGCCGTTCTGCCGGAGCCGAGCATGGGCTCGGCTCTACAGAAGCTCGATGCAAAAAAACCCGCATCTTGCGATGTGGGTTTTCAAAGGTGGCGCCCGAAGTTGGACTCGAACCAACGACCCCCTGATTAACAGTCAAGTGCTCTAACCGGCTGAGCTATTCGGGCAGACGATTAGTATAACCACTCTTCACGCGCGATGGTAGGGGTGATTGGCAATCATTGCGGCGGCCCGATACAGCTGCTCGGCCACCACCAGCCGCACCAGCATGTGCGGCAGCGTCAGCGGTCCGATCGACCACTTCTCATCGGCCAGCGCGGACACTTCCGGCGAGTGCCCTTCCGGGCCACCGATCAGGAACGCCAGGTCCCTGCCCTGCCCGCGCCAATGCTCCAGGCGCTGCGCGAGCTGTTCCGAACTGAGCTGGCGGCCCGGCACGTCCAGCGCCACCACGTAGGCATTCTTCGGCAACGCAGTGATCACCCGCCTGCCTTCGTCCTCGGTGGCGCGTCGCGCATCGCGGCCCTTGCCACGCAGGCCCGGTTCGATTTCCACCAGTTCGAACGGCAGCCAGTGCGACAGCCGCTTCTGGTATTCGGCGAAGCCCTGCGCGACCCAGCTGGGTGCGCGTTCACCGGTGGCGATCAGGCGGGCTTTCATCTACGCAGTCTCCAAAACGTCGACGGCGCCATCGGCGCCGTCGAAGGGGTACAGCAACGCCGTGGCTCAGGCCACTTCGTCGTCGTCGCTGGGCGGCGGCTGGTCGCCGACGGTCCACAGTCGCTCGAGGGCGTAGAACTCACGCACGCGCGGCAGCATGACGTGGACGATGATGTCGCCCAGGTCGACCAGCACCCACTCGGCTTCGCGCTCGCCTTCCACGCCCAGCGGCATCACGTCGATGTTCTTGGCGAAGCGCACGACTTCGTCGGCGATCGACTTGACGTGGCGGGTCGAGGTGCCCGAAACGACGATCATGTAATCGGCAACGCTTGACCGGCCGCGCACGTCGATCTCGACCAGGTCCTTGGCTTTCAGGTCTTCGGTGGCTTGGCGGACGCTGGCCAGCAATTGCGGCACGGAAGGCGGCGGGCTGGGCAGATCGACCTTGATGGTCTGGGGCTGGGTCTGGTTGCTCAAAGTGGATCGACTCGATAAACGTGGGGGCGATTATACGGGCATGGCGCGCTTGCGCCATTCACGCAGGTATTCAGGGTGTGCCGGGGTGGTACAGGCGATGGCCGGCCACGTAGTCGGCCACCGCCGGCGGCAGCATCGCCCGCCAGGGCCCGGCCGCGGCGATCTGGGTGCGTACGGCACTGGCCGACTCGCTTCGCAGGGGCTGGTGCAGGCGCAGCACGCGCCCGGCCGGGCTGGCGAACAGCGACTGCTCGTTGTCGGCCCAGCGCCCCTCCAGCGCCTGGCCGAGCTCGCCGGCCACGGCATCACGCAACGGGCTGCCCGGCCGCTCGGCCACGATGATGTGGGCCAGGCCGAACAGCGCCTGCCATTCGTGCCAGGCCGGCAGGGCCAGCAGGCTGTCGGCACCGACCAGCCAGGCCAGCGGCCGGCTCGGGCCCAGCTCGGCGCGCAGCTCGCGCAGGGTGTCGACCGTATAGGACGGCTGGCCGGGGTTGCGCGCGGCCCGGTCCAGCTCGCGCCGGTCGAGCAGCAGGCCCGGCTCGTCGCCGATGGCCAGCGACAGCATCCGGCAGCGCTGTTCGGCGGTGGCTCCCGGGGCGGCGCGGTGCGGCGGGTCGGCGGCCGGCAACATGCGCACGGCCACCTGCAGTTCGTCGCGTGCGGCGCGCGCGATGGCCAGATGGCCCAGGTGCACCGGATCGAAGGTGCCCCCGTAATAGACCCGCAGGCTCATCACTCAGGCGCGCGCGAGCAGGCGCACGGCACGGGCCTCGGACACCGCCACCAGCAGGCGCTCCAGCGCCAGCCAGGCGTCACCGTCGGCACGCCCCTTGGCGATCCGGTCGACCAGCCCCGCCTCGGCCACGAAGCGCTCCCAGCGCTTGCCTTCCGGATGCCGCTGCAGCGCGCGCTTGTACGGCGCCTGCCGCGATTCCCAGATGCCGCGCGATTTCATTTCAGCGGCGACGTTGCCGCCACGGGCCTGCACCCGCGCCAGGCCGGCACCGGCCAGCAGTTCGCGGATCACGATCGGCATCAGCGCGGCCACGGCCTCGCCTTCGCCACGCAGGCCGGCCAGCATGCGCAGCACCGCCTGCGGCTGGCCCGAGAAGGTCGCTTCGACCAGGCGGAACACGTCGTAGCGGGCGGCATCGGCCACCAGCGACTCCATCCTTTCCACGTCCAGCGGCTGGCCGTCGGCCAGCAGGGCCAGCTTGTCGATTTCCTGTGCGGCAGCCAGCAGGTTGCCTTCCACGCGCTCGGCCAGACGCTGCACCGCGGCACCGTCGGCACGCAGGCCCTTGCTGCGCAGGCGGCGCTCGATCCAGTCCGGCAGTTCGTGCGGCTTGATCGCCCAAGCCACCGACAGCACGCCGACGCGGTTGACCGCCTCGGCCCACTTGCCCTGGTGGGCCTTGCTCCATTCGTTGGCGGTGATCAGCAGCACCACGTCCGGCGCCGGGTCGGCGCAGAACCGGCTGATGACCTCGGCACCGTCCTTGCCCGGCTTGCCGCTGGGCAGGCGCACTTCCACCAGGCGCCGCGCACTGAACAGGCTGGGCGCGTTGAAGCTGGCGTCGAGCTGGTTCCAGTCGAAGTCGCGGCCGTCGGCGTCGAACACCTCACGTTCGTCGACGCCGCGGGCACGGGCGCGTGCGCGCACCGCATCGGCGGCTTCAAGCACGCGCAGGGTTTCCGGGCCGGCGATCAGGTATACCGGCGCCAGCGCGGTGTCACCGCCCTGGCTGGCCAGCTGCTCCGGTCGCAGTTCCATCGTGGGCGGCAGCTCAGGGCTTGACCGGCGCCGGCGTCGTCGCCGGTTCGCCATCGGTGGTCACGGCCGGCTTTGGCGCGGCCAGGCTGCCACCGCGTTCCAGCTCGGCACGCACCACGCTGTCGATGCGTCGGATGATCGAGGCGGACATTTCCCGGCGCAGTTCGTCGGCCAGGATCTCGCGTTCGGTGGTGGTACCGGTGGCGTCGGTCGGCGGCGACACGTAGTCGCGCGACAGTTCGATCACCTGCTGCGGCACCAGCTCGCTGCCATCCTCGCGGCGGAAGATGAAGATGACCGCGTAGCGCAGGCTGTATTCCTGCGCACGGCCCTGTGCATCGATGGCGATGGGCAGGTCGCCCCAGCGCTCGGACAGCACCTGCAGCTGTGCTGCCGGGTCCTTGCTGTCATCGTCGGCCAGCTTCGCACCGGATGCCAGCAGGCTGCGGTTCAACAGCTTGACCAGCTCGCTGTAGGGCGCGGTGGACACCACCTTCACCGGCGCGGTGTCGGTCGGCAGCATCAACTTGTTGCGCAGGTGGAAGCCACAGCCGGCAAGGCCGAGGGCAAGGACGAGGGCAAGCAGAATTCGAGTCATGGGAACAGTCTGGCGGAGCCGGGCGATCACGGCAACAGACAGCCTGCCCGAGGACGCGTGAACGCAGGGCCATCGGCCGATGGCCGTGGCGACAACGCACCGGCCGCCTGGGCGGCGGCCGGTGCCGGGTACATCAGGCAGCGACGATGTTCACGATCTTGCCGGGGACAATGATGATCTTGCGCACCGTCAGGCCTTCCATGAACTTGGCGGTGTTCGGCTCGGCCAGGGCCAGTGCCTCCACCTGCTCGCGCGCGGCCTCGGCGGCCACGTCGATCGTGCCACGCAGCTTGCCGTTGACCTGCACGGCCAGGGTCAGCGCATCACGCACCAGCGCGGCACTGTCGGCCTGCGGGAACGGTTGGTCTTCCAGCAGCGTCTGGCCGTGGCCCAGCACCTGCCACAGGGTATGGCTGGCGTGCGGGGTGATCGGGTTCAGCAGCAGCACGACGGCCTGCAGCGCTTCCTGCCGCACCGCACGACCCTGCTCGCTGGCGTCCTCGAACCTGGCCAGTGCGTTCATCAGTTCCATCACCGCAGCGATGGCGGTGTTGAAGCTGTGGCGGCGGCCGTAGTCGTCACCGACCTTGCCGATGGTCTCGTGGGTCTTGCGGCGCAGTGCCTTCTGGTTGGCATCCAGTGCGGCCACGTCCAGCGCCGGGGCGGCGCCGTCGGCGGCGTGCTTGTGCACCTGGGCCCACAGGCGGCGCAGGAAGCGGGCCATGCCGTCCACGCCGGCCTCGTTCCACTCCAGCGACTGCTCCGGCGGTGCGGCGAACATCGAGAACAGGCGCACGGTGTCGGCGCCGTACTTGCCGACCATCGCCTGCGGGTCCACGCCGTTGTTCTTCGACTTGGACATCTTCTCGGTGCCACCGACCACCACCGGCTGGCCATCGGCGATCAGGGTCGCGCCGGTGATGCGGCCGCGCTCGTCGCGCTGCACGTCCACGTCGGCCGGGTTGATCCAGTCCTTCGAGCCGTCCGGGTTCGGGCGGTAGTAGGTCTCGGCGATCACCATGCCCTGGCACAGCAGGTTGCGCGCCGGTTCGTTGCTGTCCACCATCCGCGCGTCACGCAGCAGCTTGTGGTAGAAGCGGAAATACATCAGGTGCAGGATCGCGTGCTCGATGCCACCGATGTACTGGTCCACCGGCAGCCAGTAGTTGCCGCGCTTGTCGACGGCATCACGGGCACCTGGCGAGGTGTAACGGGCGTAGTACCAGCTCGACTCCATGAAGGTGTCGAAGGTGTCGGTCTCGCGCTCGGCCGCGCCGCCGCAATCCGGGCAGGTGGTCTTGCGCCATTCCGGGTCGGTCTTGATCGGTGAACCGGTGCCCGAGAACGCCACGTCCTCCGGCAGCACCACCGGCAGCTGTTCTTCCGGCACCGGCACCGCGCCGCACTTGGCGCAGTAGATCACCGGAATCGGGCAGCCCCAGTAACGCTGGCGGCTCACGCCCCAGTCGCGCAGGCGGTAGTTGACGCGGCGCTGGCCCTGGGCCTTGCGCTCGAATCGTTCGGCCAGCGCTTCGAAGGCGCCCTGGAAGTCCAGGCCGTCGAATTCGGCCGAGTTGACCAGTTCGGTCTGGCGGCTCTTGTCGCTGTACCAGTCCTGCCAGCGGGTGGCATCCCAGGTGCGCTCATCGTCGTTGCGCGCATCCTTCAGGGCGATGACCTGCACGATCGGCAGGCCGTACTTGTTGGCCACCTCGTTGTCGCGCTGGTCGTGGCCGGGAACGGCCATCACCGCGCCGGTGCCGTAGCCCATCAGCACGAAGTTGGCCACCCACACCGGCACCTGCTCGCCGGTGACCGGATGCACGGCGCGCAGGCCGGTATCCATGCCGCGCTTTTCCTGGGTTTCCAGTTCCGCTTCGGACACGCCGCCCTGCTTCAGGTCGGCCAGCATCGCGGCCAGTTCCGGGTTGCTCTTCGCGGCGTGCAGCGCCAGCGGATGCTCGGCGGCGATCGACACGAAGGTCACGCCCATCACCGTGTCCGGGCGGGTGGTGAACACGCGCAGCGGGTCCAGCGCATTGCCATCGACATCGCGCACGTCGAACTGGATTTCCAGGCCTTCGGAACGGCCGATCCAGTTGCGCTGCATGGTCTTGACCGATTCCGGCCAGCCGTCCAGCTCATCCAGGCCGTCCAGCAGTTCCTGGGCGTAATCGGTGATGCGCAGGAACCACTGCGGGATCTCGCGCTTCTCGACCAGTGCGCCGGAGCGCCAGCCGCGGCCGTCGATGACCTGCTCGTTGGCCAGCACGGTCTGGTCGACCGGGTCCCAGTTCACCACCGCGTTGCGGCGGTAGGCCAGGCCCTTGCGCATCAGGCGGGTGAACATGCGCTGCTCGTGGACGTAATAGTCCGGGCGGCAGGTGGCGAACTCGCGCGACCAGTCGATGGCATAGCCCAGCGACTGCAGCTGGCTGCGCATGTGGTCGATGTTCTTGTAGGTCCACGCCGCCGGCGCGGTCTTGTTCTTGATCGCGGCGTTCTCCGCCGGCAGGCCGAACGCGTCCCAGCCCATCGGCTGCAGGACGTTGTGGCCGGTCATGCGCTTGTAGCGGCTGATCACGTCGCCGATCGTGTAGTTGCGCACATGACCCATGTGCAGCGCGCCGGACGGGTACGGAAGCATCGACAGGCAGTAGTACTTCGGCTTGTCCGAGGTCTCGTCGACCTCGAAGGCGCGGGTGGCATCCCAGAAGCTCTGGGCGGCGGATTCAACCTGCTGCGGGTCGTAAACGTTGGGTTCGGCGCTGGTCATGTAACACGCGGTTGCGGCGGCAAAGCGGTACAGCGTACCGCAGTGCGGCAAATGGCTCCAATCCCGGGACGGAAAGCCTGGCGCGACCGTGGCCCGGCTGCCGTCTCAGCGCGCCCGCGACAGCGGCAGAGCCAGCGCCAGCCAGGCCGCCCAGCAAGCGAAGGCCAGCCGCTGCGCCCACGGCGCCGGCAGCACGCCCTGCAGCACGAAAGCGGCCAGGCCAGCCAGCGCCCCGCAGGCCACGGTCAAGCCGGCCATGGCGCGCGCATGCCCCGCGCGCAGGCGCGGGATGCCCAGCATCAGCGCGCCGACCACGAAGCCCAGCACCCAGACCATCCACGCGCTGGCGTGCAGCTGGCTGGCGCCGCCATGCAGGTCTTCCGGGTCCAGCGGCAGCAGGCCCATCGCCGCGAAGGCCAGGCCCGCCAGCAGCAGCATCTGGCTGCCGACCCGCGGCGCCCAGCCTGCCCCCACCGGCAGCTGCCGGCGCAGGCGCTCGGCCACCAGCACCGCCAGCGCGCCCGGCAGCACCAGGCCCAGCACGTTGAAGGCCAGCGCGTGCGGCACGCCGCGGGCCCCGAGCAGCGCCACCGGGTGGACGGCCTGGGAGTAGCCGCCCAGCGCCGCGCCGAAACCGACGACCGCCAGCACGAAGCACGCGGCGGCCAGCAGCCCCAACCAACGATCAAGCCAGAGCACGGACATCGCGCGGATCCACCTGTAATGAAAGACCGCTGCATTGTCGCGGCAGGCGCGGCAACCGCCAAGCCACGACGCGGTTGTCGGTGCCTGGTGTGAGGACAGGGTTGAGACCGACACGGATCGACACCATAGAATCGGTCTCCAGTTGCCAGGCGATACTTCTCCCATGACCGAGACGACGACCCACGTATTCGACGCCACCACCGCGACCTTCGAGGCCGAGGTGCTGCAGAAGTCCCTGCAGACGCCGGTGCTTGTGGATTTCTGGGCCACCTGGTGCGGCCCGTGCAAGACTCTGGGCCCGATGCTGGAAAAGCTGGCGGCCGAGTACAACGGCGCGTTCGAGCTGGCCAAGGTCGATGTCGACGCCGAACAGCAGATCGCCGCCGCCTTCCAGATCCGCTCGGTGCCGACCGTGTTCCTGGTCAAGGGCGGCCAGCTGGTCGACGGTTTCCCCGGCGCCATCCCCGAAGGCCAGCTGCGTGAGTTCCTGGCCCAGCACGGCGTCGTGCCGGCCGACATCGGCGACACCGTCACCGAAGACGAGGCCCCGCTGGACCCGCAGGCGCAGGTGGACGTGCTGCGTGCGCAGATCGCCGCCGAGCCGGACAAGGACGAACTGAAGCTGGACCTCGCCCTGGCCCTGCTGCAGGTGGGCGGCGTGGACGAGGCCGGCAACCTGATCGATGCCCTGCCCGCCAACCTGGCCACCGATGACCGCGCGGTGCGCGGCCGCGCCCGCCTGGCCTTCGCCACCGCGCTGAAGGATGCGCCCCCGGCCGAGGCCTTGGACGCGCGCATCGCCGCCGACGGCAAGGACCTGCAGGCCCGCCATCTGCGCGGCGTGCAGCTGCTGCTCGGCGGCCACGACGAAGCCGCGCTGGAACAGTTCCTGGAGATGCTGCGGATCGACCGCAGCTTCGCCGAAGGTCTGCCGCGCAAGGTGCTGATCGATGCCTTCAACGTCATCACCGACGAGGACCTGGTTGGCCGCTACCGCCGGAAGATGGCCTCGCTGCTGTTCTGAACAAAGACGCGTCTCGTTCAGAAATCCTGCACTGACCACGGGCGATAATGTGATCGGTAGCGTGCTTTTGGCCGCTACGATCCATTCGGGGGGATGAGGTCGGGGCCATGGGGTCTTGCAGCTGCGCCCCCGCTCAGCCGGGACAGCACTCCGTGACCGTTGGCCGTTCGTCGTCTTCCCTCGTCCGCCGCTTCGCCGCACTGCTGTGCGCCCTGCTCCTGCTACCCGGCCTCGCCGCCGCACAGGAGTGGAACTACCGGGTCCGCCCCGGCGATACCCTCTGGGACCTGGGCGGCCTGTACCTGAAGGCGGATGTGCCGTGGCAGCAGCTGCAGCAGCACAACCGCATCGACAACCCCTACCGCCTGCCGCCCGGCGGGCTGCTGCGCTTCCCGGTCAGCTGGCTGCGGGTCGAACCGGCCCCGGCCCGCGTGTTGGCCGTGCGCGGCGGCGTGCAACTGGTGGCCGCCAATGGCAGCGCCACCCGCGCCCTGCACGCCGGCGAGCTGCTGCACATCGGCGACACCGTGCAGACTGGCGCCGATGCCAGTGTCACCCTCGAATTCGCTGATGCGTCGCGCCTGCAGCTGCGCGAGCATTCGCGGTTGCGCCTGGACCAGCTGAGTCGTTACGGTCGCACCGGCATGGTCGACACCCGCATGCGCCTGCAGCAGGGCCGGGCCAGCAACCGCGTCACCCCTGCCCGCGGTCCGGCGTCGCGCTACATCATCGATGCCCCAGCCGCCACCAGCAGCGTGCGCGGCACCGTGTTCCGGGTCAGTGCCGGCGACGGCACGCAGATCGGCGCCACTGAAGTGCTGGAAGGCCGCGTGCAGGTCGGCAACCCGCATGGCCATCGTCTGGTGCGCCCGGGCCAGGCCAGCCGCAGCGCCAGCGCCGATATCGCCCCCGAGGCGGCATCGGTGCTGCTGCCCGCGCCACGGCTGCGCAGCGATGCCACCGCGCTTCCGCCACTGCCGGCACGCCTGGCCTGGGAGCCGGTGGCCACTGCCGACCACTACCGCGTTGAAGTCGTGCTGGCTGCCACGCCGGAGATCCTGCTGTTCGCGGCCACCACCGGCGACACCTCGCTGGTCATCGACGACCTTCCGCCGGGTGCCCTGCGCCTGCTGCTGCGCGCTGTCGATGCGCAGGGCGTGGAGGGCCTGGATGCCAGCGCCGATTTCCTGCTCAGCGACCAGCCGCCACCGCCGCTGACCGTCTCGCCCCTGCACGGCCAGACCGTCAACAGTGACCGGCCGCGCTTCCACTGGACCCAGGCCCCGGGCGCGGGCAGCAGCGTGCTGCAGATCGCCGCCGAGCCTCGTTTCCTGCAGCCGCTGCAGCAGCAGGCCAGCACCGGCACCGACCTGCGCCTGGCCACGCCGCTGCCGCCCGGCCAGTACTTCTGGCGCGTGGCCTCGCGCGATGGCCAGGGCCACCAGGGCCCGTTCGGCCAGGCACTGCCGCTGCAGCTCACCGACGAACCAATCGACCCGGCCCTGCAGCCGCCCGAAGCTGCGCATGGCGAACTGACCCTGCGATGGCAGGCCGGCAGCGAAGGCCAGCGCTACCGCGTGCAGGTCGACCGCCGCGGTGACTTCAAGGCACCACTGGTGGATGAAACGCTGGCGCAGCCGCAGGTCAGCTTCAAGCGACCGTGGCGCGGCACCCTGCACGTGCGCGTGCAGTACATCGACGACGACGGCCACGTTGGCCCGTTCTCACCGGCCCAGCAGGTCACGCTGCCGTGCCGGCTGTGCTACGGCGCCGGTGGCGGTGCCCTGCTGCTGTGGCTGCTGCTGTGAGGCGCTCGCCGCTGCCCTGGTCGCGACGCATCCTGCTGGCCCTGCTGGCCGGCATCGCCACGGCGGTGGTCAGCCACGGGCAGCTCCTGTGGCGGCAGGATGAAGCGGTGTACGACCTGCTGGTGGGCGACTGGGAGTACCGGCCTGACCCCAGCGTGCTGATCGTCGCCATTGATGAAGACAGCCTGCAGCGCATCGGCCAGTGGCCGTGGCCACGCTCGGTGCATGCTCGGCTGCTGGACCGGCTGACCGATGCCGGCGTCGAACGGGTGGTGCTGGACCTGATGCTGTCCGAGCCGGACCGCCACGATGCGCGCCAGGATGCCGAGCTCGCCGCGGCCATCCGCCGCAACGGCCGGGTGGTGCTGCCGGTGTTGGCGGCGCCGGCGGCGGGCGACCGCCTGGCCGAGGAGCTGCTGCCCATCCCGTTGATCGCGGACAGCGCCGCGGTGATCGGCCACAGTGATGTCGAGGTCGATGGCGATGGCGTGGCGCGCGGCGTGTACCTGCGCGCCGGCATCGGCCAGGCGCACTGGCCGTCGCTGGGCATGGCCCTGGCCGGCATTCCGGCCAATCGCGTGTACGGCCTGGCCGACCCCGAGCCCGCGCTCGACTCGCCCTATCAATGGCGTCGCGATGATTACGTGCGCGTGCGCTATGCCGGCCCGCCCGGGCGCCTGCCGCAGGTCTCCTACGCCGACGTGCTGGATGGCCAGGTTGACGCGTCGCTGCTGCGCGGCCGGCGCATCGTGGTCGGCATGACCGCCAGCGGCATCGCGCCGCCGCTGCTGACCCCGACCACCCGCGAGTACTGGATGAGCGGCAGCGAATACCAGGCCAACATCGCTTCGATGCTGCTGCAGGACGAGCAGATCAACGTGCTGCCACGCGCCGTGCAGGATCTGCTGTCCGGGTTGATGGCTGCACTGTGCGTGATGCTGCTGGGCCTGCGCCTGCCGTGGCTGGCTGCGCTCTGCTCGCTGCCGCTGGCTCCCGTGCTGGCCTGGCTGCTGCTGCGCGTGGGCAACCTGTGGTGGGCACCGGCCAGCGCTCAGCTCGGCGTGCTGCTGATCCTGCTGGTGTGGGCCGTCTGGCGCATCTCGGCCTGGCACCGCCAGGCCAACCGCGATGCGCTGACCGGGCTGGGCAACCGCCTTCGTTTCGAACAGGCCCTGCAGGAGGAATGCGATGCCGCGCGGCGCAGTGGCAAGCCGCTGAGCCTGGCCCTGATCGACGTGGACCATTTCAAGCATCACAACGACCGCCATGGCCACCAGGCCGGCGACGGTGTGCTGCGCGACGTAGCCCGGCTGATCGCCGCACATGCGCGCCGCCCGCGCGACATGGCCGCGCGCTATGGCGGCGATGAGTTCGCACTGGTGCTGCCGGACACGCCGGCCGACGGCGCGCGCCTGGTGGTGGAAGACCTGATCGCCAGCGTGCGCGCCTTGCCGTCCCCAGGCGACGGCAGCGGCGCAGGCATCACCCTCACCATCGGCGTGTACACGCGCGTGCCCGACGGCAGCCTGCACCCCCATCATTTTGTTGAAGGCGCCGATGCCGCGCTGTACCGCGCCAAGGACAATGGCCGCGACGGCTATGCCATCAGTGGCGACCCGTAACGTCGAGCGCGCTCGACTGGCCGTGCCGTGACGGCCCGTAGAGTCGAGCTTGCTCGACTGGCCGTAGTCGAGCTTGCTCGACTGACCGTAGAGTCGAGGGGGGGGGGGCGGCCCACACCCCGCACCCACCCAAACCACAAACAACGACCCCCCCCCGCCCCTGCCGTGGCGCGTGCCTCCCCACCCCCCCCCCCCCCCCCCCCCCCCCCTCGACTCTACGACAGCGCCCAGCGGCACCAGGCGTAGGGATAGTCGCCCAAGCCAGTCGCCAGGCCTGCGCGTACGGGATTGTTCATCACGTACAGGACCTGCTGACGGACATCCCGTTCGTCCCGTATCCAGTGATCGTAGTAGCCGCGTTGCCAGACCGTCGCACTCCCGCCAAGTGTCGCGTTGATGGCAATGGCAGACCGCGATTTCAGGGACTGCACACAGCCCCCCAACACACCTTCGCGCAACTGCATCACCCAGTGGAAATGGTCAGGCATGACCACCCAGGCGAAAGACCGGGTCAATCCACGCCTGTCGCTGTCCTTGAACTGTTCCATCAAGGCGCCCGCACATTCCTGGGCAGCAAACAAGGGGCGGCGGCCGGCCACTACGCTGGTAATGACGTAGAAGTGTCCAACCGCTGAAGTTCGGCAGCGCAGGAGGGCGGGACTGGGCATGGCCCAGAGTGGCGCATCGTGTTCGAAGTTGCCCTAGGGAAAGGCGGAATCTGCTGTCGGTGAAATTGAGCAGAGCAGTCGAGCAAGCTCGACTCTACGACCGGCAAGGGCCAGGAGCAGTCGAGCAAGCTCGACTCTACGACCGGCAAGGGCAAGGAGCAGTCGAGCAAGCTCGACTCTACGACCGGCAAGGGCCAGGAGCAGTCGAGCAAGCTCGACTCTACGAATGGCAAGGGCGAGGAGCAGTCGAGCGGGCTCAACGTTACGACCGGCAGATCGGGGCTCAACATACGCATGCGAATGTTAGACTCGGATTCTCGCCCCCGCGCCCCGTCCGCACATGAAAGCCAGCACGTTCCGCCTCGGCATCAACCTGTGGCCGCCGTTCCTGTTCACCGGCATCCATGTCACCCGCATCACTCCGGACTACCGGCAGATCGAGGTCGAGCTGCGGATGCGCCCCTGGAACCGCAACTACGTCGGCACCCATTTCGGCGGCAGCCTGTTTGCGATGACCGATCCGTTCTGGATGCTCGGCCTGATGCACACTCTGGGCCGCGACTACTACGTGTGGGATCGCGCGGGCGCCATCGACTTCCTCAAGCCCGGGCGCGGCACCGTGCGCACCGCCTTTCATATCGACGAGGCGGTGCTGGATGAACTGCGCGCCGAGGCCGCCAGCGGCGAGAAGGTCCTGCGCTGGTTCAGCAACGACGTGGTTGATGCCTCCGGCGACGTCGTCGCCCGCGTGCGCAAGCAGGTCTACGTGCGCCTGAAGCCGCAGGCGCGCGCCAGCGCTGCCTGACCGACAGCGGCACCGACAACATCGCATCATCCTTGCCGCCTGCATCACGCGCGCGCCGCGACACCTGCAGGCGCGTGCCATTGGCCGACAGCACCGGCACACGCGTGGATGAGCGCCATTGCGCCGGAAGGCGCTGCAGGGCCTGCTGCGGGCCCTCGGGCTGCTTCCGGAGCCAGCGCTGTGCGCCCAGCAGGCGCAGCAGGGCCGCCACGTCCTGGCTGCGTGCGGCGTAATCCTGGTAGGCCGGCCCGGAGATATCACTCAGCGTGCAGCCCACGAAATTGGCCAGGCAGCGCATATCCCAATCCGAGCCCGCAACCACCTCGACCGGCCGGTCGGCCTGCAACGCAGCCTCCGAGCCTGGGCCACAGGCCCAGCCGAAGTTGGCGGCGAAGCGGCCCAGCGTGTGCTCGCGATCCATCACCAGCACGGTGCCGGTCTGCTGCAGCGATGCATCGATGGCTGCCCGGGTCATCGCGAACTCGCCCTGCATCGGCCGGCACAGGCTCTGTTCGGCAGCTTCCATCGGCTGCAGTGCGCTTTCGCAGGCCGACGGCAACACCTGGTCCGGCGGCAGTTCCGCCAGCATCTCCGCGAGCAGGTGCACGTTGGCGCCCACCATCGCGGCGCCGATCATGCTGTCGATAAGCGTATTGCCACCGTGCATCAGGCGCCGGCCCAGCTGCACCGAACGGCAGCTGCCGGCCAGCGCCGCAGGAACATCGCCCTGCACGAAGGCCAGCGCATGCACGCCGCTGCCATCCATCAGGGTCTGGTAGCGCGGCATCGGGAACAGTCCGGTGCCGTCGTCGGCCTGGAACGGGCTGTCGAAGCGCTCTGCATCGGCCAGCGCGTCCAGGCGTTGATGCAGGCCCTCGTGCCCGGCATGCGCGGCACGGAACTGGGCGGTATCGGCGCGCACGCGGGCCAGGCAGCTCTCGCCGCTGGACCGGCAATAGCCCTGGTTGTCGACCTTCACTGCCGGTTGCGTGGCCGCCAGCGCGGAATCGATGACATCCGGCGTGGAGCGCGCCTGCCAGCGCCTGGCATCCTCGGCCAGCGCAGCCTCGCGCCGGGCCGGGTCCAGGCCGTTGAAGGGCAGCGTCCACAGCAGCGCGAACCCGTTCCTGCCCGGCGCCTGCCGGACGTCTTCCAGCAAGCGTACCTGCTCTCGCTGGGCGGCCGGCAGCGGCCAGAACCGCGACAACGTCCACACCAGCACGACCAGCACCAGCAGCCCCAGCAGGGCCCAGCCCACTCCGCGCAGAATCCTCAACACAGCATCCCTTCCCCGTCCGGCTCCCGCCCTGGGTTCCAGCGTAATCCACCGCCTCCGGCCGCTACAATGCGCACATGTCGCTCGAAGCCCCCGCCCTGGTCCCCCGTCCTTCCCTGCAACGCCTGTTCCTGACCGGCCTGCTGACCCTGCTGCCGATCTGGCTGACCTGGGTCGTGGTGAAGTTTGTCTTCGTGTTGCTGTCGGGTATTTCCAGCCCACTGGTGGTGCCGCTGTCCGAGCAGATCGCGACCAGCTTCCCGCACTACCTGGGCTGGGTCCATGCCGAGTGGATCCAGGACACCATCGCCCTGCTGGCCACCCTGCTGGTCATCCTGGCGGTCGGTGTGGCCAGCCGTCGCGTGGTCGGCCAGCGCCTGCTGCGCTGGGTCGGCGCCATCATCAAGCGCATCCCGCTGGCCAGCATCATCTACGACAGCGCCAAGAAGCTGCTGGACATGCTGCAGACCGAGCCGGGCAGCACCCAGCGCGTGGTCCTCATCGACTTCCCGCACCGTGACATGAAGTCGGTCGGCCTGGTCACCCGGGTCATCAAGGAACAGGGTACCGACCGCGAACTGGCGGCGGTGTACGTGCCGACCACGCCCAACCCGACCTCGGGCTACCTGGAAATCGTGCCGGTGGAACTGCTCACCCCGACCGACTGGACCGTGGACCAGGCGATGAGCTTCATCATTTCCGGCGGTGCCGTGGCCCCGGCCAGCGTGCCGTTCACCCGCGCAGGCGAACGCCCGGAGTGAGCACCACGCCCAGCGACGCGCCCTTTGCGCGCCCCCTGCAGGATCGTGCGGTTCTGCTGTTCATCATCCTGGCCACGTTCTTCTGCGGCAACGCAGTGCTGGCCGAGCTGATCGGGGTCAAGATCTTCGCACTGGAAGACACGCTGGGCATCGACGCGCTGAACTGGAACCTGTTCGGCCAGACCGGCTCGTTGAGCTTCACCGCCGGCACGCTGCTGTGGCCGGTGGTGTTCATCATGACCGACACCATCAACGAGTTCTTCGGCAAGCGCGGCGTGCGCTTCATCTCGTGGCTGGCGGTGGTGCTGATCGCCTACGGCTTCCTGTTCGCGTTCGCGGCGATCTCGCTGGCCCCGGCCAGCTGGTGGGTCACCTCGATGGATGCGCACGGCGTGCCGGACTACCAGGCGGCGTTCGCTGCGGTGTTCGGCCAGGGCATGTGGACCATCGCCGGTTCGCTGGTGGCGTTCCTGGTCGGCCAGCTGATCGACGTGGCGGTGTTCCATCGCATCCGCCAGGCCACCGGCGAGCGCCATGTGTGGCTGCGCGCCACCGGCTCGACCGCCGTCTCGCAGCTGGTGGACAGCTTCGTGGTGATCTGGATCGCCTTCGTGCTGGGCCCGCAGAAATGGCCGACCTCGCTGTTCCTGGCCGTCAGCAGCGTCAACTACGTCTACAAGATGGGCTTTGCGATCGCCCTGATTCCGTTGTTGTACCTGATGCGACGCGCGATCACCCGCTACCTGGGCGAACAACGTGCCGCGCAGCTGCGCGCTGCCGCTGCGGCTGACTGAAGCCCCAGCGACGGCAAGCTGACTGCGCCTTCACGCTGGCCGTACGCGCGCGGATCGTGCAAGCTCCACGATCTGTGTTCCACGGAAGCTCCTGATGCCGTATCCCACCCGCGCCCTGGCCGCCGCCATCGCCGCGTTGTTCCTGTTCAGTGCCGTGCCGTCGGCAGAGGCAGCGAAGAAGAAGGCCAGCCGCCCCGCCGCCGCGCAGACCCGGCAGGCTGCCAAGCCGAAGGCCAAGCCCGCACGCGCCACCCCGGCCCGCGGCAGCAGCACACGCCGCGCCGCAGCGCGCCCGGTCGCACCGGCCCGCGCCGTGCCCAAGCAGGTGCAGCTGGAGCGTCTGTACGACGAATACTGGGAAGCCTCGATGCGGTTGAACCCGCTGCAGGCCACGTTCCAGGGCGACGCCCGCTACAACGACCAGCTGCCCAACATCCTCTCCGCCACATGGCGCCAGCAGTCGCACGATTTCACCACGCAATGGCTGGGCAAGGTCGAGAAGCTCGGCAGTGACGGCCTGCAGGGCCAGGACCTGCTCAGCTACGAGATCTTCGTGCGCGATGCGCGCGCCTCGCTGGCCGCCGAGCGCTACCCAAGCTGGATGATGCCGATCAGCCAGTACTACAACATCGGCAGCATCATGGCGATCCTCGGCGCCGGCGCCGGCGCCCAGCCGTTCAACACGGTCAAGGATTACGACACCTGGTCGCGCCGCTCGCTGGGCATCCCCGACCTGTTCAACCAGGCCATCGACAACATGCGCCAGGGCATGAAGGCCGGCGTGGTGCAGCCGCGCGACCTGATGGAAAAGGTGCTGCCGCAGCTGGACGCGGTGATCACCCCGACCGCCGAGGAAAGCATCTTCTGGTCGCCGATCAGGACCATGCCGGGCGATATCCCCGCCGAAGAAAAAACGCGCATCAGCGCCGAATACAAGCGCATGATCGAGCTGCGCATCCTGCCGTCCTACCGCGCCCTGCGCGGCTTCATCGCCACCGAATACCTGCCGGCCACCCGCAGCAGCAGCGGCCTGGGCGCCCTGCCCGACGGCCAGGGCTGGTACGCCAACCTGATCGTGCAGACCACCGCCAGCGACCAGACCGCCGCCCAGCTGCATGCCCTGGGCGAGCAGCGCGTGCAGGAGCTGGGCGCGCAGATCGCCGCGGTGATGAAGGACAACAAGCTGCGCGGTTCGCAGGCCAAGCTGCTGAAGAGCATGCGCAGCGACCGCCAGTTCCAGTACGGCGATGCCCACGCACTGATCAACCGCTACCGCCAGCTGCAGCAGCAGGTGGATGCGCGCCTGCCGCGGATCCTGGACACCCTGCCGAAGGATCGCCTGGAAGTACGCGCGGTCGAGCCGGAGCGCTCGATGACCGCTGCCGCCGCGGCCTACCAGCCTGGCCAGCCGGGGCAACCCGGCGTGCTCTACATCAACACCCGCGACCTGCCCAGCCGCAAGCGCTGGAGCGTGCCGGTGCAGTACCTGCATGAAGCCATCCCCGGCCACCACGTGCAGCTGGGCCTGCAGCAGGAACTGGCCAAGCTGCCGCGCTTCCGCCGCCTCGGTGGCGACCTCGCCTTCGTCGAAGGCTGGGGCCTGTATGCCGAAACCCTGGGCGACGACCTGGGCGTCTACAGCGACCCCTACGACCGCATCGGTTATCTGTATTCGCGCCTGCTGCGCGCGGCCCGCGTCGTTGCCGACACCGGCGTGCATGCGCAGGGCTGGAGCAAGCAGCAGGCGGTGAACTACCTGCAGAAGACCGTGGACATGAGCGAGGACGACGCCAGCGCGGAAGTGGAACGGATCATGGCCCAGCCGGGCCAGGCACTGTCGAACGTGGCGGGCCTGAGCCGCATCCTCGCCCTGCGTGACAAAGCCAAAGCCCGCCAGGGCGCGGCCTTCGACCTGCGCCGCTTCCATGCCGAAGTGCTGAAGGACGGCTCGATGCCGCTGGACGTGCTGGAGCGCAAGGTCGACCGCTGGCTCGAGCAGCCCGCCGCAGTGGCACCGGCCACGGCCACGCCATGACCGGCGCAGCGACCGGCGGCCTGCTGGGCATCCACCATGCCGCCGTGATCTGCAGCGATTACGCACGTTCGAAGGATTTCTACGTGCGCGTTCTCGGCCTGCGCGTGCTGGCCGAGAACCACCGTGCCGCGCGCGACTCATGGAAGCTGGACCTGGCCCTGCCTGACGGTGGCCAGCTGGAGCTGTTCTCCTTCCCCGCCCCGCCGCCGCGGCGGAGCCGCCCCGAGGCCCAGGGCCTGCGCCACCTGGCCTTCCGCGTGGCCGCGCTGGAGCCGATGATCCAGCGCCTGGCCGACCACGGCGTCGCTTGCGAACCGATCCGCGTCGACGAATACACCGGCGCCCGCTTCACCTTCTTCGCCGACCCCGACGACCTGCCGCTGGAGCTGTACGAAGTCGTCTGATCCGGGGTCGGATCCCTTTCCCGCGGAAAGGGCTCCGACCCCGTGCCGACAATCAGCCGCGTGAACCTGTCAGAGGTGGGGCTTGCTTTGGCCGTTGTCGTTGCATTGAGCAGGTGCAGGGCTGCAAGCCCTGCAAAGCCCCCCCTTCCCCATACCCCGCCGAATGGGTATACAGTCGCCCTGACCGGCGACGTGCCGGAATGAACCCTGGGAGGGGACCATGCGCAAGACCTTCAAGACCCTGTTGCTGGCACTGCCGCTGTGCCTGGCCGCCCTGTCGGCCCAGGCCGCCGACAGCGCCGCCGGCCGCTGGAAGACCATCGACGACAAGACCGGCAAGGTGAAGTCGATCGTCGAGATCAGCCAGGCTGCCAACGGCGCGCTGACCGGCAAGGTGGTCGAGATCCTGCACTCGGACAAGGGTCCCAACCCGGTCTGCGATGGCTGCGAAGGCGCCAACAAGAACAAGCCGGTGAAGGGCATGACCATCCTGTGGAACCTGTCGCAGGACAAGGGCAGCCACAGCAAGTGGTCCGGTGGCACCATCCTCGACCCGGCCAACGGCAAGACCTACAAGTCCAAGCTGGAACTGCAGCCGGGCGGCGGCAAGCTGGACGTGTCCGGCTGCATCGCCTTCATCTGCCGCACCCAGACCTGGGTCCGCGAGTAACACGCCCGGCCCACGCCGTACCCCCGTGACCCGGCCCCGGCCGGGTCACCTCGTTGCAGGCATGCGATAATCTGCGGTTCCCCTCGGCTGCACCCCGCGACCATGACCCGTACCGCGCTCGTCACCACCGCCCTGCCCTACGCCAACGGCCCCCTGCACCTGGGCCATCTGGTCGGCTACATCCAGGCTGACATCTGGGTGCGCGCGCGGCGAATGAGCGGCGGCAAGGCCTGGTTCGTCTGCGCCGACGACACCCACGGCACGCCGATCATGCTGGCGGCGGAAAAGGCCGGGGTCACCCCGGAAGCCTTCATCGCCAACATCCAGGCCGGCCATGAGCGCGACTTCGCCGCCTTCGGCGTGGCCTTCGACCACTACGACTCGACCAACTCGGCGGCCAACAAGGCGCTGACCGAGCAGTTCTACCTGAAGCTGGAAGCGGCCGGCCACATCAGCCGTCGCTCGGTGGCGCAGTTCTACGACCCGGCCAAGGGCATGTTCCTGCCCGACCGCTACATCAAGGGCATCTGCCCGAACTGCGGCAGCGCCGACCAGTACGGCGACAACTGCGAGGTCTGCGGTGCCACCTACAACCCGACCGACCTGAAGGATCCGAAGTCGGTGATTTCCGGCGCCACGCCGGAAATCCGCGATTCGGAACACTTCTTCTTCGAGGTCGGCCGTTTCGAAGGCTTCCTGCGCAACTGGCTGGCCGGCGACGTCGCCCTGCCGGGTGTGAAGGCCAAGCTGATGGAATGGCTGGACGCTGACGGCGGCCTGCGCGCGTGGGACATCTCGCGTGACGCGCCGTACTTCGGTTTCGAGATCCCCGGCCAGCCGGGCAAATACTTCTACGTCTGGCTGGACGCGCCGATCGGCTACCTGTCCAGCTTCCAGACCCTGTGCGGCAAGCTCGGCGAAGACTTCGAATCGCACCTGCGCGAAGGCAGCAGCACCGAACTGCACCACTTCATCGGCAAGGACATCGTCAACTTCCACGGCCTGTTCTGGCCGGCGGTGCTGAACGGTACCGGCCACCGCGCGCCGACCCGCCTGCACGTCAACGGCTACCTGATGGTCGACGGCGCGAAGATGAGCAAGTCGCGCGGCACCTTCGTGATGGCGCGTACGTTCCTCGACGCCGGCCTGGAACCGGAAGCCCTGCGTTACTACTACGCGGCCAAGACCAGCGGCGGCGTGGACGACCTCGACCTGAACCTGGGCGACTTCGTGGCGCGCGTGAACGCCGACCTGGTCGGCAAGTTCGTCAACCTGGCCAGCCGCTGCGCCGGCTTCATCAGCAAGCGCTTCGATGGCCTGCTGGCGGCGCAGCTGCCCGATGCGGCGCAGTACCAGCGCTTCGTCGATGGCCTGGCGCCGATCCGTGAAGCCTACGAGCGCAACGATCCGGCCGCCGCCATCCGCCTGACCATGACCCTGGCCGACGAAGCCAACCGCTACATCGACGAGGTCAAGCCGTGGGTCATCGCCAAGCAGGAAGGCGCCGACGCGCAGCTGCAGGCGGTGTGCAGCCAGGGCCTGAACCTGTTCCGCGTGCTGGTCACCGCCCTGAAGCCGGTGCTGCCGGCCACCGCCGCGCAGGCCGAAGCCTTCCTGGCCGCCCCGGTGAACGACTGGACCGCACTGGCACAGCCGCTGCTGGGCCACCGCATTGCTGAATACACCCCGCTGTTCACCCGTATCGACCCGAAGAAGATTGACGCCATGATCGACGCCTCCAAGGACACCCTGCAGCCGGCCGCCGCTGCCGCCCCCGCCGCCAAGACCGAAGCCGTGAAGCCGGCTGCCCCGGCCCCGGCCAAGGACGAAGCGAAGAGCGCCGACGCACCGGCCTACATCGGCATCGATGATTTCGCCAAGCTCGACCTGCGCATCGGCAAGGTGCTGGTGTGCGAATTCGTGGAAGGCTCGGACAAGCTGCTGCGCTTCGAACTGGATGCGGGCGACCTGGGCAAGCGCCAGATCTTCTCCGGCATTCGCGGCAGCTACGGCGAACCGGAAGCGCTGGTCGGCCGCAGCGTGGTGTTCATCGCCAACCTGGCCCCGCGCAAGATGCGCTTCGGCCTGAGCGAAGGCATGATCCTGTCGGCCGGTTTCGACGGTGGCGCGCTGGCGCTGCTGGATGCCGACAGCGGCGCGCAGCCGGGCATGCCGGTCCGCTGATGCCCTGCGGGCGCGCCCACCGCCGCGCCCTCCTCGCAGACCGCCACGGATGGCACCGCCATGGGAGAGAGCAGGATGGAACTGGCGCTGTTTGATTTCGACCACACCGTCACCACCTGCGATACCTATGGCCGCTTCCTGCGCCGCGTGGCCACGCCCGAGCAGCTGGCGCGCGCGTGGTGGAAGGTCGGCCCCTGGCTGCTGGCCTACCGCCTGCGCATCATCTCCGCCGCGCGCATCCGCGCCCGCGTCACCCGTCTCACCTTCAGCGAACGCCATGCCGATGACATCGCCACGCTGGCGGCCGGTTTCGCCCGCGAGGTGCTGCCCGAGGTGATGCGTCCGGAAATGCTGGAGCAGATCCGCTGGCACAAGAAACAGGAGCACACCGTGGTGATCGTGTCCGGTTCGCTGGACCTGTACCTGCGCCCGTGGTGCGAACAGCTGGGCCTGCAGCTGATCTGCAACCGGCTGGAAAGCCAGGATGGACGCCTGACCGGGCGCTATGCGGGCGGCGACTGTGGCCCGCGCAAGGTCGAGCACATCCGCCGCCAGTTCGACCTGTCGCGCTACCTGCGCATCCACGCCTACGGCGACAGCTACGAAGACCGCCCGATGCTGGCCCTCGCCCACGAGCGCTGGTACCGCGGCAGACCCCTGAAGTGATTCCAACGCGCAGCCTTCGCCACGCATGAGCCTGATCCCGCCCCTGACCGAACGCCTCGACCGCCTGCTGCCGCAGACCCAATGCGGGCAATGTGGCTACGACGGCTGCCGCCCGTATGCGCAGGCGATGGCACGCGGCGAAGCGGGCGTGGACCGCTGCCCGCCCGGTGGCGATGCCGGTGCACGCGCGCTGGCGCAGGTGCTGGGCGTACCGGCCGTGCCCTTCGACCGCACGCGCGGTGAGCACAAGGCGCCGCAGGTCGCGCTGATCGTCGAAGCCGACTGCATCGGTTGCACCAAGTGCATCCAGGCCTGCCCGGTGGACGCCATCGTCGGCGGCGCCAAGTACATGCACACGGTGATTGCCGACCTGTGCACCGGCTGCGAGCTGTGCATCCCGCCGTGCCCGGTGGACTGCATCGACCTGGTGCAGCTGTAGCAGCCGCTGCCGGGGTCGGATCCCTTTCCAAAGGAAAGGGCTCTGACCCCAGCTCCGCAGACATTCGTCGCGATCACCCAGCGTTACACGCCCCGCGCCCTCACGGAACAGGACGCACATCGCAGATTGCCCCGCTGCTCGCGGCACATGCGCCAGCCCACTGCGGCCTCTTTCAACCGCGTGCCAGACTTCCGCAAACGTCCTGTGACCGGCCACCCCAAGCGGCTGGCCGGTTTTCAAGCCACGTTCCGCCCGCCACCGTGCCGTGGCGGCTATCGATTGACCTGAACGGAGCTATGCCATGACCCCTTCGGACGTTACCGATGCATGCACCCGCGACCTCACCAATGCAGCAGACGAGATCGAGCGCCATCCCGACAGGATGATGGCCCTGCTGCGGAAGATCAGCGCGGCTGCCGCCGTCGATGGATTCCCCTGGCCGGAGGGCTACCTGCTGCCCGGCGGCCATCTCGGTCTGACCGACGCAGACCGCACCCTGGTCGGCCTGCGCGTAGTGCAGGAGATCATGCTCGCCGCCGAACGCACCCGCCAGGACGGCGAGGCTGACGAATACGTCGGCGACCGCATCATGGAAGGCCTGATGCAGGCCTGCATCGCCCTCTCCGCGCACGCCGCGACGAAAATCCGCCCGCACTGAACCAGAACGGGATCAGAGCCCTCTCCTTCGGAGAGGGATCCGACCCCGCTTCACGCAATCCAGGATTACGGCACGGCCGCCGTGATCACGATCTCGACCTTCCACTCGGCATGCGCCAGCTTCGCTTCGAACGTCGCACGCGCCGGGGTCGCACCTTCGACCACCCACTCATCCCATGCCTTGTTCATGCCGTCGAAATCGGCGATGTCGGCCAGGAACACTTCCGCGCGCAGCACGTGCTGGCGATCACTGGCCACCTGCGCCAGCAGCTTGTCGATCTCGGCCAGCACCTGCCGGGTCTGCCCGGTGATGTCCTGGCTGGTGTCATCCGGAATCTGGCCGGAAAGGTAGGCGACCTTGTTGTGCACGGTCATCTCGGACATGCGCGGTCCGACGTCGTAACGCTCCATCATGGGCGTGGCTCCTGCGGGGTGGACTGAACCCCATTCTCACCCAGCCGGGCGGTGAAATGTGGCCTCCCGCACCCACATGCGTTGCCGCCAATCGCCGCACAGTGCCGGTGCTGGTCAAACGCCAGCGACAGGTGCACGATGCGCCACGTTCACGTTGACACCCCTCTTCCCCCTGCTGTCGCACTCTTGCGCCGATGACCCCAGCCAACGATCCCACCACCGCTTCGCACACCCCGGCATGGAAGCGGGTCCTGACCATCGTCGTCCCGCTGCTGATCCTGGCGCTGGCCCTGCACGGGCTGGCCAACGAGTTCGACGAGCACGGCTACCGCGCCATCCGCGAAGCCTTCCACAAGCTGACCGGCACGCAGATCGCGCTGACCGTGCTGCTGGGCCTGGCCAGCTACGGTTGCCTGATCGGCTTCGATGCCATCGGCCTGCGCCGCAGCGGCATCCGCGTGCATCCGGCGCGCGTGGGCATCACCGCCTTCCTTGCCCACACCCTGGGGCAGACGGTGGGCTTTGCCGCACTGACCGGCGGCGCGGTGCGCCTGCGCGGCTACCGCAGCGCCGGCCTCGACCTGGCGCAGATCGGCCAGGTGGTGCTGATGAGCACGCTGGGCTTCGTGTTCGGCGCCTGGCTGCTGATCGGCGTCGCGCTGTGCATGGAACCGGCCGGCGCCGCGCTGGCCCTGCCGCTGGACCCGGCCGCGGTGCGCGTGGTGGGCATCCTCGCCCTGCTCGCCTACGCCGCCACCGTGCTGCTGGTTGGCCGCAACGGGCGCCAGTTCCACATCTTCGGCCATGGCCTGTGGCTGCCGGATCGCCGCACGATGCTCGGCGTCACCGTGCTCAGCGTGATCGAACTGGTGCTGGCCAGCGCCGCGTTTTACGTACTGCTGCCCGACTCGACGCCCACCGGCCTGCCCGGCTTCGTCGGCCTGTACCTGGTGGCGGTGCTGGCCGGCCTGGTGTCCACGGTCCCGGCCGGTCTGGGCGTGTTCGAATGGAGCCTGCTGAAACTGCTGCCGCAGGTCGCCCCGGCCGCGGTGCTGGCGGCCGCGCTGATCTATCGCGTCACCTATTATGTGCTGCCGCTGCTGCTGGCCACCCTGCTCGCCCTCGCCCCGGCCCTGCGCCAGCCGCTGCAGGCCAGCGCCGGTGCCACCCGCGCCGGCTGGCATGCGCTGCGCCCGTGGCTGCCGCAGATCATCGCGCTGGCCGCCTTCAGCATCGGCGCTGCGCTGGTCATCGATGGCACGCTGCCGACGCCGCGCCGCCATCTGCTCAACGCCTCGCTGCCGATCCTGGAAACCTCGCACCTGATCGGCAGCCTCGGTGGCGTCGCCCTGCTGCTGATCGGCCAGGGCCTGGCCCGGCGCAGCCATGCGGCCTGGATGCTGGCGATGGCGGTGTGCGTGATCACCCCGCTGCCACTGTGGCTGCGCGGCGGCCAGCCGCTCATCGCCGTGTCCGCGCTGCTGGTGGCGATGGCGCTGTGGGCCGCGCGCCGTGAGTTCTACCGCCAGGGCGCGCTGCTGGATGAAGCGTGGTCGTGGCCGTGGCTGCGCAACCTGGGCCTGGTGCTGGTCGCGGTCACCTGGCTGCTGTTCTTCACCTACAGCCACGTCGAGTACCAGAACGAGCTGTGGTGGCAGTTCGCGGTGTCGGGCAATGCGCCGCGTGCGCTGCGCGCGTTGCTGGTGGTGGCCATCGCGCTGGTGATGTTCGGCCTGGCGCGCCTGCTGCACAGCACGCGCACGCCGCTGCCGGCCGCCGGCGATGCCACTCTGCAGGCGCTGGCCCCAGTGCTGGCGAGCGCAACCGATACCCAGGCCTGCCTGGTGCTGACCGCCGACAAGGCGGTGCTGCGCGACGAGGCGAAACAGGGCTTTGTGATGATGCAGCGCTATGGCGGCTCGCTGATCGCGATGGGCGACCCGGTCGGCCCGCCCGACGTTGCCCGTGCGCTGATCTGGCGCTTCCGCGAGGAAGCCGACCGCCTTGGCCTGCGCCCGGTGTTCTACCAGGTGGGCGAGGCGTACTGGCAGACCTATCTGGATCTCGGCCTGGGCCTGGTCAAGCTGGGTGAGGAAGCCATCGTGCCGCTGCACGACTTCGGCCTCGAAGGCCGCGAGCGTGCCGACCTGCGCCAGGCCTGGAACCGCGGCAAGCGCAGCGGCCTGTCGTTCCGCGTGGCAGCGTTGGAAGAGATTCCCGAGCTGCTGCCGCGCCTGCACGCCATTTCCAACGCGTGGCTGGACGACAAGGCGGGGGATGAAAAAGGCTTCTCGCTGGGCAGCTTCGACCCGCAGTACCTGGTGCGTTTCCCGGTGGCGCTGGTCGAGGCCGAGGGCGAGATCGTGGCCTTCGCCAACCTGTGGCAGGCACCGGCCGGTGCCGAGCTGTCGGTGGACCTGATGCGCCACGTCAACGAGGCACCGAAGGGCACGATGGATTTCCTGTTCATCGAGCTGTTCCTGTGGGGCCGCGCGCAGGGCTATGCGCGTTTCTCGCTGGGCATGGCGCCGCTGTCCGGGTTGGCCCAGCACCGCTTGGCGGGCCGCTGGAACCGCTTGGCCGGCCTGCTGGCGCGGCATGGCGAACGTTTCTACGGCTTCAGCGGCCTGCGCCGGTTCAAATCGAAGTTCGCCCCGCAGTGGCGCCCGCGCTACCTCGCCGCACCGGGTGGCATGCACCTGCCGGCGGCGCTGCTGGATGCCACGCGGTTGATTTCGCTGGACCCGCGCCGCGGTTGATCGGGTGTGTTCCGCCGGGCATGGCCCGGCGTTACCGGTGGGTGCGGCCTACGCGCCGCCCTTCAGGATTACGTCGGCCAGGCGGTCGTAATCACCATTGAAGTGATGGTCGCCCGGCAGCTTCACTTTCTGCACCGCCTCACCGGCCGGCAGATCCGGGCACAACGCATCCTCATCCTTTTCGCCGTACACGCACAGTGTCTTGCCCGCCGGCAGCCTGGCCACCTCCGGTGCGATCGGCAGGCCATCGCCACCGCCGCCCAGCCAGTTGCTGACGTGGAATTCGAAATCGGCCTTGCGCCCCACCGACAGCAGGGCGATGCGCTCGACACTCTCGCGGGTGCCTGCATCAAGCTGGTTGATGGTGGCCGGCAACACGTCGGCGCCCTGCGAGAAGCCGACCAGCATCACCTTGTCGCGGTGCCACTGCTGCCGGTAGTGGGCGATGATCTTCTGCAGGTCGGCGGCAAAGCCCTTGGGCGTGCGCTCGCTCCAGAAATAGCGCAGTGAATCGATGCCGACCACGGCCACGCCATGCTCGCTCAGCGAGGCGGCAACGTTCTTGTCAAGGCCGGCCCAGCCGCCGTCGCCCGACACGAAGATGGCCAGGGTGTCGCCGTTGCCGGTGGCCGGCACTTCCACCACCGGCAGTCCCTTCAACGCATCCGGCGGCGGTGCCAGGCTCACGCCAGCCTGCGCGCCCACCACCCGTGCCGCAGCCACCAGGCCGGGCGAGGCATCGCCGCGTGCGGTGCGCTTGAACTCACGCGCCATCGCCACCTGCTGCACGAACGGGCTGGCCTGGCCGGCCTGGCAGGCGTTGCCGCCGGCCGCGCTCAGCCACGGAAAATTCAGTTCGGCCGGCTGCAGCCGGTTGTGCTTCACGCCATCGCCGCAGACCATGCGCTCATGGCTGTGGCCAGGGCAGAAGCCGGTGGTCAGCAGGCCGGCAAAGACCTGGGTATCGGCCTGCGCGGCCAGCGTGTAGGCCATCTCCGCACCTTCGCCATCACCGCCAATCAACGGCAGGTGATAACCCGGCAGGTGCAGCGAAGCCTGCAGCCAGCGCGAGAAATTCTCGACGTCGCCGGCACCGAACGAGCAGGTCGGATCGCCTTCGCGCTTCAGCACGCCACGCAGGTGGCTGATGTCCACGGCGGCAACGAGAGCGCCATCGGCACGCAGGGCCTCGATCGGCAGGCGGCTGGTATCGCCACCGGCGGTCGGCTCATGGAACCAGATCACCACCCGCTGCGGGGTTCCTGCCGGCATGTGCACCGGTATCTGGTCGAAGCGCCCGTGGCTGAACTGCTGCACGTTCGCTGCCGCCATGGCCGGCAACGCCGCCAGCGCCAGCACCACCCCCATTGCCCTGCCCAGCCCTGCACGCTTCATATCGCATCCCCGGTGGAATGCGCACACGATACGCCGCCACCGCGTGCACGGCACGTACCCGTGCAGGCCGTTGGCGGTTCAGCGGGACGCGCTGCGGCTACCCCGCCGGTACATCGCCACCGCCAGCCACAGCAGCCAGCCGACGATCACCACGATCACCGTTTTCTGGCCCAGCCCACGCGGCGGACCTGCCCGCCACAGCACGTGCAGCCACAACAGGGCGAAGGCCAGCCACGCCCAGCCCCACAGCAGCGCCGCACTGCGCTGCCAGCCCGGCTCACGGCGCAGGTACCAGGCCTGCAGCAGCATGCCGACGCTGGCACACAGGAAGGCGGTGTTCGCAGCCACGCCATGCACCAGCGGCGCCAGCAGTGGCGTCGCCTCGGGCAGCCAGCTGTCGCCGATGGACACGGTCGCCAGGCCGAGCGCGGCCACGGTGAACAGCAGCGGTGCGGCGGCACTGCGGCGGGGCCCCGTGCTGTGCCGGTACAGCGCGGCGCCGAGCACGGCGATGGCCAGCGCCAGCAGGCAATAGGCGCTGCGCAGGGCCAGCCCCCAGGGGCCGTGCAGGTAGATGCTCAGGGTGGTCTGCACCCAGTCCAGGTCACTGCGCGCGAACTGGGTCCACAGCGCCGTGGCGATGAACAGCAGCAGCGCGACCATGGCCAGCAATGCCGCCGGCCGCGCGCGCGTCATGACGCCTCCTGCGGATGCCGTGCCTTCCATTCGGCCAGCGCCTTGCGGTAGCGCTGCAGCTCGTCGGAATACAGGTCGAGCACGCACAGCGGGCAGCCGCTGCCACAGCATTCGTTGGGGCCGGGCTCTTCCGGCGGTAGCGGACGCGGATCGGGATCAGGCGCAGACACGGGGTCGGTCACGGGCAGGCACGGCGTTGCAGACAGGCGCCCAGTGTAACGATCCCGCTCAGGCGTCCAGCTGCCGCTGCAGGTTGGCGCGCGCCGCCGCATCCAGGCGCTGGTGGAAGAAGTCGCTGAGGAAGATACGCGGCGCGCGCAGCAGGCCCTGCAGGAAGCGGCGGCGGCCGGCACGGTAGAGAAAGCCCGGCACCACGCCCTGGTACTCCTCGGCCACGCCGCGGTCGTAGGCGGCGAACACCGCTTCAGGGGCCGCCAGGATGGCCATGTCGCAGTCCAGGAACAGGGCCGCCTCGGCGTCCACGTCGTCTGGTCCCAGTTCGCCGTGGCGCGCGGTCAGCAGGATCAGCTGCTCCACCCGCGCGGCATCGATGCCCGACAGCTCCGGCGCATGCGCGATGACCCTGCGCGCCAGCTCGGCCGAGCGCGCTTCGTTGTCCTTGCGCCCTGCCTGGTAGATGGCGTCGTGGTACAGCACCGCCAGATATACCTCGGCGGGCTGCTGCCATCCCGGCCCGGCCGCGACGTCCTGGCAGTGCTGCAGCACCGCACGCACGTGGCCGAAGTGGTGGTAGGCGCGCGGCGGCGTGGCGTAGGCATCCTGCAGCGTCTGCCACTGCGCCGGTGCAAGCGGGATCGGGGCGAAGTCCATGCAGGGATCATCCCGCCCGCAGGCGCCGCGGGCAAGCTGGACAATTTTTCACCAGCCGCTCACATCGCTTGCCGGGCAAGGCTGGCAAGGAGTTGTCCACAGCTTTGTCGCGGGCTGGTCCACACCGCATGTGGATGAACGCGGACGGCCGGCCAATGGTTGATGCCGGCCCCCCCGTGCGGGTCTACACTGCTGGCAGACGGGCCTACCCGCCGCCGCAGGAAACTGCCATGCGCCGTCTTGCCGCTTGTTGCCTTGCACCTTTGCTGGCTGCCACGGGCGTATCAGCCGCCCTGGCCCAGGATCCTCCAGCACTCGCCCCCCAGGTGGCGCCGGCCGCACCGGTTGCGGTGGCCAGCGTGCCGACACCGGAGCAGGTGCTGGCCATTCCCGCACCGCTGCGGCAGATGCTGCAGACACGGGTGATCGCCCGCCACAGCTCGCGCGAGCAGCGCCTGCAGGCGCTGGCCGAAATGATCTTCGGTGCGCAGGCGCTGGACCTGCAGTACGACCCGGCGGCGACCTACACGCTCACGGAAATCTGGCAGAAGCGGCAGGCCAACTGCCTGGCGTTCACCCTGCTGTTCGCCGCCCTGGCGCGCGAAGCCGGCATCCAGGCGCGCGTGCAGGAGGTGGATCGCGTGGTGTCCTGGTACCAGGACCAGGAACAGGGCGTGGTCTACAGCGTGGGCCACGTCAATGTGGGGATCGTGGTGGACGGACGCGGGGGCACCGTCGACCTCGACCGCAACATCCTCTACGACCGCCGCGGCCCGCACCCGATCCCGCTCGACCGCGCACTGGCGCACTTCTACAACAACCGCGGCGCCGAGCGCATGACCGCGGGCGACAAGGTGGGCGCGCGCGCGTTCTTCACTGCGGCACTGGCGCGTGCGCCGGATTTCGCGCCGACCTGGAACAACCTCGGCGTCCTCGACAGCCGCGAAGGTGACCTCGCTGGCGCGCGTGCCGCACTCGAGAATGCGCTGCGCCTGGATGGCCGCGAGGATTCGGCGCTGATCAACGCCAGCGTGCTGTATCGCCGCCTGGGCCTGGTAACGCAGGCGCAGGCGCTGGAGCAGCGTTTGAAGGCGGTGCAGCGCGATGATCCGTTTGCCCAGTACATGGCCGGTGCCGCCGCCGAGCGCAGTGGCGACCTGGCCCTGGCGATCCGCTATTACCGGCGCGCGGTGCAGCTGTACGACAACGCGCACCAGTTCCATTTCGGGCTGGCGCGCGCCTATTTCCTCAGTGGGCAGTTGGCGCGTGCCGACCGCGAGCTGACGCGGGCACGTGCCCTGGGCGGCAACAGCAACCAGCAGCGCTACCAGGCCAAGCTGGACGGCCTGTCGCGCCTGCGCACCCAGCAGGCGCGGCGCTGAGGACGGCTCAGGCCTTCTTGAGGAAGCAGGTCTTCAGCACCAGGCCCTTGATCTTGTCCGAGTTGCCTTCGATGTGTTCGGCGTCATCCTCGACCAGGCGGATGTTGCGGATGACCGTGCCCTGCTTGAGCGGGATGGACGAGCCTTTGACCTTCAGGTCCTTGATGACGGTGACGGTGTCGCCGGCCTGCAGGGTGTTGCCGTTGCTGTCACGCACGACCAGGGCCGTGCCGGCGCCCTCCTCGGCGGTCCACTCGAAACCGCAGTCGGCGCAGATCCACAGCGCGCCATCGGCGTAGGTGTTTTCCAGGGTGCACTGCGGGCAAGCGGGAGCGGACGACATCAGCAAGTACCTCAAAATGAATCAACAACCGCCATTGTAACCGGCGGGTCCGTGCTTCCATTTTTTCCCGCGTGTGGCGCCTCTGTTGATACTGGTTTGAGGCGAGGGGCCATGCGGGTCAGGACACGCAAAATCCCCTCCATGGTGCTCGATGGCGCCTTGCTCGTGTGCGCTGTCCTGCGCACACGGCAAGACCGGGGTTGGGCGTCCTGCCCAACCCGCCCGAGGCATGCCTCGGGCCCATGGCGCCAACGGTCCTGCCCCGCATGGCCCCTCGCCTCCGGACAGTTTCCCGCGCTGGCGGCCGGGACAATCAGAAGCCTGAGCTGCTGCTTTGCTGTCTGTTGCCGCGGCGCCGGGGAACTGTCATGGCGGCGTGGGGAGGGGCGGACGGGACCGTAGGCGCCAGGGACGGCGCCTACGAGCTACATGGGTGAGGGCGCTTTGCTTGCGAAGCACTGCTTCGCAAGCGACCGAACGCACAGCCGCCAGCGGCTGGGCCGGACCCCGGAGGGGGATTTACCGCGTGTCCCGTCCGCCCCTCCCCGCGCCGCCCGAGCGATCCATGGAGGCGCTGAACCCACCCGAAGCCAACAGGAACTTGCAGGAAGACCCGAACTGCAGCAGAGTGCGCGGCCCCCGCCCGCCCCGGATCTTCCCATGCGCCTTGGCATCGACTTCGGTACCAGCAACTCCGCCGCCGCCATCGTCCGTGATGGACGGCTGCTGCCGATCCGCTTCGGTGACGCCGAGCAGTTTCGTACCAGCGTGTATTTCCCCGGCGTGGTGCCCGACCCGGACGACTTCCAGCTCGACGCCGGCCAGGAACACGAACTGCAGCAGATGATCGACAGCGCCGCCCGTGCCGCGCGCGCCGCCGGCCAGGAACGCACCCCGCAGGCACTGCGCCGCGAAGCCCTGCGCGCCCTGCGCCGCGAATGGATGGAAGCCCGCGCCGGCAAGGAGCGCAGCGCCAGCGACCTGCTGCAGAACGCCATCTACGGCGATGACGCGCTGGAAGCCTATTTCGAGGAGCACGAAGGCAACCTGGTGCAGAGCCCGAAGTCGATGCTCGGCTACAACCTGCACCCGCGCGCGCGGCAGACCATTACCGGCATCGCCGCGCACATTCTCGAACACATCCGCCTGACCGCCAGCGCCCAGCTCGGCCAGCCGTTGCGCGCGGCCCTGCTCGGCCGCCCGGTGCAGTTCCGCAGCTCGATCGGCGCCGCCGGCAACGACCAAGCGCTGGACATCCTGCGCGAGGCCGCCACCCAGGCCGGGTTCGACCAGATCGATTTCCTCGAGGAACCGGCCGCGGCGGCCATGCACTACCACGCCGAAAGCCGTGAGCGGCACCAGGCCGTCATCGTCGACATCGGCGGCGGTACCACCGACATCGCCCACGCCGAAGTAGGTGGCGATGCCGCCCCACGCATCCACCGCGCCTGGGGCATCGCCCGCGGCGGTACCGATATCGACCTGTCGCTGAGCCTGTCCAGCTACATGCCACTGTTCGGCCGTGGCGTCACCCGCGTGCCCGCCCACCACTACGTGGAAGCGGCCACCGTGCAGGACATGACCCGCCAGCGCGACTTCCGCCAGCACAAGTACGAACATGTCGACGACCCGTGGGGTTCGCGCCTGCAGGCGCTGCAGGACACCGGCAATACCGCGCGCCTGTACCGCGACGTCGAACGCGCCAAGATCGCCCTGAGCAGCAGCCCCAGCCACCGCAGCACGCTGGACTACATCGCCCGCGACCTGCATGCCGACAGCAGCACCGAAGGCCTGGCCACGGCCGCCTCGGGCTACCTGACCCAGATCCGCGAGCTGCTGGCCCAGGTCCGCAGCGACATCGGCGGCGACCCGGATGCGGTGTTCCTGACCGGCGGCATGTCCCGCGCCGGCTACCTGCGGCAGGCCGCCGCCGAGGCCTTCCCGGGCGCCCGCATGGTCCACGGCGAGCCCTCCCTGGGCGTCGTCCAGGGCCTGGCGCTCGCGGCAGCCAGCCGGGATTAACAAAACGTTACGCGGAGTTTGCTACCCTCAGCAGGCTTGATAGGGCTCTACCTTCCGCCGGCTGCGCCGGTGTGTGTACCCGGGTAGGGCCCGGCCCGCTTCGCGGGCCTTGCGGCCATGCCTTCTGGCTCGTTCATGGTCCGCGTATTACCCGAGCCGCCATCGAGACCCGCTTTGGGCACCCGCCTGGCCCCTGTGGCCGCACAACCTGAAGAAGCACCTGCACCCATCGACTGCCGCCGTTGTGACGCGGTGTGTTGCCGGTTGCCCGTGCTGCTGCAGGCGGGCGACGACGTGCCCCGCCAGTATACCTCGCGCGACAGGCACGGCCGTGCCGTGATGGCGCGCAATGACGAGGGCTGGTGCGCGGCGATCGATCCCTATCACCTGCGCTGCACGATCTATTCGCAGCGCCCGGCGATCTGCCGCCAGTTTTCGATGGGTGGCGACGACTGCCGCCGCGAGCGGCAGGATTACCTGCGCCAGGCCGATGCCTGGTCGCTTTCCTCCCCTTCCACCTGACAGGAGCAACCATGCCCCGCAAGGCAAAGACCCCCGCGAAGGCTACCAACAGCATCCGCAGCGAACGCAAGGGCGCGGCCGCCAGCAGCACGGTCAGCAGCGATTCGATTGCGTCCGATCTGGCCGCGTTCCGCAAGAGCGGTGGCAAGATCGAAGTGCTTGGCACCACCTGGGCGCTGAAGAAAGCCAGCTGACCCACCCTGACCGCGGCGGCGCTGCCGCCGCGGCCTGCCGGGCCGCGCTCAGCGGTCCAGGCTGACCCGCACGCTGCCCGAATGCGACTGGATGCGGATGTCACCATCACCGCCACCCAGCTTTGTGTCCAGGCTGCTGCCCGGCCCATAGCGCGGCCGCTCCACGGTGCCGGCATCACTGTTGATCGAGCCGGCGAAGCTGTTCACCGACAGCTGTGCCGAGACCTTGACCGGCAACCGCAGGTTCACCGACGCACTGACCGATTCGACGTTGATGCGGCCCCCCGGCGCCAGGCCGGAGGTGGACAGATCGATGCCGCCCGAGACCGTCTCCACCGCCAGGCGCTGGACGCGGCCGGCATCCACGCCCACCCGACCGGACACCGTCTGCGCACCAATATCCCCAGACACGCCGCCACCGGCCTCGATGCGGCCACTGACCGTGTTCACGTCCAGCCGCGGCGTCTGCAGTTTGGCGATGACATTGCCACTGACCGTGTTGAGCTTGCTGTCGCCACTGCGTCCGGCCGCGGTCAGGCTGCCACTGACCGTATCGGCCTGCAGGCGGCGCACGTCGATGCCACTGATGTCCTGGTCGGCACTGACCGTGCTCAGCAGCAGTTCCGAGGCACGCGGGACATTCAGCACCAGCGTCGCCGTGCCACTGGTGTGGCGGCGCGGATACTCCACTTCCCAGCGCACGCGGTTGGCGCTCTTTTCCTGGCGCAGCTGCAGGCCATCACCAAGGCTGCCGGTCAGCTGTACCTCGTTGCGGTCCCAGCCGCGCACGGTGACCTTGCCGGCCACGTTGCTCAGCTCGATGCGGCCACCACTGGCCAGGGTATGGCGCTCATCGACGCGGGTGTCGGCCAGGGCCAGCGAGGGCAACAGCAGCAACGCAGCGCAGAGCGGAAAAAGGGATCGCATGGGGTGTCTCCTTAGGTTGTCATTCCGGCCGCGGCGGCCTGCGCCGCCTGCCGGGTCAATTCCAGCCGCAGCGCATAGGTACGCTTGAGCTGTCCAAGCAGGTGCGGTGCGCGCGGATCCTGCGCCAGCGCGGCACGGATCTGTGCCGCGCTTTCATCCAGTTCGTGCAGGGCCGGCTGCCATGCGGCCGCGCGGCCACCGGGCAGCGATGCCACCGCCTGCTGGTACTGCTCGGTCATGGCCGCCGCCTGCAACTGCAGGGTCGATGGCGCCGGTGCCTGCAGCGGCGCCTGCCGCCACGGTGCAACCGCATAGACGGCCAGGCTGGCGGCAAGCGCCGTGCCCAGCGGCAGCCACCCGCGCAGACGGCGGCGCTGTGGCAGGGGGACGACGTTGTCTGCGTGCTCCATCGCGATGGGCGCGGCCTCGCGTGGTGGCAGCTGCGCGGCCAGGCGTGCCCAGCCATCGGCGGGGGGCGTGCGCTGGTCGGGCAGCGCGCGCAGCCGCGCCTGCAGATCGGGGTCGTGGTCGTGGTCGTGGTCGGTTTCGTGGGTACTCATGTCATGTCTCCCAGACGCGCGCGCAACAGGCCACGCGCGCGGTGCAGCTGTGCCTTGGAACTGCCGACGGCCATCTGCAGCTGTTCGGCGATCTCCTGGTGTTTCCAACCCTCGATGTCGTGCAGTACCAGCACCGCACGGCCCCGTGGTGGCAGCGTCGCCAGCGCGCGCTCCAGGTCGCGCTCGGTGCCGGCGCAGCGATCGTGCACGGCCAGCTCCTGCAGGTCGCCGTCGACATCCTCCAGGCTGTCGTGGTCCTGCCCGGCGGCGCGACCGCGCAGTTCCATCAGCGCCGCGTTCACGCCCAGCCGGTGCAGCCAAGTGGACAGGCTGCTTTCAAAACGGAACCCCGGCAGCGCCTTCCAAGCCTGCAGGAAGGCTTCCTGCAACGCATCTTCGGCGCGCGCTTGCTGGCCGCCACATAGCCGCCACAGCACGGCGAACACACGCGGCGAGTGGCGCCGGTAGAGCTGTTCATAGGCCGCCATGTCTCCGGCGGCTGCGGCCCGCACCAGGTCGGGATCGTCGACGGCGTCGTTGGCGGCAGGCAGCGCTGGCATGGTGGTGTCGAGCATATCGCTTGGATGCGGCGGGCCGGAAAAAGGTTTAACCCCCCCATTGACGGCAGCTGCATTGCAACCTTTTCGGTGCTGGCTGCATCCATGCAGGGTCCTTGGTGAAAATTCCCGGAGTCCTGCCATGTCCAGCCCCTCCTGCGCCGCCTTGCTGGTGATCGTCGCCTGCGTCGTGCTGCAGGCCCTGGACCTGTCGCTGCAGCTGCGCGCGGACAGCGGCCAAGCCTGTGTGCATCAGCATCGCCAGGCCCTGGTCTGCGTGGCCTGGTCCGGATCGGTCGAAACCCCGGCACGCGCCGGGTAACATCAAGGGTCGTTAACGCCAGATGCTGTCGCCCCATGATGTTGTCGCTGAAAGACCACCTGCCCGCCTGGAGCCACCCGTGGCTGCACTACATCGGCATCGCCCTGCAGATCATGCTGGTGCTGGTAGTCGCCTGGCTGCTGCGGGTGCTTGCCCGCCGCCTGATCCGCCGCTTCGCCGAGCACTACACGCTGCCGCCGGAGATGGCGATGGGCGCGCGCCGGATCACCAGTTTCGTGGTCTATTTCAGCGCGCTGCTGTACATCCTCAGCCTGCTGGGCGCTAAGCCATCGGTGCTGTGGACGGCCTTCACCGGCTTTGCCGCGGTGGGCGCGGTGGCGTTCTTCGCGGCGTGGAGCGTGTTGTCCAACATCTTCTGCACGCTGCTGATCTTCACCACGCGCCCGTTCCGCCTGCATGACTACATCGAGGTGCTGGAGAACGGCGAGAAGCCGGGCCTGAAGGGCCGGGTGATCGACGTGAACCTGATCTACACGACGCTGCAGGAAACCGGCAATGGCCACGAGGGCACGGTGCTGCAGCTGCCGAACAACCTGTTCTTCCAGCGCACGGTGCGACGCTGGCGCGATCCTTCGCATGCCCCGGGTGGCATCCAGGGCGACGGCTGAGGGAGGGTTTTTCTTTGCAGGGCTGCGCTCTGCACCTGCAGAGGCCAGAGCAAGAGCTGGCTTTCCATGGGTTGGCGGGTGGGTCCGGTTGAGGGGAGCAATGCAAGTCCCCCTCCGGGGCCCGGCCCAGCCGCTGGCGGCTGTGCGTTCGGGCGCTTGCGACGCAGTGCTTCGCAAGCAAAGCGCCCTCACCCATGTAAGCTCGGTCGCCGCTTGCTCGTGTGCGCAGTCCTGCGCCCACGGCAAGACCGGGGTTGGGCGTCCTGCGCAACCCGCCCGAGGCATGCCTCGGGCCCATGCGGCTCACGCCCCTCAACCGGACCCACCCCGCCTTCGACAGGTTCCCGCGATCTGCCGGAACAGCGTCCGCTCTGGTAGGTGTCGACCTTGGTCGACACGGATGAATTCATTCAATATCTGACAGATGTGTCGACCAAGGTCGACACCTACCAACAGCAAACGGAATCTGTCAGAGGCGGGGCGGTGTGGGCTTGCAGGACCGTTGGCGCCATGGATGGCGCCGTCGAGCCCCCATGGACGGGTTGACGGCGTGTCCTGCAAGCCCACACCGCTCCGCCATCCCACTGAACGCCGCTCTTGCCTTGGCTGTTGCCGTTGCATTGAGCAGGTGCACGGCGCAGCCCTGCAATAAAAACCCCCTTTACCTGAGCTGGCTGTCCTTGCTGCCGCGCCGGTTGTAACCGGCATGCGCCTGCTCATCGTCGTCCAGCGCCTGCTGGCAGGCCACGCACAGCCGTACGCCCGGCACGGCCTCCCGCCGCGCCAACGGAATCGGCGCGTCGCATTCCTCGCAGTGTTCCAGACCCGGGCCTTGCCGCAGCTGGCGCCGCGCGCGGGCGATTGCATCGTCGACGGTGGCGTCGATCTGGTCCTGGACCGCGCCGTCTGCCGCCCATCCGGTGGCCATGGCCATCCTCCGCAGGTGTGTCGCCTGATATGGGGACGATACACCCCGCCGCAAATGGCAGCGCCGGCCCCGGCCCGGCGATCGACGCGGCCGGTTCAGCCGCGCCTTACCAGACGAGGTCGTCAGGGACCTGGAACTGGGCGTAGTAAGCGTCGTCCTCGGCGTTGCCGGTGGATATCTCGGCGGTCGAGCCCGGCTGGCCGTGGTCGACGATGATTGCTTCCGGGGCGCGCTCACGCACCTTCTCGGCGGCGGCACGCGGCAGCAGCGCGTAACCGTCGCCCTGGGCGACGATCACCAGCACGCCTACCGACAGCGCCTTGCGCAGCTTGGGGTCGATCAGCAGGGTGCGGATCGCCGCGCCGTCGCTGAAGCGGTACTCGTCATCGCCCTTGTGGGGCACGGCATGGGCGGTGATGATCTGCCTCGCCTGCGCCTTCTGTTCAGCCAGCTTGGCCTGGGCATTGCGCTCGGCAGCGAGCGCGCGGTCACGTTCAACCTTCTCGGCGCGGGCGCGTTCAGCGTCGCGCTGGACCTCGGCCGAGGTCGATTCGGCCTTGCCCTGGCGGGCCTTGGCCTGCGCGCTCGCGGCGGCGCTGGCCTGCGACTTCTTGGCCAGGCCGGCCTTGAGCAATTGTTCCTGCAGCGCGTTGGGCTTTGCCATGGTCGTTGCGTACCGCGTGTAATCTTGGATGCCCCATTCTACCGACGCCCCGCCGCCCCTGCATGGCTGTCCTGAAGTACCTCACCGGCTACCCCGAACCCCTGGTCGCCCAGGTCAGCGAACTGCTGGCCCAGGGCAAGCTCGGCCCCTGGCTGCAGCAGCGCTACCCCGACCCGCACGAGGTGCGCAGCGACCGCCAGCTGTACGACTACACCCAAGACCTGAAGGACCGTTACCTGCGCAAATCGGTCCCGCTCAACAAGGTCTGCTACGACAACACGCTGGAAGTCATCAAGCACGCGCTTGGCACCCATACCGCCATTTCCCGCGTGCACGGTGGCCGCCTCAAGGCCAGCCGCGAGATCCGCATCGCCACCGTGTTCCGCCAGGCGCCGGCCGCCTTCCTGCGCATGATCGTGGTGCATGAACTGGCCCACCTGAAGGAGGCCGACCACAACAAGGCCTTCTACCAGCTGTGCCAGCACATGGAGCCGGAGTACCTGCAGCTGGAGTTCGATACCCGCCTGTACCTGACCGAGCTGGCCAACCGCAGCCAGCGCTGACCGCCCGCAGCAGCTACACTGCGCGCCCCCTGACCGACCTGCCCGCCATGGAACCGACCCGTCTCGACAAAGCCCTGTCTGCCCTGCTCGGCATCCCGCGCGGCGAAGCGCGCCGCTACATCGAGGGCGGCTGGGTGACAGTCAATGGAGAGGTGGTCGAACAGCCGCAGCGCCCGGTCGATGAGAGCGCGGTGATCGTGATGGCTGAACAGGCCGAAGACACCAAGGCCGAACGGGTCACCATGCTGCTGCACAAGCCCGCCGGCGTGGCCGCCGAGGCGCTGTGCGCAATGGTGAGCAGCGCCACCCGCAGCCAGCTCGACGCCAGCGACATCCGTCCGCTGCAGCGTCATTTCCATGGGCTGCAGCTGGCGGCATCGTTGCCGGCGGCCGACAGCGGCTTGGTCGTGGTCAGCCAGGACCCGGCCACCCTCGCCCACCTGCAGCGCAATCTGGGCCGCACCGAGCAGGAATACCTGGTGGAAGTGGCCGAGGGCGGGCCCGAGCGCGGGCCGTGGCTGATGGCGCGGCTGCAGCACGAATCCGGTGGCGCCAAGGTCAGCTGGCAGAACGAGCAGCGCCTGCGCTTCGCCGGCAAGGGCCTGACCGCCAAGGGCCTGCGCACGGCAGTGGGCAACGCCGGGCTGCAGGTGGCCGCGGTTCGCCGCCTGCGCATCGGCCGCGTGGCGTTGGGGCCGCTGCCACCGGCGCAGTGGCGTTACCTGGGCAGCGACGAGCGGTTCTGAGCCTGCGCGCCCCGCTTGCGCGGCGTCATTCCAGCATGACGCCCATCCTCTAGCATGCAGGGATGAAAACACACCGGCCCTTGTGGCGACGCGCACTACGGTGCGCAATCATCCTCGTTGCTTTACTGGTGCTGCTGGTGCTGTCCGGCCTGCTGCTGGCCGACTACCTGACGCCGCAGGCGCACGGACCGGCAAGCCATGCCCTGCCCGTGCAGCCTTCGCAGACCGCGATCGATCAGGTGCTCGGCCCGCAGCAACGGACACATCCCGGCAAGTCAGGCGTCGCCTTTCTCGGCGATGGCATGGACGCCTACGCGGCCCGCGCGCTGATCACCGGGCAGGCCGGGCGCAGCCTCGACCTGCAGTACTACATCTGGCACGACGACCTGATGGGTCATCTGATGGCCAAGGCCCTGTATGACGCCGCCGAACGCGGCGTGCGGGTCCGCCTGCTGCTGGATGACATGAACGGGCGCGACAAGGATGGGCTGATGCTGGCCCTTGACCGCCATCCGAACATTGAAATCCGCCTGTACAACCCGTTCCGAAACCGCAGCGGGCTGCTGCGCATGGTCGAGATGGTGCAGCGCTTCTTCAGCGTCAACCACCGCATGCACAACAAGAGCTGGATTGCCGACGGCCGGGTCGCGATCATCGGCGGACGCAATATCGGCGAAGCGTATTTCAGCGCGCGCACGGATGTGAACTTCCAGGATCTGGACCTGCTTGTGGCAGGCCCGGCCGTGACCGATGCCAGCCTGATCTTTGACGATTACTGGAATAGCGAGGCTGCGATTCCGGTAGCCGCCATGGCGTTCCAGACCGACGCGCAACTGCGCCTGCTGGTGCGCCAGATCCGGCACGAAGCCGGTCGCGATGCCGCCCATCCCTACCTGGAGCGCGGAAAGGGCCTGCGGGAATCGCGCCGCCCTTATCTGACGGCACTGCACTGGAGCAGCAACGTCAGCGTCATGTCCGACCCCCCGCTGAAGCACAAGCGGGATGACCGTTCGCAATGGCTGGTCAGTACCTTGGTGAAGCAGCTGCAGTCGGCGCGCACCAAAGCCCTGCTCATCTCGCCCTACTTCGTGCCCGGCAACGAAGGGCTGGACGGCTTTTCGACCATGAGCGAGCGCGGCGTGCAGGTTGGCGTGGTCACCAATTCACTGGCCGCCAATGACGTCGCTGCTGTCCACGGCGGCTATCGCGGTTACCGGGTCCCGCTGCTGAAGGCAGGCGTGCAGCTCTACGAGCTGAAGGCCCAGGGCCAGTCAGGCAACGGCGGGGTCTTTGGCAGCAGTGGCGCCAGCCTGCACACGAAAGCCTTTGTCATCGATGATCGCCGCGGTTTCGTTGGCTCGTTCAACCTGGACCCGCGCTCGGCGTACCTCAACACGGAGATGGGCGTGCTGTTCGATGACCCTGTGCTGGGCCGGAGATTACGGCAGGAATACCTGCGTCTGGCCGATCCGCAGCACAGCTGGTGGCTTGCACTTGGCCCCGACGACGAGCTCCGCTGGTTGGAGCGTACACCCCCACCACGCTGGGCCGACGCCGAGCCTGAGTCCACGCCGCGCCAGAGAATCCTGTCGCGGGTGATCGGCTGGCTGCCGCTGGAATCGCAGCTGTAGCGCTCATGTCCCAGCCTTGCTGTGGGCATCGTGCAAGGCCTCGTCCAAGGTCTCAACGTTGCGCCCATGCAGCCGCCGCCAGATGCCGCGCAGCGCGTGCGCCGGTGCCGAAGGCAGCTGCTCCAGCAGCGCCAGCATGCGTGCCTGGGTGCCGTGGCCATGCCGACACAGCAGGCTGGCCGCCGCCGCCGCGCTGCCCAGGCGCAGGCTGTCGGCCAGCGCCCCTTGGGCGTCGGCGGCCAGCGCCTGATGCACCTGTTCGGGCAGCTCCCACGCTGCGACCACACGCTGGGCCAGCGGCAATGACCACCGCTCCAGCAGGTCCAGGGCCACCGCAGGCTCAACGGTCTCACCCCGGATCTGCGCCTCCTGCAACAGCTGGCGCATCACCAGCGCTGCGCCAAGTCCCTGCATCAGGCCGAGCCATTGCGCGGCGAAGGCATCGCCGAAGGTGACCGTGCGCGCATGGTCCGCCGCCGCGCGCGAGGCCAGCAGCGCGTGCTCCCAGATGATCGCGCTGAACTGCGTGAATACCTCGCACTGCACCTGCATCACCGGCTGCACCAGCACGGCGCTGATGATCTGGCGCACGCCTTCGGTGCCGACCAGCGTCACCGCCCGCTGCAGGCTGTCCACCGGCCGTTCGTGCACCTTGTAGGCCGGGCTGTTGGCGATGCGCAGCAGGTTGCCGGTCAGCACCGGGTCCTGGCCGATGATCGCGGCCATCACCCGTGCCGAGGCAACGTCGTCATTGACCGTCTGGATCAACTGCGGCAACAGCTGCGGCCGCCGCGGCAGCTGCCGGGTCGCCCAGTCACGGTCCCGCAGGGCCCGATCCACCGCCTCGGCCAGCGCCGATGGGCCGGGTGCGGCCGGCTCGCCAGCCAGATGCGGGTACAGCGCCAGGGCATGCAGGCCACGTTGCAGGTGCGCGGCGACCTCCGCCGGCGGCAGCGCCTCGCCCTGCAGGCTGGCGGCTGCGGCGGCCGCGGCGGCCACGGCCTGCCGCGGTGCCGTCGCCAGGCGCACCGGGTCCGTGCCGCACAGCCGGGACACCCATTTCACCAGCGTTTGCCACCAGGCCGGCCTCATCCGGATCGGCCCTGTCGTTGCACTGCTTCTGCCACTGACTGCCCCTGCGCGTTCTTCACATCGGCCACCTGCCGTCGACGCTGCATCGGCCGCACTTTCATCTTCTTTAACCCGGACCGCTCGGATCTGCACGGCAGATGCCGGGGGAATGGACTAGAATGGCGCCTCGCGACCCGTCCCCCAGCCATGACGACGTCGCTTTTTTTGTTTTGGGACCCTACCGTTCATTGGCAGTTCGCTGCAGTTCGCTGCTGATCGCGCCATCGGAGACGCCATGCTATTCGAAACCCTCGCCACCACCGGCCACGAACAGGTTGTGTTCTGCCACAACCAGAATGCCGGCCTGCAGGCGATCATCGCCATCCACAACACCACCCTGGGCCCGGCCCTGGGCGGCGTGCGCATGCGCCCCTACGCCAGCACCGACGAGGCGCTGGCCGATGTGCTGCGGCTGAGCCGGACGATGACCTACAAGAATGCACTGGCCGGGCTCAATGTCGGTGGCGGCAAGGCGGTCATCATCGGTGACCCGAAGGTGGACAAGACCGAAGTGCTGTTCCGCGCCTTCGGCCGCTACGTCGACTCGCTGGGCGGCCGCTACATCACCGCCGAGGACGTCGGCACCGACGTCAACGACATGGAGAACATCTACCTGGAAAGCCAGTTCGTGACCGGCGTGCACCAGGTCCACGGCGGCTCCGGCGACCCGGCCCCGTTCACCGCCTATGGCGCGCTGCAGGCGCTGATGGCGTCGCTGCGCTTCAAGTTCGGCCACGAGGAAGTGGGCAAGACCAGCATCGCCGTGCAGGGCCTGGGCCATATCGGCATGGAACTGGTGAAGCTGCTGCGCGACCGCGGCGCCAAGCTGTACGTGACCGACCTGGACAGCAGCCTGGTCGATCGTGCGGTCAGCGATTTCGGTGCCGAGGCGGTCAAGCCGGACGAGATCCACGAGGTCAACGCCGACGTGTTCGCACCGTGCGCGCTGGAAAGCGCGATCAATGCCGACACCCTGCCGCGCATCAAGGCCAAGATCATCTGCGGCACCGCCAACAACCAGCTGTCCAGCCTGGAGATCGGCGATGAACTGCATGCGCGCGGCATCCTCTACGCGCCCGACTATGCGGTCAACGCCGGTGGCGTGATGAACGTGTCGCTGGAGATCGACGGCTACAACCGCGAACGCGCGATGCGCCTGATCCGCAGCATCTACCACAACCTCACGCGCATCTTCGAGCTGTCCCAGCGAGAGAACATCGCGCCGCAGCGTGCGGCCGACCGCATCGCCGAAGCGCGCATCCTGTCCATCGGCAAGCTGAAGATGCCGCTGGGCCGCAGCACCCCGCGCCTGGGCAACCTGCGCGGCGGTTGATCCGCCCCCCGACCGCGGGACAAGGGGAATGCCGGCCAGCGGCCGGCACTACCGGGTAACCCCGATCAGAAAGCGGCGCTGTAACGCAGCGCCACCTGGCGCAGATCCCCACGCGGACCGAAGCGCTGGTCGTAGCCGAAGCCCAGCCGCGTGTTGCGGCTCAACCACGATTCCACCGATACGCCGAACAGGCCACCGGAACGCGTCGGCTGCAGGCCGGCCATCGGTGCCCATGCGTCGACGCCGACGAAGCTGGCGTCCGCATCCAGGCCCTGGCTGGACAGCAGCTGCTGCCACTCGGCATAACCGCGCAGCGACCAGCCGCGCCACTCGCGCTCGGCGCGCACACCGGCCAACGCCTGGCTGCGGCTGCTGATACCGCCCTGCGTGCGCAGGCCGAAGCCCAGCCCGCCCTGTTCGCTGAAGCGATCGTTGCCGACCCGCGCGTAGTCGGCGCCCACATAGGGGGTCAGCGCTGCATGCGCAGACCCGAGGCGGTAGCCGGTCTCCACGCTGGCCATGCTGAAGCTGCCGCCGTATCGCGCATTGACGCCGTACTGGCCGGCTCCCAGCAGCAGCTGGCGATCGATCTGGCGGGTGAACTGGCCGGCACCCACCTGGCCCAGCGCGTAGGCACCACCGCTGCTCCAGCCCGCGTACAGCTGCGCCTGCGACTGCCTGTCACGCCCGCGGTCGCCGCCCCAGCTGCTGTTGCTGTAGCTGCGCAGTTCGCCGAAGGCAAAGCCGAGCACGCCGTTGCCGCCCATCGCCACGTCCTGGCCCATCATCCAGCCCCGGGTGTCGGTGCCGCTGGCCGAGAAGCTGCCCTGGCCGGCATCGCCCAGCGCGTTCTGCCAGGTGCCGCCCAGCCGCGGAGCGGCCTGGACCTGGCCGAAGCGGGCCGACAATGCACGCCGGCCCAGGTCGATGCTGTCGAAGGTGGCCGCAGCGGCCAGCGCATGCGCCTTGCCGGACAGGCTGTCGAGGCTGGCCTGCAGGGCCTGGTTGCCTTCCACCCGCTGCAACGCGGCCGCGCCATCGGCGAAGGAGGCCGAGCCAGCGCCGAGATCGAGGCGCTCGAACGCTGATTCCACCCGCAGCGCCGAGGCCAGCGCGGCGTTGGAGGCGCGCGCCAGACTGGCGGCCTGGGTGACGTTGATGCGGTCGGTGACCAGCACCACGTTGTCGCTGCCGTAGGTCAACGAACTCTGCAGCAGGGTGCCCTGTGGCAGGCTGTTGCTGACCGCGTCGAAGCGGCCGGTGACGCCCTGGCCGGCATGCAGCACGGTCTGGGTGCGGCCATCGGCAGCCACGTAGCCGCTGACGATGCTGGCGACGTGCACGTCGCCGCCCTGCAAGGTGGCCGTGCCGGTGATCTCCAGCGGGTTGGAACCCAGCGCAATGCTCAGCCGCGCGCCGGCACGATGCAGGTAGTTGCCCTCGATGGTGGCGCTGGTGTTGGCATTGCGCAGGATGACGGTGGCGCCGTTGTCAACATTGCCGCGGATCCGGCTGGTGCCGGTCATGAACTGCAGCGCGGCGCCCTCAGGCACGCCGGCCTGCGGCACCACCACCACGCTGGAGGTGATCGACGCGCCATCGCGCAGCGCCAGCGTGCCCTGCTCGATGCGGGTTTCGCCGGTGTAGGTGTTGGTGCCCGACAGCCCCAGCGCGCCGACGCCCTGCTTGACCAGGCCACCGCTGCCGCTGATGTCGTTGCTCCAGACCGAATCCAGGCCGGTCTGCGAGACATTGACCACGGCATTGCCCCAGTCGAACTTCGCCGGCCCGTTGATGGCCTTGGCGATGTTCAGCAGGCCGTAGCCGAAGGTGCTGTCCACGCCGGGCGCGCCGAGGTCGGTGGCGGTGCCGAGCAGGGTCTGCCGCACCAGGTCGTTGCTGAAGTACGGATACTTCTGCCAGACCACGGCCGCCGCACCGGACACCAGCGGCGCGGCGAACGAGGTGCCGTAGTTCCACAGCAGGGTGGAGCCGGTCGGGTAATTCGGATTGACGAAGATCGCCGCACCGGGCGCCGCGAGGCAGTAGCTGGCCGCCACGCCGCAGGCATTGGCATAGCCGGCCAGCTTGCTGGGGTCGGTGGAATCGACCGCGGTGACCGCCAGCCAGCCACGCTCCAGGTCGGCGGCCGGGCGCGAATTGTTCGGGCCGGCCTGGCTGGGCAGCGCCGCCATGTCCGACGGGTTGGCCTTGGATTCATTGCCGGTGGCGAACACCACCAGGCCGTTGTTGCCGATGATGAAGGGACGGTACTCGGCCGCGATCGGGGCGGTGGCCGCGGCGTTGGTCCAGTACAGCCCGCCCCATGAGTTGTTCATGATCTTCACGCCCTGGTTGATCAGGTCCTGGTGGACCCCCGCCAGACCAAGCGCACCATCGACCTGGTTGCCGTTGCCCGACCCGTCGTCGGTGGGGCGCGTGTCGGAAATGATCCGCGCGGAGACGATCTGCGCGTTCGGTGCGATGCCTCCCGGCCACGACCCGAAGGCCTTGCCGGCCGCCAGTTCGGCCACCGCCGTACCGTGACCGACCACGTCATCGTTGTTGAGGTTGTTGCTGCGCGGATCCACGTAGCTGTAGTTGGCCAGCACCCGCCCGGTCAGGGTGGGATGGTTGCGCTGCACGCCCGAATCGACGATGCCGATGCGCACGCCGCTGCCATCCAGCCCCGCGCTGCGCGCTGCGTCGGCCTTGGTGATGGACAGGTGGGCGTTGATCGCCGGTTCGGCCGGCTGGGTCGGGGTGGTCGGCGGAGGCGTGGTAGGCGGCGGGGTGGGCGGGGTGGTCGGTGGGGGATCGATGCGCACGTTGCTGCCGCCGCCTCCGCCGCCACATGCCGTCAATGCAACCACCAGTGCCGATCCCAGGACCGACGGTGCCATCGTCTTGCGTTCCATCGATTCCTTCCCATGAACGTTGGCCTGCCAAGCTCCCTGCAGGCATCAAGGGCTGCCCGGCGGCAGCCATCGCCGACCCTCTATACTTGGGCCGACCCCCACGCAGTCTGCCGGGAAACAGCGCTGCATCCAACAGCCGCCGTCTCCTTTCCGAACATTGCTCACGCATCAACGAGATTGCCATGTCCAACATCGTCATCGCCGCCGCCAAGCGCACCGCCATCGGCTCCTTCCTCGGCCAGTTCAACGGCGTGCCCACCCCGACCCTCGGCGCGGCCGCCATCGCCGCTGCCCTTGAACAGTCCGGGGTTCCGGCCAGCGACGTCTCCGAGGTCCTGATGGGCTGCGTGCTGCCGGCCAACCTCGGCCAGGCGCCGGCCCGCCAGGCCGCCATCGCCGCGGGCATCCCGCTGTCGGCCGGTGCCACCACGCTGAACAAGGTGTGCGGCTCGGGCATGAAGACCATCATGCTCGGCCATGACCTGATCAAGGCCGGTTCGGCCACGGTCGTGGTCGCCGGCGGCATGGAATCGATGTCCAACGCCCCGCACATGCTGCCCAATTCGCGCACCGGCAACCGCTTCGGCAACTTCCTGGCGGTGGACCACATGGCCCACGATGGCCTGGTCAACGCCTACGACGGCAAGGCCATGGGCGAGTTCGCCGAATGCGCGGTGGACAAGTACCAGTTCACCCGCGAGGAGCAGGACGCCTACGCCATCGAATCGGTGCGCCGTGCCCAGGCCGCGCAGGCCAATGGCGCATTCGCCGACGAGATCGCCGCGGTGAAGGTCGCCACCCGCAAGGGTGAGGTCGAGTTCGCCATCGACGAGCAGCCGGGCCGTTCGGACATCGCCAAGATCCCCACCCTGCGCCCCGCATTCAAGAAGGATGGCAGCGTCACCGCCGCCAGCTCGTCCAGCATTTCCGACGGCGCCGCCGCGGTGGTCCTGCTGACCGAGGAAGACGCCGCTGCGCGCGGCATCACCCCGCTGGCGCGCATCGTCGGCCATGCCACCCATTCGCAGGAACCGGAATGGTTCACCACCGCCCCGATCGGCGCGATCCACAGCCTGCTGCAGAAAACCGGCTGGACCCTGGACCAGGTGGACCTGTTCGAGATCAACGAAGCCTTCGCCGTCGTCGCCATGGCGCCGATGCGTGAGCTGGGCATCCCGCATGCGAAGATCAACGTGAATGGTGGTGCCTGCGCACTGGGCCATCCGATCGGCGCGTCCGGCGCGCGTCTGGTCGTGACTCTGGTCAACGCCTTGCGCACGCATGGCGGCAAGCGCGGCATTGCTACGCTCTGCATCGGAGGCGGCGAAGCAACGGCCATCGCCATCGAATTGATCTAAAAGGGATTAACGCTGATTTCGCAAAAATGAATGCGGGATCGCTTGACAGCCAAACGTGGCTTGTCATCATGTTGTCGGCGCGCAGTTGCGCGTTGCCTAATTCAACGACGAGGATTCACACAATGAGCATCAACAAGCTGCTGGTCGCTATGTCCCTGGCCCTGGCCCTGGCCGCCTGCTCGAAGCAGGAAGCTGCCCAGGACGCCGCTGCATCGGCCAATGAAGCCGCCACCGAAGCCCAGGCTGCTGCCGACCAGGCCGCTGCTGCTGGCACCCAGACCGCCGACGCTGCCCAGCAGGCTGCTGACACCGCCGCCACCGCTGCCGACGCTGCGACCGACGCTGCTGCCCAGACCGGCGCTGCTGCTACCGACGCTGCTGCTGAGCAGGCCAAGGACGCTGCCAAGGCTGCCGAAGGCACCGCCGAGCAGGCCAAGGACGCTGCTGAAGAAGCCAAGAAGTAATAACTTCTTTCTTCACGCTGTTCTGGAAAAGCCGCTGGTTCGCCAGCGGCTTTTTCTTTGCCTGGAGGGCGCCGCCGCACCACCACCGGGCCTTCACGACGGCATGAATAGGCTGGCGTCCCCATCCATTGCAGCACTGGAGACCGCCATGAAGACCCGTCCGCTGACCACCACCCTGCTGGCCGCCTCCCTGCTGCTGGCCCTGGCCGCCTGCAAGGGCCCGGAGGCCGAACAGGCCAAGCAGGACGCTGCACGGGCCGCCGACAGCGCTGGCGCCGCCGCCCGCGAAGCCGTGGACAAGGCCGCCGCCGCCACCCGCGAGGCTGCCGACAAGACTGCCGAAGCGTCCGAGCACGCCGCCGCCGACACCCAGCGGGCGCTGGACAATGCCGCCGACGCGACCGCCAATGCCGCCGACCAGGCCAAGGCCGCCGCCACCGATGCCGCCGCCCACGCCAGCGACGCCACCGCGACCGCGGCGCAGAAGGTCGCCGACAAGGCCCGCGACGTCGCCGCCGACGCCAAGGCCAATGCCGCCAAGGAAGAAGCCAAGCACTGACCCGCCGCTACCGGGCGTTACCGCCAGCCGAGCATCGGCTCGGCTCTACATGAAAAGCCGCGGCATGGCCGCGGCTTTTCTGCTTCTGGCCTTCCGTTGATTCCGTGGTGGACGCGCCCGGAAACCGTCCGGGGCCGCGCGGGTGGGTTGCGCAGGGGCGTAAGCGCCATGGATGGCGCGCTCGAGCCTACAAGGACGTATTCACGGCGTCCCCTGCGCAACCCACCCGCGAGGCCCGCCAACGATGCAGATGCCGCACGACCACCACGAGGGGCTTCGCCGTTGGCCGCCTACTGCGGCAGCGCCCGCGCCATCATCGCCCCCAGATCCACCCCCGCCGGCAGCGTCCCGAACACCAACCCATGCTCGCCCTGCAGCCGGCTGCGCACGAACACCCCGGCCATCGGGCTGCGCGCCCGCAACAGCAGCGACGCCTGCAGCAGCAGCACCGTACGCTCGCAGAACGAGCGCGCCTGCGATTCATCCGGCGCCGGTGCCGACGCCCAGCGCTGCAGTGCCGCCGCGTAACCGGCGTCGCGATCGGCCACTGCTTCCAGCTCCGCACGCAGCGCCTGCATCGCCTCGGGCTCGCGCCCCAGCGCGCGCAGCACGTCCAGGCACTGCACGTTGCCGCTGCCTTCCCAGATCGAATTCAACGGCGCCTGCCGGTATAGCCGCGGCAGCATCGACTCTTCCACGTAACCGGCACCGCCCAGGCATTCCTGCGCCTCGTTGACGAACGCGGCCGCGCGCTTGCACACCCAGTACTTGCCCAGCGCCGTACCCAGCCGCGCCAGCGCGGCCTCCTGCGGATCGCTGCCTGCGCAGTCGACCGCGCGCGCGATGCGCATGGCCAGCACCGTCGCCGCTTCCGATTCCAGCGCCAGGTCTGCCAGCACGTTGGCCATCAGCGCGTGTTCCACCAGCGGCTTGCCGAATGTGCGGCGGTGGCGCGCGTGGTGCAGGGCCTGCGCCAGGGCCATGCGCATTTCCGCGGCCGCACCGAGCATGCAGTCCAGGCGCGTCATCATCACCATGCCGATGATGGTGGCCACGCCCCTGCCCTCCTCGCCCACGCGCCACGCCTGCGCGCCGCAGAACTCCACTTCGCTGGACGCGTTGGACCAGTCACCCAGCTTGTCCTTCAGGCGCATGAGGTGGAAGGCATTGCGATCGCCATCGGCCAGCCGCCGCGGCATCAGCAGGCAGGTCAGCCCACCCGGTGCCTGCGCCAGCACCAGGAAACCATCGGACATCGGTGCCGAGAAGAACCACTTGTGTCCGACCAGGCGGTAGCGTTCGCCATCGATGGGCTCGGCCCGCGTGCTGTTGGCGCGCACGTCCGACCCGCCCTGCTTTTCGGTCATGCCCATGCCCAGGGTGAGGCCGGCCTTGTCGCCCACCGGCACGTCGCGCGCGTCGTACACGGGCGAGGCCGCCTTGCGCGCCCACTCGGCCAGGTGCGGCTGCGCCTGCAGCACCGCCACCGCGGCATGGGTCATGGTCAGCGGGCAGCTGGTGCCGGCTTCCGCCTGGTGGTGCAGGTAGCTCAACGCCGCCCGCGCGACGTGCACGCCGGGCTGTGGCTCATGCCACGACAGCCCGGACACGCCATGCTGTTTGGCCGCGTGCATCAACTGGTGGTACGCCGGGTGGAAGTCCACGGTATCGATGCGGTGGCCCTGCGCATCGTGCGTGCGCAGCCGTGGCCGGTCGCGGTTGGCATCGAAGCCCAACTGGTAAAGCTGGTTGCCGGCCAGACCCCCGTATATCGCCAGCCGCGGCGCGAATGCGGCCGCGCCTTCGCGCTGCACGGCCTCCATCAGGGCCACGTCGTCGGTCCACAGCTGGCGGCCCGCAAACGGCGGCGGCTGGTTCAGCACCACGTGGGTTTCAAAGGGCGCGGTGCTGCTGAAGCTCGGTCCGTTCATCGGTTCCATCCTGCCGGCGAGAAGGCTGCGCGCCGATTGTGCAGCATCGTCCGGCAACCCCGCGTTCAGGCCGGTTCTCGCCCCGTGCACGAGCACCGCGCGACAGTGCAGGCATGGCAGTCAATGACGATCTGGTGGTACTACGCCCCGAAGGGCTCTACTGCGCCGCGGGCGATTTCCACATCGACCCGTGGCGGCCGGTGCCGCGCGCGGTCATCACCCACGGCCATGGCGACCACGCCCGGCCCGGCATGGGCGAATACCACTGCAGCCCCGGCAGCGCGCCGATCCTGCGCTGGCGGCTGGGCGACGTACCGCTGCAGGTCCATGCCGAAGGCCAACCGTTCACCCTGGGCCAGGTGCAGGTGTCGCTGCATCCGGCAGGCCACGTACTGGGTTCCTCGCAGGTGCGCATCGATGATGGCCGCCAGGTCTGGGTCGCCTCGGGGGACTACAAGCGCCAGCCCGATCCCACCTGCGCGCCGTTCGAAGTGGTGCCCTGCGATACCTTCATCACCGAAGCGACCTTCGCCCTGCCGATCTACCGCTGGCCCGATACCGCCGCGGTGGCCGCCGAGATCGTGGCGTGGCGCAGGGAATGCGCGCAGCGCGGTGAAGCGGCGGTGCTGCTCTGTTATTCGCTGGGCAAGGCGCAACGCGTGCTCGGCGAACTGCTGCCGCTGGATGACACGCCTGCGTGGCTGCACGGTGCGGTGGCCAACGGCGTGGCGGTGTACCGCGAGGCGGGCATCCCGATGCTGGAAACGCTGACCGTGGCCGAACAGGGCCGCCAACCGGAGGCGGCCGGCAAGCTGATCATCGCCCCGCCGTCGGCCGCCGGCACGCCCTGGCTGCGTCGTTTCGGCCGCCACCAGCTCGGTTTCGCCTCGGGCTGGATGCAGCTGCGCGGCAACCGCCGCCGGCGCAACGTCGATCGCGGTTTCGTGGTGTCCGACCATGCCGACTGGCCTGCCCTGCTGCAGACTATCGAACAGACCGGCGCATCGCGGGTGATCGCCACCCATGGGAACACCGATGCGCTGATTCCGTTCCTGCGCGAACGCGGCGTGGCCGCCGAGGCCTTCCGCACCGATTTCGGGAGCGAGGAATGAAGGCTTTCGCCGCGCTCTACCAGCGGCTGGACCGCAGCACGGCCACGCTGGACAAGCGCGCGGCCCTGGTCGACTACTTCGCCCACGCGGGCGCGCACGACGCCGCCTGGGCGCTGTTCCTGCTCAGTGGCGGCAAGGTCGGCGGCGCACGCCGCAAGATCGCTGCCAGCGGCGAGCTGCGCGCGTGGGTGAGCGAGGAGTCGGGCCTGCCGGCGTGGCTGGTCGAGGACAGCTACGCGCAGGTCGGCGACCTGGCCGAAACATTGACCCTGCTGCTGGATGATCCGCCGCAGCGTGCACCGGATCGCCCGTTGGCCGACTGGATCGAACAGCATCTGCTGGCCGTCGCCAACCAGCCCGAGGACGTACGCCGCGCCGCCGTGGTGGCCGGCTGGCGGCAGCTGCCGGCGAGCGAGCGGCTGGTGTTCAACAAGCTGCTGACCGGAGCGCTGCGCGTCGGCGTCTCGCAGCGGCTGGTGCAGCAGGCACTGGCCGAATGGTCGGGCCTGGACATCGCCCGCATCGCCCAGCGCATGCTCGGCGAATGGGTGCCCACGCCGGGCCTGCTGGCACAACTGCTGTCACCGGAGGAGCTGCCGCTGGACCGCCAGCAGCCCTACCCGTTTTTCCTTGCCTCGCCGCTGGAAGGCGAGCCGCAGGAACGTCTGGGTGCGATCGACGACTGGCTGCTGGAATGGAAGTGGGATGGCATCCGCCTGCAGCTGCTGCGCCGCCAGGGCGAAGTGGCGCTGTGGTCGCGCGGCGAGGAGCGTCTGGACGGACGCTTCCCCGAGATCGAACAGGCGGCAGCCGCACTACCCGATGGCTGCGTGATCGATGGCGAGCTGCTGGCCTGGGATGAGGCCGAGAACGCGCCACGCGCGTTCACCGCGCTGCAGACGCGCATCCAGCGCCGCAAGCCCGGTGCAACGACGCTGCGCAACACGCCGGTGCGCGTGCTCGCCTACGACCTGCTGGAACGCGATGGCCAGGACCTGCGCGAACTGCCGCTGCAGCAGCGGCGCGCACAACTGGCCGAACTGGTCGGCGCGCTCGGCGATGCACGCATCCAGCTGTCGCCCGATGTGCACGCCGATGATTGGGCGCACGCTGCGGACCTGCGCGAAGCATCGCGCGAGCGTGGTGTCGAAGGGCTGATGCTCAAGCGCCGCGACTCGATCTACCAGGCCGGGCGCCGACGCGGCGACTGGTGGAAGTGGAAGGTCGACCCGCTGACCATCGACGCAGTGTTGTTGTATGCGCAGGCCGGCCACGGCAGGCGCAGCACGCTGTACACCGATTACACCTTCGGCGTCTGGGACGGCGACACCCTGGTACCGGTGGCCAAGGCCTATTCCGGGCTGGACGACAAGGAGATCCTGGCGCTGGACCGCTGGATCCGCGCCAATACCCGCGAACGCTTCGGGCCGGTGCGCAGCGTGCGCGGCGAACAGGTGTTCGAGCTCGGCTTCGAAGCGGTCAACCGCAGCGCGCGGCACAAGTCCGGCATCGCGGTGCGCTTCCCGCGCATCCTGCGCTGGCGCCAGGACAAGCCGGCCAGCGAAGCCGACCAGCTGGCGACCCTGCAGGCCCTGGCGCGATGAAGCGCAGCGATGCGCTGCAGCGGTTGCAGGCGTGGTTCGGCAGCCGTGGCTGGAAACCCCTACCGTTCCAGCGCGCGATGTGGCGCCATTACCTGGCGGGCAGCTCGGGCCTGCTGCACACCCCGACTGGCAGCGGCAAGACGCTGGCCATGTTCGGCGGACCGCTGCTGCAGGCGATGATCGACCCACTGCCGGCGCCGCCGCGGGCCAATGCGGTACGCCCGCTGCAGGTGCTGTGGGTAACGCCGCTGCGGGCGCTGGCCAGCGACACTGCACGCGCCCTGCAGGCGCCGATCGAAGGCCTGGGCCTGGGCTGGAAGGTCGGCCTGCGCAGTGGCGACGCCAGCAGCCGCGACCGTCGCCTCGCCCGCGAAGGCCGCATCGATGTGCTGGTGACCACGCCCGAGTCATTGGCCCTGCTGCTCAGCTACCCCGACACGCTGGAGCGCATGCGCCAGCTGCGCTGCGTGGTGGTGGATGAGTGGCACGAACTGATGGGCAACAAGCGCGGCGTGCTGCTGCAGCTCAACCTCGCGCTGCTGCGCGATGCGGCACCGGCGCTGCAGCTGTGGGGCCTGTCGGCCACGCTGGGCAACCTGACGCAGGCGCGCGACGTGCTGCTGCCCGGCAAGCCCGATGCGGTGCAGGTGGAAGGCGCACGACAGCGACCGGTGGCGATCAGCAGCCTGCTGCCCGCCAGCGGTGAGCGCTTCCCGTGGGCCGGGCATCTCGGCCTGGGCCAGTTGTCGCGCGTGCTCGATGCACTGATGTCCGCGCGCAGCAGCCTGCTGTTCACCAACACCCGCGCGCAGGCCGAACTGTGGCACCAGGCGCTGGCCGCGGTCTGGCCGGAAGATGCGCAGACGCTGGCCCTGCACCACGGCTCGCTCGACGCCGGCCTGCGCCAGCAGGTGGAAGACGGCCTGCGCGCGGGCACGCTGCGCTGCGTGGTGGCCACCTCCAGCCTCGACCTCGGCGTGGACTTTCCGGAAGTGGACCAGGTGCTGCAGCTGGGCAGCCCGAAGGGCGTGGCGCGCCTGCGCCAGCGCGCGGGACGCGCGCGGCATCGGCCCGGGGCCAGCGGCAGCGTGCTGTGCGTGCCCACCCACGCGCTGGAGCTGGCCGAGTACGCCGCCGTGCGGCGGGCCCTGCGCGAAGGCATCACCGAACCGCGCACGCCGCCCACGCTGTCACTGGACGTGCTGGCGCAGCACGCGGTCAACCGTGCGCTGGCCGGCGGCTTCAACGCCGATGCGCTGCTCGCGCAGGTACGGCGCACGCATGCGTTCGCCGCGCTGCAGGACACGCAGTGGCAGGACGTGCTCGCGTTCATCGTGCAGGGTGGCCGCGCTTTGGCGCAGTACCCCGAGTACCACAAGGTGGTGCTGGACGAGGATGGCCGCTACCGCATGCATGATCGCCGCCAGGCGCTGCGCCACCGGTTGTCGATCGGCACCATCAGCAGCGATGGCAGCGTGCGCGTGCAGTTCCTGCGCGGCGGTGGCCTCGGTGCGGTGGAGGAACAGTTCGCCAGCCGCCTGCGCCGCGGTGATCGTTTCCAGTTCGCCGGTCGCCTGCTGGAGCTGGTGCAGCTGCGCGACATGACCGCCTACGTGCGGCTGGCACGTGGCAGCGGCAGCGGCGTGGTGCCACGCTGGCAGGGCGGCCAGCTGCCGTTGTCGCTGGCCCTGGGGCGCGAGCTGGAAGCGGTGCTGTCCGGTGCCGACAACAGCGCCGAGGCGCGCTGGCTGGCGCCGCTGCTTGGCCTGCAGGATGCGCTGTCGGAACGACCCGCGCCTTCGCGGCTGCTGGTGGAAGATGTGCGCCGTCGCGAAGGCCAGTTCCTGTTCGTCTACCCCTTTGCGGGCCGCCACGTGCACGAGGCGCTGGCGGCATTGCTGTCGCTGCGCCTCACGCGCCTGCAGCGCAACAGCATCGGCTATGCGGTGAATGACCACGGCCTCGTGCTGGCTCCGGCAGAGCCCATCGAACGCGATGCAGCGGCATTTCAGGCGCTGTTCGATCCGGCCGACCTGCTTGACGACCTGCGCGCGGCGGTGAACCTCGGCGAGCTGGCACGCCGACAGTTCCGCGGCATCGCCCGCGTCGCCGGTTTGCTGGTGCCGAGCCTGCCCGGCGGCATGCCGCGCTCGCTGCGCCAGCTGCAGGCCTCGGCGGGCCTGCTGTACGACGTGCTGCGCGAACACGACCCCGGCCACCTGCTGCTGGCGCAGGCCGAACAGGAAGTCCTCACCGATGCACTCGATCTGCAAGGCCTGCAGCAGGCCTTGCAGCACATCGCCACGCAATCGGTATCACTGCAGCGGCCACCCACGCTGACACCGCTGGGTTTCCCGCTGTGGGCCGAGCGCCTGCGCGGGCAGTTCAGCAATGAAGACTGGCGCACCCGCGTGCAGCGCGCGGCACAGCAGCTGGAGCGTCGCCATGGCCACTGAATTGCCGGTGCAGCTGGGCGGCGAGCCGATGTGCCTGCTCGGCGCGCGTGCACTGTGGTGGCCGGCACGGCAGGCGCTGCTGATCGCCGACCTGCACCTGGGTAAGGCCGATGTATTCCGTCGCGCCGGCATCGCCCTGCCCCGCGGCGGCACCGACAGCGACCTGCAACGCCTGCAGGCGCTGGTGCAGCAGCATGCATGCCGCGAACTGTGGATCCTCGGCGACATCCTGCACGGGCCGGCGCATCGCGCGGCCTGGCATCGGCAATGGCTGGGCTGGCGCGAGCAGCATGCTGCGCTGGACGTGCATGTAGTGCGCGGCAACCATGACCAGCAGCTGCCGCATGCCGCGCTGCAGGTGCAGATCCACGATGACCTGCGGCTGGGGCCGTTCCTGCTCTGTCATGAGCCGCGACAGGCCGACGATGCCCATGTGATCGCTGGCCACGTGCATCCGCAGATCGCCCTGCCGGCATTGCGGCGCCGCTTCCCCGCGTTCTGGCTGCAGGAGGGACAGACGGTGTTGCCCGCGTTCTCGGCATTTACCGCCGGCGTTGTGCCACCGCGGCTAAGCGGCGAACAATGGATCGCCTGCGTGGACGGCGCACTGGTCGCCCTGCCCGTGCGCTGACGATGGGCAGACGAACCAGTGCCTGGCTCAGGACGGGCGCGCGAGCAGTTCGGGCATCAGCCGGAAATCAGCTTTGTTGTTATCGCTGTGGCGTGGCAGCGCCTGGATCGCGACCAGCATATCCCGCGCGCTGGTCCGGATGCGCGCATGGTGCGCCGGTGCCGAATGGCTGATCAGGCTGCCCACGTGGAACTCAAATACATCTTCCAGGACGTCGGGCTGGTCCTCGTGCAGCATCTGCAGCAGGCCCCTCAGCTTGCAGATTTCCGATTCCAGCTCATCGACCGCGAACAACATGGCATCCTCCTCGAATTCTGCGGCGCATCCGGGCCGCAACAGGCCGCGACGGCAGTGCCGCCCGGCCACGCGCGATGTCTGATCACGGAAAGGAAAACGGGCGACGCGCCGATGGCGTGCTCCCCTCTTCTCGCATATCCGGGGTGAGGTGTCCGTTAAGTGCCGTGAAGACGCGGTTCACGCACGCAGCGGAACCGGGCTGATCGACACCCCTGCCGGGGCGCGTGCAAGTGCGTCGATGAAAGCCGGATCCAGCGGCATCGCACCGAACCAGCCGTGCTGGGTGCCACTGAGCACGCGCAGCATGTGGCCGCGCCCGCCGGGCATGCGTCCCATCGGGCCGAGCAGCACGTCGCGCGCCTTGGCCCACGCATCGCGGTCGGACTGGAACAACGGCGTCAGCCAGCGGCTCCAGCGCTGGTAGACCGCCACGTGCGCACGGCGCTGCGCCTGGTAGGCCAGCAGCGCCGCCTCGCCGCCACCGTGCGTGCGCAGTGCATCGCGCAGCGCCAGCGCGTCAAGCAGGGCCATGTTGACGCCCTGCCCCAGCTGCGGGCTCATCGCATGCGCGGCATCGCCGGCCAGCACCAGGCGGCCCTGGTGCCAGCGCTTCATCACCGCGTCGCGGTAGACCGCGCGGGCCAGCTGGCCCGCCTCCTGCAGGTGGGCGAACCGTGCACTGGCCTGCGGCCACAACGCGTGCAGCTCTTCCAGCCACGGCGCCATGCCTTCGGCCTGCCAGCGCTCGAAATCGGCGCGCGGCAAGCTCCAGAAGAAACTCAGGCGCGGCGTACCGTCGCCCGGCCGGGTGCCGACCGGCAGCAGCCCGATCATCCTGCGCGCGGCCACGTAGCGCTGCCGCAGCTCGCTCATGTGCGGCCAGTCGTCGGCCGGCAGCAGGCACCACAACGCGCCCCACGGGTAGACCCGGTCCAGCGCGATGCCCTGCTCGATGCCCCCGCGCAGCGCGGACGCCGCACCATCGGCAGCCACCACCAGGTCGAACGGCCCGTGCTGGCGCCCCTCGCTGTCGCGCAGGCGCCCTTGTGCGGCATCGACCGACACGATGGTGGTGCCGGCATGCAGCTGGCCGGCGCCATCACGGGCCTGGTCCAGCAGCGAGAACAGCGCCCCGCGCTGCATGCCCAGCCCATGCAGGCGTGCATCCAGCCCGGCATAGCCCATGTCCATCACCGCGCGCTCGCACGGCGTATCGCCATACAGCCGGTGCACGGGTGCCGCATGCGCACGCACCTCGTCCAGCAGGCCCATCTGCCACAGCACCTGCAGGCCGCTGGGCTGCAGCAGGAATCCGGCACCCACCGGCCCCGGCGTCGGCACCCGTTCGAAGATCTCCACCTCGTGGCCATCGCGGGTGAGCAGGATGGCCAATGCCTGGCCGGCGGTGCCGTAGCCGATCACGGCGATGCGCAGTCGTTCCGTCATGCCTGCATTGTGCCCGACGCGGATTGCGAATGGAGGGGGCCGCCGCGAAGCTCATCCACGCATGGCGTGGCTCTGCTGCGATGCCCGCCAGCCGATGCCGTGCGCAAAAAAAAAACCCCGCCGTAGCGGGGTTTTCAACGCACTGTCGAGTGGATCACTCGGCCGGCGTGATGTTCGAAGCCTGGGCACCCTTCGGGCCCTGGGTCACGTCATAAGTGACACGCTGGCCTTCCTGCAGGCTGCGGAAGCCCTTGGAGTTGATGGCGGAGAAGTGCGCGAACACGTCGGCGCTGCCATCCTCCGGCGAGATGAAGCCAAATCCCTTGGCGTCGTTGAACCACTTGACGGTACCGTTCGGCATGTTAATGCGAGACCTTTGCAATGAATGGGTGGTGTACGCTGAACCCGCGTACCGGCTGAGTATGCAAAGCTTGCCCGAGGATGACAATCACCCCCGCGCCAATTCGCCGACCAGTTCCGGAAGTCCGTTGCTGGCGGCCTGCACGTTGGCCAGCACTTCGGCCATGGTGATCTCCTCGCCGTCACCGCAGCCTGCGGCCCAGTTCGCCACGATCGCCAGGCAGGCGTAATCCAGCCCCAGCTCCCGTGCCAGCGCGGCTTCCGGCATGCCGGTCATGCCCACCAGGTCGCAGCCGTCACGGCGCATGCGGGCGATTTCGGCGATGGTTTCCAGGCGCGGGCCCTGGGTGGCGCCATAGCAGCCGCCATCGTGCATCTTCACGCCGGTCACCTTTGCCGCGGCCAGGACTTTGCTGCGCAGCATCGGCGTGTAGGGGTGGCCGAAGTCCACGTGCACCACGTCGGTGCCCTCTTCCTCGCAGATCGTGCTGATCCGGCCCCAGGTGTAATCGATGATCTGGTCCGGGCAGGCCAGCACGCGCGGACCAAAGTCGTCACCGATGCCGCCCACCGTGTTCAGCGCCAGCACCCGCTGCGCACCGATCTGCTGCAGCGCAGCCAGGTTGGCGCGGTAGTTGATCTTGTGCGGCGGCAGCGAATGGCCCTCGCCATGGCGCGCCAGGAAGGCCACGCGGTTGCCGAGCAGCGTGCCCACGCGCACCGGGCCGGACGGACGGCCGAAACGGGTCTCGACCTCATGCGTCTGCACGTCGTCGAGCTTGGCCAGGTTGTAGACACCGGTGCCGCCAATGACGGCCAGGGCGATCTGTTGCATGCAATGCGCTCCAGGAGAGACAAACGCCGGCACCCGAAGATGCCGGCGCGGGACAGGACAGGACAAGGACAGGCCGCGAACGGCCCGCTGTTATTCCTTCATCGCATAGATGGCCGGCACGCAGCGCAGGGTTTCGTTGACGTCCATGCCGAAGCCGAAGACATAACGGTCAGGCAGTTCGATGCCGGCGTAGTCAGCGGTGACGTCCGGCAGGCCGCGGTCGTGCTTCTTCACGGTCATCGCCGCGATGCGCACGTCGGTGGCGCCCTGTTCCAGGCACCAGGTGCGCACGCCCTGCAGGGTGTAGCCCTCGTCGAGGATGTCGTCGACCAGCAGCACGCGGCGGCCGAACAGCGCGGTGGCCGGCTTGTGCTTCCACACCAGATCGCCGCCGGTGGTTTCACCGCGGTAACGGGTGGCGTGCAGGTAATCGAACTGCACATCCTGGCCGCGCGCGCCCAGCTCCAGCGCCAGCTGGCCGGCGAACGGCAGCGCACCGTGCATGATGGACAGGAACAGCGGGACCTCGCCCTCGTAGTCGCGTGCGATCGCGTCGGCGATGCTGGCGATGGCCTTGTCGATGGTGGGACGGTCGACCAGCAGGTCGGCCTGGGCCAGGGCCTGGGAAATGGTGAGGTTCGGCATCAGACGGTTCTTCCAAGGGTGTGGAGCAAACGGGATTGGGTGTCGCCATGGCGGGCATCGGCCAGCAGGCCATCCCAGCCAAGCGCGCCGCGGCCAAGGAGGCCCAGCAGCGCAGCAGTATTGAGGGAGCGCCCCTGCACGGCGTGCAGGGCTTCATCGACCAGTTCGGGGTGGCAGACCAGCACCACGTCGCAGCCGGCATCCAGGTGCGCGTGCACGCGGGCCGGTACGCCGCCGGCGCTGTGCGAGGCGGCCATGCCGATGTCATCGGAGAACACCACGCCACGGAAGCCGAGCTCGCCGCGCAGGATGTCCTGGATCCAGCGCGGCGAATAGCCGGCCGGTTCCGCCGCCACCTGCGGGTAGATCACGTGCGCCATCATCACCGCATCGGCACCGGCGGCGATGCCGGCACTGAACGGGACCAGGTCCTGCGCGCGCAGCTCATCCAGCCCGCGCGGGTCGATGGCGGTGTCGACGTGGGTGTCTTCCAGCACGGTGCCGTGGCCGGGGAAATGCTTGAGGGTGGCAGCCATGCCGGTGGCATGCATGCCACGCACGTAGGCCGCGGTGAACGCGGCCACCACCTGCGGGTCTTCGCTGAAGGCACGGTTGCCGATGGCGCGGTTGCCGCGGCCGAGGTCGACCACCGGGGCGAAGCTGAGGTCCAGGCCGCTGGCACGCACTTCGCTGGCCATCAGCCAGGCGTGCTGCTCGGCCATGGCCAGCGCCTGCTGCGGGTCGCTGGCGTACAGCACGCCGATGTCCTGCAGCGGCGGCAGATCGCTGTAGCCCTCGCGGAAACGCTGCACGCGGCCGCCTTCCTGGTCCACGCAGATCAGCTGCGGGCGCGGGGCGGCGGCGCGGATGGCCGCGCTCAGATCGGTCACCTGCTGGCGCGAGGCGAAGTTGCGCTTGAACAGCACCACCCCGGCCACGGCATCGTGCTGCAGCCAGTCGCGTTCCTGGGCGGTCAGTTCAGTGCCGGCAACGCCGATCAGCAGCATGGTCGATCTCCACTACGGGCGCCCGCATGGCGCAGTGCCGCATTGTCGCAGAACCGGCCGGCAGGCGCAGTGTTCGGGCGAAAGGATACGCGGGTCGGATCCGCGCGGGGGCTCCGACCCCAGCCCGCTCAGATGGCGCAGCCGTCCGGGCCGCAGGCCTCGTCACCGGCGGCGGCGGCGGGGGCGCCCTGCTCGGCAGCGATCTGGCGCAGGGCATTGGCGAAGGCTTCCGGCGGCTGCGCGCCGGAGATGGCCCAGCGGCCGTCGATGACGAAGGTCGGCACCGAGGAAATGCCCAGTGCGTGGGCCTGGGCCAGCTTGGCCTCGACCTCGGCCAGGCCACGGTCGGAGGCCAGCAGCTGCGCGATCTCGGCGCCGTCCAGGCCACCGGCCACGCCGGCCTTCACCAGCACGGCGGTGTCGGCCAGGTTCTGGCCTTGCTCGAAATGGGCGCGGAACAGGGCCTCGCCCACCGCGTCCTGCACGCCGTGTTCGCCGGCCAGCCACAGCACGCGGTGCGCCGGCAGCGTGGTCACCCGCACCTGGCCCTGGCTGAAGTCCATCGGCAGGCCTTCGGCACGCGCGGTGGTCTGGGTCTGGCCGAGAATCTGCTCGGTACGCTCGGCACCGCCGAACTTGGCCGCATAGGCCTGGCGCAGCGGCACCGGGGTGTCGCCGGCATCCGGGTCCAGCTGGAACGGCTGCCACTGGATGTCGAGTTCAGGCGCATCGGCGCCCAGCAACTGCACCCCCTGCTCGAATCGATGCTTGCCGATCCAGCACCAGGGGCAGACCACGTCGGAGTAGATATCGATCTTCATCCAGACCACATGGGGACCACTGCCAGCGAAAAAAGGGGTTTCACCACTGTGAATAGGGGTGACTGGCCAAGGCGACGTTGTAGTAGCGGGTGTCGTCGGTCACTTCGGCACCGGCCCAGTCCGGCAGGTCGATGGCCTGGTCGGCGCTGTCCAGCTCGACTTCGGCCACCACCAGGCCGGCGTTGTCGCCGAGGAATTCGTCCACTTCCCAGGTCAGGCCGGCGTGCTCGACCAGGTGCCGGCGCTTGTCGATCAGCCCGCCGACGCAGAGGGCGAGCAGGTTGCGCGCGTCCGCCACCGGAATCGGGTAATCGAACTCCTGGCGGGTGTGGCCGATGGTGCGCGACTTCAGGTTGAGTGCGGCGTGGTCGCCTTCGATGCGCACCCGCACCGAGGCATTCTGCGTGCCGCGATCAAGCGAGCCCATGTCGTTGATGTAGCCCTGCGCCATCGGGATCACCCGGTGCGCGGCGGCACGCCAGCCGTCGTGGGTGACGAGGAATTTGCGTTCGATTTCAATGCCCATGCGCACAGTATGGCGGTCGCACACGACAGTTCCTACCGCATCGTCGTCGTGCATGACTACACTGCCGGCCCCTTCAAGAACCGGATGCCTGATGCGTCGACGCACTTTGCCCCGTAACGCCATCGCCCTGCTGGCACTGCTGTCCTGCACAGCAGCCGCCGCAGATGCGCCCGCGCTTCCCTCGCTGCCGCAGGTGCAGGCACTGATGGACCGGATGTTCGACGAGGCGATTGCCGAGCGCCCCGCAAGCGACACCAGCCGCCTGCTCGCCGAGACGCTGCGGCCCCGGCTGGAAAGCCTGACCAGCTGCGCCCCGGCAGCGGACAGCGCTGCGGTGGACTGCATCGTCACCTCCAGCACGAGCATCCATCCGCGACCGCAACTGCTGCGCTTCGCGTGGGTGGGCGGCCAGTGGACCCTGCCCGACCAGCGTGACGTGCCGATGCCGGCACCGTCGGTGGAGCAGGCGCAGGCACTGCTGCGCGCACGTTTCGCCATGCTGGCCACGCAGCAGACCGATGCTGGCGAGCGCGCTGCCTATGAACAGGCCGCGCGCATCACCCAGGTCCATGCAGTGCGTAATTGCGACCTGGGCCGTGAGGCAGCCGTGTTCGAATGCACGGTGCGCGCCGGTGACGGCACCCACCGGGGCGAACAGACCGTGGCCTTCATCCGCATGGATGGGCGGTGGCAGGAGGCGCCGACGCGCTAGGCGCCGGCGACCGCCAAGGCACCGGACAGTTCCGGTGCCATGCGCGCTCAGCGCTTCTCGAACACCGCGATGCTTTCCACGTGCGCGGTGTGCGGGAACATGTCCATGGCACCGGCGCTGACCAGGGTGAAGCCCTGCTCGTTGACCAGGTAGCCGGCATCGCGGGCCAGCGAGCCCGGGTGGCAGCTGACATAGACGATGCGCTTGAACTGCTTCAGCGGCAGCTGCTGCAGCACTTCGATGGCGCCCGAACGCGGGGGGTCCAGCAGCAGCTTGTCGAAGCCCTGGCGCATCCACGGGGTGCTGCGCTGGTCCTGGGTCAGGTCGGCGCTGAAGAACTGCGCATTGGCCAAGCCGTTGCGCTCTGCGTTCTCGCGGGCACGCGCGACCAGGCCGGCATCGCCTTCCACGCCGACCACTTCGCGCACGCGACGGGCCAGCGGCAGGGTGAAGTTGCCCAGGCCGCAGAACAGGTCGAGCACGCGCTCGTCCTCACCCGGTTCCAGCAGGTCCAGGGCATGGGCGATCATCTTTTCATTGAGCTTGGCGTTGACCTGGATGAAGTCCAGCGGACGGAACGCCAACTCCACATCCCACGGCGCCAGCCGGAACGACAGCGGCACGCCCTGCCCGTCCAGCGGCTGCACGGTGTCCACGCCGCCGGACTGCAGGTAGATCACGAACCCATGCAGCTGGCCGAACGCGGCCCAGGCGGCACGGTCTGCATCGCTGAGCGGCTGCATGTGACGCACGGTCAGGACCACCGCCTGGTCGCCGGCGATGAATTCGATCTGCGGGATGTCGCGTTTTCCATCCAGCGACTCGATGAAGGTCGACAGCGCTTCGACCTTGGTGCCGATTTCCGGGATCACGGTCAGGCACTGGCGGAGGTCGGCCACGAAGCGCGGATCCTGCTCGCGGAAGCCGACCAGGGTCTTGTCCTTCTTCTCGACGCGGCGCACCGAGAAACGCCCCTTGCGGCGGTAGCCCCAGCTCTCGCCGACCAGCGGCGGCAGCACGGCGCCCGGCTTTACGTGGCCGATGCGCTCCAGGTTGTCCATCAGCACGCGCTGCTTGGCGACGATCTGCTGGTCTTCGTCCAGGTGCTGCAGCACGCAGCCGGCGCAGGTGCCGAAATGCGGGCACTTCGGCGTCACCCGCTGCGGCGAGGGCTGCAGCACTTCAACAGTGCGGGCCTCGTCGAAATGACGGTTGCGGGCGGTCGGTTCGGCCATCACCACTTCGCCCGGCAGGGCGCCACTGACGAAGGTGACCTTGCCGCCCTCGCCTTCACGGCGGGCGACGCCACGACCATCATGGCTGAGGTCGAGGATCTCGGTCTGGAACGGAGTACGGTCGATGCGGGAGCGGGATCGGGCCACGTGGCAACAGGCTGCGGGCAAAAATGGGTGCGTATTGTCGCAGATCCGGGCAAAGGGGGCTGATGGCCGCTTGCGCCCGCCGCCCTCGTGCTTGATGATGGACACAGCTGACATGGAGGCAGCCCTGATGCAGATGAACCCGCGGACCAGCCGGCCCCGCTTCCTGCTTGTCGAGGACGACATCATCAGCCGTGGTTTTTTCAAAGCGGCGTTGGAAACGTTACCAGCGGATGTGGACACCGCTGACTCACTTGCAAGTGCATTGGCCCGCGCCGAACCCGGCGCGCATGACCTGTGGCTGATCGACGTCAACCTGCCCGATGGCAATGGGGCGCAGCTGTTGCATCAACTGCGCCGCTCGCATCCGGACACGCCTGCCCTGGCCCACACCGCCGATGGCGACGTGAGCATCCACGAGCGCCTGCGCGAAGCGGGCTTCAGCGACACCCTCGTCAAGCCGCTGGGGCGCGACCAGCTGCTGAAGGCGGTGCGCCGCGCCCTGGTCAACAGTCCCGCAGGAGCGACCCCGCCGCCGGCAGCGATCGAGCTGGTGGTGGAGGACTGGGACGAGACGGCGGCGCTGGCGGCCCTGAACGGCCAGCGCAACCACCTGATCGCCCTGCGCGAGCTGTTCCTGGCCGAGCTGCCGGGGGTACGCGACGCGGTGGAACAGGCGGTGGACCAGCACGACGCGTCGAGTCTGCGCAACCAGCTGCATCGGCTGCAGGCCAGTTGCGGGTTCGTGGGGGCGGCGCGGTTGGCGCGTGCGGTGCGGCAGCTGCATCACGCGCCGGAGTCGGTGCCGGCGCAGGCCGGGTTCCGGGCGGCGGTGGCAGCGCTCCTGCACTGAGGGATGGGTCGGCAGGGCTTGCAGCCCTGCACCTGCCAAAGCTAGAGCCAGAGCAACGTCAAAAGCCTGCATTCCGTGGGATGGCGGGGCACTGTGGGTTTGCGGGGACGGCGCAAGTACGTCCATGTAGCCTTGGTCGCCGCATCCATGCGGCTCACACCCCGCAAACCCACAGTGCCCCGCCTTCGACAGTTCGCCGGTGGCTGTCGGTGGGTGCCGACCGTTGGTCGGCACATCTGTCAGATATCGAAATTCTTCTGGGGTCAGAGCCCGTTGCGAAGCAACGGGATCCGACCCCGTATCGACCAACGGTCGACACCCACCAGATCAGATTGCCGTTCCGACAGCTCGCGGAAACTGTCGAAGGCGGGGTGGGTCCGGTTGAGGGGGCGTGAGCCGCATGGATGCGGCGACCGAGCTTACAGGGACGTACTTGCAGCGTCCCCCTCAACCGGACCCACCCCGCCTCCCCTCAGGAAACCAGCTTCTGCTGTTGCTCTGGCTTGAAGCAGGTGCAGGGCTGCAAGCCCTGCCGGACACCCTCCCCCTTACCTCCGGGGAGTGAGCTGCTCGAGCAGTTCCCAGGATTTGAGGCCCTTGGCCCCCAGGTGATGGGACAGCACCCGCCGCATCGGCAGGCGCAGGCTGGCCAGGTCTGTCGCATCTGGCTCATCATCCGCCGCCAGTGCCAGCAGCGCCGAGCCCGTTGCCGCGGCCCGGCGTTCGCCGCCGCGCTCGCTCAGCAGGCGCTGCGGGCCCTCCTGCGGGTCCAGTTCGTAGCGTGCCGCCGGGTCCACCGGCTGGCCGTCGCTGGCTGTGTCCAGCTCGAAGCCCAGCCCCAGCGCCGCCAGCAACTCACGCTCGAAACGGCGCAGCGTCCACGCCAGACCGGCACCCACCGCCAGCCGCGCGCGCGCCTCGCCGTAGGCCAGGTACAACTCCGGCAGCGGGTCCTGGCGCGGGGCCAGGCGCAGGGTCAGTTCACTCAGGTAGAAACCGGCCAGCATCGCCTGACCGACCAGGCGCGGGGCCGCGTCCAGCGCCTCGGCGCCGCGCAGCTGGGCCAGTTCACCACGCTGCAGGGCACTGAAGCGTATCCACTGCAGTGGCTGCAGGGCCGCGCGCAGCACCTGGCCCTTTGCGGTGGACACACCACGCGCCAGCAGGCCGATGCGGCCGTGCTGCGCGCTCAGTACCTCGACCAGCAGGCTGGTCTCGCGGTAGGCCCGTGCATGCAGCACGAACCCGGTGTCGTCCTCGATCAGCATCGAAGCGACCGTCGCGGCTTATTCGTAGCCGAAGGCCTTCAGTGCGGCCTCGTCATCGGACCAGCCTTCACGCACGCGCACCCAGGTCTCCAGGAACACCTTGGCCCCGAACAGACGTTCCATCTGCATGCGGGACTTGGCACCGATGTCCTTCAGGCGGGCGCCGCCCTTGCCGATCACGATGGCCTTCTGGCCTTCGCGCTCGACCCAGATGACCGCACCGATGCGCAGCAGGTTGCCGTCCTCGGTGAAGCGCTCGATCTCCACGGTGGTGGCGTACGGCAGCTCTTCGCCGAGCTGGCGCATCAGCTGTTCACGCACCAGCTCGCCGGCCAGGAAGCGCTGGCTGCGGTCGGTGATCTCGTCCTCGCCGAACATCGGCGGGGCTTCCGGCAGCAGGGCCAGCACGTCGCGGACCAGGGCTTCCAGACCGTTGCGCTTCTGCGCGGAGATCGGGTGCACGGACGCGAAATCGCGGCCTTCGGTCACCTGCTGCAGGAACGGCAGCAGCGCGCCCTTGTCCTTCATGCGGTCGATCTTGTTGACCACCAGCACCACCGGGATGCCGGCATCGCGCAGCACGTTGAAGGCCAGGCTGTCTTCCTCGTCCCAGCGGCCGGCTTCGATCACCAGCAGGCCGGCGTCGACGCCTTCCAGCGAGCCGCGCGCGGCGCGGTTCATCACCCGGTTCATCGCCCGCTTCTGCACCTTGTGCAGGCCGGGGGTGTCGACCAGCACCAGCTGGCCGTCCGGGTAGGTGGCGATGCCCAGCAGGCGATGGCGCGTGGTCTGCGGGCGGTTGGAGACGATGCTGACCTTGGCGCCGACCAGGGCGTTGGTCAGGGTCGACTTGCCCACGTTCGGGCGGCCGATGACGGCCACGCTGCCACAATGATGGGGAGTTTGTTCGCTCACTTGGAATCCAGTTGTTCTAGGACGGCCGCAGCCGCTTGTTGTTCGGCAAGCCGGCGCGAGGGGCCTTCGCCCTCGGTACTGGCGGCAGGGTCCGCGACGTTGCAGCGTACCCGGAAGTGCTTGGCGTGGTCGTCACCGGATTCTGACACCAGTTCGTACTGCGGCAACGCCTTCTGTCGGGCCTGCAGCCATTCCTGCAGGCGGGTCTTGGGGTCCTTCTCCGGCCGGCCGGTGGCCGGCAGGGCCTCCATCGAGGCGGCGAACCAGGGCAGCACCACCGCCCGGCAGGCCTCGAAACCGGCATCCAGATAGATCGCGGCCACCACGGCCTCGAGGGCGTCGGCCAGGATCGAGTCGCGGCGGTGGCCGCCGGACTTCAGTTCGCCCGGGCCCAGGGTCAGCCGCTCACCCAGTTCCAGGGTGCGGGCAATCACCGCCAGCGCGCCTTCACGCACCAGCTCGGCGCGGGCGCGGGTCATCGCACCCTCGTCGGCCTTGGGCCAGCGCTGGTACAGCGCCTCGGCGACCATCATGTTGACGATGCTGTCGCCAAGGAATTCCAGGCGCTCGTTATGCGGCGCACCGGCACTGCGATGGGTCAGCGCCTGCTTGAGCAGGGCTGGATCGCTGAAAACGTGACCGATCAGGTCACCACGTTGGATGAATTTACTGGGCACCGCTACGAACGAGGTCCTGGGATGATTCGAACTTGCCAACCACGTCGAGGTTGCCCACCAGCGGGCGACGCACTTCGTAATTGACGTTGAGGGTCCAGCCGTTGTCACGACGGTTGAACTTGACGTTGGACGGCTTCACGTTGTCCGAGTAGTTGATGTACAGGCGCTTGAAGAACAGGTCCTGGATCTGCGCCGGCGCCATGGTGCCGACGCCAGGCTCGTTGGCCAGGCTCTTCATCGCCGAGCGCACGGCGTAGTACTCCTGGTACATCGGGAACAGCTTCATGCCGACGTACAGGAAGAAACCAACCACGATCAGGACCACCAGGAAGGAGGTCAGGGTCATGCCGCGCTGCGTGTTCATCGTCTTCATTGCGTTCTCCCCAGATACGCGTGGATGTGAAGTCAGTTGATGCCCGAGCCGATCCGCGACGGCTGGAAGCCATCCTTGCAGAACCAGCCCTGGCAGTTCAGCCAGATCAGGAACGCACGGCCGCGCAGGTTTTCTTCCGGCAGCAGGCCCCAGAAACGGCCGTCATCGCTGTTGTCGCGATTGTCGCCCATCACCAGGTATTTGCCAGCCGGCACGGTCCACTGGCCCTGGCCGCGAGGATAGTCGGTCTCCAGCACGGTGTGGGTGCGGCCCGGCAGGTGCTCGACCAGCAGGTTGGCGCCCTCGCCCTGGCCCTTGTCGCCGGCGTAGATGCCCTTGTTGTCGTACTTCAGCGGCTCGCCATTGAGGATGACGCCGTCGCCTTCGAAGACCACGGTGTCGCCCGGCACGCCGATGACGCGCTTGATGAAGTTCTCGCCCTTGGCCGGATCGTTGTCGCCGTGGCCCGGGAAGTGGAACACCACCACATCGCCGCGCGAGGGTTCGCCGAAAGGCACGAACTTGGTGTTGGTGATCGGCAGGCGCAGGCCGTAGGAGAACTTGTTGACCAGGATGAAATCGCCGATCAGCAGGTTCGGCATCATCGAGCTGGACGGGATCTTGTACGGCTCGGCAATGAAGCTGCGCACGATCAGCACCACCACCAGCACCGGGAAGAAGGCGCGTGAGTAGTCCACCAGCACCGGCTCGGTATCCAGCAGGCCGGCGCGCTGGGCGCGGCGCTTGGCCAGGTACAGCTTGTCGGCCAGCAGGATCAGGCCCGAGGCCAGGGTCAGTACGACCAGGAGGATCTCAAACAATTTCATTCAGGGTCCTTTGCAACGTCACCGGACGAACGGCCCCGAAGGGCCGCTGCGGGCTTACTTGTTGTCCATCTGCAGCACGGCCAGGAAGGCTTCCTGCGGGATTTCCACGCGGCCGACCTGCTTCATGCGCTTCTTGCCTTCCTTCTGCTTTTCCAGAAGCTTCTTCTTGCGCGAAACGTCGCCACCATAGCACTTGGCCAGCACGTTCTTGCGCATGGCCTTGACCGTGGTGCGGGCGATGATCTGCGAGCCGACGGCGGCCTGGATGGCCACGTCGAACTGCTGGCGCGGGATCAGGTCCTTCATCTTCTCGCACAGCTCGCGGCCGCGGCGGTCGGCATGGCTGCGGTGCACGATCAGCGACAGGGCGTCGACCTTGTCACCGTTGATCAGCACGTCCACGCGCACGAACGGGCCGGCGTCGAAGCGCACGAAGTGGTAGTCCAGCGAGGCATAGCCACGGCTGACCGACTTCAGCTTGTCGAAGAAGTCCAGCACCACTTCGGCCATCGGCAGCTCGTAGCTGATCTGCACCTGGCTGCCCAGGTAGTTGATGCCGAGCTGGCTGCCGCGCTTTTCCTCGCACAGCTTGATGATGTTGCCGATGTACTCCTCGGGGGTGAGCACGTTGGCGCGGATGATCGGCTCGCGGATCTCCTCGACATGGTTGACCGGCGGCAGCTTGGCCGGGTTGTCCATGTTGACGATGGTGCCGTCGGTCTTAAGGACTTCATAGATCACCGTCGGCGCGGTGCTGATCAGGTCCAGGTTGTATTCGCGTTCCAGGCGCTCCTGCACGATTTCCATGTGCAGCATGCCGAGGAAGCCGCAGCGGAAGCCGAAGCCCATCGCCTCGGAGCTTTCCGGCTCGAAGCGCAGCGCCGCGTCGTTGAGGCGCAGCTTGTCCAGCGCCTCGCGCAGGTCCGGGTAGTCCTCGGCGTCGACCGGGAACAGGCCGGCGAACACGCGCGGCTGCATTTCCTGGAAGCCCGGCAGCGGCTTCGGCGCCGGATCGGCGGCCAGGGTCAGCGTATCGCCGACCGGCGCACCATGGACATCCTTGATGCTGGCGGTGACCCAGCCCACTTCACCGGCACGCAGCGCCGGCAGCACCTTGCGCTTGGGCGTGAACACGCCGACGTTGTCGACCTGGTGGGTACGGCCGGTGGACATGACCTGCAGCTTGTCGCCGGCCTTGATCTGGCCCTGCATGACGCGCACCAGCGAGACCACGCCCAGGTAGTTGTCGAACCAGGAGTCGATGATCAGCGCCTGCAGCTTGTCGGTATCGCGCGGCACCGGGGCCGGAATGCGATGCACGATGGCTTCCAGCACGTCCTGCACGTTCAGGCCGGTCTTGGCGCTGACCGGCACGGCGTCGGCGGCGTCGATGCCGATGACGGCCTCGATCTCGGCCTTGGCGCGCTCGATGTCGGCGGTGGGCAGGTCGATCTTGTTGATCACCGGCACCACTTCCAGGCCCTGCTCGACGGCGGTGTAGCAGTTGGCCACCGACTGCGCTTCCACGCCCTGGGCGGCATCGACCACCAGCAGCGCGCCTTCGCAGGCGGCCAGCGAACGGCTGACTTCATAGGAGAAGTCGACGTGGCCGGGGGTGTCGATGAAGTTCAGGTGGTAGGTCTGGCCGTCCTTCGCGACATACGGCAGCGAGACCGACTGGGCCTTGATGGTGATGCCACGCTCGCGCTCGATCGGGTTCGAATCGAGCACCTGCGCTTCCATCTCGCGGGCCTGCAGGCCGCCGCAAAGCTGGATGATGCGGTCGGCCAGCGTGGACTTGCCGTGGTCGACGTGGGCAATGATGGAGAAGTTGCGGATGTTCCGCATCGAATCAGAAGACATAGGTGGCGGCGGCGCGCGGCGTCGTCAGGGTAACGGTCGATTATCGCATGCCCGGGGCCCCACCGCGAAAGCGGCCTGATCGCGCAGGGCCCGGAATGACCGAAGCCCCGCCGGGGCGGGGCTTCGGGGCATTGCAAACATCCTCATTCCCATGCACTGACTCAAGTGGCATCAATGCATCGCGGCCAACCCCGCAACCATCCAAACTGAACAAAGGAGTCGACCATGATGAACAAGGCCATTGCCGTGGCAGCGCTGAGTCTGTCGCTAGCATTGGCATCTGCAAAGGCCAGCAACCCTGCCCTGGACAGCGCCGAACTGATCAAGGTTTGCGATCTGTACCAATGTTGCTTTATCGACAGTAATGGTTATGGAAACTGCGTGGAGAGACACCTGGAAGTCTGAATGAACAATTAACGCATGGGTGCGGCGCCATTCCGCACCCATGCAATTTAAATCACATCACTTGGCAGTCAGGGCGACAAAGCGGCTTGCTCCATTCTGGGGGTTATAGACCAACAAGACGATCGCGTCCCCTGCCTTGGCGCTACTCACCAAACCCGTAAATTGAGAAGCGCTCCTGACCGGAGTTCTGCCTACCTGGGTGATGACCAAGCCCCTGACTAATCCCGCATCCCGAGCCACTTCTGCAGCTTGAGTGATGCGTACACCGCCGGACTTGAGGCCCAGTTGCTTCTGGGTTGGAGCGTCAATGTCTTCGACCGATAATCCCAGCCTATCTGCCACCCCAGGCTGCCGATCTGCATTACCATCACCCCGAGCATTGCCTCCTTCTGCCTGAGAAGACTCGGCACCGACCACCACCTTCAGGCTGCGCTGCTTTCCATCACGCAGGACATCCAGCACCACAGACGACCCGGGAGCCATGACGCCAATCATGGGCGGAACCTGCGAAGCATCCCGGATTTGAACATTGTTGACCGAGCGAATCACATCCATTGGCTGCAGACCAGCGTTGGCGCTGGGACTCCCGGGCACGACTTCATTGACCAGCGCGCCCTGGGTATCGGACATGCCCAAGCCCTTCGCCATGGTGGCGTCAATCGGACGAGGATCCAGCGCGACCCCGATCTGGCCACGGGTGACCTTGCCGCTCTTCTTGATCTGCTCGACCGCGCTCATCGCCAGGTCGATCGGGATCGCGAAGCTGATGCCCATGTAGCCGCCGGAGGCGGAGAATATCTGCGAGTTGATGCCGACCACTTCACCGCGGGTGTTCAGCAGCGGGCCACCGGAGTTGCCCTGGTTGATCGCCACGTCGGTCTGGATGAAGGGCACATAGCGCTGGTCCGGACCGCCGGTGCTGCGGCCGACGGCGCTGACCACGCCGGCGGTGACCGAATGGTCGAGGCCGAACGGCGAGCCGATCGCGACAACCCACTGGCCCGGCTTGAGGGTGTTGGAATCGCCCACGCGCACGGTCGGCAGGTTCCTGCCGTCGATCTTCAGCAGGGCCACGTCGTACTGCTGGTCGCTGCCGACCACCTTGGCGGTGAACTCGCGGCTGTCGCCCAGCTTCACCTTCACGTCGCTGGCGTCGGCCACCACGTGGTAGTTGGTCAGCACGTAGCCGTCGGGCGAGATGATGAAGCCCGAGCCCATGCCCCGGCCCTTGATGCTGGGGCCGCCGTCCTGGCCACCCTGGCCCTGCCCCGGCATCGGGAAATCAGGGCCGAAGAAGCGGCGGAAGAACTCCGGCATGTCGTCGTCGCCCATCGGGCCGCGCGAGGCCTGGCGGTTGTTGCGCACGATGGTGACGTCGACGTTGACCACGCCGGGGCCGACCTGTTCGACCAGGTTCGTGAAATCAGGCAGGCCGCTGACCAGCGGCTGTGCCGGGGCACGCGGCGCGGCGGCGACGGCCGGGGCCGCCTGCGGTGCGGCCGGCGCGGCGGGCTGGGCACAGGCCACCAGCGGCAGGGTCAGGGCGAGCAGGCCCATGGCCTGCGTGCGGAGTCGGTGAGTCATCGGACGGCAACCTCCGGATCGGATGGAGAGGGGGGAAGGAGGGCCCCGCCAGTGGCGGGGCATGGGCCCGCACGCGTCAGTCGCGCGGGCGCTGCGGCGCTGGCAGTTCTTCCTGCAGGCGCGGTTCGAACGGGTAGAACGCGGCGCCACCGGACGAGGTCGGGAAGCTGGCGTTGAGCGCGCCGCCCCCGGCCGGGGCCAGGCTGGACTTCGGCCACGGCCGGGCCTGCAGGCTGCCGACATCGCCGAAGGGCAGGTGGCGGGTGCTGCTGGCCGGCACGCTGGGGCTCAGCGCCGGCTGCGCGGCGGCCACCGCACGCTGCGGCGCGTCGTCCCGCTGGGCCACGCGCGCGGCCTGCTGGCTGCGGGTAGCGCTGGCGCGGCGAGCGTCCTGGCGGCGGCTGGCGGCCATCGCCACGGTGGGGGCAGCGACCACGGCCATCGCAGCGGAGTCGGCCGAGGCTTCGGTGACCGCGGCCTGGTCGGGCGCAGGAGCCAGTTCGGCCTCGCTGGCCACCACCTGCGGCGGCTGGGCTTCGGCAGGGCCGGCATCCCTCAGTTTCTCGCCGCCCATGAACAGGGCCACGGCAGCCACAGAGGCGGCCAGTGCGGCACCGCCACCCCATGCACGCCAACCGGTGCGGCGCACCTGGCGGCGCGGCTCGGCCTGCGGCGCCGGCTCGGCGGCGATGGCAGCAGCCACGGCGGCACTGAACCCCGGCGGGGCCAGCAGCGACGCCTGGCCACGCATGACGTCACCGATCAGCTGCCAGCGTTCCTGGCTGCCGGACAGTTCCGGGTCGTGCTCCATGCGGCGCAGCAGGAAGCGCGCCTCATCGGCACCAAGCTCGCCATCGACCAGGGCCGACAGCTGTTCGCGGTGGCGCTGGTCCAGGCGCTGCCCGGCGGGGGATTGGTGGTTCTGCGATTCGTTCAACGGACTGTGGGTCATACGCGGCTCTTCTCGCGGGTGGCGCTGCCGATGTCCAGCAGCGGCCGGAGTTCAGTGTCGATCGCCTCGCGCGCCCGGAAGATCCGGGACCGCACGGTGCCGATCGGGCACCCCATCTTCTGCGCGATTTCCTCGTAACTCAGGCCTTCCACCTCGCGCAGGGTGATCGCCGACCGGAGTTCTTCCGGCAGCGCGTTGACGGCCTTCATCACCGTCTGTTCCAGCTCCTGGCGCATCAACTCGCGTTCGGGCGTGTCGGTGTCGCGCAGGCGTGTCCCGGTATCGAACTGCTCGGCATCGCCGATGTCGATGTCATCGGTCGGCGGGCGGCGGTTGTGTGAAGCCAGGTAGTTTTTGGCAGTGTTCACGGCGATCCGATGCAACCAGGTGGAGAACTGGGCATCACCGCGGAAACTTCCGATCGCGCGGTAGGCGCGGATGAAAGTGTCCTGGGCGACGTCCTGACATTCGCTCCAGTCGGCGATGTAGCGACCGACCAGACCGACGACCCGGTGCTGGTACTTGCGTACCAGGACATCGAAGGCCGCGCTCTCGCCGCGCTGCACGCGCCGGACCAGTTCCAGATCCAGCTCCTGTGGTGTTTCAACATCGGCCATGAGGGGCCGCACTCCTGTCAGCCCAACCGACGTCGGGCAATGAGACTGCCAATCCCGGGAAAAGTTCAGCCGCCGATCACCTGGCGCCGCACCAGCTTTTAACCACCGTTCCGCTAACGTCCCGGTCCGGGGCCATGGATCCGGGGTCGCCACTCCCCAGCTATAGGGATTTGACGCGGGGGAAACAACCTCTGGATCATAGCCGCTTCTCCATACACAACCGGATGGAACGTTCATGCTCTCAGGCTTCGATGGTCTCCGCTTCAGCCACTGGCACCCCGAGATCCGCGATGACGGCGTGGTCGTGCTGTCCTTGGATCGCCAGGACAGCAGTGTCAACGCGATGTCGCAGGACGTGCTGCTGGAGCTGGGCGACCTGCTCGAGCGCATCGCCCTGGACCCGCCCAAGGGCGTGGTCATCCAGTCGCTGAAGAAAGCCGGCTTCATCGCCGGGGCGGACCTGAAGGAGTTCCAGGAGTTCGACCGCCGCGGCACCGTGAACGACGCGATCCGCCGCGGCCAGTCCACCTACCAGAAGCTGGCCGAGCTGCCCTGCCCCACCGTGGCGGCCATCCACGGCCACTGCCTGGGCGGCGGCACCGAGCTGGCCCTGGCCTGCCGCTACCGCGTGGCCTCCAATGACAGCAGCACCCGCATCGGCCTGCCGGAGACCCAGCTGGGCATTTTCCCGGGCTGGGGCGGCAGCGCGCGCCTGCCGCAGCTGGTGGGCGCGCCCGCGGCCATGGACATGATGCTGACCGGCCGCACCCTGTCAGCCTCGGCCGCCCGCGGCATCGGCCTGGTCGACAAGGTGGTGGCCCCGGCGGTGGTGCTCGATACCGCCGTGGCCCTGGCCTTGTCCGGCACCACCCGCCCGTTCAAGCAGCGCGCGACCGCCTGGGCGACCAACACCTGGCTGGCGCGCAAGCTGCTGGCCCCGCAGATGGTCAAGCAGGTCGCACGCAAGGCGAAGAAGGACCATTATCCGGCGCCGTACGCGCTGATCAGCACCTGGCAGCGTACCGCCGGCAAGCCGGTGCAGGCGCGCCTGGACGCCGAGCGCCGCGCGGTGGTGAAGCTGGCCAGCACGCCGACCGCGCGCAACCTGATCCGCATCTTTTTCCTGACCGAACGCCTGAAGGGCCTGGGCGGCGGCGATTCCGGCATCCGCCACGTGCACGTGGTCGGCGCCGGCGTGATGGGCGGCGACATTGCCGCCTGGGCTGCCTACAAGGGCTTCGAGGTGACGCTGCAGGACCGTGAGCAGCGCTTCATCGACCCGGCCATGGAACGCGCGCAGGCCCTGTTCGCCAAGAAGGTGCGCGAGGAGAGCAAGCGCCCGGCGGTGGCCGCGCGCCTGCGTGCGGACCTGGAAGGCAACGGCGTGGCCGAGGCCGACCTGGTCATCGAAGCCATCGTCGAGAACCCGGAGGCCAAGCGTGCGCTGTACCAGACGCTGGAACCGAAGATGAAGCTGGACGCGCTGCTGACCACCAACACCTCGTCGATTCCGCTGGTGGAACTGCGCGACCACATCCAGCGCCCGGCCCAGTTCGCCGGCCTGCACTACTTCAACCCGGTGGCACAGATGCCGCTGGTGGAAATCATCCACCACGACGGCATGGCGCCGGAGACCGAACGCCGCCTGGCCGCATTCTGCAAGGCGCTGGGCAAGTTCCCGGTGCCGGTGGCCGGCAGCCCGGGCTTCCTGGTCAACCGCGTGCTGTTCCCGTACATGCTGGAAGCGGCCACCGCGTATGCCGAAGGCATTCCGGGCCCGGTGATCGACAAGGCGGCGGTGAAGTTCGGCATGCCGATGGGCCCGATCGAACTGATCGACACGGTGGGCCTGGACGTGGCCGCCGGCGTGGGCAAGGAGCTGGCACCGTTCCTGGGCCTGCAGGTGCCCGAAGCGCTGGCAACGGTGGACCCTGCCAAGCGCGGCAAGAAGGATGGCCAGGGCATCTACACCTGGGAAAACGGCCGGGCGAAGAAGCCGGACGTGGCCGGCGGCTACCAGGCCCCGGCGGACCTGGAAGACCGCCTGATCCTGCCGCTGCTGAACGAAGCGGTGGCCTGCCTGCACGAAGGCGTGGTGGCCGATGCGGACCTGCTGGATGCGGGCGTGATCTTCGGTACGGGCTTTGCCCCGTTCCGTGGTGGTCCGATCCAGCACATCCGTGCGGTGGGCGCCGATGCGATCGTAGAGCGGCTGAAGGCGCTGCAGCAGCGCCACGGCGACCGTTTCGCCCCGCGACCGGGCTGGGACAACCCCGTCCTGCGCGAACCGGTGGTGTGAATGTGTCGGCCGGGCCTGCGGCCCGGCACCCGCCGCCCCGTAGAGTCGAGCTTGCTCGACTGCTCCTGAAGCCGGAGCAACAGCCGGCTCTGGCTTTTCTGTTTGTTGGGCGGGGCGGTGTGGGCGGGTAACCCCGCTGCGGTAGGTGTCGACCTTGGTCGACACGCTTGGTCCACGCCTGCGTGGATGCGAGCGAAGCGACCGGCGTTTGATGTTGATTTTCCTTTTTCTTTTCCGTGGCTGACGCGCCCGGAAACTGTCGGGGGCCGGGCGGGTGGGTTGCGCAGGGGCGTGAGCCGCATGGATGCGGCGACCGAGCTTACACGGACGTACTTGCAGCGTCCCCTGCGCAGCCCACCCGTCCGGCAAACCTCAGCGCCAGTCGACTAACAGTCGACTCTACCGATCGACCAGCCACGAGGGGCTGCGCCGTTGGCACGCCTGCGTGGATGCGAGCGAAGCCACCGGCGTTTGATGTTGATTTTCCTTTTTCTCTTCCGTGGCTGACGCGCCCGGCAAACCTCAGCGCCAGTCGACTAACAGTCGACTCTACCGATCGACCAGCCACGAGGGGCTGCGCCGTTGGCCGGAACCCAGTCGAGCAAGCTCGACGCTACGGAACAGCCTGTTACCCGCATGGGGCATGTGCCCGCCACGACCGCATGCCATGCTGGCGCCCTTGATCCCTGCCAGCGAGAACGCCCGCATGACCACCATCATCGCCCCGCGCGTCCACGACATCGGCGGCCTGGAAGTGCGCCGCGCGGTGCCCACCCTGCAGGCCCGCAGCATCGGCTCGTTCGTGTTCGTCGACCAGATGGGCCCGGCCATCATGCACCCCGGCACTGCCATCGACGTGCGCCCGCACCCGCATATCGGCCTGGCCACCGTCACCTACCTGTGGTCCGGCGCCATCGGCCACCGCGATACGCTGGGCTCGGACCAGGTCATCCGCCCCGGCGACGTGAACTGGATGACTGCCGGCCGCGGCATCGCCCATTCCGAGCGCACCCCGCCGCCGGACCGCAGCCACGACAACCCGATCCACGGCATGCAGACCTGGGTCGCGCTGCCGAAGTCGCACGAGGAGATCGAGCCGGCGTTCTACCACCATGCCGCCGCCACCCTGCCCGAGCAGCGCCGCAACGGCGCGTGGCTGCGTGTGATCGCCGGCCGCGCCTATGGCGAGGAATCGCCGGTGAAGGTGTTCGCCGATACGCTGAACGTGGCCATCGACCTCGACCCGGATGCGGAGATCGATATCGACAACGGCCATCGCGAACGCGCGTTGTACATCCTCGAGGGCCAGGCCCAGCTGGATGGCGTGGACATCCCGGCCCAGCACCTGGTCATTCCCGAAGCCGGCGCCGTTGGCCGCCTGCGCGCGAAGACGCCGGTGAAGGCGATGCTGTTCGGTGGCGAGCCGCTCGATGGCCCGCGTCACCTGTGGTGGAACTTCGTGTCCAGTTCCAAGGAGCGCATCGAACAGGCCAAGCACGATTGGGAGGCCGGCCGCTTCGGTACCATCCCCGGCGACGACAAGGAATTCATTCCGCTGCCGCAGTAGAACCGCAGTCGACCAACGGTCGACTCTACCCAACGTGATGGTTACGGTTGTAACCGGAATTTGTGCGGCCGCTCACATTCCGTTAAGGTCAGGATGACCGTCCGTACAGCTGCGGACGGCTTGGCATCCGGGGATGGGATGCCACCGCCACCGGCGCGCCGGTGGAGCCTTACGACACGCCACCTTGGGGGATGCATGAAGTTCGCGCCTGTTGTGTTGTCGAGCCTGTTGTTTGCCGCGGCCCAGGCCGCCGCACAGGCTCCGGTCGAGTGTCCGTCGCTGCCCGCCAGCAGCGGCCTGCAATGGCAGGAGCAGGCACAAGCTGATTTCGTGGTGTGCCGTGCGGCCACCGCCGATGGCCGCGAAGTGCTGAGCCTGATGCTCAGCCAGCGCGATCCGGGCATTCCGCTCAGTCGTTCGCTGCGCCAGGAAAAGGGCAGCTTCGGCGGTGAATCGATGTACTGGTACCAGCCCGATCTGGGCGGCCAGCAACCGCCGGGCTATGCCGAGCGGCGCATCAGCGTGATCAAGCTGGACAAGGGCCGCTATGCGCAGATCGCGCTGTACCCGGGCAGCACCCAGGAACTGGGCAGCCTGCAGCAGCTGGCGCAGGGCATGAGCCTGACCCCGTCGGCCGTGGCCGACGGACGCTGAGCGGGCACGGGGATGACTGCCTGGCAGCATTCCCGCACTTCAACATTGCTCGGTAGCGCCGGGCCATGCCCGGCGAACGGGCGCTTGCGCGCGGCGCTGGGAAAGCCGCCGGGCCTGGCCCGGCGCTACCCCTCAGAAGCGGCCTTCCTGGAAATCGACGAAGGCCTGCATCAGTTCCTGCCGGGTGTTCATCACGAACGGACCATGGCGCATGACCGGCTCGCGCAGCGGGCGACCCGCCACCAGGATCAACCGCGCGCCTTCGCGTCCGGCCGACAGGTGCAGCTGCTCGCCGCCGCCCAGCACCGCCAGCTCCTGGCGCGCCACGTCACGCGCGGCGTCCTGCTCACCCACCGTCACCCCGCCCTCGAACACGTAGGCGAAGGCGTTGTGCCCTTCCGGCAGCGTGTAGGTCCAGGCGCGGCCGGCGTCCAGGCTGATGTCCAGATACACCGGATCGGTTGCGGGCTGGGCGATCGGGCCGACCGTGCCATCGACGGTACCGGCGATCACCTTCACCTGCACACCCTCGGCCGGCTGCACCACCGGAATGCGCTCGGGCGCGAACTCCTGGTACTTCGGATCGGTCATCTTGTCGCGCGCCGGCAGGTTCACCCACAGCTGGAAACCGCGCATCTGCCCGCTTTCCTGTTCCGGCATCTCCGAATGGACCAGGCCGCGGCCAGCGGTCATCCACTGCACGCTGCCCGGGGTCAGCAGGCCTTCGTTGCCGTGGTTGTCGCGGTGGCGCATGCGCCCGTCCAGCATATAGGTGACGGTCTCGAAGCCCCGGTGCGGGTGCTCCGGGAAGCCGGCGATGTAGTCCTCGGCACGGTCGGTACCGAATTCGTCCAGCAGCAGGAACGGATCGAGGTCGGGCAGCGACGGGCCGCCGATGACACGGGTCAGCCGCACGCCGGCGCCGTCGGAGGTGGGCATGCCACGGATGGTGCGCTGCACGCGGACCGGTTCGGGAAGGCTCATGGCGACTCCTGTTGGATGGATGCCAGTGAAGATGGACGCCGCGGGCCGCAACGCCAATGGGCGGCGCCGCAACCGATTGTTCCATTGCTGGTGTTCGCCGTGCGTCATGTCCGCCCCGCGGCGGTGCCTGCGTTGTGTTCGACCAAAGTACTACCGCAGAAAGGTTCCGTAGCGATTGACCGTGCACAGGTCACGCGGGACCCTTTGAACATCTTTCCGGGAGAGAGCACCTCATGAAAGGGTTTTCCAAAATAGGCTGGGCGGCCCTCGCCCTGCTCGGCGCGTTCTGTCTGGGCACTGTGGCCCTGCGCCGCGGCGAACACATCAACGCATTGTGGATCGTGGTCGCTGCGGTATCGCTGTACCTGGTGGCCTACCGCTTCTACAGCCTGTTCATCGCCGACAAGGTGATGCAGCTCGATCCGACCCGGGCGACCCCCGCGGTGATCAACAACGATGGCCTGGACTACGTCCCGACCAACAAGCACGTGCTGTTCGGCCACCACTTCGCCGCCATCGCCGGCGCAGGCCCTCTGGTCGGCCCGGTGCTGGCCGCGCAGATGGGCTACCTGCCCGGCCTGCTGTGGCTGGTGGTGGGCGTGGTGCTCGCCGGCGCGGTGCAGGACTTCATGGTCCTGTTCCTGTCCAGCCGCCGCAACGGCCGTTCGCTGGGCGACCTGGTGCGAGAGGAAATGGGCCAGGTGCCCGGCACCATCGCCCTGTTCGGCGCCTTCCTGATCATGATCATCATCCTGGCGGTGCTGGCGATGGTGGTGGTCAAGGCGCTGGCCGAAAGTCCCTGGGGCATGTTCACGGTGATCGCGACGATGCCCATCGCGATCCTGATGGGCGTGTACATGCGCTACATCCGCCCCGGCAAGATCGGTGAGATCTCGGTGGTCGGGCTGATCCTGCTGCTGGCCGCGATCTGGTTCGGCGGCAAGGTGGCGGCGGACCCGACCTGGGGCCCGGCATTCACCTTCACCGGCACCCAGATCACCTGGATGCTGATCGGCTACGGTTTCGTCGCCTCGGTGCTGCCGGTGTGGCTGCTGCTGGCCCCGCGCGACTACCTGTCGACCTTCCTGAAGATCGGCACGATCATCGCCCTGGCCATCGGCATCCTGGTGGTCATGCCCGAACTGAAGATGCCGGCGCTGACCCAGTTCGCCGCCAGCGGCGACGGCCCGGTGTGGAAGGGCGGCATGTTCCCGTTCCTGTTCATCACCATCGCCTGCGGCGCGGTGTCCGGCTTCCATGCCCTGATCTCCTCGGGCACCACGCCCAAGCTGCTCGCCAATGAATCGCACATGCGCTACATCGGCTACGGCGGCATGCTGATGGAATCGTTCGTGGCAGTGATGGCGCTGGTGGCCGCCTCGATCATCGATCCGGGCATCTACTTCGCGATGAACAGCCCGGCGGCGGTGATCGGTGCCGATGCGGCCTCGGCGGCGCACTTCATCACCAACACCTGGGGCTTCACCATCAGTCCGGAACAGCTGACCGCCACGGCGGCGGCCATCGGTGAACCGACCATCCTGCACCGCGCCGGTGGCGCACCGACGCTGGCGGTGGGTATCGCGCAGATCCTGCACGAGGCGATCCCGAGCAGCAGCGACGCGATGATGGCCTTCTGGTACCACTTCGCGATCCTGTTCGAAGCGCTGTTCATCCTGACCGCGGTCGATGCCGGTACCCGTGCCGGTCGCTTCATGCTGCAGGACCTGCTGGGCAACTTCATCCCGGCGCTGAAGAAGACCGAGTCGTGGACGGCCAACATCATCGGCACCGCCGGCTGCGTGGCGCTGTGGGGCTACCTGCTCTACACCGGCGTGGTCGATCCCTTCGGCGGCATCCAGACACTGTGGCCGCTGTTCGGCATCTCCAACCAGATGCTGGCCGGTATCGCGCTGATGCTTGGCACGGTGGTGCTGTTCAAGATGAAGCGTGACCGCTACGCGTGGGTGACCGCGGTTCCGGCCGTGTGGCTGCTGATCTGCACCACCTATGCCGGCTTCATCAAGATCTTCGACAGCAACCCGGCGCAGGGCTTCCTGGCCCAGGCGCACAAGTATCAGGCGGCGATCGCCAGCGACACGATCACCGCGCCGGCCAAGTCGGTGGCGCAGATGCAGCAGATCGTGGTCAATGCCTACGTCAACACCAGCCTGACCGCGCTGTTCCTGCTGGTGGTGGGTGCGGTGCTGGTGTACTCGATCAAGACCATCCTGGCGGCCCGCCGCAATCCGCAGCGCAGTGACCGCGAGACCCCGTACGTGGCGCTGAAGCCGCACGAAATGGTGGATCTGTAATGAGCACGCAACTGGTTCCCGTCGGCCAGTACCAGACGCACCGCCGCATCTGGCGGCGCCTGGTGCAGACCGCACGGCTGTGCTGTGGGATTCCTGATTACGACAACTACGTCCGGCACATGCTGGAGAAGCATCCGGATCAGGAACCGATGGACTACAAGACGTTCTTCCGCGAGAGGCAGGAAGCGCGCTACGGCGGTCGCAACGGCGGTCGCTGCTGCTGAGGTGTTTGGATTCGATACCTTCAGTAGATCCACGCCATGCGTGGATTAGACCTTCCAGCTGTCGAATTTGAGTCCAGGGTCATATCCGTTTTCCAAAGGGAAGCGGATGTGACCCCGTTTTACTTATCGCTACCTGACAGATTTCATCCACGCATGGCGTGGATCTACTGGCCGCCAGCCAACTGTCGAAGACGGATGCGTCCGGTTCCGGGGACGTGAGCGCCATGGATGGCCGGCGAGCGGCCGGCACCACGGCGGATGCCAGGCGCCCCCGGCCGAATTACTCAGCCGTTGGCCATCCACTTCAGGATCAAGCCGGTGACATACGCCAGGCCGGTACCGGTGGCGTAGCCCACCGTGCCCAGCAGCACGCCCACCGGTGCCAGCGAAGGATGGAACGCCGCCGCCACCACCGGGGCCGATGCCGCCGCACCGATGTTGCCCTGCGAGCCGATGGCGAAGAAGAACAGCGGCGCACGCAGCAGCTTGGCCACCACCCACAGCACGAGCACGTGCGTTGCCATCCAGATCGCGCCCAGCAGGAACAGCCATGGCCGGTCCAGAAGCGACAGCAGATTCATCTGCATGCCGATGCAGGCGATCAGGAAATACAGGAACACCGTGCCCAGTCGCGAGGCGCCGGCGGCTTCCAGGCGGCGCGCGCGGGTGAAGCTCAGGCCCAGGCCCATCGCGGTGGACAGCAGGATGACCCACACGAACTGGCTGTCCAGGCTGAACTGGCTGGCCCAGCTGACGTTGGCCTTGAACCAGCCCGCCAGCGGCGCCGCGATCGCATGGGCCAGGCCGACGCCGCCCAGCGCCACTCCGACGATGATCATCAGGTCGGTCATGCTGGGAATACGGGCGTTCTGCGCGTCGTAGGCGCTGATGCGCGCCTTCATTTCATCGATGGCGCGGGTATCGGCGCCATTGCGGGTATCGATCTGCTGCGCACGGTTGGCCAGGAACAGCAGGATGGCCATCCACAGGCTGGCGCAGGCCACGTCGACCACCGCGAACTGGCCGAAGGTGGTGGCATCGACGCCGAACACTTCGCGCATGGCCACCATGTTGGCGCCCCCACCAATCCAGCTTCCAGCCAGTGCGGCCATGCCGGCCCAGGTATCACCGGCCACCGTTTCCGGATGGATCAGCTTCATGGTCTGGAAGGAGACGATGGCGCCGAGCACGATGCCGGCGGTACCGGCGCAGAACACCACGAGCAGCTTCGGGCCGAGCTTGGCGATGCCCTTCAGGTCGATCGACAGGGTCAGCAGGACCAGCGCGGCCGGCAGCAGCACGTCGCGGGCCACCGGGTTGTACAGCGCAGTGTTGTGGCCATCGATGACACCGGCGGTGTTGTAGATGGCGGGGATGAAGTAGCACAGCAGCAGGGCCGGCACCCAGGCGAAGATCTTCTTCAGCAGCGGGGTCGGGCCACTGGCCGCCCAGAAGATCAGGGCAAGGGTGGCGGCAATCAGGCCTAGGCCCACGATGTCGTTGCTGATCAGGGCAGTAGCGGGTTCGGTCGGCATGGGATCCTCTGTCGATCGAAAGAGCGGAAAAAAAACGCCGCAGGATGCGGCGCTGCCCCGAGGTTAACATCGCCTTCACGCCGGGTCATGCTGCGCTGCTTGCCGCGGCTCCACGACCTGCGCAGAATTGCCCATCGCCAACCGCGCATCGCCATCGGCACATCGCCATCGGAGCAGGTCATGCACAACTGGGTGCTTTCTCGGTCAGCCTGTCAGTGAAGGACCTGGCGGTCTCGCGCGGGTTCTACGAAGCGCTGGGCTTCGTGGTGACCGGCGGTGATGCCGCACGCAACTGGCTGGTGCTGCGCAATGGCGGCATCGTCATCGGCCTGTTCCAGGGCATGTTCGAAGGCAACCTGCTGACCTTCAATCCGGGCTGGGACCAGTTCCGGCAGGAGCTTGGCGAGTTCCAGGATGTGCGCGAACTGCAGGACGCGCTGGATGCACAGGGCATCGAGCTGACCGCGCGCACGGATCCGGACGGACAGGGCACGGGGTATCTGCAGCTGGCCGATCCCGACGGCAACGTGATCCTGATCGACCAGCATGTGGAGCGCCCGAAGGGACGGTGATTGATTTGGCTGGCGTCGATCGGAGCGCGCCGGCAATTGCTCTGGTAGGCGTCGACCTTGGTCGACGGCAAGCGTGCCAACCAAGGTTGGCATCTACCAGGGCTGCAGGGTGCCAACCAAGGTTGGCATCTACCAGGGCTGCAGGGTGCCAACCAAGGTTGGCATCTACCAGGGCTGCAGGGTGCCAACCAAGGTTGGCATCCACCAGGGCGGTCGGTCAGCTGGGACGCGACGCGCCGAAGTCAAGGGTGACCAGGGTGCCGCGCGGCTCGACGGGTTGCAGGTGCAGGGTCCAGCGCAGGTGCTCGCACAGGCGGGCGATCAGGTCCAGGCCGATGCCGCCGCGATCCGCACGTTCGCCACGGGCCATGCGCGCGTGGATGGCGGCGATCTCTTCCGGTGCCATGCCATGCCCCGGGTCCTGCAGGGTCAGCACCGCCTGCGGGCTCAGCCGCAGTTCGATGTGGCCCCGCCCGCTGTTCTCGATGGCATTGCGCAGCAGATTGCCGATCGCAGCCTGCACCACCGCCAGCGGCGCGACGATGTCCACCGGTGCGGCCTGGATGCCGATGCTCAGGTCCTTGTCACCCAGCAGGTGGCGATGGTCGTCGACGATCTCCGGCAGCAGCTGGTCCAGCGCGATGCGTTCGGCGCGCGCGGCCAGCCGGGCCGGATCGCGGGCCAGCACCAGCAGCAGCTCGATCAGCTGTTCCACGCCCTGCGCCGTACGCAGCACGCGCTGCATCTGCTGGCGCGCGCGCTCGGGCAGCCCCGGCTGTTCCAGCGCCAGCTCGGCCGCACCGGTCATTACCGCGATCGGCGTGCGCAGCTCATGGCTGGCCGTGCTGATGAACACCCGCTCGCGCTCGACGAACTGCTCGTTGCGGTCCAGGTAATCGTTCAGCGCGTCGGCAATCGTGTGCAGTTCCGAACTGCCACGCGGGTCGACGTCGATGCGCTGGCCCTGCTCGCCGGGCCGCAGTGCGCCGATATGCTGGGCCAGCAGGCTCAGCGGGCGCACCACGCGCTCCATGCCGAACGAGGCCATCAGCACGGTGACGAACACCATGATGATGCCGGCCAGCATCACCCAGCTAGTGGCGAACTGTTCGAGGTCGTGGAAGTCGGAGATGTCCAGGGCCAGGGCGACCCGCCCCATCGCGCCGGTGTCGCGCACCATCACCGCCGTCTCGCGCTCGCCGACCATCACCCCGTCATGCAGGCCCGGATGCAGGTCGCGCAGGGTTTCAGGCATGTTCGCTTCGTCGAAGCGGTACAGGCTGAGAGTGTCCGAATCCTGCCAGTGATACTGCGGCTCGTGCTCGGTGTGCTCGACGATGCTGTCCAGTTCGGAGTTGAGCAACGCGCGCCACGCCGCATGCTCGGCATGTTCGTGCACGTAGTTGCCCACGCTGAACACCGCCAGCGAGATCAGCGCCAGATAGCCCAGCAGCCAGCCCAGCACACGCCGGTACAGCGGCCCCGGCTTACGCGCTTTCTTCATTGCTTCCATTGCCTGCACTGCCACTGGCCGCCAACCGGTAGCCGACGCGCGGCAGGGTATGGATCAGCTTGTCATTGAAGGGGCCATCCACGCTGCGGCGCAGTTCGTAGACGTGCGAACGCAGCAGGTCGCCATCCGGCGGCTCGTCGCCCCACAGGGCGAACTCCAGCTGCTGGCGGGTGACCGCGCCGGGGCTGGCCCGCATCAGCACTTCCAGCAGCTTGCGGCAGGCCGGGTAGAGATGCAGCGCCCGGCCGCCACGCTGGGCTTCCAGGGTCGCCAGGTCCAGCACCAGGTCGGCCACCTGCAGCCGCCTGCGGGGGTTGCGCCCCTGCGCGCGGGTCAGCAGGGCCTCCAGCCGCACCTCCAGCTCGGGCAGGGCGAAGGGCTTGGTCAGGTAGTCGTCCGCACCGGCGCGGAAGCCGGCAATCTTGTCCGGCAGCTCGTCGCGGGCGGTCAGCATGATCACCGGCACTTCCGAGCCCTGGTCCGTACGCAGGCGGCGCAGCACTTCCGGCCCTTCCATGCGCGGCAGCATCCAGTCCAGGATGACCGCGTCGTAGGGGTGGCTGGCGGCCAGGTGCAGGCCGGTGATGCCGTCGGGGGCCACGTCGAGGACGTGCCCACGCGACTCGAAATAGTCGAACAGGTTGGCCACCAACTGGCGGCTGTCCTCGATCACTAACAGGCGCATGCGCAGAATGTCCACATAAGTTCGTACCATGGTAGCGCTGACCATGTCGGAATGCGGTCGCCCTGCGCACGTCTCCGACGCCTCTCCCACTTCCTGTTTCCGACAATGGCCGTTTCGCTCCCGGAGCCCGCTGTGCCCGTAGCCCTGCCCCGCCGCTGGTTTCTGCCCCTGCTTTGGGTGCTGATGATCGTCTCGTTGGGCGCCGGCATCGGCATGCGCCAGCCGCAGCCGCCGGACGAGCCGCGCTTCGTGCTGGCCGCGCGGGCCATGGTCGACAGCGGGGAATGGCTGCTGCCGCACCGCGGCAACGAGCTCTACGCGGAAAAGCCGCCGGTGTTCATGTGGCTGCAGGCCGTCGCCCACCAGGTGGTCGGCAGTTGGCAGTGGTCGTTCCTGCTGCCCTCGCTGCTGGCGGCCCTGCTCAGCCTGTGGCTGGTCTCGGACCTGGCGCGACGGCTGTGGTCGCCACGGCACTCCCTGTACGCGATGGCGGCGCTGTTCTGCACGCTGCAGTTCGGGCTGATGGCCAAGCGCGCACAGATCGACATGGTGCTGGTGGCGATGACCACTGTGGCCCTGTGGGGCCTGCTGCGCCACCTCGGTGAACGCCGCAACCTGCCGGCGCTGTGGCTGGCCGGCTTCGCCGCCGGGCTGGGCACGGTGACCAAGGGCGTGGGCTTCCTGCCACTGCTGATCGTGCTGCCCTGGTTCGGCTGGTGGCTGTACCAGCGCCGTCGCGGGCAGGCCGTGTCCGTCCCGCACCCGGCCACCCTGCTCTGGCTGCTGCCGGCCTTCCTGCTGGGTACGGCGGTGTGGCTGGCGCCGCTGGGCTGGGCGCTGCTGCACGAGCCCAGCGCATCACTGCAGTCGTATGCCCATGAGCTGCTGTTCAAGCAGACCGGTACCCGCTACACCAACGCCTGGCATCACCGCCAGCCGGCCGGGTACTACCTGCGGGTGATCCTGACGCTGTGGCTGCCCGGCAGCCTGCTTCTGCCGCTGCTCGCCAAGCCCTGGTGGCGCCGCCTGCGCCGCGGCGATCGCCGGCAATGGCTGCTGCTGGGCTGGGCGCTGCTGGTGCTGCTGTTCTTCACTGCCAGCCCTGGCAAGCGCGAGGTCTACGTGCTGCCGATGCTGCCGGCGATGGCGCTGGCCGTGGCCCCGCTGTTGCCGGGCCTGCTGCGCCGCCGGTGCGTGCGCGGCTACCTGTTCGGCTACAGCCTGCTGCTGATGCTCGCCACCGGCACGCTGGGCGTGATGATGATGACCGACAGCCACTGGGCGCAGGCACAGCTGGCACGGCGGGCAATGCCCGATTCGCTGCTGCCGGTGCTGGGCAACGGCCTGTTGGTCTTCGCCATTGCCGTGGCCACGCTGGCGGTGTGGCTGCGCGTGCGCCGTGCGGTCGTGCTGGTCCTGCTCACCCACGGCATGCTGTGGATGCTCTATGGGCTGGTGCTGATGCCGACGCTGGACCCCTACGCCTCCGCCTCGGCGCTGATGCAGCGGGTCGGCAAGCGGATCGGTCCGGATGCCGAGCTGGCCCTGGTGGCCTGGCGCGAACAGAACCTGCTGCAGGCCGACCGGCCGGTACGTGAGTTCGGCTTCAAACGCCCCTGGGCCGAGCAGTGGCACGATGCCGGGCCGTGGCTGGCCGAGGCCCCGGAAAACCGCTGGGTGCTGGTGCTGGACAAGGCCATGAGCCCCTGCGTGGATCCGGCCCAGGTGATCGACATCGGTATCGCCAACCGCAACCGCTGGCAGCTGCTGCCGGGCAGTGCCTGGGACGCCGGCTGCCATGCCGAACGTGCCGGCGCTTCAGAAGAAGAAGACTGAACGCTGGCTCGCGCCGGGGCTGCGTTAACCCGGGGCGAACGGGTGTACGACCCTTCTCCGACATGACGGCGACGAGCATGGCCGCGGATTCCTGCCACGGCCTTTTCCCGCATGCCCGCTCGTTCCCCTGTCCCCGCCTTTGCCTTCGCGCCTTCGTGGTTGGCATCGCGGTTCGTACTGACGCACCTGCTGCTGCCGTTGGCCGTCGGCGTTCCGCTGTTCGTGCTGTTGATGGGGTTTGGCGGTGACCAGTGGGTGGCCGACCACCTGTTCCGCCTGGAGGGCGGCCACTGGGCACTGCAGGATGCCTGGCTGACCCGCGCGGTCGTGCACAAGGGCGGCAAATGGCTGAGCACGGCGGCGGCCCTGGTGGCGACCCTGCTGTGCTTCCACCACTGGCGTCGTGGCCGCGACCGCACCCTGCGCTGGGCGCTGCTGTACGTGGTGGTTGCGATGGCACTGGGCACCGGCCTGGTCTCTCTGCTCAAGGCGCTGGTGCCGATGGAGTGCCCCTGGGACCTGCTGCGCTATGGCGGCCATGAGCCCTTCATCGGCCTGCTGGCCAGCCGCCCTGAGAGCATGCCTGCGCGTGCCTGTTTCCCGGCCGGCCATGCCAGCGCCGGCTACGCCTGGCTGTGCCTGTACTTCTTCGCCCTGCTCTGGCGCCCGGCGTGGCGCTGGGCGGGGCTGTGGATCGGCCTCGGCAGCGGCCTGGTGTTCGGCATCAGCCAGCAGCTGCGCGGCGCCCATTTTCTTTCGCATGACGTCGCCACGGCCCTACTATGTTGGCTGCTGTCGCTGGGCCTGTTCCTGATCACGCAGCGGCTGCTGGTCCGCCGCACGCTGCAACGTCCGACCCGCCAGGAGGCACGTGCATGAATGCATCGGTCCATCGTCCGCTGCGCCTGCCGGCACTTGCCAGCCTTCGCCGCTGGCGCCCGCAGCTGTCCACCGAAGCGCTGATCGCGCTGACCAGCCTGTTCTTCGCCGTCGCCGGCAACGGCCTTTTCTGGCACAGCGCCATGGCCAGCCATCCCGGCAGCCTGCGCTACGCGCTGTCGCTGTTCCTGCTGCTGCTCGGCGCGCACGGCGTGCTGTTGGGCATCCTCGTCTGGCGCTGGAATGCCAAGGTGGTGACCAGCGTGCTGCTGCTGGTGACCGCCTTCGCCGCGCACTACATGAGCCAGTTCCACATCTACCTGGATGCGGACATGCTGCGCAACGTGCTGGCCACCGACCCGAAGGAAAGCCGCGAGCTGATGACAGCCTCGCTGGTCTGGCCCGTGCTGCTGCTGGCGGTGCTGCCGATGGTGCTGCTGTGGCGGGTGGAACTGCGCCGCCGCAGCTGGGGCCGCAGCCTGCTGTGGCGCGTGGGCTTCCTGCTGGTGGCGGCGGTCACTGCCGTGGGTGGCGCGCTGATTTCGTACCAGGATGTCTCGGCGCTGATGCGCAACCAGCGCGAAGTGCGCTACCTGGCCACCCCGGCCAACGTGCTGCTGGGCCTGCCGCGTGCGCTGCGCAGCGACAACCCGGTGCAGCATGCTCCTAAGCTGCCGATCGGCACCGATGCCAAGGCCACCCCGCGCGCGGCGACCAGCAAGCCGCGGCTGCTGGTGATCGTGATGGGCGAGACCGTGCGTGCGCAGGACTGGGGCCTCAACGGTGGGCGCAACACCACCCCGGAACTGGCGCAGGCAGCGGTGATCAATTTCCCGGACATGCATTCATGCGGCACCAGCACCGAAGTCTCGCTGCCCTGCATGTACTCGCCCTGGGGCCGCCACGATTACGACGAGAAGAAAATCCGCGCGCACCAATCGCTGCTGCACGTCCTGAACCGCGCCGGCGTCACGCCGCTGTGGCGTGACAACCAGTCTGGCTGCAAGGGCGTCTGCGAAGGTCTTGATTTCCAGTCGCTGTCCGACGCGACCACGCCCGGCCTGTGTGCGGATGGCCGCTGCATGGATGAGATCCTGCTGCAGGACCTGGCCACGCAGGTGCGTGCCAAGCCGGGCGATCGGGTGGTGGTGCTGCACCAGCTGGGCAACCATGGCCCGGCTTACTTCGAGCGCTACCCAGCCGCCTTTGCGCGCTTCAAGCCGACCTGCGATACGCGTGACATCGGCCGCTGCTCGCGCGAGGAGATCGTCAACAGCTACGACAACGCGGTGCTCTACACCGACCACTTGCTGAGCAGGACGATCGGCACGCTGCAGGGCCTGCAGGACTACGACACGGCGATGATCTATCTCTCCGACCACGGCGAGTCGCTGGGTGAGAAGGGCCTGTTCCTGCACGGCGTACCGTACGCGATCGCTCCGGCCGAGCAGACCCGCGTGCCGATGACGATGTGGTTCTCGCCGGGTTTCGCCCGCAGCCGCGGGCTGGACCTGCAGTGCCTGCGCAAGCGTTCGGCGGCGCACACCGACCACGACAACCTTTTCCCGTCGGTGCTGGGGCTGATGCAGGTGAAGACGGCGCTGTACGAACGCGACCGCGACCTCTTCGCCGGCTGCGAGAGCTGAGGGGAGGTGTTCTGGCAGGGCTTGCAGCCCTGCACCTGCAGAATCAACGTCAACGTCAACGTCAAAAGCCGGTTTGCTGAGGGTTGGCGGGGTGGGTCCGGTTGAGGGGGACGCCGTAAGTCCTTCCATGGAGGCTTGGTCGCGCCATCCATGGCGCTCCCCCCCCTCAACCGGACCCACCCCGCCTTCGACAGTTTCCCGCGATCTGTCGGAACGGTGTTCTGCTCTGGTGGGTGCCGATTTCCGCTGCTGTTGGTGGGTGCCGACCGTTGGTCGGCACCTAACAACAGCCGCGTGAACCTGTCGAAGGTGGGGCGGTGACCCACGGACAGCCCACTTTTGACGTTGACGTTGCCTTCGCCTCTGCGGGTGCAGGGCGCAGCCCTGCCGCCCCCCACCAACTTTCCCCACTTGCGGTAGGCACGCGCGCCCACTAGCCTTCGGCCGTCGTTCACCACCCAAGGACCGCCCGTGACTCACCGCCATCTCCTGCTGGCCTCGGCTATCGCCGCCGCCACGCTGGCCCTGGTCGCCTGCAAGAAGGAAGCTTCGCCCGGCACCGAGGCCGCCACCGCCAGCGCGCCCGCCGTCGAGACCGCCGACCAGTTCGTCGCCCGCATCAACGCCGAATTCAAGGCCGCCTACCCGGAGATGACCTCGGCACAGTGGCTGTCCTCCACCTACATCAACAGCGATTCCGAACGCATCGCCGCCAAGGCCAACGAGCGCTCGCTGACCCAGCTCAACAGCTGGATCGAGCAGGCCGGCAAGTTCGAAGGCCAGCCGATGAGCGAGGACAGCAAGCGCGCCATTCACCTGCTCAAGCTGATGTCCTCGATGCCAGCGCCGCGTGATCCGGCCAAGCTGGCCCAGCTGACCCAGATTGCCACCCGCATGGAAGGCAGCTACGGCGCGGGCAAGTACTGCACCGATGCCAACGATCCCAACTCGTGCCGCCAGCTCGGCGAGCTGGAGCAGGTGCTGGCGCGCAGCCGCGACTACGACGCGCAGCTCGATGCGTGGCAGGGTTGGCACAGCACCACCAAGGGCATGCGCGGCGATTATCAGCAGTTCGTCAGCCTGGTCAATGAAGGCGCCAAGGGCATGGGCTTCACCGATGCCGGGCAGATGTGGCGCAGCGGCTACGACATGCCGCCGGAGCAGATCGGGCCGGAAACCGACCGCCTGTGGGAACAGGTCAAGCCGATGTACGAGCAGCTGCACTGCTACGCGCGCGGCAAGCTGGACAAGACCTACGGCAAGGACAAGGCCGAAGTGGGCAACGGCCTGATCGCCGCGCACCTGATGGGCAACATGTGGCAGCAGGACTGGTCCAACCTGTGGGACCAGCTGGAACCGTACCCGGGCGCCGGCAGCCTGGACATCACCGCGGCGCTGGAAAAGCAGTACCAGGCCAACCTGAGCGCGGCGCTGGCCAAGGCCGGCAAGGATGCCAACGTCGCCGCGCAGTACAAGGCGCAGCGCGAGGCCGAACTGCGCACCGCCAGGCAGATGACCGAACGCGCGCAGGACTTCTACGTGTCGCTGGGCATGCCCTCGCTACCGCAGTCGTACTGGGAACGCACCCAGTTCATCAAGCCCGATGACCGCGACGTGGTCTGCCACGCCAGTGCGTGGGACATGAACATGGAAGGCGACGTGCGCACCAAGATGTGCATCAAGCCGAACGAAGAGAACTTCACCACCATCTACCACGAGCTGGGCCACATCTATTACGACCTGGCCTACAACCCGCTGCCGCCCCTGTTCCAGGGCGGTGCCAACGATGGCTTCCACGAAGCGATCGGCGACACCATCGTGCTGGCGATGACGCCCAAGTACCTGAGCTCGATCGGCCTGGTGGACGCGCCGACCGAGAGCCGCGAGGCGGTCATCAACAACCAGATGCGCATGGCCCTGTCGGGCGTGTCGTTCCTGCCGTTCGGCCTGATGATCGACCGCTGGCGCTGGGGTGTGTTCGATGGTTCGATCACCCCGGACAACTACAACAAGGCGTGGTGGGACCTGAAGGCGAAGTACCAGGGCGTGGCGCCGGCCAGCACCCGCGGCGAGGAGTTCTTCGATCCGGGCGCGAAGTACCACGTGCCGGGCAACACCCCGTACACCCGCTACTTCCTGGCGCGCATCCTGCAGTTCCAGTTCTACAAGGGCCTGTGCGATGCGGCCGGCTTCAAGGGCCCGCTGCATGAGTGCACCTTCTACGGCAACAAGGAAGCCGGGCAGAAGTACTGGGCGATGCTGAGCAAGGGCGCCAGCCAGCCGTGGCAGGCCACGCTGAAGGAGCTGACCGGCAGTGACAAGCTCGATGCCGGCCCGATGATCGAGTACTTCAGCCCGGTCAACGACTGGCTGAAGCAGCAGAACCAGGGCCAGATGTGCGGCTGGCAGGCCAGCGCGGCACCGGCAGCGAAATGAAAGAAGGGGCGGGTCCGCGAGGATCCGCCCCTTTGATTTCGGTAGCGCCGGGCCAATGCCCGGCGGCTTTTCATTGCACCGCTGCGCTCGCCGGGCATGGCCCGGCGCTACCCACTGCAGGTCAGTTGTTCTTCTTCGCCGCCATCGCCGCGGCCAGTTCGGCTTTGTATTCCTCGAAGGTCTGGCCCTTCTCCTTGGCCTCGGCCTGCGCGGCATCGCGCAGCGCATCGGAATACACCAGGCGCACCGGCGTGCCCTTGCGCTCGTGCAGTTCACCGGCCTGCATGATCAGCGCCAGCACCTGCGCGGCACTCTCGCTGTGGCCGGCGATGCGGCCATCCATGCCCAGTACCCACTCGCCATCGCGGCGCACGACGCCGGCCAGCAGCGTGCGCTGCGCATCGCGCAGTTCGGCATGCGGCTCGACAGGCGAGGCCTGCGCGGCGGCCTTGTTGGCAGCCTTTTCTTCCTGGCGGCGGCGCTGGTCGCGGCGGGTCTTGGAGGTGGTGGACATGGGAAGGCGATACCGCGACGAGGGGGCGCAAGGATAACGCACCCCGGCCGCGACGCCGTTTCACGCAGCGTCGATCACCGGTCCGCGCTGCTCAATGGCCCGTGGCCACTGCCTGCACTGCGCGCTCGCGGCGGTGTTCCCAGTACCAGAATACGAAGCCGCCGGCGAAGAAGGCGGCCTGGCCCAGGGCCAGGTGCAGCGGGCTGCCGCTCAGCAGCGGCGACACCACGCCAGCCACCACGGTGCTGATCATCAGCTGGATGAACGCCTGCAGCGAGGACGCCAGGCCGCGCTGGTGCGGGTACATGTCGAGCACGGCCAGCGCCAGGATCGGGAAGATCAGCGCCATGCCCATGCCGCCGAGGAAGATCGGCAGCACCGCCCACGGCAGGGCGAACTGCGGCGCCAGGCTCACGTAGCCGACGTTGAGCAGCACGGACACTGTGCACAGGATGAAGCCGGTGGCGACCTGCCGGGTGGGCGTCGTGCGCCCGGCCATGCGCCCGGACAGGAACGAACCGGTGGTCATGCCGCCGATGGTGGGGATGAACAACCAGGCGAAGCCACCTTCGCCCAGGTGCAGGTGCTGCATGACGAATACCGGCGCCGAGGCGATGTACAGGAAGATGCCACCGAAACCGACGCTGCCGGCCAGGGCCAGGCGCAGAAAGCGCGGGTTGAAGCCGATGCGAACGTAGTCGCGCAGCAGCACGCGCGGCGACAACGGCACGCGCGCCTCCGCCGGGTGGGTCTCCGGCATGAAGCGGGCGGTGCACACCAGCAGCAGCAGCGAGAACACCACCAGGAACCAGAAGATCAGCGGCCAGCCGGCGCCACTGAGCAGGATCCAGCCACCGATGATCGGCGCGATGGCCGGGGCGATACCGAACAGCATCGATACCTGGCTCATCAGCCGCTGCGCATCGTGGCCGTGGTAGAGATCGCGGATGACCGCGCGGCCGACGATCATGCCCACGCCGGCCGACAGGCCCTGCAGCGCGCGGAACACCAGCAGCGTGCTCAGGTCGGTGGACAGCGCGCAGCCGACCGAGGCGCCGATGAACACCACAAGGCCGCCGAGGATCACCCGCTTGCGGCCCCAGGCATCGGACAGCGGCCCGTGGGCCAGGCTCATCAGCGCATAGAACAGCAGGTAGACGCTGATGGTCTGCTGCACGGCCACTTCGTCCACCGCCAGGCGCTGGGCCAGCTGCGGGAAGGCCGGGAAGATCGTGTCGATCGAGAACGGGCCGAACATGGCCAGGCCTGCGAGCAGCAGGGCCATGCGTCGGGTGGAAGGGGCAACAGCGGGGGTCATCGGCAAAGCGTCCGGCTGGGCCATGCGTGGCACGCACGGCGGGCGCCGATCCCCTGCAGCAGGGACGGCGCCAGATGAATACGAGAGTCCGGCCATCATAGGCCCGGATTGCGGCCGATGCCATCGACCCCTGCACAGAACGCATGGCCGGGCCATCGGCCATTCAGGCCCGCAGGGGTTCTGCCCCTCTGCGGGCCCGTGTTCAGCCGCGGCAAGCGGCTATGGCAACCCGTATAATGGGCGGGCAACATGGTGGGAGAAGCGGAACACCGCTGCCGAAGGCGCAACGCCCGTAATCGCTCAGGCCCGATACCACCCGTAACAGAACTCTGGAGAGACCGGTTCGATCCGGCGCCGAAGGGGCACGAAGCTGCGGCCAGCCGCACTTTTAAACTCTCAGGCAAAAGGACAGAGGGGCGCCCCGCAGACCGCCAACCGGCGGCTCGTGCCCGTGCGTGTGCCCTTTCCTGACGGATCCTTCGCCATGTCCCAGAACACCCCTTCCCTGCGTGAGCTCGAGCATCATTCCGCGTTCGTCGAGCGCCACATCGGCCCCAACGATGCCGAGATCGCGCAGATGCTCGACGTCGTTGGCCACGCCACGCTGGATGCGATGACCGATGCCATCGTGCCGGCCAGGATCAAGTCGCCCGCACCGCTGGCACTGCCGGAGTCGATGACCGAAGTGCAGGCGCTGGCGAAGATCCGCGCGATCGCCGACAAGAACACCGTGCTGCGCAGCTTCATCGGCCAGGGCTACTACGGTACCCACACGCCGAACGTGATCCTGCGCAACATCCTGGAAAACCCGGCCTGGTACACCGCTTACACCCCGTACCAGGCGGAAATCTCGCAGGGCCGCATGGAAGCGCTGATCAACTTCCAGACTCTGTGCGCCGATCTGACCGGCATGGAGATCGCCAACGCCTCGCTGCTGGACGAAGCCACCGCCGCCGCCGAGGCGATGACTTTGGCCAAGCGTTCGGCCAAGTCGAAGTCGGACACCTTCTTCGTGCACGACGCCGTGCACCCGCAGACGCTGGAACTGCTGCGCACCCGTGCCGAGCCGATGGGCATCGTGCTGCGCGTCGGCACCCCGGCCGAAGCACTGGAAGCGGAGGCCTTCGGCCTGCTGCTGCAGTACCCGGACACCTTCGGCCAGGTCGGCGACTACAAGGCGCTGGTCGATGCCGTGCACGCGCGCGGCGGCCTGGTGGCCGTGGCCACCGACCTGCTGGCCCTGACCCTGCTGGCCGCTCCCGGCGAATGGGGCGCGGACATCGTGGTCGGCAACAGCCAGCGTTTCGGCGTGCCGTTCGGTTTCGGCGGCCCGCACGCTGCATTCATGGCCTGCCGTGATGCCTACAAGCGCTCGATGCCGGGCCGCCTGATCGGCGTCTCCATCGATGCCGAAGGCAAGCCGGCCTACCGCCTCACCCTGCAGACCCGCGAGCAGCACATCCGCCGCGAGAAGGCGACCTCCAACATCTGCACCGCGCAGGTGCTGCTGGCGGTGATGGCCTCGATGTACGCCGTCTACCACGGCCCGGAAGGCCTGGCCCGCATCGCCCGCCGCACCCACCGCCTGGCTTCGATCCTGGCCGCGTCGCTGCGCAGCGCCGGCGTGCAGGTCGGTGGCGACTTCTTCGACACCCTGCACATCACCGGCGTACACGCCGATGAGATCCACGCCAAGGCGCGTGCCGCCGGTTACAACCTGCGTGCGATCGACAGCGACTCGGTCGGCATCAGCCTGGACGAGACCGCCACCCGCGCCGACATCGTCGCCCTGGCCGCCGTGTTCGGTGCGCAGGCCGACGTGGAAGCGCTCGATGCCAGCACCGCCGACGAACTGCCGGCGGCCCTGCTGCGCCAGTCCGCGTTCCTGACCCACCCGGTGTTCAACACCCACCACAGCGAGCACGAGCTGCTGCGCTACCTGCGTTCGCTGGCCGACAAGGACCTGGCGATGGACCGCACGATGATCCCGCTGGGCTCGTGCACCATGAAGCTCAACGCCACCGCCGAGATGATCCCGGTGACCTGGCCGGAGTTCTCGCAGATCCATCCGCTGGTGCCGGCCGACCAGGCGCTGGGCTACAAGGAACTGATCGAAACGCTGGAAGCGATGCTGGTCGAGTGCACCGGCTACGACGCGGTCAGCCTGCAGCCGAACTCCGGCGCGCAGGGCGAGTACGCCGGCCTGCTGGCGATCCGCGCCTACCACCGCTCGCGCGGCGAAGATCATCGCGACATCTGCCTGATTCCGGATTCGGCGCACGGCACCAACCCGGCCTCGGCGCAGATGTGCGGCATGAAGGTCGTGGTGACCAAGACCGATGCCAACGGCAACGTCGATGTCGAAGACATCCGCATCAACGCCGAGAAGTACAGCGACCGCCTGGCCGCGATCATGATCACCTACCCCTCCACGCACGGCGTGTTCGAGGAAGAAGTGGTCGAGATCTGCGAGATCATCCACCAGCACGGCGGCCAGGTGTACACCGACGGCGCCAACATGAACGCCCTGGTCGGCGTGGCCAAGCCGGGCAAGTGGGGTTCGGACGTTTCCCACCTGAACCTGCACAAGACCTTCTGCATCCCGCACGGCGGCGGCGGCCCGGGCGTTGGCCCGTGTGCGGTGAAGGAACACCTGGCGCCGTTCCTGCCGGGCAAGCTGGGTGACAACGGCCCGGTCGGCATGGTCAGCGCGGCCAGCTTCGGCAGCGCCTCGATCCTGCCGATCAGCTGGATGTACATCGCCATGATGGGCAGCGAAGGCCTGCGCAAGGCCACCCAGGTGGCCCAGCTCAACGCCAACTACATCGCCAAGCGCCTGGCCCCGCACTTCAAGACCCTGTACACCGGCCGCAACGGCCTGGTGGCGCACGAGTGCATCCTCGACGTGCGCCCGCTGGAGAAGACCAGCGGCATCGGCGCCGAAGACGTGGCCAAGCGCCTGATCGACTTCGGCTTCCATGCCCCGACCCTGAGCTTCCCGGTGGCAGGCACGCTGATGGTCGAGCCGACCGAGAGCGAATCGCTGCACGAGCTGGACCGCTTCATCGACGCGATGATCCAGATCCGCGAGGAAATCCGCGCGATCGAAGATGGCCGCCTGGACCGCGAGGACAACCCGCTGAAGAACGCCCCGCATACCGCGACGGCGGTGACCGCCAGCGAGTGGACCCACGCCTACCCGCGTGAGCTGGCAGCCTTCCCGCTGCCCAGCCTGAAGCTGCAGAAGTACTGGCCGCCGGTGGCCCGCGTCGACAACGTGTACGGCGACAAGAACGTGATGTGCGCCTGCATCCCGGTCGATGCCTACAAGGACGATGAAGTCGAGGCATGATCAACGAACGGCCCGCGCAAGCGGGCCGTTATCATTTGCGGTAGCGCCGGGCCATGCCCGGCGAACGCAGCGGCTGAACCGATCACGGGTCCGGCATCTGCCCCAGGCTCAGCTGCCACGACACGCCGTAGCGGTCCTGCACCCAGCCGTAGCGGTTGCTGAAATCGTAGTCACCCACCGGCATCAGCCAGTGCCCGCCCTCGCCGAGCACGCGTGCTGCACGCTCGAACTGCTCGCTGCCGGCGCATTCGACGAACAGCGAGATCGACGGACTGAAGGTGAAGTCGTGCACATCCAGGCTGTCGAAGCACAGGTAGTGCGTGCCCCCCAGCAGGAAGATGGCTTGGCGTACCTGGCCGGGCACGCCAGCGCCGGCGCCCTCGGGGTGGCGTTGCAGGCCCAGTAGACGGAAATCGGCGAAGGCCTCGGCGTACAGCGCCAAGGCGGCCTCGGCCTGGCCGGTGAACATCAGGAACGGGCGACTGCGCAGCATGCGGCACTCCTGTTCGACAGGCCGGTGACGGCCCACGCGATCAGGATGGCACGGCGGATGTATGCCTCCTGTAGAGCCGAGCCCATGCTCGGCTCAGGGGCGCTGCCCTTGTAGAGCCGAGCCGATGCTCGGCTGCCGGACGCTGCCCTTGTAGAGCCGAGCCCATGCTCGGCTGACGTCTGCGCAAACAGCAGCCGACCGTAGGGTCGGCTCTACAAAGCCAAAGCAACAGCAGCCGACCATAGGGTCGGCTCTACAAAGACACAGCAACGGCAGCCGACCGTAGGGTCGGCTCTACAGGATCAGGCTGCGCGCATGCGCCGGGCGATGGCGCTGCCGGCGGCGATGACGGCGGTCAGCACCACCATCGACAGGAACTGCAGACGCGTGTGCGCCTCGCTCAGCAGCAGCCCGAAGATCAGCGCCAGAATGCCCAGCGCGCACACCGTCAGCCACGGGAAACCGGCCATGCGGAACGGCAGGCGGGTGCCCAGGCGATCGGCACGACGGCGCAGCACCAGCTGCGAAACCAGCGAAAGCGTCCACACCAGCAGGCAGGTGGAGCCGACGATGTTCAGCAGCACCGGCAGCACCTTGCCTGGGAACAGCAGCTCCATGATGGTGGCGGCGAAACCGAACAGCACGCTGGCCAGCACGGCGATGACCGGCACCTGGCGCGGGTCGGTCCAGCCCAGCACGGCCGGTGCCTCACGGCGCTGCGCCAGCGAATAGATCATGCGCGAGGCACCGTAGAGGTTGGCATTGAGCGCCGACAGCAGCGCGATCACCGCGATCAGGGTGATGGCCGTGGCCGCGCCCGGGATGTTGGCGACCGCGAGCACCGCGGCAAACGGCGACTTCAGCGATTCGCTGGTCCACGGCACCACCGCGATGATCACGCTGAGCGAGCCGATGTAGAACACCAGGATGCGCCAGGCCACGGTGCGGATGGCACGGGCGATGCTGCGCTCGGGATCCTCGGTCTCGGCCGCGGCCACCGCCACGATCTCGGTGCCGCCGAAGGCAAACACCACCACCAGCAGGGCCGCGCCGATGCCGGCCAGGCCCTTGGGCGCGAAGCCGCCGTGCTGGGTGAAGTTGCTCAGCCCCGGCGAGGCCACCTGCGGCAGCCAGCCCATCAGCAGGGCGATGCCGATGGCGATGAAGACCAGGATGGCGGCCACCTTGAGGATGGCGAACCAGAATTCGAACTCGCCGAAATTCTTCACCCCGAGCAGGTTGATCGCGGTGAAGAACAGCATGAAGGCCAGCGCCGCCATCGGCACCGGTATCACCGGCCAGACCGTGGCCAGCAGGCCGGCCGCACCGACCGCCTCGGCGGCGATGACGATGACCAGCTGCACCCACCACAGCCAGCCCACGGTGGCACCGGCGGTGGCGCCCATGGCATCGGCCGCGTACACCGAGAACGCGCCGCTGGTCGGCTTGGCCGCCGCCATTTCGCCCAGGGCGTTCATCACGATGATCACCAGCGCGCCGGCGACAAGATAGGACACCAGCACGGCCGGACCGGCCGCCTGCACGCCCACGCCGGAACCGAGGAACAGGCCGGCGCCGATCGCGCTGCCCAGGCCCATCATGATCAGCTGGCGCGGCTTCAGCGAATGGCCGAGGCGGGAAGACGAGGCAGGCGTAACAGGGCTGGCGGGCATCGGCGGGACTGGCGGCGGCTACAGGGGCGTCACCTTACATTGTCCCCCACCCACGGGGATAGGCACAGTGCAGCAGACCGCTCAGGGCAGCATGGCTTCGCCGACAGTGGCATCGACATTCTCTCCAATACGCGCCCGGTAGGCGCGCGGCGAGAAACCGGTTTCAGCCTTGAATTTGCGGGTAAACGCGCTCTGGTCGCTGAAACCGCAGGCCTGGCCGATGCAGGCGATGCTGTCGTCGCCGTGCAGCAGGTGCATGGCCATCTGGATGCGCAGCCGGGTCAGCACCTGCTGCGGGGTCATCTGGAACACCTTGCGGAAGCTGCGCTCCAGCTTGGACAGCGAGAAGCCGGTAATGTCCAGCAGGGTCTGCATGCGCACGTTTTCAGCGTAGTGCGCGTTGAGGTGGGCCAGGGCCAGGCGCAGCTGCTCGTATTGGCTGCCCAGGCTGTCCTTCTGGCCCAGGTCGCGGGAGATGCCGATCAGGCCCTGGATGCTGCCATCCACCAGCAGCGGCCGCTTGCAGGTCAGGCACCAGCCCGGTTCGCGGTTGGCGAACAGGTGCAGCTCCATCAGGTTCTCGATCACCTCGCCGGACAGCACGCGCGCATCCTGGTCCACATAGTCCGCGCTCAGACCGGTCGGGTAGATCTCGGCCGCAGTACGGCCGATGACATCCTTGCGCGCACGCAGCCCCAGCCGTCGCAGCATGGTCTGGTTGACGTGGGTGTAGCGGCCCTGGCGGTCCTTCATGAAGAACAGCACGTCCGGGATGGCGTCGAACAGGGCTTCGATGTCGGTGGGTTCGACTCGCATGCGGCAAGCATACCCGAGCGCGGTTTTGCCCGTACGTTCACCCCGACCCAACCGGGCGTTAACAGGCTACAAAGGATTGTCACTGCTTTCCCCCTGCAACCTCGGAGATATCCCGATGGCCGCCAGCAAGCCGACCGGCAAGCGCGCACCTTCCCCCAGCATTGACCAGCACCGCGGCGAGGGTGACGAACTGCACCAGCTTGCCGGCGGCAGCCACCCGGCGCTGACCACCAACCAGGGCATCCCGGTAGCCGACAACCAGAACTCGCTGCGTGAGGGCCCGCGCGGCCCCACCCTGCTGGAGGATTTCATCCTCCGCGAAAAGATCACCCACTTCGACCATGAGCGCATTCCCGAGCGCATCGTGCACGCACGCGGCAGCGCCGCCCATGGCTATTTCGAACTGACCAGTTCGCTGGCGAAGTACACCCGCGCCCGCGTGCTGACCGAGGTCGGCACGAAGACGCCGGTGTTCACCCGCTTTTCCACCGTGGCCGGCGGCGCCGGCTCGGTCGACACCCCGCGCGACGTGCGTGGCTTCGCGGTCAAGTTCTACACCCCCGAAGGCAACTGGGATCTGGTGGGCAACAACATCCCGGTGTTCTTCATCCAGGATGCGATGAAGTTTCCCGACCTCGTGCATGCGGTGAAGATGGAGCCGGACCGCGCGTTTCCGCAGGCGGCCAGCGCGCATGACACGTTCTGGGATTTCATTTCGCTGATGCCCGAATCGATGCACATGATCATGTGGGCGATGAGCGACCGTGGCATTCCACGTTCGCTGCGCATGATCGAGGGCTTCGGCGTGCACAGCTTCCGCCTGTTGAACGAGGCGGGCGAGTCCACCTTCGTCAAGTTCCACTGGCGGCCGAAGCTGGGCATCCAGTCCACCGTGTGGGACGAAGCGCTGAAACTGCAGTCGGCCGACAACGATTTCCATCGTCGCGACCTGTTCGAGGCAATCCAGCGCGGCGACTTCCCCGAATGGGAACTGGCGGTGCAGCTGTTCACTGAAGAAGAGGCCGATGCGTTCCCGTTCGATCATCTGGACCCGACCAAGATCATTCCCGAGTCGCTGGTGCCGCTGAAGGTGATCGGGCGCATGGTGCTGGATCGCTGGCCGGACAATTTCTTCGCCGAAACCGAGCAGGTGGCGTTCTGCCCCGCCAACGTGCCGCCCGGCATCGACTTCAGCAACGACCCGCTGCTGCAGGGCCGACTGTTCTCGTACCTGGACACGCAGCTGATCCGCCTGGGCGGGCCGAACTTCCACCAGATTCCGGTGAATGCGCCGAAGTGCCCGTTCGCCAACCACCAGCGCGACGGCCACATGCAGATGCAGGTGCCGAAGGGGCGCGTGGCCTACGATCCGAGCTCGCTGGAGGACGACAGCCCGCGCGAAACCCCGGCCGGCTTCCGCAGCCATGCAACTGCCGACGACGGACGCAAGGGACGCACGCGTGCGGCGAGCTTCGCCGACCACTACAGCCAGGCGCGTGCGTTCTTCCGCAGCCTCGAAAAGCCGGAGCAGGCGCACCTCGCCTCGGCGCTGGTGTTCGAGCTTTCGAAAGTAGAAACAATGAAGGTACGCGTGCGTACCGTCAGCCACCTGCGCAACATCGACGAGTCGCTGGCCAGGCGAGTGGCCGATGGCCTGGCCTTGGGCGACCTGCCCGATGCCGCACCGACCGAAACGCCGGCACAGGACATGCCCGCCGTTCCCGAGGTGCGCATCATCGGCCGCACGAAGGACACGCTGCAGGGACGCTGCATTGGCATTCTTTTCGATGAAGGCTCGGACGCGGGGGTCATCGCCAGCCTGCGCAAGGCCGCGCAGAAGGCTGGCGCCGAGGTGAAGCTGGTAGCGCCGAAAGTGGGGGGTGCCACGCTCAGCGACGGCAAGCGGCAGGCCGCCGATGGCCAGTTGGCCGGCACACCTTCGGCCGTGTTCGACGCCGTGGCCGTGGTACTCAGTGCAGAAGGCGGCAAGACGCTGGCCAAGGAAGCCGCCGCCGTCGAGTTCGTCAGCCACGCGTGGGCACACCTGAAAGCCATCGCCAGCGATGCCGGCGGCCAGGCGCTGCTGAAGGCGGCGCGCGTCGGCAACGATGCCGGCACCGTCGAAGCGGAAGACGCCAAGGCCTTCCTCGCTGCCGCAGCCACCCGCCAATGGGCGCGCGAGCCGAAGCTGCGCCTGCTGGCCTGACCGTCCCTCACAGGAGAAGCGACATGCCCCGGGGTGAGAAGTCCGCCTACACCGACAAGCAGAGGCGCCAGGCCGAGCACATCGAGGAAAGCGAACGCGAGCGCGGCGCCAGTGAAAGCACCGCCGAACGCATCGCCTGGGCCACCGTCAACAAGCAGGATGGCGGTGGCAAGCGCAGCGGCAGCGCGCGCAAGGCGGCGAAGAAGGCGCCGGCGAAAAAAGCCGCTGCGAAGAAGACTGCTACAAAGAAGGCAGCAGCGAAAAAGGCTGCCCGAACGCGCGCCAGAGGTTGATCATCACCCAGGCAGCCCCGCCCGCACCTGCAGCGCCAGGTGCGGGGATCTGAGCGTCACTGCCTGCATTGGCAGGACACGCCGGGCGGTCCGCGCACGCCGCTGCTGCGGCCACAAGAACAACAGGAACGCGCTGCTGGAGCCCGGCAGGCGCGCCGTGAAAAAGGGGTGCGCGGTAGAGTCGAGGGGGGGGGGGGGGGGGGGGGGGGGGAGCGGGGGGGGGGGGGGGGGGCGATCGCCCGCCCGGCGG
>NZ_VYKI01000012.1:0-13319 GCF_008710035.1 Stenotrophomonas cyclobalanopsidis | reverse complement strand
CCTTTACTCGGGGTGGGGGTGTTGTGGGTGGCTTGCTCGTGTTCTTGCCCCACCCCCCCCCCCCCCCCCTCGACTCTACCCGCGCAGCGCTCAGGCCGCGCGCGCCACCAAGGCGCGGGCTGCACCGTCCTGCTCGATCTGGAACACCGACACCGAGGTACTCAGCGCGTTGGCCTGCTCTTCCAGCGCGCGGCTGGCCGCGGTCGCCTCTTCCACCAGAGCCGCGTTCTGCTGGGTCACCTGGTCCATCTGCATCACCACCTGGTTGACCTGCTCGATGCCCGCCGCCTGTTCCTTGCTGGCCGCAGCGATGTCGCTCATCAGCTGGTTGGTGCGCGAGCTGGCGTGGGCCAGGCGGGCGATCGCCGCCTCGGACTGCACGGTCACGGCCAGCCCGCTCTGCACCTTGGCGGCGGCATCCTCGATCAGCTCCTTGATCTCCTTCGCGGCCAAACCGGCGCGCTGCGCCAGGGTGCGCACTTCGCTGGCGACCACGGCAAAACCACGGCCCTGCTCGCCGGCACGTACCGCTTCGACGGCGGCGTTCAGCGCCAGGATGTTGGTCTGGAACGCGATGCCATCGATCACCGTGGAGATCTCCGAAATGCGCGCCGACGACTGGTCGATCTCGCCCATGACCGTTGCCATCTGCGCCATGGCCTGCTCGGTTTCGCGCACGGCCGCACCGGCCGCATGTGCTTCGCTGTCGGCCTGGCGGGCCAGGTCCGCATTCTGGCGCACGGTGGAGGTCAGCTCTTCCATCGATGCGGCCGCTTCTTCCAGGTTGGCGGCCTGCTGTTCGGTACGGCGCGAGAGGTCGCTGTTGCCGGCGGCCAGTTCCTGCGCGGCGTTGTTGATGCTGTCGGCCGCCACCTGGATGCCACGGACGATGCCGGTCAGCTGCGCGGTGGTGGTGTTGGCATCGTCGCGCATGCGGGCGAAGACGCCCTCGTAGTCACCGTTCATGCGCGCGGTCAGGTTGCCGTGCGAGATCGCGCGCAGCACATCGGAGACATCGGCGATGCTGGCCTGCGAGCTGGCCATCATCGCGTTCAGGTGTTCCACCATCGCGCGGTACTGGAACTGGAACGCCTCGGCATCGCCGCGCACGCTGAAATCGCCCGCGCCGGCGGCCCGGGCCAGCGTGTCGATCTGGGCGCTGATCGCCATCAGGCTCTGCTTCACCGCGGCCAGGGTGCGCGTGAACGCGCCCTTCTCGCCGGGATACTGCGGCAGGTCGCGGCTGAGATCGCCGATCGCATAGCGCTGCATGACTTCGGCCATCAGCAGTTCCACCTGCACGTGCGATTCCACCAGGCTGTTGGTGGCCTGCACCATCCGGCCGAAATCGCCGGGGAAGGCGCTGGCATCCATCCGGTAGCCGATGGCACCGGCCTCGTGCTGCTCGGCCATCTGCAGCTGCGCGCCGATGGCGGCCTGCACGCTCTGCCGCACGCTGCCCATGGCCTCGCCCAGCTGGGTCAGTTCATCACGGCCGCCCAGGCGGAACTCCTGGTCCAGCTCACCCATGGACAGGCGCTGTGCCAGCTGCACCGCGCGCGCCAGCGGGCCGGTCAGGCTGCGGCCGATCATCACCGAGGCAGCGATGCCGACCAGCAGCGCTGCGCCGCCCAGCCCCAGCAACTGCAACAGGCTGCGCTCGCCGAGGCGGATCGCTTCGGCGGCCGCTTCGCGGCTCTCTTTTTCCTCGAAGGCCACGCCATCGGCCAGCGCCTTGTTCCAGCCGTTGGCCGCGTCCTGCACCGGGCCCAGGGTCAGCGCGATGGCGCCGGGGAAATCGCCCTGCGCCATCAGTTCACTGGTCTGCTTGTTGAGCGGGCGCGCAACCGCACGCATGGCCGCGATGGCCTCGCCCATCGCCTTGCCGTCGGCATCGCCGGGCAGTGCCTGGTAGGCGGTCCAGCTGGTTTCGTAGCGCTTGACCAGATCAGCGATCCGCTGCTCATCGGCGTCGCGCGCGTCACCCTGGCGGATCAGCATCTCACGGCGCACGACCATCATCTGGTTGTTGGCATCGAGCATCTGCGACAGCAGGCGCACCTTGGTCACGCTGGTCTCGACCACCTGCTGCATCGCGCGCTTCTGTACGGCAGTGGCGGTGGCGCCGGTGGCGACCACGGCGGCCACCAGCAGCAGCAACAGGCCAAAGCCAAGACCAAGACGCCAGGCAACCCTGACATTCCTCAAGTAGTTCATGGGGGATCCAAACGGGGGGATAAGCCTGTATCGGCCTGCCTCACGCCGCCTTGACGTCGCCTCCATGAACAGCCGGGTGACGGTTCAGAATCCGGCTTCAGCCCGGAGCGCCACGGGGCTGCAAGGGGCAGGTACTGGCCAAGCGCGTGGCCAGATCCTCGCGGAGCGCACTGAGCGCAGCGATGCGGGCGTCGATGTCGGCGAGCTTTTCCTGCAGTGCGGCTGCCAGCAGCGGGCCGGCGTCGGCCTGTTCCCACAGCCGGGGCAGGCGTTGGCCGATCTCGGCCAGAGTGAAACCGAGCTGCTGGGCAGTGCGGATGTAGTGCACCAGCATCGCCGTTTCCTCGGGATAATCGCGGTAGCCATTGGCCAGGCGCCGCGCGCCGATCAGGCCCTGCTTCTCGTAGAACCGCAGTGCTTCGCGCGACAGGCCGCAGGCCTCGGCGAGTTCTCCAATCTGCATGGGCGGGTCCAGAAAGTGCTTGACCTTGAAGTTTACTTCAGCCCTGACAGTACGCCCTCTTTCCCCCGTTGAAGGCGTCCATGCTCACCTCCCGCTACCTCCGCATCGTCCGCGCCAGTGCGTTCTACGACCTGGTGGTCACCCTGCCCTTCGCCCTGCCCTGGACCTTCGCACCGCTGCATGCGGCGTTGGCTGCACTGGCCCAGGCCTGGCAGCTGCCCGGCCAGGTCCCCGCGCTGGATCCGCTGCACATGCTGCTGGCCAACCTGCTCGGCTCGGTGGTGGTGATGTGGTCGCTGGCCCGCGTGCTCGCCCCCAGCGTGCTGCTGGGCCGGCTGGATGCTGCGGCGCGCTGGCTGTTCGCGCTGTGGCAGGTGTATGCGGTGCTGCACGGTGCCAATGCGATCCTGCTGCTGTTCACCGTGGCCGAGATCGGCTTCGGCGTGTTGCAGAGCTGGCGCATCGAGGATCACCCCGCGCGTTGAGCGCTCATCTGCCACTCAGCAATACGCCGGTGTTTTCACGCGGGCTGGTCGCGGGGTGCAGGCATGGTGGGGGCACGTTCTAAAGGAGCTTTCCATGCCTTCACCCCGTGTTGCCGTGCTCGCACTGTCGTTGCTGGTTTCCCCTGCATTCGCGCAGACCCCGCCGGCCAACCTGCCCGCGCCCATCGCCGAACGCGCCGGACCGGACATCGCCGCACGCTCGCCACTGCACGCGCAGGTCCTGCTGGACCGCGCCAATTTCTCGCCCGGCCAGATCGATGGCGAAGTGGGCAGCAACCAGCGCCGCGCGGTGTCCGGCTTCCAGGCCGCACACGGGCTGACCGTCACCGGTGAACTGGACGATGCCACCTGGAAGGCACTGCAGGCCGATGCCAATGCGCCGCTTGCCAGCTACACCCTGACTGCCGAGGACGTGGCCGGTCCGTTCCAGCCGGTGCCGAAGGGCCCCGCCGCCCAGGCCAAGCTGAAGGCGCTGGGCTACGGCAGCGTAGAGGAAGCCTTGGGCGAGCGCTTCCACGCCTCGCCCGAACTGCTGAAGGCACTCAACCCCGGCGTTGACCTGGGCAAGGCTGGCAGCCGCATCCAGGTGCCGAACATCGCCCCGACACCACTGCCGAAGGCGGCCAAGGTGGTGGTCGACAAATCCGATTCCACCCTGCAGCTGCTTGATGCAGCGGGCAAGGTCATCGCGCAGGTGCCGGTGTCGTCGGGCAGCCAGCACGATCCGCTGCCGATCGGTGAATGGAAGATCCTCGGGGTGTCGCGCGACCCGACGTTCCACTACAACCCGAAGCTGTTCTGGGATGCGCGCAAGGGCGAGAAGAAAGCCACGCTGCCGCCGGGCCCGAACAATCCCGTGGGCCGGGTCTGGATCGACCTGTCCAAGCCGCATTACGGCCTGCACGGCACGCCCGAACCCGGCCATGTGGGCAAGACCGAATCACATGGCTGCGTGCGCATGACCAACTGGGATGCGCTGCGCGTGGCCGATGCGGTGGATACCTCGGTACCCGTCGTGATGCAGGAGTGAGGCGATGCGTCTTTCGCAGCTGATCGTACTGGGCGTGCTGCTGGGGCTGGGTGCCGGCTGGTGGCTGCGCCGCGATGCGGGTGAGCCGGTGGCGGTTGCCCGGCCCGCAGCTCAGCCTGCGGTGGCCGCGGCGCCGCCGGCTGCGGCTGCAACGCCGCGCGCGGACGCTCCGGCTCCTGCGGCCGTGCCGCCATCCAGCGCCACCGATGCGCCAACCGGGCTGCTGCTGCCGGTGCAGGGCATCCAGGCCTCGCAGCTGCGCGACACCTTCACCGATGCACGCAGCGAGGGTCGCGTGCACGATGCCATCGACATCATGGCCGACGCCGGCACGCCGGTGCTGGCGGTGGCCGATGGCACGGTGGAAAAACTGTTCGACAGCCAGCGCGGCGGGCTGACGATCTACCAGTTCGAGCCCAGCGGACGCTGGTGCTACTACTACGCCCACCTGCAGCGCTATGCCAATGGCCTGGCGGAAAAGCAGGTGATCAAGCGCGGTGAAGTGATCGGCTACGTCGGCAGCACCGGCAACGCCAGCGCCGAGGCCCCGCACCTGCATTTCGAGGTGCACGTGCTGGGCCCGGAGAAGCAATGGTGGAAGGGCGAATCGATCAACCCTTACCCGTTGCTGCAGGCGGCTGGCCGCTAAGGCTTCAGCCGACTGCGCTGCGTGCGGCGCGCAGGCCGGCCTGCAGCGTGTTCACTTCGGCCATCCATTCGTCCAGCGAATCGACCTCGTCCCACAGCTCACGCAGCTCACTGTCTTCGGCCGTCACCTGCTGTACGGCGCGTTCGGCCAGTGCCAGCAGCGCGGCGGTCGGGCGCTGTGGATTGGCCTTCATCCACGCCTGCAGGTCTTCCTCTTCGGCGATCGCCGGCGAGGGGTTGCCCAGCAGCGCCAGGATCACTTCCGCTGCGGCCAGGGCCTTGCTGCCATCGCCGGCATCCAGGTCTTCGTCGGTCTCGGCAGCGGTGCGCAGCGCGTCTTCCAGCAGTGAAAGATCCGTGCTTTCGCGCAGGTCGCAGACCAGATCGCAGGCGTCATCGTTCTCGAATGTACCGCTGCCCCATGCACCCATGATGTTGCTCCTTCCTTGATTGATGTCCTGCCACGCGCGGACCGCGAGGCGCGACGCAGAAGCATGCGGCACGGCAGCGGATCGTGGCAACCCACCGGCGCACTCAGAGACCGCAGGCCACCAGCAACGCTTCACAGGCGGCGATGAGGTCTTCCACCAGGCGCCCGCTGACATCCAGTTCGCCCTCGTACTCGGCGATGTTGCGCTGCTGGTGGCACTTGTCGAGCACCCGCCATACCTCCGGGCCGACGCCCAGCGTGTGCTTGAGCGACTGGAACACGATGTAGCGGTTGCTGGGCCGGAACCCCTGTGCACGAAGCGCGGCCAGGCTCAATGCGTGGGCGGCGTTGTAGGCCAGGTCGAAGCGGCTTTCCAGCGAAAGCGTGGCATTGCGTGCGTCACGCAGCCGCGCCAGGCCCGAGCGCTGCAGGCCTTCGATCTCGCGCGGATCCGGCGGCTCGGCGCTGAGCGGTTTACCCGGCCCGACCAGGTTCTGCAATGGCGAGGTCATCCATTCCTCCAATCACCCACAGCTTGGGTTGTTCCAGTACACGCTGCAGGAAGGCATTGCCCTTGTGCAGGCGATCGTTCAATTCGTCGTGCGTGTACAGCGTCGGGTTCACCGGCCGTCCCAGGCGATCTTCCAGCGGATCGAGCACGGCCATCAGCTCAGCATAGCCCAGCGTATCAGAGACCAGCATCAGGTCGATGTCGCTGTGCGCGCTGTCGGTGCGCTTGGCCACCGAACCGAAGACGAAGGCCGCTGCAATCTGGTCCTGCAGCGGCTGCAGTGCGTCGCGCAGCGGCTGTGCCAGGCCGATGGTCTTGTGCACCAGCGCCACCAGTTCGGCATGGATCGGCGAGCCCGCAAACGCGCGATAGCGCTTCTGGTTGCCGACCTTGCGCTGCTCCACCAGCCCACTGGCGACCAGCTTGGCCACTTCGCGCTGCACGGCGCCGGAACCAGCACCGCTGCCACTGATCAGCGCGGAAATGCTGAAATCACGGCGGTCCTGCCCGAACAGCAGGGCCAGCACCCGTTGCTGGGTCTGGGTGAACAGCGCGTCAGCCAGGCCGATGGGGCCTGTGGAAGTCGAGGGGGCGGCGTGGTTACCCATATTGGGCATTATTGTGCCCATATTGGGTATTTGGCAAGTGCAGGGCCTGCCCCGCCGGGCATGGCCCGGCGCTACCGGGCGCTGTTGCGCCGTTGCCAGCGCCTCAGCGCGATGCTGGCGGCGGCCAGCCCGCCGGCGGCAATCAGTAAAAGCAGCGCCACCCGCTGCCAGAAGAAGAACGGCCACAGCCAGAGGTAATCCAGATCGGTCAGTTTCAACACGTCCATCGGCGGCAGCAGTTCCACCGAGGCCGCTCGCCCGGCCAGCGCCGGGTCAACCTCCAGCACGGTCAGCCGCAGCCAGGAACGCCCGCGCGGCAGTGCATCCCCCCGCCCATAGCCGAAGTATGAGGCGGCGAACCTGCTGGGCCCGACCGACTCCAGCGCACGGGAAACATCCGTTCCGGGCGCGCCCGAGCGTGTCTTCGCGCGGAATTCGTTGTGATCGGTCGGGGTCTCCGCGCGCAGGCGCAGCTCCGGATTGATCGACGGATCGGCGCCGTCATCGGCGTAGCGCAGGCGCAGCCGCAACGGGTCGTCGATGAAACGGTAGACCGTGATCTCGGCGGTCGCGCCGGGCTGCAGCACCAGTGGCAGGGTCTGCGTGCGCGAGGCCAGGTGGTTGGCGGCCGCGCCCAACACCAGCGCGATGCAGGCCAGCGCCCACAGGCTCCACAGCACCCACAGGGTCACCCGCGCGACCGTCTCGCCCTTCATGCCGAACTCCCGGTCATCGCTGCGTCCCTGCTGGCGTTGGCCACAACGTAGCGCAGAACTGCACGTGTCCATAGTGCCGGTGTACAGCAACGCCTGAACCTACCCGGTACCTCGCCAGATGGCGAGGCTGGGCATCGCACATGCAGAACGGAGGTCAGGCCGGCCTGACTTCCCGGCAGACCAGTTCCGCCAGTTCGCGGCAGGCGAAGAACAACCCTTCCACCACGCCCTCATCGAGGTGGCGGCGGGGCGTGGCCATGGTCTTGCAGCGGTTGGCGGCGTGCAGCATCTCCGCCGCCGTGAGGATGGCCACGGCCGCACGGTCGATCCGCGCCAGCGACTGGCGTCTGCCGTCGGACAGGTTTTCCTCCGGCCAGAGCATGCCATCGGAGCCTTCGCCATCCCGGATGCGGGTGAGGCAGCCCTGGAAGGTGCTGATATCGGAGGTGGATTCTTCCTCGTCGTTGACGGCATCAACAACATGGAACGGCGGGTTCTTGCGAGTGGTCATGGCGTCGGCTTCCCTGGCTGTACGTAACAGCGCCACCGCGCGGAAGCGGGGTGGCGGACGGTGCGGGATCCAAACCGGTGCATAGCTAATCCGGTGGGTCCGAAGACCCCCACGCACCGCCCGCCATAAAGGCCGACGGATTGCCAGCCGGCACCGCTTCAGGACGGTGCCGGCTGGCAAGCGTTTACAGCTATGCATCGGGCTTGGATTCCCGGCCACCCTTTTTCGGTGGCGCGCCATGTTGTCTACGCCTGCACGTTCGATTCAATGAGAAAAATCCGAAAGGTTCGGAGGGAATCGAGCGTGCGGTGCGAAGTGTTGCATGCGCGGGGAGCGTTGGATGCGACAGAAATAGGCGCGAATTTGCTGGTGCGCGGGCGAGAGCGACGCGCAGTGACGCAAACAACCCGCGCTTTCGAATGGCGCGTGACGTTTATCGCTTACCAGAAGTTGTATGCGGGGATCGTGCGGGAAGTGCGAGGGGCGCGTGGCTTGGGGGAATCTGACGTGGATGGCCGATTTAGAGTGCCGGAAGCGACATGCTGGTGGCTTCGGTTCTGCCAGCCATGGGCTGGCACTACTGTTGCGGCCTCGACCGGGCCACCGGCAGAAATATCAGCCTCCTAGAAGATAACGCAGAACTGTACTTGCCCGTGGCAGTGTCCATGTGAGAAGCAACCCAGCTTCGTTCAATCAGATCGCGACATGTTCCTTATCACTGAAGCGGGTTGTGAAATAGAACAGCCTGCCCAGCATTTCTTCTCCTTCGCAGCGCTGTGTCATGGCCGGTGGCATAGGCGGGGCGATCACCTCCAGCATCCCGTGCCTGGCGCTTCGGGATTACGGAACTTCCTGGCTTTCTCCAACGCCCCTTTCACCCTCTCTCAGACTTGGCGAAATGAGTTTAATCCGAGCCGAGCTGCCATCTCTGACCCTGCTACCGCAACTTCCCCAGCTCGTCCGCAATTTCCATGCTATGAATGCAGCGCCTTGCTTTAAGGTCTTTCAGGGATTTAAGAGATGGCTGACGTTTGGGAGAGTATGGACCATGTGACACTCCGCATCCGAGCGTACGAAAAGCCAACCAATTGGACACCCAGCGCCAAACGGATTGGACAGCGTCGCCAAATGAACTGGACACCGCCGCCAAACAGATTGGACACCCGCACCGTACAGGACAGCGACGCCATACTGGACACCACTAGCCAGCATGCGAACCGTGATGGATTTCACGTGAAGGTGATTTTTCCCGGCAGCTGATGTCGAAATTGACATGCTTTCACTTGCAAGCTGGTGAACCGCTCCGAGAAAGCCACAAGCCGCCCATTGGGCGGCTCGTGGTTTGGTGCAAACGAAACAACGAAAGAGTGCGCGCCTATCGCCTTCGGTGCGAGTTTTTCCACCACTGCTTCAGCGCAAGAAACAGATGAAGCAATAGAAAGATCACCGCAAAGTAGCCCCAGATCCGCAACCCAATATGGATAGCGTCCGGGTGGTGGCGATACGTAAGAACTGCGAAGTACGAAAGGCCAAAGCACGCGGCGAGAAATTGAGTTCCTAGGAAACCTTTCATCATGGAACTCATTTCTTCTTCTCCAAGTCTTTCTGTACGACAGTCGCTCCTGCTCCCGCGAGATTCTGACCCGCTTGGGATGCCGCGCCTTGGAGTGCGGATTGCCTTGGAATCGCCACTCCAGTCGATGCCGTGGTGCTTGCAATGTTGGGTGCACCCGGGGCGGATGACTGGCTTAGCTTCTGCAGTGTTCCCCGAGCAGCGGGGCCCGCGAAGTCACCCATGGCAGCGCCAACACCTGAGGCCGCCAATCCTCCAGCTGCACTGCCAATCGCATTTGAAGCGACGCCTTCCGCCGTGATGGGCTGGCCTTTGATTGCGCTCTCTGCGGCGGAACCGGCCCCGCCCGCCACTGCATTAACAACTGTCTGTATTGCAACCGCACGCCCTACCGAGATCGTGCCGGAACCGACTGCAGCAACGGCTAGTCCACCAGCGCCGCCGGAGACAGAGCCAACGGCGGCAGCAATGCCAAACTCCACTTTGTCGATAGGCTTACCCGGATTCATGGCTTTTTGAACCGCGATGTCTGCGAGGCCGCCCAAGACGGCACCGTAGATGAAGGGCATTACCGGAATTCTTCCGTCCGGATCGGTGAAGGAATACGGATTGCCGTAAGCGTAACTGTATCGATTGAAGTGTTTCGGGCTTGAGTGCGTAGAAACGGGATCTACCGAGAGGAAGAGCCCCAGCTGGGGATCGTAGTAGCGCTGCTGCATGTAGCTCAACCCAGTGGCAGCATCGCTCACGTGCCCCGTATATCCTGGTCCATCCGTAACCTGCCCGCCGACAACGCCCCCATAGGGTTCGTAGTCATAGCGCTTGACCACGTTGCCATTGGCGTCGGTCTCGGCAACCACCGAACCAAGCGCATCGGTATGAATGTAGGTGACCGTCTCGGTGCTTGCCGATTGCGCTTGCGCCAAGCTCATCAATGGTATGCAACAGAGCCAGGCACCCATGAGGCCCCGTTTACGAAAGCGCTTCGCCAAACCGCAAAGATTGGGGCTAACACGACGATCGGTCCCCTCAAGCTTTTCCATCCTTCCAATCCCTTTGAAAGAGCCTTCCAGCAAGATCCCGTCTTCATATCACAGTCTCCGATGGCAGGGGAAGACGCGCTGCAAACCAGTGCGTGTTGACGTGAATCAAGTGGTGGCTGTTGCCACGCTGCTCTTTCAGGAGCATTCGCAGATATGGTGGTTGGATGCCCCAAGAGGGATTGGCGTAGCACTTGGAAATGCGTGGCCATGTGAAACCATGGATAGCGCGAAGGAGGTTGAGTAATCAGCGCTTCATTCAGCATCCACAGACCCGCCTATTGGGTCACCCTTTACACTTACCGAGGATACGTACGCACGTGCTGCGCCCATGCGGTCGGCCACTTCGTCCGGTATCAGGCGCTGTCGCCGGCCTGCATGGAGCACCGACGATGCCCAACCCCAAGCAATGTTGTTGGAGGCAACCCAGCGCCGGGCCTCGTTGCTGGGTGCGACACGGTCCAGCTGCCGTACCAGAATCGATTTGACCGAGCTGACGCTGGGTAAAGTTGCAGCTCGCGCCTGTGGTGGAGGGACATGTGCCGAAGGGCATGTCGCGAAGGCATTGGGTGGCAACAAGGCCGACATCCGGTTTACTGAAGCGGTCCGACCGAGAACGGGCGCGGAAGTTCCTGTTTGCGCAAGCTGTGAGGCAGAGTACGGCAGGGGGGCTTTCCCAAAGGAAGCCAAATTCCAAAGAGATGAATTGTCGAAATGATCACAATACAGGCATATCCCGATGGCATCGAGTGCACATGGTTGGGAATGGATCAACGTGGAACGGTTGCGGCCTTTGTTACTTCCGGCGAAGGTGAAATTCCAACAGCGCTGTTGATGCAAGCCAACGTTGATCTGCGCAATATCGAAACTCTTCTGATGGATCTTCCGGTAACGGGAGATGTCAATTTACGCGTAAGTGTTGCACGGCCCGACGACTTTTTGGACATGGCCTGTCGCGGTCTTTACGTGTACGACTGGAGTGGCAGTAAATACGTGCTTGTTGCAGAGCCAGAGATTGCGATTCAAATTTCCGATCTTGATGACAAATTTAAGGCCATTGCAAAACATGCAGCGTTTGATTTAATCGAGTTTCCCAAATGGGACACCATTTCGGTTGGATCCATGATGGAAGCAGTGCAGCCTGGGATGTGGATTTCCGGAAATTTCATTGAATCGGGTCGAGTTGAGTCGTCGCAATTTGCTGGCAGCGATCCAGCACCTGGCCATGCGACGGAGACTGCTCCGGCCAAAAAAGAAGCGCCGCGACCCTCAGGGAGTCGCGGCGCTCTTTTTCAATTGCACAGCGTTACCACCACGCCGGGCATGGCCCGGCGCTACCGCCCACTCAGGCGAACGGATCCTGCAGGACCATGGTGTGGTCGCGGTCCGGGCCGGTGGAGACGATGCTGATCGGGCAACCGGCCAGCTCTTCCAGCGAACGCAGGTAGGCACGTGCGGCCGGAGGCAGCTCGTCCCAGTGGGTGATGCCGTGGGTGTTCTCGCTCCAGCCCGGGAACTCCAGATAGACCGGGGTGCAGTCTTCCCAGCCCTGTGCATCCAGCGGCGCGTACTCGGTGCGCTTGCCGTTGTATTCGTAGGCGATGCAGACCTTCAGCTTTTCCATGCCGTCCAGCACGTCCAGCTTGGTGATGCACAGGCCGCTGATGCCGTTGATGGCCACGGCGCGCTTCAGCGCGACGATGTCCATCCAGCCGCAACGACGCGGGCGACCGGTCGAAGCACCGTACTCGGCGCCGCGGTCACGGATGCCCTGGCCGATTTCATCGTCCAGCTCGGTCGGGAACGGGCCACCGCCGACGCGGGTCGCGTAGGCCTTGGCGATGCCCAGCACGTAGTCGATCGCATCGGCACCGACGCCGGCACCGGCCAGCGCGCCACCGACGGTGGTGTTGGAGCTGGTGACGTACGGGTAGGTGCCGTGGTCGATGTCCAGCAGTGCGCCCTGCGCGCCTTCGAACAGCACGCGCTTACCCTGCTTGCGCAGGTCGTGCAGGATGCCGGCCACATCGGACTTCATCGGCTGCACGTATTCGCCGAAGGCCAGTGCTTCGTCGAAGGTCTTCTGGAAATCGACCGCATCGGTGTTCAGATAGTTGGTCAGCACGAAGTTGTGGTAATCCAGCGCGGTGCGCAGCAGCTCTTCCAGCTGCTTGGGGTAATGCAGGTCGGCGATGCGGATGCCGCGGCGCGCCACCTTGTCTTCGTAGGCCGGGCCGATGCCGCGACCGGTGGTGCCGATCGCCTTGCCGCCGGCAGCGCGTTCGCGCGCCTGGTCCAGGGCGATGTGGTACGGCATGATCAGCGGCGCGGCCGGGGAGATCTTCAGGCGCGAACGCACTTCAACGCCGGAGGCTTCCAGCTCGGCAATTTCCTTCTGCAGCGCGGCCGGCGAGATGACCACGCCATTGCCGATCAGGCACAGCGCATCGTCACGCAGGATGCCCGACGGGATCAGGTGCAGGACGGTCTTCTTGCCATTGATGACCAGGGTGTGGCCGGCATTGTGGCCGCCCTGGAAGCGCACCACGGCGCCGATTTCCTCGGTGAGCAGATCGACGATCTTGCCCTTGCCTTCATCGCCCCACTGGGCACCCAACACTACGACAGACTGACCCATGACGGGCTCCTCGATTTGTTGCGGCCATCGGGGCCGCGGACGGGTAAACCGCGGCGGGGCTGGCCAGCACCTGGATGGCGGCTCCAAACGGGGAGCGGCCGGCGATGGAAGGCCCAGACACGGAAAAAGCCGAACGGGGAGGCCCGTCCGGCTTTTGTGCATTATCCGGGTTTCCAGGGTCCGGTGCCACCCTTCCGACGGACGGCTTTACCGGCCGGTCAGGCGCCCATGCTCGGCTGCCGTATCGCCGCTGCGCGGCGCCGCCAGAGCATAGGCTCGGGCGCTGCATCCGGTCGCCCCAGTAGAGCCGAGATCCTATGTTCGTGGTCAAGCCTGTTGGAAGCAGGCTTGGCCTACCTTCAGCATGGCTGGGTCGAATTCCTTGCCACTCTTGAATACGCCCCACGCAATCCTGGCCAGTTTTCTGG
>NZ_VYKI01000011.1:34058-141923 GCF_008710035.1 Stenotrophomonas cyclobalanopsidis | reverse complement strand
CTCGACTGCTCTTCGCATGGCACCAACAGCAGTCGAGCAAGCTCGACTATACGAGGCAGCGCAGCGCCCAGACGGTTGAACAAGGTGGCCGTCGTGCCGCGTTGATGGGAGGCGGAGCCGCCGGGCATGGCCCGGCGCTATCTGGGGCGGGACGCGGTCAGGCCGTGTCAGTCTCCATCATCTTCACCCGGTGCTGGTACCAGCCATCGTCGAGCGGATCGAACACGGCGCTGCGTTCCATCACGCCCTGGTACACATGCACCGACACTGCCACGTCGGTATCGCTGGCGTTGCGCAGCGTGTGGTACTCGTGCGGCGGAATCAGGCTGCCGGCGCTGCCGCAGTAGCCGTACAGGGCTTCCTGCGCGGCGAAGCGGTGGCGGTCGCCCTGCCGTTCCAGCAGCGCATAGGGGGTGACGATCAATTCGCCCTGCCAGACGCCTTCCACGCACCACATCGCGTCGTGGTCGTGCAGCGGCGTGCCCTGCCCCGGGCCCCAGCACATGGCGATGACGCTGTAGCCCAGGGTCGGGCTGCGGTGCAGTTCACGGCGTGCGTAGTGGCCGTCCACCGGGCGGCGCACGCTCGGCGGCAGTTCGATGAGCGGATCGATGATGGCCTCGCGCAGCACCTTCTGCAGGGCGTGGGTGATCAGCGCCGGATCCGCCAGGCAGACCGCGCCGTCGATGGCCGCCAGCAGGTGATCGCGGCCGGTGAACGGCAGTGGTGTGAACGTCGCTCCCATGTCGGCCAGTCTAGGCGAGCCGGGTTAACAGAATGTTTTCAGATCTTCATTGTTTCTAGATGGTGCGAATTTCGGCAACATTCGGCGCAATTGGCCTCATTTTAGCGACATTTCTGCCATCATGGCAGCAGCACTGCGCGCAGCTCCGGTACCTCGCGCGCCAGTTCCGTGGCCACCAGGGTGGCGAACACCCGGGCGCCCTTGTCGCCCAGATGGGTGTAATCGAAGGCCTGCTTGGCCTGCCCCATCGGTTCCAGCGCGGCGTTCTGCACCGCCGCCGGTGCGCCGGCCAGGGCAGGGCTGGCGCCAACCGTGGTGCCGCCCAGGGCGCTGGCCACCTGCGCCTGCGTGGCGGGTGCCTGCGCAAGCCGCATCGCCGCCACCGGTCCCAGCGCCTGCACCAGCGCGCGGCTGCGGCCATGCAGATCGACCAGCGGCACCTGCAGTTCGCGCGCCACCGCCCGCACGCTGTCGGCCCACGGTGCCAGGTCGTCCACCAGCACGCCATCGGCGAACTGGCGTCGGCTCAGCGGGGTCAGCAGCACCGGTTTGGCGCCGGCCGCGCGCACCTGCTGCACGTAGCGGCGCAGGTTGTCGGGAAACTCATGCTGCAGGTCGGTCGAGCGCCCCGGCTTGCCCGGCTGGTCGTTGTGGCCGAACTGGATCAGCACCCAGGTGGCGGCATAGCCCGGCGTGCGTATCTCCGCCTCGACCAGCGCCCACGAACCCTCGGCGCGATAGTTGTAGGTGCTGCGGCCACCGCGCGCCAGGTTCAGGCAGGCAGCGAACGAGGTCATGTGGTCGGCGCAGAAGGCCGGGCCCCAGCCGCCCTGCACGGCGGTGGTCGAATCGCCGACCAGCACGATCTTGCTGGCGCGGATCGGTGTGGGCGCGGGGCGGTCGCTGATCGACGGGTCGACGGCGGCGTGGGCCGCGCCGGCCACGGCCAGGGCCAGCAGGACAGGCAGCAGGCGCATCTCAGGCGGTGCCTCGTTGCAGGAAGGGGACGCGCTGGTAGAGCTCGCGCTCGCCACCGCGCGGGTCATCGGCGCCGCGGCTGCGCACGTCGAACAGCATCGTGCGCCGCTGCGGCAGGGTGTACGGCGCCCAGTCCGCCAGCCCGGCGTGGTTGGGGTCGCCGTGGCGGGCGAAGGCGATCAGCGCGTCGCTCATGGTCGCCGCCAGTGCACGTGCGTCTTCGCCACCGCCGGTGCGCGCCGTGGGCAGGCCGGCGTTGTCGAACACCAGCGGAATGTCCAGGGTGTGGAAGGCGCGCAGGCGCCCTTCTTCCACCGGCGAGGGCCAGTCGAGCTGGTAGGACCAGGTTGGTGCCGCCGTGGCCGGCTGCCGCGCACGCGCTTCCAGCTCCTCCACCGCGCCACGCCAGGAGCGCCCGGCGGTGGTGGCGGCGAAGAACACCTCCGACGCCGTGTAGTGCGGATACAGGCGGCGGTAGTGCTCGATCACCACCGACGGCAGCAGATCGACGAACTGCTGTTTTTCCAGCTGCGCTGGCAGGGTGTTCCAGTCCAGCGCGAAGTTGCCCGGGTCGTTGCCGAGAAAGGCGCGGGTTTCATCGTGGGTGTTGCCGATCACCATCGGGATGGAGGCCGACTGTGCCGGTGCCTGTGGCCAGAACGGATGCACCGGCAGCACCACCTCGTCCAGCACCGGCCCGAAGTACAGCGCCGTGTCTTCCACCCGCGACGGATCGCGGGCGCGGGTGGCTGCCAGCAGGTCGGCCGCTGGCAGGCGCAGCAGCGCGGCCAGGTCCGAAGCGTGCACCGCCTCCATCGCCACCGCCGCGCGCTGTGCGGCCGCGCGTGGGCCGGCGGCGGTGACCTGCTGGCCGCTCATGGTCCACGCCCGCTGGAACAGGCCGCGCGCGGTCGGCATCGCCATCAGCGTGGCGATCTTGGCGCCGCCGCCGGACTGGCCGAACACGGTGATGTTGCCCGGATCGCCGCCAAACGTCGTGGCGTGCTCGCGCACCCACCGCAGCGCCTGCACCAGGTCCAGCTGGCCGGCATTGCCGGACGCGGCGTAACGCGGATCGCCCAACGCGCCCAGGTACAGGTAACCAAAGGTGTTCAGGCGATGGTTGAGGGTGACCACCACCACGTCACCACGGCGGCACAGCGCGCTGCCGTCGTACAGCGGGTCGCTGCCGGAGCCGTTGTTGAAGCCGCCGCCGTGGATGTAGACCAGCACCGGCCGCCGCGCGCGCGCATCCAGCGCCGGCGTCCACACATTGAGGAACAGGCAGTCCTCGCTGCCGGGGCCTTCCGCGCCCCCCTGCGCTGCCGCCGCGCCGTACTCCAGCGCGTCGGCGATGCCGCGCCAGGCCGCTTCGGGCCGGGGTGGCTGGAAGCGGTAGGCGGCCGTGTCCGCGCCGTAGCGCAGGCCGCGGAACACCAGCACGCCCTGTTCGCGCTGGCCGCGCACCCGCCCGCCACGCACCCGTGCCAGCACCTGGGTGTCATCGCGCGGGCCGGGCGCCGCCAGCGCGGCTGGCAGTGCCGCCACGGTGGCCGTGGCCAGCGCCCAGCGCGCGCTGTCACGCAGGAAACGGCGTCGCTGCAGATCGTTCGGCCCGGTGTTCATCGGCCACCCCGGGGTTGGATCCCCTCGCCAGAGGAGAGGGGCTCTGACCCCATCTCAGCGCCCGCCAGCCACGCCTCCGCCAGCAGCGGCCACACCGCCAGCGTCGACCCCGCCGGCACGCGCATCCCGAAACCATGCCCACCGTGGGCGAACAGGTGCAGCTCGTGCTCGACCCCGGCCGTGGACAATGCCGCAGCCATCAATTCACTGTTGTGCACGCTCACCACGCGGTCGTCGTTGGCGTGGATCAGCAGGGTCGGGGGCATGTCCGCGCGCACCTGCTGCTGCATCGAGTACTGCGCGGCCAGCACCGCATCGGGGTGCTCGCCGAGCAGGCGACCGCGCGAACCGCTGTGCGCATGCGCGCCCATGTCGATGACCGCATAGACCAGCACCGCCCGCGCCGGGCGCGCGCTCAGCTGGTCGATGGCATCGCGTGCCGGGTACGCCGCGGCATCGAAGCCGGTGGCCAGCCGCGCAGCGACGTGGCCGCCGGCGGAAAAACCCATCACCGAGACGCTGCCGGCATCCAGACCGCGCCGCGCGGCCTGCTCGCGCACCACCCGCAGCGCGCGCTGCGCATCGGCCAGCGCGGCCTGGCGGTCGCGGCCGGGCTGCGGCAGGCGGTAGCGCAGCACGAAGAGGGTGTAGCCGGCGCGGTCCATCCATTCCGGCACGAGCGCACTGTCTTCCTTGTCGATCACCACGCGCTGGTAGCCGCCGCCGGGGATGACCAGCAACGCGCGCCCGTTCGGCCGTGCCGGTGCATGCACCAGCAGGTAGGGCGCATCGACCTGGTCGACGTAGCGGTCGGGGTGGGCCGGGTCGCTGCTGCGCTCGACCACCCGCGCCGGCCGCGCCGGGCCCTGCTCGCCGGGGACCTGGCCGTCGGGCCACAGGGCGATCCGCTCGCCCGCCAGCTCCTGGCCGGGGCGTTCGTTGTCGCGCGGCGGCGCGGCGGTGGAGGTCAACGGCAGGGCCAGCAACAGCCCGCACAACAACAGCACGACAGGACGCAGACGCATGGCAGGCAACGGCTCCGGCAGGACGGGGACAGGGTGCGTGGTGCATCCGGTGGTAGCACGTGATGCGCTGCGGCTTGCACGATGACACCGGTTTACCATATACACCTCCTGCAGACGCTGTCGATGGGCAGTGCAACAAATACAGGGAGACCGTTCTTGAGCAACGAACACGGCACACATGGGCAGACGCCGCCGCCGGACGATGCGGCCGCGATCGCCCAGGCGTTCACCACCGCCCGCCGCGCCGGGCAGTCATTGGCCGCATTCCCGGGCACCATCCCGGACACCCTGGTGGGTGCCTACCAGGTGCAGGATCTGGCCATCGCCGACTGGGATGACCGCGTGGTCGGCTGGAAAGTGGGCTACATCGCCGCCGAGCGCCGTGATGTCTCCGCGGATGACCGCCTGCTGGGCCCGGTTTTCTCTCGTCAGCTGAAAAATGCTACCGGTGGAACAACGGACATTCCGGTGTTCGTCGGCGGCTTTGCCGCGGTCGAAGCGGAGTACGTGCTGGAGCTGTTGGAGGACGCTCCGGCCGGACAACTGCACTGGTCGCCGGAACAGGCCGAGGCCCTGCCCGCGCGCCTGTACATCGGCGTGGAAGTGGCCAGCAGCCCGCTGGCCACCATCAACGAACTCGGCCCGCGCGTGGTGGTGTCCGACTTCGGCAACAACAACGGCCTGGTGCTGGGGCCGGAGATCGTCGACTGGACTGCGCGCGATGAAACCTCGCTGCGTGCCGAGACGCTGATCGAAGGCGAAGTGGTCGGCACCGGTGGCGCGACGCGCCTGCCGGGTGGCCTGCGCGCCGCCTATGCGTTCGCGCTGTCCCGTTCGGCGCTGCGTGGCCGGCCGCTGCGCAAGGGCGACCTGATCGCCACCGGCAACGCGACCGGCATCCATGACATCACCGCCGGGCAGACCGCGCTGGTGCGTTTCGCCGGCTTCGGCGACATTGCCTGCCGGGCCGTGCCTGCGGGATGACCGCCGGCCTGCCCTGGTGAACACGCGCGGGAGGGCGCAGATGATCACACGACGTAACTTCCTGGCCGGTGGTGCTGCCGCCCTGGCCACGCCGATGCTCGCGGCCTGTGGCCGCGGGCCGGCCGCTGGCGTTGACGGCGGCACCCTGCTGACCGCCACCGACGTGCACGTGGCCGACTACCCCACCGTCACCGCGGTGAAGTGGATCGGGCAGACGCTGGAACGCGAGACCAATGGCCGCCTGCGGCTGCGCCAGTATCACTCGGGCCAGCTCGGCCGCGAGTCGGAAGCGATCGACATGGCCCGCTTCGGTGCCATCGACATCACCCGCGTCTACGCCGGTGCGCTGAACAACGCCTTCCCGCTGACCCAGGCGCTGTGCCTGCCCTACGTGTTCAAGTCGGTGGCGCACCAGCGTGCCGCACTGGACGATGGCGTGGCCGAGGCCGTGCTGCGCGGCTTCGAAAGCCGCGACCTGGTCGGCCTGGCGATCTACGATTCCGGCGCGCGCTGCTTCTACAACACCAAGCATCCGATCGTTTCGCCGAAGGACCTGCATGGGCTGAAGCTGCGCGTGGCCTCCTCGGACATCTTCATCCAGCTGATGCGCCTGCTCGGTGCCAACCCCACGCCGATGTCGCTGGGCGATACGTTCTCGGGCATGGAAACGCACATGATCGACGGTGCCGAGAACAACATGCGCAGCTTCCACTCCAGCCGTCATTTCGAGGCCGCGCACTACTGGTCGCAGAGCGATCACTCCTACGCGCCGGACGTGCTGCTGATGTCGCGCGCCAGCTTCGAGCGGCTGAGCCCCGATGACCGCCAGCTGCTGCTGCACACCGCGCGTGCTTCGGTGGGCGTGATGCGCGAGCAGTGGGATGCATCGGAAAGCATTGCGCGCCGCGCGGTGCTCGACTTCGGGGTGAAAGCCAACGAAGTGGACATGCCCGCCTTCCGCGCTGCGGCCCAGCCGCTGCTGAAGGAGTACCTGCAACAGCCGGACATCGCCGCGCTGGTCGACCGCATCCGCGCTGCCTGAGGAACCTGCCATGACCGAGACCTTGCCGCCCGCCGCCGGGCCCGGACAGCGCCTGCTGGACCGCATTGCCGACATCGCCATCTACTGCGCCGTGACCGCCCTCCTTGGGCTGGTGGTGGTGCAGGGCTGGCAGGTGTTCGCCCGCTACGTCATCAACGATTCGCCCAGCTGGACCGAGCCGGTCACCCTGCTGCTGCTGGCCACGGCGATGAGCCTGGGCGCGGCCTGTGGCGTGCACACCAACCGCCACTTCGGCTTCTTCCTGCTGCACGCCTACATGGGCCCCGGCCTGCGCCGCGCGGTGGACGTGCTGGTGCAGCTAGTGGTGGCGGTGCTGGGCGGCTTCATCGCCTTCTGGTCGGCCGACCTGCTGCTGGACGGGATGGACATCAAGACTGCCGGTGCCAACCTGCCGCAGAGCATCAACTACCTGCCGCTGGCGGTGGGGGGGGCGCTGATGGTGCTGTTCGCACTCAACCGTGCGTGGAAAGCGCTGCAGGCCAGCGACGCTGGCAGTGACGACGCTGAAGGAGATCGTTGACCCATGGGCATCACCATCCTTTTCGCTGTATTCGCCGTGCTGCTGCTGCTCGGCGTGCCGGTGGCCTACGCACTGGCCGCGGCCGCACTGGCCACCCTGCTCTACCTGGACATCCCCAGCATCGTGCTGGTGCAGCAGATCTCGGCCGGCACCGGCTCGGCCTCGCTGATCGCCATTCCATTGTTCATCTTCGCCGGCGAAATCATGATGCGCGGTGGCATCTCCGAGCGCCTGATCGCACTGGCGTCCTCGCTGGTCGGCCGCATGCGCGGTGGCCTGGGCCAGGTGTCGATCCTGTCGTCGCTGTTCTTCGGCGGCGTGTCCGGCTCGGCCATCGCCGATGTCTCGGCGGTCGGCGGCACGATGATCCCGCAGATGGTCAAGCGCGGCTATGACCGCGATTTCGCGGTGAACGTCAGCATCACCGCCGCGCTGGTGGCGCTGCTGGTGCCGCCCTCGCACAACCTGATCCTGTTCTCCGCCGCGGCCGGTGGTGGCCTGTCCATCGCCGATCTGTTCGCCGCAGGCATCGTGCCGGCACTGCTGATGACCGTCGCCCTGATGCTGACCGGCTACGCCGTGGCACGCCGCCGCGGCTATGGCGTGGAAATCTTCCCGGGCTGGCGCGCGGTGCTGCTGCGCGTGATCTCCGCCCTGCCCGGCCTGGGCCTGGTGGCGCTGATCTTCATCGGTATCCGTGCCGGCATCTTCACCGCCGTGGAGAGCGCGGCCATCGCCGTGGTCTACGCCCTGCTGGTGACCACCGTGCTGTATCGCCAGCTGCGCTGGCGCGAATTCTTCGACACGGTCATCCATGCCGCGCGCAGCACCGGCGTAATCCTGTTCGTCATCGCCACCGCCGCGGTGTTCGGCTGGCTGCTCGCCTACCTGCAGGTGCCGACCGCTGCGGTGGACTTCCTGCAGTCGTTCGCGCACAGCCAGTTCATGGTGCTGCTGATGATCGTGGTGATGCTGCTGCTGCTGGGCACCTTCATGGACCTGGCGCCGATGATCCTGATCTGCACGCCGATCTTCCTGCCGGTGGCCAAGGCCTATGGCATCGATCCGATCCACTTCGGCCTGGTGCTGGTGCTGACCGGCGGCCTCGGCCTGGTGACGCCGCCGGTGGGCTCGGTGCTGTTCATCGGTACGTCGATCGGCAAGATCACCGTCGGCCAGAGCATGCGCACCATCTGGCCGTTCTGGTTCGCCGCGCTGGCGGTGCTGCTGATCGTCACCTTCTTCCCGCAGCTGTCGCTGTGGCTGCCGGCCGCGCTGCGCGCATGATCCGGCGTCGCGCGCTGCCGTTGCTGCTGGGTGTGGGCATGGCCGCCACGGCGGCCCATGCCGCGCCGCCGGCGGCGACGCCTGCCATCCCGGTGGGCCGCTTCAACGACGGGGTGAACCACTGGCGCAGCGGCCATGCGGCCGCTTACGCACGGCTGGACCCACAGCAGTACCGGCAGATCGCCGACAACCTGCTGGTGCTGCAACGCCGCTCCGGCGGCTGGCCGGTCAACCAGGACCCGCTGCGGGTGCTGGACGCCGCCGCCCGCGAGGCCGCCCGCGCGGCCCAGGATGAGCCCGGCGGCAGCTTCGACAACCGCACCACCTATACCCAGGTCGACTACCTGGCAGAAGCCTTCGCCCGCAGCAACGACCGCCGCTATCGCGATGCCGCGCTGCGCGGGTTGGACTTCATCCTCGACCAGCAGATCCGCAGTTGTGGCGGCTGGCCACATTCGGTGCCGGCGCGCACCGATTACCACGACCGCATCACCTTCGCCGACGACGTCACCAGCGGCGTGCTGGCCACCCTGCGCCAGGTGCAGGACGCACCGCGCTTCGCCTTCGTCGATGCCGCGCGCCGCGCGCGGGTGGCCACGGCGGTGCAGCGCGGCGATGAGTGCCTGCTGCGCCTGCAGGTACGCCAGCACGGCCAGCCGACGCTCTGGGCCGGCCAGTACGATGCCACCACGCTGCAGCCGGCACCCGGACGAAAATTCGAGCTGGCCGCGCTGGTGACCGACGAAAGCGTGGGCGTGGTGCGTTACCTGATGTCCATCCCCGATCCGTCGCCGCAGACGGTGCAGGCCATCGAGGGTGCGCTGGCGTGGTTCCAGGCCAACGCGTTGCGCGGCCTGCGCCTGCAGACCGTCGACGCACCGGCCGAACAGTTCGCCCATCACCGCAGCACCGTTGATCGCCGCCTGCTGGCCGACCCGGCTGCGCCGCTGCTGTGGGGCCGTTTCCACGACCTCGCCGACAACAGCGTGGTGCTGGCCAACCGCCAGGGCGAGCGCCTGCAGAACTACGAACAGGTCGGCCGCGAGCGGCGCACCGGCTACCACTGGTACGGCACTTGGCCGCAGGCCCTGCTCGATCACGACGCGCCGGCCTGGCGTGCGCGCATTGGCCGCCCTGCCGCCTGACTTTGTCACTGCACCCGCACCTCGGAGGAACCCGATGCTGTCGCGCACCGCTCTGAAGTCCCTGCTTGCCGCCACCCTGCTGCTGGCCGTGCCCGTCGTCGCGCAGGCGCAGGCACCGGCCACGTCGTGGAAGCGAGGCATCGAGAACCAGCGCCAGGCCGACCTGGGCGATGGCACCTTCCTCAACCCGGTGTTCGCCGGTGACCGCCCCGATCCGTCGGTGCTGAAGGACGGCGAGGACTACTACCTCACCCTGTCCTCGTTCGACGCCTACCCCGGTCTGCCGATCTGGCATTCGCGCGACCTGGTGAACTGGCAGCCGCTGGGCCATGCGATCACGAAGAACGTGGGCGCGATCTGGGCGCCGGACATCGTCAAGCACAAGGGCCGCTACTACATCTATTTCCCCGCCCGCACCGGCGACAGCCGCAGCAACTTCGTGGTCTGGGCCGACAGCATCAAGGGGCCGTGGAGCGAGCCGGTCGACATCGGCCTGGGCGGCTACATCGACCCCGGCCACGCCGTGGGCGAGGATGGCAAGCGCTACCTGTTCCTCAGCGGTGGCGACTACGTGCAGCTGGCCGACGACGGCCTGAGCGTGGTCGGCACGCCGAAGCACGTCTACGACGGCTGGAAGTACCCGCAGAGCTGGGATGTGGAGGCTTATGCGCAGGAAGGCCCGAAGATCCACTTCCGCGATGGCTGGTACTACATGACCACCGCCGTGGGCGGCACCGCCGGCCCGCCGACCGGGCACATGGTGATCACCGCGCGCTCGCGCTCGATCCATGGGCCGTGGGTGAACGCGCCCAACAACCCGATCATGCGCACCCAGTCGGCCGCCGAGCCGTGGTGGTCGCGCGGCCATGCCACGGTGATCGAAGGCACCGACGGGCGCTGGTGGATGATGTACCACGGCTACGAGAACGGGTACTGGACGCTGGGCCGGCAGGCCCTGCTGGAGCCGATCGAGTGGACCGCCGATGGCTGGTTCGTGGCCAAGGGCGGCGACCTCGGCCAGCCGCTGCACAAGCCGTCCGGTGAATCGGTGGGCGCGCATGGCATGGCTCTGTCCGATGACTTCCGCGGCAAGACGCTCGGCCCGCAGTGGTCGTTCTTCAACCCGGCCCAGGACGAGTACCGGCGGCTGGGCTTCAGCGGCCAGGGGCTGGTGCTGCAGGGCAAGGGCGAGACCCCGCGCGACAGTTCGCCGCTGACCGCCATCGCCGGCGACAAGGCCTACCAGTTCGAGGTGGAGATGGATATTGCCCCGGGCGCGGTGGGCGGCGCCCTGCTGTTCTACAGCGACCGCCTGTACGTGGGCGTGGGCAGCAACGGCGAGACGTTCATCATGCACCGCTACGGCGAGGAGCGCCCTACCCGCTTGGCGGCCAGTGCAAAGGGCGGCAAGCTGTGGCTGCGGGTGACCAACAACCGCCACATCGTGACGATCCACTCCAGCACCGATGGCCAGCGCTGGGAGAAGTACCCGGTTCAGATGGAAGTGTCCGGTTACCATCACAATGTGGCTGGCAAGTTCCTGGCACTGAAACCGGCGCTGTATGCGGCTGGCGACGGTGCGGTAACCTTCCGCAGCTTCCGCTATCGCGCGCTGGACTGAGCGCGCGCTGGAATCCCCAGACTTACCGGGTTCACTACATGTCAGTGCGCAACAAGAACGATGCCGCCACGCCGGCATTGGCGAAGGGCAAGGCCGCCACGATCAACGACATCGCGCGACTGTCGGGAGTATCGAAGAAAACGGTTTCACGGATCATCAACAACTCGCCCCTGGTGCGCAAGGACACGCGCGACAAGGTCGAGGCGCTGATGCGCGAGGTCGGCTACACGCCTGATCCGCTGGCCCGTGGCCTGGCCTTCCGCCGCTCCTTCCTGATCGGCATGGTCTACGACAACCCGACCGCCCAGTACATCGTGGACATGCAGTACGGCGCACTGGACGCGCTGCGCGGTTCCAGCTTCGAACTGGTCGTGCACCCCTGCGACAGCCGCAGCCCGGGCTACATCGACGGCGTGCGCCGCTTCGTGCAGCAGCAGAAGCTGCACGGGGTGATCCTGGTACCGCGTGCCTCCGAGGACCAGGCGCTGGCCGACATGCTGGATGAGATCGGCTGCCGCTTCACCCGCGTGGCCGCGCTGCCGCTGGATGAAACCTCGCAGATGGTGGTCACCCACGACCGCGACGGTGCGGCCGAAGCGGCCGATTACCTGCTTTCGCTGGGCCACCGCGAGATCGCCCTGGTGACCGGCCCCAGCGCCTACCGTTCCGCGCACGAGCGCACCGCCGGCTTCATCGACGCGCTGGCCCAGCGCGGCATCGAGCTGCCGAAGGACCGCATCATCGAGGCCGGCTACACCTTCGAATCGGGCGTTGCCGCCGCCGAGAAGCTGCTGCTGGGCAAGCGCCGGCCGACCGCCATCTTCACCGGCAACGATGAAATGGCCGCCGGCATCTACAAGGTGGCGCTGCGTGCGGGCATCAACATCCCGCGCCAGCTGTCCATCGTCGGCTACGACGACAGCCCGCTGGCCTCGCGCCTGTGGCCGTCGCTGACCTCGGTGCGCCGCCATACCCGCGACACCGGCCGCACCGCCGCGGCGATGCTGATCCAGCCCGACAGCCAAGCCGCGCTGCAGATCGCCAGCGTGCGCCCGCACCTGATCGTCCGCGACTCCTGCCAGCCGCCAGAGGATTGAGGCCTTCGGCCTCAATCCGGTAGGTCACGACCGTTGGTCGTGACGCTTCACTCCCCCCTATCGTGCGACGCAAAATGACACCGGTTACCAACCGCCGCTAGAATCGACCGTGAACCGCGCCGGGGCCGAACCCTTCGGCCCGCCCCCTGCTCTGGAGAAGCCATGTACTGCAAGACCCACTACGCCACCCATCCCGACGCCATCAAGGGCGCCAGCAACGACCAGCTGCGCGAGCTGTACCTGCTCGACGGCCTGTTCAATGCCGGCCAGGTGACCCTGAAGTACACCCACTACGAGCGCTTCGTGCTCGGCGGCGCCGCCCCGGTCGATGCCCCGCTGGCCCTGCCGGCGCAGACCGAACCGGCCTCGGCCGCCGGCCACCCGTTCCTGGAGCGCCGCGAGCTGGGCGTGATCAACGTCGGCAGCGGCACCGGTACCGTCACCGTCGACGGCACCGTCTACACGCTGGGGCCGAAGGACGGCCTGTACGTGGCCATGGGCAGCAAGGACGTCGTGTTCGCCTCGCAGGACGCTGCCAACCCGGCGCAGTTCTACCTGGCCTCGACCCCGGCCCATGCACGCTTCGAAACCAAGCAGCTGTCGATCAAGGATGCGGTGGCGCTGGATCGCGGCGCGCTGGAAACCAGCAACGAGCGCACCATCTACCAGTACATCGTGCCGGCCACCTGCCAGTCCTCGCAGCTGCTGCTGGGCCTGACCGTGCTCAAGCCGGGCAGCGTCTGGAACACCATGCCGCCGCACCTGCACGACCGCCGCAGCGAGGTCTACTTCTACTTCGACCTGGGCGCCAACGACCGCGTCTACCACTTCATGGGCGAACCGGACGCGCAGCGCCACATCGTCATGCAGAACAACGAAGCGGTGGTGTCGCCGCCGTGGTCGATCCACATGGGCGCCGGCACCAGCAACTACGCCTTCATCTGGGCGATGGGTGGCGAGAACCTGGATTACACCGACATGCACGTGCTGGACATCTGCCAGCTCAAGTAAGCCCTGCCCGGCCGCCGCGCACCGCGCACCGGCGGCCGTCGCCGCACCCCCCGCTCGCCTCTACCAAGGAACGCAAACGCAATGGCTAATCCCTTCAGCCTGGAAGGCAAGGTCGCTCTGGTAACCGGTGGCAATACCGGCCTGGGCCAGGGCATCGCCGTGGCACTGGCCGCCGCTGGCGCCGACGTCGCCGTGGCCGGCATCGCCCCGCCCACCGAAACCATCGAAAAGATCACCGCGCTGGGCCGCCGCTGCCTGGCCATCGAAGCCAACCTGATCAGCATCGAGCCGGTGGCGCGCGTGGTGCGCGAAACCATCGAAGGCTTGGGCGGGCTGGACATCCTGGTCAACAACGCCGGCCTGATCCGCCGCGCCGATGCGGTGGACTTCAGCGAGCAGGACTGGGACGACGTGATGAACGTCAACATCAAGTCTGCGTTCTTCATCTCGCAGGCCGCCGGCCGCCACTTCATCGAACAGGGCCACGGCAAGATCATCAACATCGCGTCGATGCTGTCGTTCCAGGGCGGCGTCCGCGTGCCGTCGTACACCGCCAGCAAGAGCGGCATCGCTGGCATCACCCGCCTGCTGGCCAACGAATGGGCAGGCAAGGGCGTGAACATCAACGCCATCGCGCCGGGCTACATGGCCACCGACAACACGGCCGCCCTGCGTGCCGATGCGGACCGCAACAAGGCGATTCTCGAGCGCATTCCGGCAGGCCGCTGGGGCAACCCGGAAGACCTGGCCGGTGCGGCGGTGTTCCTGGCGTCGTCGGCGTCGGATTACATCAACGGTGCCGTGCTGCCGGTCGATGGTGGCTGGTTGGCGCGCTGACGCACGCCGTTCTGTAGAGCCGAGCCCATGCTCGGCTGTCGCGCTCTGATCGAAAAACAGCCGAGCATGGCTCGGCTCTACAGGAGTGCCGCGATGCGAAGGCTGTTGCTGCTGTTGCTGCTGTCGTGCACCACCGCGCAGGCGGCGCCGGTGCGGCTGTTCATCGCCGGCGACTCCACCGCGGCCGAGTATGGGCCCGAGCGTGCGCCACAGGCGGGCTGGGGCCAGGCGCTGCAGAGCTACCTGGACCCGGCACGTTTCGAAGTACACAACCATGCCAAGGGCGGGCGCAGCACGCGCAGCTTCATCGACGAAGGGCGCCTGGAGGCGATCGCCAGCGAGCTGCGCCGCGGCGACGTGCTGCTGATCCAGCTCGGCCACAACGATGCGAAGTTCGAAGACCGCACGCGTTACACCGACCCGGACACCGACTATCCGCGCCTGCTGATGCGCTATGTGCAGGTGGCGCGTGACAAGGGCGCCACGCCGGTGCTGGTCACGCCGGTGGCGCGGCTGCTGTACGACTTCGGATCGCTGCTGGATACGCACGCGCGCTACACGCTGGCGATGCAGCAGCTGGCGGCGCGCGAACACGTCGCGCTGATCGAGCTCAATGACCGCAGCACGCGCTGGATACGTGCGCTTGGCGAGCAGGGCGCGCGCCCGTATTTCCTGTTCGTGCCCGAGCAGAGCAAGGCCGACGGCACTCATTTCAGCGTGGCCGGTGCCAATGCGGTGGCCTGCCTGGTGCTGCGCGAGGCCGTGCCGCTGCTGCCGGCGCTGCAACCGGCGCTGGTGCGCGACATCGACTGCGACGTTATGGGTGCAGGGCAGGGCACCGATGCAGCACGCCCCTCGCAGGTGCTGCACGAAGAGGCGATTGCACGCGTACAGCCGGGCCCGCACGGTGGCGCGGGGCCGACCACCGCGTACCCTTTCTTTGCCGACGCAACGGACCTGCCGTTCGTGCTGCGCAAGCGCGTGCTGCACAAGGGCGCCGGCATCGGCCTGCACCCGCAGCACAAGGACGAGATCTATTACATCGTGAGCGGGCAGGGCAGCTATGTGCTGGATGGCAAGCAGCACGACGTGCGCGCGGGCCACGCGCTGCTGACCCGCACGGGCAGCACGCATGCGCTGCAGCAGGTGGGTGAGGAGGATCTGGTGGTGCTGCTGGCGTACCCGCGATGATCGAAACGCAGCCGAGCATGGGCTCGGCTCTACACGGGCAGCGCTGAACTGTAGAGCCGAGCCCATGCTCGGCTTGGCCTTACAACGGCTCCGGGCCGAAGTGCTTCAGCCCCAACCGCGCCAGGTCTTCCGGCCGCTCGAAATAGGCTTCGTCGAAGGCGTGCAGGGCGGCCTGCTCCTCCTCGGTCATCGCGCCGTACAGGTCGTGCAGCTGCGTGATCGCCGGGTCGTCCTCCAGCCGGTGCAGCAGCCCGCGCATGCCGGCCAGGATCGCGTGGGTCTGCACCGCGCCCATCGCCTGCAGCGCACGCAGCGCCAGTTGGCAGGTGGGATCGCCCCAGTTGCACAGGAACTGCATGAAGCCGCCGTTGTTGATGTCCGCTTCCATGCGCCACAGCGCCACCAGCTGCTGGTCTTCGTCGGACAGCGCATCCAGCGCCCATGCGGCCGCCTTCAGGCGCGCCAGCGCCGCCTCGTAGCGGTCGTCCCACACCTGGCTGGGGATATCGACCACGCCCGCCTCACGCGGCGGCAGCAGTGCGGGCCAGTTCACGCCCAGGCCATCGGCGGTGGCGACCCAATGCGCGCGCTGTTCGGCCGTGGCTTCGAACAGCGCGGGCGCCCAGCGCAGTGGCTGGCGGGTGCGGCGGCCATCGGCCAGGCTCAGCAGGATGAAGTCGTCGTTGAAGGCGACGTCGGTTACGCGCAGCGAAGCAAATGCATCAGTCATGCCGTGCAGGATAGCGGCGCCGTCGGCGTACCCGGAAACTTCAAAACACCCTAATACTTTTGAAGTTTAGTTGCATAAACTTCAAAAGCGTGGGAGGCTTTTGAAGGATAGGGGTGGTCCCAGCGGAGATTTCCGATGCGTCGCGCAGACATTGCAGGGCCCTTGCAGGCGTACCTCGTTCCCGTGGAAGGTCGGCCCAATCTGCTGGCCATGACGCCTCCTCCGACGCCCCGTCGGCTGCCGGAAGGGCATGCGGGCTCGCGGCAGCGCCTCATCGCTGCAAATGCATCGCTGGACCGTCTGGATCAGGCGATGCGGCAATGGCCAGCCCCTGACATGGTGACCCGGACGCTCGCGCGACGCGAAGCCGTCCAGAGCTCCCAGATCGAGGGGACCCAGACCAACCTGGACGAGCTGCTGGTGTTTGAGGCCACGCTCGGCTTGGACGGTCTGCCTGCCGATGTAGTGGTGACCGAGCGTTACGTGCAGGCACTGCAACGGGGCCTTGATGCGGTGCGTTCAAGCGGTCGCGAGGCGCTCGATCTCGCCCTGGTGAATCAGCTCCACGCGGTGTTGATGCAGGACGCCCCGGACGACTTTCCCAAAGGCCGGTACCGCCAGGAGCAGGCCATCATCGGCCCTCTGGGCGGACGACTGGAAGACGCCCGTTTCGTGCCTTCCCCGCCGGATCGCATTGAACCGGCAATGCGGGAACTCGAGCAGGCGATGTTGAAGTACGAGCCCGCCGAGGAAGAGCAGTTCGAACTCAACATCATCGCGCAGCTCGCGATCGCCCACGCCCAGTTTGAAACCATCCATCCCTACAAGGACGGCAATGGGCGCACGGGAAGGCTGCTGCTGCCGTTGATCCTCGCCGCAGAACAGCATCCGCCGCTCTATCTGTCAGGCGCCTTGTTGCGCAACAAAAGCGCCTACTACGACGCGCTCAACCAGGTCCAGCTTCGCGGTGAGTGGGGGCCATGGATGGATATGCTGTGCCAGGCCGTGGTGGAGTCTGCGCACGATGCGATTTCCATCGCCGATGACATGTCACGGCTCACTGCAGCGTGGGAGACTGAACTTCAAGGCTATCGTCGCGATTCGGTGGCGCGCAGGCTTCCGCCCCTGCTGGTCGGCCACCCGGTGGTGACGGCAGGCCAGGTGGCTGCGCTGCTTGAGGTGTCTGACCGATCAGCCCTGACGGGCATCTATGCGCTTGAGGCAGAGGGAATCCTCGTACCGGGCAATGATCGTCGTTGGGGACGCACCTATCACGCGCACGCGGTGCTGCAACGGCTCAATCAACTGCCCACTCCGCTTCACGACCGACCGCGCTGACCCGCAGTCTTCGGGGTCAGTCTTCGGGGTCAGAGCCCTTTCGTGCGAAAGGGATCTGACCCCAACGGCCAGATGGTGGCCTCACACGTCTCCGCCGTCCGCCCACCCCTCACCCGTACCCGCCTGGAACACGCGGTCATCGGCCTGCACGTCACCGGCCGGCAGGTGCGCCTGGTCGGCCAGTGCGGCGTAGATCGGGGTGAAGTCCGGCGAGGTCGCCTGCATCAGCTGCTCGAAGCTGTCGGTGACGAAGTAGGTCTTCTGGAAGGTGTCGATGCGGTACTTCGTGCGCATGATCCGCTGCAGGTCGAAGCCGATGCGGTTGGGCGCGGCCGATTCCAGGGAGTACAGCGATTCGCCCTTCGAGGACACGATGCCGGCACCGTAGATGCGCAGGCCGTCGGGCGTGTCGATCAGGCCGAACTCCACCGTGTACCAGTACAGGCGGGTCAGGTTCTGCAGCGCGTCCGGGCCGATCGCGTGGGCCTTGACGCCGCCGCGGCCGTAGGCCTCCATGAAGTCGGCGAACACCGGGTTCATCAGCAGCGGCACATGGCCGAACAGGTCGTGGAACAGGTCCGGTTCGGCGATGTAGTCGATCTGGTCCGGGCGGCGGATCCACCAGGTCACCGGGAAGCGGCGGTTGGCCAGGTGGTCGAAGAAATCCAGTTCCGGCAGCAGGCCTTCCACGCCCACCAGGGTCCAGCCGGTGGCCGCGCCCAGCACTTCGTTGAGCTGGTCGAAGCGCGGGATCATGTGCGCGTTCATGCCCATTTCGTCCTGCGCGTCGAGGAACTCCTGGCAGGCGCGGCCGACCAGCAGTTCGCGCTGGCGCTGGTACAGCGTGCTCCAGGTGGCGTGGTCGTCGGCGGTATAGGTCTCCCATGGCTGCTCGACGAGCGCGGTGGTGTACACCGGCACGTAGCCCTTGTCGGTCTGCTGGTGTTCGACGCGGCGGGGCTGGGCGAGGTCCATGGGGCACTCCTTGAAGGGATACCGGTGATGCTAGGGCAGGGTGCGCGCAACAGGGTTGCAAAAGTTGCGCGTAACAGGCCTCGTGGCGCAATATCCTTGCGTACTCACCGTGTTGCGGGGCAGCAATGGCCGGAGAAGTCCAGTTCGATCGCACGGATATACGCCTGTTGGCCGAGATCCAGCGTGATGGTCGCGCCACCAACGCGGAGTTGGCGACGCGGGTGAACCTGTCGCCGTCGGCCTGCCTGCGGCGCCTGCAGCGGCTGGAAAGCGAAGGGGTGATCGTCGGCTACGGCGCGCGCCTGGAACCGCGCCAGCTGCGCCTGGGCCTGCAGGCCTTCGTCCGTGTGCAGCTGGAAAAGCACGACCAGGCCGCCATCGGCCACTTCGTGGACAGCGTGCAGGGCTGGGATGAGGTGGTGGCCTGCCACGCCCTGACTGGCGACATGGATTACCTGCTGCACGTCTACGTGCGCGACCTGGAGCACTTCTCGCGCTTCCTGCTGGACAGGCTGCTCAACGCCGGTGGCGTGGCCGACGCCAATTCCAGCTTCGTGCTGCGCACGGTGAAGGGCTTCCAGGCGCTGCCGCTGTCGCAGCTGGAGTAGACCGGCCGCCGCCATTTGACGGCGCCGGGCGGGTAGCCGAGCATCACCGCCCTGCGCGCGCCGCAGCGTTCCTTTCCGGTTCCAGGCATGTCCGAACTCCAGCACCCGGTGCTTACCACCACCTTCCTGCCGCTGCAGCGCAAGTCGCTGGCGCGCTACATCGCCCATGGCACGCCGCCGCAGACCGCGCTGGAACAGGCCGGGCTGATGGCCGCGCAGCTGTGCCGCGCGCGCCTGCATACGCCGGCCGAGATCGAGCGCCTGCTGCACGAGGCCTGTGCGCTGTTTGCCAGCCATGACGGCGCGGCCGAGCAGCTCGCCGGCGCCGGCGGTGGTGGCCAGCCGGAACTCGATGCCTGGCTGGCCGAGCTGGCCGCCCACGGCGTGCTGCTGGCCCCGGCGGAGATCCTGCATGACTTCATCGTGCAGTCGCCCAGCGGGTACCCCGGCCTGGCCCTGCAGCAGGCCTGCCAGGAAACCCTGGCCGAGCATGAGATCCGTTTCCCGGCCGCCTTCGCCAGCGACGACGAGGACGACGACCAGGACGAGGCCGTTGCCAGCGACGCGCGTGCAGTCGAACACCATGGCCTGTACACGTCCGAGCAGGCCCGCGTGCTGCGCGCGATCGCGGCCAACCCGGATGAGCTGATCGACCTCGATGGCTACGCCGGTACCGGCAAGGGCCACCTGGTGCTGGCGCTGATGGATGCGCGGCCGGGCCGCTATACCTACATCGCGCCGTCGCGCGGCCAGGTCGAAGCATTCCGCGCCCGCGTGCCGGCCAGCACGGCCGTGCGCCTGCTGACCCAGATCGAATTCGCCAACCGCGTGGCCCAGCACGCCGCGCGCAGTGGCCAGACAGGCGGCTTCGTCGCCAGCTACCGGCGCAGCACCCGCACCCCACGCGAGATCGCCGGCCGCATCGGCCTGCAGGGTATCGGCGGGCGCAGCCCGGAGCAGGTGCTGCTGACCGCGTTCGAGGCCATCAACCGCTGGTGCGCCTCGTCCGCACCGCGCATGGCCTTCCAGCATTTCGACCGGTCGGTGCCGGCCGCGATGCTCGACGTGGCGCCCTACCTGGCGGCGGCCGAGCACGTCTGGCGCAGCATGTTCGATGCCGAGCTGCAGCGGAGCACGCTGCTGAGCCTCAGCCCCGCGCACATCGGCAAATGGCTGGCGCTGCGCGGCGTCACCCCGCCGCAGGACATGGGCATGCTGCTGGTGGACGAAGCGCACGACCTGAGCCCGTCGTGGAAGCAGTTGCTGGCCGGCCACGCCCCGGGTGTGGTCAGCCTCGGTGATCCGCACCAGTGCCTGTCCGGCACCGTGCCGCGCTGGACCGCATCGAAGGTGCTGGAAATGCACCAGTCGGTGCGCCAGGGCAATCAGGTGGATGGCCTGGTCAACCAGGCGCTGGCGCTGGACGGCCTGGGCCAGGACAGCGGTCCTTTCGTCGGTGCCGCCGACCGCGCCACCGGCGTGCTGCATTACCGCGACTGGTCGCAGGTGCCACGCGAAGGCCTGCGCATCCACGGCAACGTCGCCGATCTGGCGCTGGATGCCGCACAGCTGCACGCGAACGGGTTGCGGCCCTACCTGCACCCGGCGTCGCTGCGCGCGCTGCGCAGCGCGTTGCAAGGGCCGCTGGATGCATGGCGCCGTCGCGACAGCGGGTCGAACCAGGCGCAGGAGCATTTCCTGTCCACGCAGGCCGGGCAGGGGCAGGGTGCTCTGCTGGAGCTGTTCGCCTCGGCCGACCGCGTGCAGTCACTGCTGCAGGCACTGGATGACCAGGACACACCCGCCGATGGGCGCGTGGTGCTGTGCCTGGCCGAACACGCGAAGAACCTGCAGTTCGACGTGGTCTCGCTGTCGCCTGGGTGCTTCAGTGCGGGGCAGGGCGCGCGCATCTGGCACAACCCGGTGCGCGCGGTGTACCTGGCGCTGACCCGTGCACGCCGTCAGCTGCACGTGCCGGCACATGGCATGGAACAGCTGCAGCACACTGCGGCGCTGCAGGAACTGGCGCGCCAGGCCCGCCGGCGCGAACGGCAGCAGGCCAGTGGCTACCGGCCCGCGCGCTAGAAAAAGATCACGCGCCGCTCAGCAGCGGCGCGCCGGAACACTCAGCACTTTTCCTTGCGGCCCATCAGCCTGCCCAAGCGCGAGGGCTCATCGCACTTCGGCACCACCGGTGCAGCCGGTGCCAGTGCAGCGGCACGTGCCTTCTGCATCTGCTGGATCTTCGCGCGGATCTGCGGCATTGCCGCCATCGCAGCCTTCTCGCCCTCGAGAATCGCGGTGCCGCGCTGGCTGAAATCGGCGGCGCCGATGTCCAGCACCTTCGGCCGGATGACGATGTCGGCGCGTGCCAGTTCCTGTTCGCCCAGGCGCTGGCCCATGATCGAGATCGACTGGTTGACGATGCCCAGCATGCCGGTCGGTGCCTTGCCGCTGGCCTTGCTGGAGATGTCCACGGCGATGACGAACTCGGCGCCCAGCTGGCGCGCGGCATCGACCGGCACCGGGCTGACCACGCCGCCGTCGATGTAGTTGCGGCCACCGATCTTCACCGGCTCGAACACGCCGGGGATGCTGCTGGAGGCGCGCACGGCCTGGCCGACGTTGCCGCGCACGAAGATCGCGCGCTCGCCGGTTTCCAGCTGGGTGGCCACGGCGGCGAACGGCTTCTTCAGCTTCTCGGCCGGGCGGTTGGCCACCTGTTCGTTGACGTAGTCCTGCAGCTTCTGGCCCTGCACCAGGCCGCCGGAGAACAGGCGCACGTCGCGGATGCTGGCTTCATCCAGTGCCACGGCCTTGCTCTGCATCTGGAACGCGTCCATGCCGCTGGCATACAGCGCGCCGACCACGCTGCCGGCGCTGGTGCCCGACACCACCACCGGTTCGAAGCCATTGGCTTCCAGCATCTTGATCACGCCGATGTGGGCAAATCCCTTGGCCGCACCACCGCCGAGGGCGATGCCGATCCTGATCGGCTTGGCCTGTGGCACCAAGGTCGGCTGCGGCGGCGGAGTGGGGCGGACCTCTTCGCCACCGCAACCGGCCAGCAGGCCGAGCAGGGCGACGGACAGCAGCACGCGGGGGCGGAACAGGCTCATCGGCAATGCGCTCGGGGCGCCGGATTCAGGAAAGGGCGCCAGCATACCGAAGGATGCAAAATCCATGGGTAGCGCCGGTCCATGCCCGGCGGATGGTTCAGGTGCCGCTGTGCTCGCCGGGCATGGCCCGGCGCTGCCGTGCAGCGTCAGAACCGGTTGTCGCCGCCCAGGAACCCGCTTTCGCCGCGGCGCTTGCCGCCCCCCTGCGGCGCGGCCATCCACATGCGCCCGGCCAGGCGCGAGAACGGCAGCGACTGCAGCCAGACCTTGCCCGGCCCGGTCAGGGTGGCCAGGAACACGCCCTCACCACCGAACAGCATGCTCTTGATGCCGCTGACCCGGCGCACGTCCATCTCCACCGTCGGGTGGTAGGCCACCACGCAGCCGGTATCCACATCCAGGCGCTCGCCGGCGGCCAGCTCGCGCTCGATCACGCAACCGCCGGCATGGATGAAGACCCAGCCGTCGCCCTCCAGCTTCTGCATGACGAAGCCTTCGCCGCCGAACAGGCCGGTCATGATCCTGCGCTGGAACTGCACGCCGATGCGCACGCCGCGCGCGCCGGCCAGGAAGCTGTCCTTCTGGCAGATCAGGCGTCCGCCGTGCTGGTCCAGCTTCATCGGCAGCACCGTGCCGGGGTAGGGCGCGGCGAAGGCGACCTTGCCGCGGCCGGTGCCGGTCTGGGTGTAGACGGTGGCGAACAGGCTTTCGCCGGTCACCACGCGGCGGCCGGCGGCCATCACCTTGCCCATGAAGCCGCTGCTGGCCTGCGAGCCGTCGCCGAACACCGTGTCCATCTGCACCGTGGATTCCTTGAACATCAGCGCGCCGGCTTCGGCGATCGCGCTTTCACCCGGGTCCAGGCCGATCTCCACGAACTGCATTTCATGGCCGACGATGCGGAAATCGATCGGATCGCCGTGGCCGCCGCTGCTGCTGACCGTCTCGGTTGCGGCCGGTGCGGCAGCGGGCAGGACCGGCGGCGCAGGGACGGGTGCAGCAGGCGCTGCCGCTGCTGCAGACCCCTGCAGGACGCTGATGTCGGACACGGGTGTCCACCCTTCCATGCCCTGGCGCCAGGCCAGCGCGTGCGGGTTGGCCTGCGCAAAACGGCGCGCAGCGTCCTCGTCGAGCGGGCCGATCCGCTCGGCCTGGCCGGCAGCATGGAAGTACCACTGGGTCATCGCAGCAGCTCTCTGGCAGGGGGAAACACCGAGTCTAGCGGTCCGCCGCGGGCCTGCCGGTGAGGGGCCATGAACGATCGGTATTTGCGACGCAGGTGCTGTATTGCAACAATTATCTGGTAGCGCCGTTTCACCACCCCTCCAAACACAGCCTACCGCCATGTCTCCGACCCGCACATTCCGTGGCCGCACTCCGGTCGCGCGTCCCCTCGTTGCCGCTCTTTCCGCCCTGCTGCCGCTGGTGGCAGCCGCCCAGGAAACCCCTGCTGCCAAGGATCCGGTTGCCCTCGATGCCCTCCAGGTCACCGCGCAGCGCCGCGTCGAGAACGCCAAGGACGTGCCGGTCGCGATCACCGCGATCCAGGGCGAGAAGCTGGATGTGCTCGGCTCCGCCGGCGACGACATCCGTTTCCTGTCCGCGCGCGTGCCGAGCCTGAACATCGAATCGTCGTACGGCCGCGCCTTCCCGCGCTTCTACATCCGCGGCCTGGGCAACACCGACTTCGATCTCAACGCATCGCAGCCGGTGTCGCTGGTGTACGACGACGTGGTGCAGGAAAGCCCGCTGCTGAAGGGCTTCCCGCTGTTCGACCTGGCCGGTGTGGAAGTGCTGCGTGGCCCGCAGGGCACGCTGTTCGGCCGCAACACCCCGGCCGGCGTGGTGAAGTTCGATTCGGCGCGCCCGTCGCAGGACGCCGACGGCTACGTGAAGGTCTCCTACGGCAGCTATGACACCTGGAACGTGCAGGGCGCCTACGGCGGCCCGCTGACCAGCCGCTGGTCGGCGCGCGTGTCGGCGCTGTACCAGCGCCGCGAGAACTACGTCGACAACACCGTCGCCAACGCGCCGAGCTCGGGCTTTGAAGGCTATGACGAGGGCGCCGGCCGCGTGCAGTTCCTGTACGAAGGTGACGACGTCGAAGCGCTGTTCAACCTGCACAAGCGCAAGCTCAACGGCACCGCGCGCCTGTTCCGCGCCAACATCATCCAGAAGGGCAGCAACGCGCTGGTCGAGAACTTCGACCGCGACAAGGTCTCCACCGATGGCCTGAACTTCTCCAACCTAGAAACCTGGGGCGGCAGCGCACGCCTCAAGTGGGACCTGGGCCGCGTAACCCTGCACTCGATCACCGGCTATGAAACCGCCGAATCGCTGAACCACGGCGACGTCGATGGTGGCTACGGCGCGGCGTTCCTGGGTGCCGGCAACTCCGGCCCCGGCCTGATTCCGTTCCCGTCCGAATCGGCCGACGGCCTGCCGCACCACCGTCAGTGGACGCAGGAATTCCGCGTCGAATCCAACGAGTGGGGCCGATTCGACTGGCAGGCCGGCGTCTTCTACTTCGATGAAGACGTCACCATCGACAGCTTCAACTACGACTCGCTGACCCCGGGCAACCCGCAGACCGGCCACGCCGTGCAGAGCCAGCGCAACAAGGCCTGGGCCGCGTTCGCCTCGGGCGACCTGGACGTGACCGACCGCTTCAAGCTGCGTGCCGGCGTGCGTTACACCCAGGACAAGAAGGACTTCACCGCCAGCGTGCTGCAGGCCGTGCCGGGCGGCACGCCGGTCAGCGGCCCGTATCTGGCCAACAGCGATGTCGACGACGTCAGCTGGGACCTGAGCGGCGTCTACCAGATCACCGACAACATCAACGCCTATGCGCGCGTGGCCAAGGGCTTCCGTGCACCGTCGATCCAGGGTCGCCTGGCCTTCGGCGGCGTCACCCAGGCCGATTCGGAGAAGGTGATCTCGTATGAAGCCGGCATCAAGGCCGATCTGTTCGACCGTCGCGCACGCTTGGGCTTCAACGTGTTCCGCTACAACGTCGATGGCCAGCAGCTGATCGCCGTGGGTGGCAGCAACAACACCGCCACCCTGCTCAACGCCGACAAGACCATCGGCCAGGGCTTCGAGCTGGACTTCGAGGCGTACCTGACCGACCACGTGCTGATGACCCTGGGCAGCAGCTACAACGACACTGAGATCAAGGACAAGGATCTGGCCGTGGCGATCTGTGGCGGTGGCTGCACCATCACCGACCCGACCACCATCATCAACGGTGGCACCTACGCGCTGGTCAACGGCAACCCGCTGCCGCAGGCGCCGAAGTGGATCCACAACCTTACCCTGCGTGCCGGCTTCCCGGTGAACGATGCCAGCGAGGTCTACGTCTACACCGATTGGGCCTACAAGGGTCCGGTGAACTTCTTCCTGTACGAGTCGCCGGAGTTCCGCAGCCGCAGCTCGCTGGAAGGTGGCCTGCGCGTGGGCTACAACTGGGGTTACGGCCAGTACGACGTGGCTGTGTTCGGCCGCAACCTGACCAACCAGACCCGCGTGGTCGGTGCGATCGACTTCAACAACCTGACCGGCTTCCTCAACGAGCCGCGCACGTTCGGCGTCGAGTTCACCGCGAAGTTCTGATGCGGTTGATGGCGTGATGCAATGAAGGGCCGGCGCAATGCCGGCCCTTCTGCTTTTGTAGAGTCGAGCCATGCTCGACTGCTGTTAGCCGAGCATGGCTCGGCTCTGAAGTTCTGATACCGTTGATGTGGTAGCTGTCACCCGGAACGGCGCGGGCAACCGCGCCGTTTCTATTTCCGAAGTTCGTCTCTCTGTGACGTGAACGAACCTGCGTTTCTTGGCATGCGCAACCCGGATATAGGAATTCAACGAAAAACACGGCGAACCGGCAGCAGCTCGCCAGAAACGGTGTAGTACTGGAGCGCCGGAATCTCCCGGGATGAGGAGGTAGTGCAATGATGTCCAGGACATGGAAGACCGTTGTCGCAGCGACCTTTCTGCTTGCCTCACTGCAGGCGCGTGTCAACGCATCCCCCGCAGCGCTGACAGCCCAGGCAACCCTTGAGGGACAGCGCTTGGAACTGGACAGACGAACGGCGCCGATCACTGATCGCCGATCATTTGATGCGTACGCCAGAACGATGGAGGGGACTGACGCCTTCCCACTCTACAAGCTCAGTCCCTCAGCCCGTACACGCTTTGTCGGAGCGCTGCAGTTCAACGCGAGGGGGCTGGCATCATTTGATTACTCTGATCTCGTCCGGGAACTGGGCGCTGCGGACATCCAGCGTGTTCTCAAACCATTTGGCTTCCAGCATCTGGTAGCCGTCATGCCTGATGTCAGGGTCAATTCGGAGGAAGACCAGCAGGTTCTGCAGATCCTGGGTTCTGCGCGCAGCCTGCGTTGTGGTGTGGGAGAACACTGCAACGAGGCGGACTATCCCGGCTACAAGTGCATCTCGCACGCGACCTGCGAGGAATCGACGGCTCACATATGCACGTCCAACTGCTGATCATGGCCCTGCGGCTCCAACGCACCGTCATGCGTGGGTTTCTTCCCGTCGCCACCATGCTGGCGGTGATCCTGGCCTTTCCCTGTGCAGCCGGCGAATCCCTGGAGCAGGGCCACGCCATCGTGCAGCGAACGTGGGAAAGACTCTCGGGGCCGGAGCATGACTGGCGCGAGCGCGGGGCGCAGGTTGATCGTGTGTTCGATACAAGTGTCCTGCCTCACACCGATACGCTGTCCTCGCTGGCTGCATCTGACCTGCGGGTCCTGCTGAGGGCGACCCACACCGCAGCTGTGGCAAGCAAACAGCCACGCTACTCGGCCATTGCACTGCGCCTGGGCGCCGAGCTGCGCAGACGAGGTGAGCTGCATCCTGCCGATGCACGCGCCGGAGCGGCCATTGCCATGCTGAGCCGTGATGCCCTTGCGTTGACGCCTGCATCGCCGTGGCTGGCGGCGTTCAATGGCCGTCCCGTGCCGCGATTCCCGGATGCCATCAAGCCGCTTGAGTACTGGACACCTGGTCCCGATGGCGAGAGCTTCAGCCCGGCTCAGGCCGACCTGGCGTCGCTGGACATCATCGTTATCGCGCATCCTGCCTGCGGCTTCACGCGGGCAGCTGCAGAAGCTGCGCGCACAGACCCCGAGTTGCTGCGGATGCTTTCCGGTCCGCGCGCCCTGTGGATGTCGCCGCAGGATGGAACGCTCAATCCGCGCATCTTCACGGACTGGGACGAGCGTCATCCTGATCTGCCGATCCACATTGTGGCCCGTCAGTCCGGTTTTCCCGACGTCGGCTACTGGGGAACACCCACGTTCTACATCCTGCGCGACGGCAGGGTCGCCGCGCGGGTGGTGGGTTGGCCGCGCGGTGGCAACAAGGCGACGCTGACAAAGGCCATCGCCGATGCGGCCGTTCCGCGGCGCAGTCAGTAGCGCCGCGAAACGGCGAGCGCAACGGCGATGCCTTACAGCGCGCTTTCCGGCCGCACCTTCAGCACCGCTTCCTCGGCCGCGCAGTCGCGGCTGGAATGCAGGCCGGCCTTGCGAGCGTCGGCGATCTCCTTGCGTGCCGCCAGCAGATCCTTGTTGAACGCGGCGTTGTCATGCAGGCGCGCTACGGCGGCGGCGCCCATGAAACGGCCTTCGAGGATGTCGCTCTGCCAGTGCACGTTGCACACCAGGCGGCTCTCGCCGTAGTTGCGGCCACGCGCCTGGATGGCGTCGGCGCGGTCCGGCGCGATCTCCGAGAGAATCAGCGCCCAGGCCCAGCCGATGGAGGTGTGGCCCGACGGATAGGAGCCGTTCTTTCGCAGGCCGGCTTCATCGTCGGGCGTGCAGGTCGGCTCGCCGTTGACCATGAAGGGGCGCGGACGCTGGTACTGGTTCTTGGCAACCTTGGTGGCTGCGCTGGCATCGATGCGGCTGCGCTCCAGCAGGCGGTACAGGGCGGGGGTCTTCACCGCGTCCACGTCGATGTCGGCGGCGCAGGAGAACTGGTTGGCCCCCTCGGGGAAGCCGAGCTCGGCGTCGCGGGTCGCCTGGCTGAAGCGCGGCGTGCCACGCAGGGCGCGGGCTTCGCGGCTGACCTGCTCATCCAGCGCGAAACCGGCCGAACCGGCTGCCGGCGGCGCCGGTACCAGGGCGATGCTGGCCGGCACGGCGGCCTTGTCCAGGTAGCCCACCGCCTTGGTGGTGACGTTGGCTTCCACCGCGGTGGGTGCGGTGGTGGTGGACGCGCAACCGGCCAGCGACAGGGCGATGGCCAGGCCGAGCAGCGGGCGGGCGGGAAGGGCAGACAAAGACATGGGCAGGCTCGAGACGGGAAACACAGCGGCCATGATCGCAGCACCTCCTGCCGCCCGCAGCGTCCATCGATCATACGGCCAGACCCGGCATGGTGGCGCTGGGTACTCACTATCCTGCAACAACATCATCCATCTTCGCCAATCTTCCGAATAAGGGCGCAGCGCACGGACTTTCACGCGCGATCGCCGCCAGCATCAGCCCACAGCCGGGCCGGGGGGATCCGCTGACGAGGGAGAGATGCGATGCGCAGCACCGCAACAGGAAGTACCGCCCTGGCCCTGCTGCTGGGCCTGGCCTGCACCCCGGCGCAGGCCGCCGATGTCTACGGCGTGGCCTTCGTGCACGGCACCGGCGCACAGACCGATGCCACCCAGGACTACTGGCAGCCGGCGATCATCGACACCGTGCGCCAGGGCCTGCCGAACAGCAGCAACTACGTGGTCATCAACTGCGATTTCACCCAGTACATGTGGAAGCCGGAAGCTGCCGGCTGCCTGGCCAACCAGCTGACCCGCTTCATCGACAGCCGCGGCATCACCCAGCTGGTGGTCATTACCCATTCCAACGGCGGCAACGTGGTGCGCTGGATCCTGTCCAACCCCACCTACGACAGCCGCTATCCGAAGATCATCAGCACGGTGCGCAAGGTCACCGCGCTGGCGCCGTCCTCGGCGGGCACGCCGCTGGCCGACGCGGTGCTCAACGGCAACAGCTTCGAGACCTCGCTGGGCTGGCTGCTGGGCTACAAGAACGATGCCGTGCGCATGCAGCAGGTCGGCCACATGGCCACCTACAACGCGCAGAACCTGTACGGCACCGCCGGCCGCCCGGCATTGCCCAAGCCCTTCCGCGCGGTGGTCGGCAGCGATGTCGAATCGGCCGTGTGGGACAGCAACAGCTACTGCGGCGGGTATGCGGCCAACGTCGGCCTGGAGTTCACCCAGAACTGGCTGTCGTCCTGCTCGGACGGTTTCCTGGAATGCAGCAGCCAGAAGGCGGCGGGCAGCCTGTGGTTCACCGACAAGGCGCGCACCCAGGGCGCCGAGCCGCTGAGCCACAACCAGAGCCGCCGCGAGTGCTTCGGCCTCGGCACGATCCTGCGCAACGACCTGACCCAGTGAGGGAGATGACCATGAAGATCCATTCCACCCTGCTGGCTGCGGCTGTACTGGCCGCACTTGCCGTCGCGCCGGTGCATGCCGCGCAGGCGCTGCGTGCCGCCGCTGCCGGTGACCAGGTGCCCGCGTCACTGGTGGCCGCGCCGCTGCCGGCCGATGACAGCGAACGCGTGCCGCTGGCCTTCGCTTGGCCGCTCGACCCGGCGCAGCCGCTGCAGGCAGCGGGCGCCTACGCAGTGGTCAGCCGCAGCTACTGGCAGCAGGTCGACGCCGTCGAACTGCAACGCGGCCTGGACCTGCCGCTGACTGCGCCGGATGCGGTGATCCAGGTCAGTCCGGGTGCCGGTGCCCGCGCGCTGCCCGCCGACGCCCTGCAGGTGCGCGATGCGGCCGGCCGCACCAGCGTAGCGCGCAGCGTCGATGCGCGGCAGCTGCAGGCTGCGGGCATGGCGGTGAACGATGGCAGCAGCATGCTGCGCACCGGTGCCAGCAGCGCAGTGGGCGCCTACCGGCTGCAGAGCGCGCAGGCGCAGGGCCGCTACGTGGTGCAGGTGCTGGAACCCAACAGCCCGGTGCGGCTGGAAGTGCAGGCCAGCCAGGCGCAGGTGCTGGCCGGCGGCAGCGTGCAGCTGCAGGCACGCCTGCTGGAGGATGGCGCCAGCACCGCGAAGCTGGCCACGCGCCGCGGCGGCCTGGGCGGTGAAGCCCTGTTGGTGGCACCGGATGGCCGCAGTTGGCCGCAACGCCTGCTGCGCACCACCGATGGCAGCCTGAGCGCGCAGGTGCGCATTCCGGCCGACGCCAGCACGGTGCAGGGCCTGTGGGAACTGCAGGTGTTTGCCCAGGCCGACGGCGTGCTGCGCGATGGCAAGGTGGCCTTCGCGGTGGCGCAGCCGACCGCGCGCTTCAGCGGCCAGGCCACGCCCGACGCGGCCAGCCGCCAGGTGAGCCTCCCGCTGCAGGTGGCCGCCGCGGGTCGTTACGAAGCGCGCGGCACGCTGTACGCCACCGGCACCGACGGCCAGTTGAAGCCGGTGGCACAGGCGCATGCGGCGGCGTGGTTCGAAGGTGCCGGCCGTGGCGTACTGGTGCTGCCGTTCGACCAGGCCGCACTGCCGGCCGGCTTCGGCGCACCGTATGAGCTGCGTGACCTGCAGCTGCAGGACCAGAGCCGGATGGCGCCGATCGAATCGCGCGCGCTGGCGCTGCGGTTCTGACTGGAACGTGGCGGGCCGGATTACCCGGCCCGCTGCACCTGCACGGTGACGGGTATGGAACCGCGACGGGATGGGACTGCGACGGGGGTAGAGTCGACTGTTAGTCGACTGTTAGTCGACTGCTCTCCGTTCGGACCGCGAAAATCCCGCGCTGCGCGCGATAGTCGACTAACAGTCGACTCTACCGTCGTCCCGTCGTCCCGTCGTCCCTCAGGTCCGACGGATTACCCCGCGTACGCGGTCAAGACCCCATTCTGTTCCACCACGCTGATCGCACCACCAAACACCGCCGACAGCGGCTCGTCGCGCAGCAGTTCTTCGCGGGTGCCATCGGCCAGCACGCGGCCATCGCGCAGCAGCACCACGCGCTCGATCTCGGGAATCACTTCCTCAATATGGTGGGTGACCAGCACCAGGGTGATGCCCTGCTGGGCCAGCACGCGCATGGTCGCCACCAGCTGCTGCCGCGCCACCAGGTCCAGGCCGGTGGACGGCTCGTCCAGCAGCAACGCCTGCGGCCGGTTGACCAGGGCGCGGGCGATCAGCACGCGGCGGGTCTCGCCGGCCGACAGCTCGGCATACGCACGCTCGCGCAGGGCCAGCGCGCCGGTCATCGCCAGCGTCTCGCCCACCCGCGCCCGCATGTCCGCCGTCACCTCGCGGAACGCCGGCACCACGTAGCTGGCGAAGAAGCCGGACAGCACCGCTTGTTCCACGGTCAGGCCCGGCATGTCGGACAGGTTGCTGCTGAGGTCGCCGGTGACGATGCCCAGCTGCGAGCGCAGGCGATCGACCTGCCAGCGGTTCTGCCCCAGCACCTTCACCGCGACCCGGCCGTCGGCCTGGGCCAGCGGGTACAGCTCGCGGGTGATCAGCTTGATGAAGGTCGATTTGCCGCAGCCGTTCGGGCCCAGCAGCGCGGTGTGCTGGCCCTGGGCGATGCGCAGGCTGAGCCCGTGCAGGACCTTCACCTGTCCGCGGACCACGCTGGCGTGGTCCAGTTCGATCAGCGGGGGCAGCACCCCGGAGGACGGGGCAGCGGTAACGGCATGGGCGCGCGGATCAAGGCTCGACAACTCAGGTCCCCAACTGTGAACGGTGGCACTTCATGACGGTGCACGAACACCGCCGCGAGGGTGCAGTTTGCAACTTAAGCGCCCATCATGTCTGCCATCCCCGCGTTGATCTGGAGTGCCGCCATGCCCGATGCCCTGATCTCCCTGCTTACCGGTGGCGTGCTCGGCCTGGGCGGCTGGGCCATGCTGGCGGTGCTGCTGGTGTTCACCCAGCTCACCATCTTCTCGGTCACCTTGTACCTGCACCGCAGCCAGGCCCATCGCGGGGTCGATTTCCATCCGGCGGTCGCGCATGTGTTCCGCTTCTGGCTGTGGCTGACCACCTCGATGATCACCCGCGAGTGGGTGGCCATCCACCGCAAGCACCACGCCAAGGTGGAAACCGGGGACGACCCGCACAGCCCGGTCACCCGCGGCATCGGCAAGGTGTTCTGGCATGGCGTGGAGCTGTACCGCGAAGCCCGCGGCATGCGTGCGGACATCGAACAGTACGGCCGCGGCACGCCGGACGATGCCATCGAGCGCCACCTGTACACCCCGCGCGCCACCCTCGGCCCGGTGCTGCTGCTGGTCATCAACAGCGCGCTGTTCGGCCTGCCCGGGGTGGCCCTGTGGGCGATCCAGATGGCCTGGATTCCGTTCTGGGCGGCGGGCGTGGTCAACGGCCTGGGCCACTGGTGGGGCTACCGCAACTACGAGTCGGCCGATACCTCCACCAATCTGACGCCGTGGGCGTTCTGGATCGGTGGCGAGGAACTGCACAACAACCACCATGCCTTCCCCAGTTCGGCGCGCTTTGCGATGCGCCGCTGGGAGTTCGACATCGGCTGGAGCGCGATCCGCCTGCTGCAGGCGCTGCGCCTGGCCAAGGTGCTGCGGGTGGCGCCGGCCATGGACGTGCGCCCGAACATCGCCGTGCCCGATGCCGAGACCCTGAAGGCGCTGCTGTCGCACCGCTTCCAGGCAATGACCGATTACCAGCGCAACGTGTTCATACCGGCCCTGCGCGAAGAAGCCACCCAGGCCGGTGCAAAGCTGCGCCGCCTGCTGCCGCGCCGCCTGCGCCGGGGCCTGGTCAACGATGGTCGCTGGCTGCAGCCGGACAGCCGTGCCCAGCTCAGCGAATGGGTCGCGCAGCGCCCGCGCATCCGCACCCTCGTCGAGTATCGCGCGCGCCTGGCCGCGCTGCTGGAAGCCCGCGGCCATGATGCCGCCGAGCGCCTGCGCCACCTGCAGGCGTGGTGCCACGAGGCCGAGGAAAGCGGCATTGCCGCCCTGCAGGCCTACGCCGCGCGGTTGAAGGGCTACACTCTGGTGGGCGCATGAGGCAGCTGCTGGTTCCGCTGCTGTGCCTGCTGCCGCTGGCCGCCTCCGCACAGGTCACCGACACCGCCACCTACCTGCAGCGCATGGACGCCGATGGCGATGGCAAGGTCAGCGAAGCCGAGTACGTGCAGTGGATGCTATATGCCTTCGACCACATGGACCGCAACGGCGACCGCGTGCTGACCGCCGACGAACTGCCCGGTGGCAAGGGCAGGCCGATCACCCGCGAACAGCAGCGCCAGGTGATCGTGCAGCGCTTCCACATGCAGGATGCCAACGGCGATGGCTACCTGGATGCACGTGAACTTTCTGCGCCGCCGCGCTACCGGTTGGTGACGGATCGCGTGTCGTGCGGGCGTAGAATCAGCCCATGCCTGAACTGCCCGAAGTAGAAACCACCCGCCGCGGCCTGGCGCCGCATCTGGAAGGCCGCCGCGTCCATGGCGTGATCCTGCGCCGCGCCGACCTGCGCTGGCCGATTCCACCGGAAGTGGCCGATCTGCTGCCAGGGCAGCGCATCGATGCGGTGCACCGGCGGGCCAAGTACCTGTTGCTGGATACCGCCGTGGGCAGCGCCGTGCTGCATTTGGGCATGTCCGGCAGCCTGCGCGTGCTGCCGGGTGACACCCCGCTGCGCACGCACGACCACGTGGACATCAGCCTGGACAACGGCCGCCTGCTGCGTTTCAACGACCCGCGCCGCTTTGGCAGCCTGCTCTGGCAGCCGGCCGGCGAGGTACACCCGCTGCTGCAGGGGCTGGGCCCGGAGCCGCTGGACGAGGCCTTCGACGGCGATTACCTGTTCGGGCGCAGCCGGGGCCGCAGCGCCCCGGTGAAGACCTTCCTGATGGACCAGGCGGTGGTGGTCGGGGTGGGCAACATCTACGCCGCCGAAAGCCTGTTCAAGGCCGGCATCAGCCCGCTGCGCGAGGCCGGCAAGGTGTCGCGCGAACGCTACCGGCGCCTGGCCCGCGAGGTGAAGGACACTCTCGGCTACGCCATCACCCGCGGCGGCACCACCCTGCGCGACTTCATCAGCCCCGATGGCGCCCCGGGCTACTTCGAGCAGGAGCTGCTGGTCTATGGCCGCGACGGCCTGCCGTGCCCGCAGTGCGGTCGCCCGCTCAAGCACGCGATGATCGGCCAGCGCGCCAGCGTGTGGTGCAGCCGCTGCCAGCGCTGAATCTCTTCATGCAGCGCATACCGGCAGCGCTATAGTCCGCTCAGCATCCGCTGCGGGGGGACGTTGCGATGGACGAAGGAGCGGATATCACCGTCTGGCTGGATGCCGCGCGCGGCGGTGACCGCACGGCGCTGGACCGCGTGTTGACCACGCTGTACCAGGAGCTGCACGGCATGGCCCGGCGCCAGCTGGCCGGCCAGCAGGGACGCACCCTGGACGCCACCTCGCTGGTGCACGAGTCCTACCTGAAACTGCTCGGCAGCCGCGGCGCGGCGCGCTTCGAGGATCGCGCGCATTTCTTCGCCTATGCCGCCTCGGCCATGCGCAGCGTGGTGGTCGACTACGCGCGCAACCGGCTGGCGCGCAAGCGCGGCGGCGACCTGAAACGGGTGGCCGAGATTCCCGAGAACAGCAGCAGCGGCGTGCGCCTGGACGAGGACCTGCTGGCCCTGGACGTGGCCCTGGAGCGCCTGCAGGCGGTCGATGCGCACCTGGCGCGGGTGGTCGAGCTGCGCTACTTCGCCGGCCTGTCCGAACAGGAGATCGCCGAACTCAGCCAGCGCTCGGAGCGCAGCATCCGCCGCGACTGGCAGAAGGCACGGCTGTTCCTGCTGGCGGCGATGCGCGGCGACTGAGGCACGCAGGCCGACCATGGATGCCGCGCGCTGGCAGCTGCTTTCGTCCTGGCTGGATCAGCTGCTGGAGCTGGCCCCGGAGGTGCGGCAGCTGCGCCTGCAGCGCCTGGCCGAGCACGACCCGACCCTGGGCCGCGACCTGGAACACCTGCTGCTGCAGGAGGCCGACAGCCAGGAGTTCATGGCCCAGCCGCTGTGGACCGCGGCGCCACCCGGGCGCGCGGGCAGCCAGGTGGGCCCCTACCGCCTGCTGAGCCCGCTGGGCGAGGGCGGCATGGGCGAGGTCTGGCTGGCCGAGCGCTGTGATGGCCTGTACCAGCGCCAGGTGGCGCTGAAGCTGCTGCGCAGCGGTGTGGCCGACCCCGGGCTGCGCCAGCGCTTCGGCCGCGAACGGCAGATCCTCGCCCGGTTGCAGCACCCCCACCTGGCCCAGCTGCTGGATGCCGGCGTGGACCAGCATGGCCAGCCCTACCTGGCCCTGGACTACGTGGAAGGCGAGCCGATCAGCGATTACTGCCGACGCCTGGAACCATCGCTGGAAACGCGCCTGCAGCTGATGCTGCAGGTCTGCGCGGTGGTCAGCCATGCCCACGCCAACCTGGTGGTGCACCGCGACCTCAAGCCTTCCAACATCCTGGTCCGCGCCGACGGCACGGTGAAGCTGCTGGATTTCGGCATCGCCGCGCTGCTCGACCACGACGCCGCCGATGCCACCCATCCGCCCACCGAGGTACGTGCTTTCACCCTGCACTACGCTGCGCCGGAGCAGGTACGCGGCGAGGCGGTCACCACCCTCACCGATGTCTATTCGCTGGGCGTGGTGCTGTTTGAAGTGGTGACCGGGCACAAGCCCTACCGCCTGCGCCGGCACAGTGATGCCGAATGGGAGCGCTCGATCCTCGACGTGCAGGTACCGCGCGCATCGTCGCTGCTGCTGCGTCTGGCCGACCAGCCCGGTGCCCCGCGGCGCGGGCTGCAGCGTCAGGCCCGGCAGCTGCGCGGTGACCTCGACGTGCTGCTGGAAAAGGCCCTGCAGAAGGATCCCGCGCAGCGCTATGCCTCGGCGGAGGCGCTGGCCGGCGACCTGCAGCGCTACCTGCAGGGCCGGCCGATCCAGGCCCGGCCGCCCGGCGTGGGCTACCGCGTGAACAAGTACATCGGCCGCCATCGCTGGGGCGTGGCGCTGGCCTCGGTGGCAGTGCTGGTCCTGCTCGGCACCACCTCCATCGCGCTGTGGCAGGCACGCCACGCGCAGGTGGAAATGGCCCGCGCGCAGGCCATGCAGGATTTCACTGTCAGCCTGTTCGACAAGGCCGCCAGCGAACGCCATGGCCATTTCGACGTGCCGCAGCTGCTGGCCACCGGACAGCAGCGTGGCGAGGCCGAACTGGCCGACCAGCCGCTGGCGTTGGCCGAGCTGGAAGGCGTGATCGGCCGCCTGCGGATCGGCCTGGGCGATTACCAGCTGGCCCTGCAGACCCTGGACCAGCAGCGCCGGCTGCTGCAGCAGGTGGACGACGTGCCGCCCGCCCTGCAGCTGGAAGCGGTGACCCAGCGTGGTCGCGCGCTGCGCATGCTGGGCCGTGACCGCGATTGCCTGGCGCACCTGCAGCCGTTGCAGCCGTTGGCAGCCCGCGAGGCCGATGCACTGCCGGCGACGGTGGCTGAGTTCCACAGCCAGCTGGGCCGCTGCCAGGCGCAGCTGGGCAACGCGGACGCCGCGCGTGCCTCGTTCGAACAAGCGCTCGCCCTGCGCCACCGGGGCATCGTCCAGCGCTTTGGCCGCGCCGAGTCGCTGGCCGACCTCGCCGGGCTGGATGCCGGCGCCGGGCGCCTGGCTGCCGCGATGGCCGGTTACCAGCAGGCACTGGCGCTGCTGGACCAGCCGGCCGATGGCCGCAGCCCGCAGGTGATCGGCCTGCACCGCCAGCTGGGCGAGGTGCTGGCACGGCAGGGCCAGACCGAGGCGGCCGCCACCGAACTGGAGCTGGCCTGGCAGGCGGCACAGGATGCCTGGGGCCCGCGCCATCCCGAGGCGCTGGTGGTGCGCCGCGCGCGCGCCATGCTGGCCCTGCAGCGCGGGCAGGGCCAGCACGCCGGACAGGAACTGCAGCAGGTACAGGCACAGCTGCTGGCCGCGCTGGGCCCGGCCCACCGCGAGGTAGGCCAGGGTGAGTTCGCGCTGGGGCAGTGGGCCAGCGATCACGGCGATGCTGACCTGGCGGCCAGGCACTACGCGCGGGCGGTGGCGATCTGGCGCCAGCCCGACCATATGGCCCTGCTGCCGCAGGCGCTGCTGGCGCAGGCAGGCGCGCTGCAGCAGGCCGGGCAGCCGGCCGCGGCACATGCGGCGCTGGCCGAAGCACGCCAGCTGTTGCTGGTCCAGCGCGGGGCACAGGCCCCGGCCCTGCGTGAGCTGGATGCGCGGCTGGCCGCGCTGGCGCAGGCTGAACCAGCCGTACAGCCCTCCGCTGCCCGTTAACGTTTGTCTGCCTATGATGGCCGACCTTCCCCTTGCTTCCGCGCCTGCATGCAACGACGCGACTTCCTCCGCAATGCCTCCCTGGCCCTGGCCGCCTTCGGCCTGCCGACCCTGCCGGCCTGCGCGGCCGGCAAGAGTGGACAGCTCGGCCTGCGCCGGCTCGACCAGCCGCAGCCGTTCGATTTCGCCACCCTGAAGGGCCAGGCCCGCGCGCTGGCGCAGGCGCCCTACCAGAGCCACAAGCGGGTGCTGCCCAAGCCGCTGGAAGCCCTGGACTGGGACCAGTACCAGTCGATTGGCTACCGCCAGGACCATGCCCTGTGGGCCGACCAGCCCGGCAAGTTCCAGGCGAAGTTCTTCCATCTGGGCCTGTACTTCCATTCGCCGGTGCGGATGTTCGACGTGGTCGATGGCAAGGCGCAGGAACTGGCCTACGACGGTGCAGCGTTCAACTACGGCAAGAGCGGCCTGAAAAACGGCGAGCTGCCGGCGGACCTGGGCTTCGCCGGTTTCCGCCTGAACACCCGCAAGGACACCGACCGCGACTTTGCTGCCTTCCTCGGTGCCAGCTACTTCCGCGCCGTCGGCAAGGAAGGCCAGTACGGCCAGTCCGCGCGTGCGCTGGCCATCGATACCGGCATGGGCAAGCCGGAGGAATTCCCCGACTTCATCGCCTACTACCTGGAGCAGCCTTCGGCCGACTCGGACACGATCGTGGTCTACGGCCTGCTCGATTCGCCCAGCGTGGCTGGCGCCTACCGCTTCGCCATCACCAATGGCGACGTGCTGCTGATGGACATCGACAGCGCGCTGTACCCGCGCAAGGCCATCGAACGCCTGGGCATCGCCCCGTGCACCAGCATGTACCAGGTGGGCGAGAACGACCGCCGCATGGGCTGGGACTGGCGCCCGGAAATCCACGACACCGATGGCCTGTCGATGTGGACCGGCGCCGGCGAATGGATCTGGCGTCCGCTGGTGAACCCGCGCAACCTGCGCTTCAACATGTTCGTCGATCACAACCCGCGCGGCTTCGGCCTGCTGCAGCGCGACCGCAACTTCGACCATTACCAGGATGACGGCGTGTTCTACGAGAAGCGTCCGTGCCTGTGGGTGGAACCGAAGGGCGAGTGGGGCGATGGCTCGGTGCAGCTGGTGGAGATTCCCACCGTGGACGAGACCTTCGACAACATCGTGGCGTTCTGGAACCCGAAGGAAAAGCCGCAGCCGGGCCAGGAACTGCTGGTCGGCTACCGCCTGTTCTGGGGCGCCGAGCCGCCGGCACGCACGCCGCTGGCGCACTGCGTGGCCACCCACACCGGCCTGGGCGGCGTGGTGGGCAAGAAGCGCGAGTACTTCAGCTGGCGCTTCGCGGTGGACTTCGAAGGCGGTGAGCTGGCCAGCCTGATCGACAAGGGCGAGGTGGAGGCGGTGGTGGAAGCCAGCTGCGGCCGGGTGGAGATCGTGTCGGCGCGGCCGCTGCGCGAGATCAAGGGCTACCGCGCGATGTTCGACCTGGTACCGCCGGAGGGCAGTACCGAGCAGATCGACATCCGCCTGTACCTGCGCAGTGGTGGCAAGCCGCTCACCGAGACCTGGCTGTACCAGTACACCCCGCCGCCGGCCGGCGCGCCAGAGCGCACGCTTTACTGAGGGGGGGGATTATTGCAGGGCTTGCAGCCCTGCGCCCGCCGAATCAACGGCAACGGCAACGGCAACGGCAACGTCAAAAGCGGGCATTCCGCGGGATGGCGGGGTGGGTCCGGTTGAGGGGGACGCTGCAAGTACGTCCATGTAAGCTCGGTCGCCGCATCCATGCGGCTCACGCCCCCTCAACCGGACCCACCCCGCCTTCGACAGTTTCCCGTGATCTGTCGGAACGGCGTTCTGCTCTGGTGGGTTCGACACAGTAGATCCACGCCATACGTGGATGAATTCGTTCGATATCTGACAGATGTGTCGATCAAGGTCGACACCTACCAACAGCCGCGTGAACCTGTCGAAGGCGGGGCACTGTGGGTGTGCGGGGTGTGAGCCGCATGGATGCGGCGACCAAGGCTACATGGATGTACTTGCGCCGTCCCCGCACACCCACAGTGCCCCGCCATCCCACGGAATGCCCGCTCTGGCTCTGGCTCTGGCTGTTGCCGTTGCATTGAGCAGGTGCAGGGCTGCAAGCCCTGCAAAAGAACCACCGTTTACAGAGGCAGGGGCGCCTGCGCCGGGTCGATCCGCCCTTCACCACGGGTGATCTTCTTGAACTCGGCACGGCTCACCGACACGTAGCGTTCGTTGCCGCCGATCTCCACCTGCGGGCCGTCCTGCACCGCGTGGCCGTGCTCATCGACGCGCACCGTCATCGTCGCCTTCTTGCCGCTGTGGCAGATCGTCTTGATCTCCTGCATCTCATCGGCCCAGGCCAGCAGGTACTGGCTGCCCTCGAACAGCTCGCCGCGGAAATCGGTGCGCAGGCCGTAGCACAGCACCGGAATGCGCAGCTGGTCGACCACCTCGCTCAGCTGCCAGACCTGTGCGCGGGTCAGGAACTGCGCCTCGTCCACCAGCACGCAGCCCATCGGGCCATTGTCGGCCAGGTCCTGCGCCACCCAGCGCTGCAGGTCGCTGTCGCGGTCGAAGGCCATGCCCTCGGCGCGCAGGCCGATGCGCGAAGCGACCACGCCGGCACCGGCACGGTCGTCCAGGCGCGGGGTCAGGATCGCCACCCGCATGCCGCGCTCGCGGTAGTTGTGCGCGCTCTGCAGCAGGGTGGTGGTCTTGCCGGCGTTCATCGCCGAATAGTAGAAATAGAGCTTGGCCATCGGCCGATTGTACGCCGCTGCCCCGGCACGCCGAAGCCGTTCAGCATCCCCACCGACCGGCGGCTGTGGCCGTCACCCGGGCCCGCTACAATCCCCCTCCAATGCACGGTCTCAATCCTCCCCAAGCCGCCGCCGTCCTGCACATCGAGGGCCCCCTGCTGGTGCTCGCCGGTGCGGGCAGTGGCAAGACGCGTGTGATCGTCGAAAAGATCGCCCACCTGATCGGCTGCGGGCGCTATCCCGCGCGCCGCATCGCGGCGATCACCTTCACCAACAAGTCGGCCAAGGAAATGCGCGAGCGCGTGGCCAAGCGCTTGCGCGAGCAGGATGCCGACGAGGTGACCATCTGCACCTTCCACGCCCTCGGCCTGAAGTTCCTGCAGATCGAACACGCCGCCGTTGGCCTGAAGCGCGGCTTCTCGATCTTCGATGCCGATGATGCCGCTGCGCAGATCAAGGACCTGATGTCCGGCGCCAAGCCCGATGACATCGAGGACATGAAGAACCTGGTGTCGCGCGCGAAGAACGCCGGCCTGTCGCCCGAGCAGGCGATGGCCGCCGCGCGCAGCAACCGCGAGAAGGAGGCGGCCAGCGTCTACGAGCGCTACCAGCTGCGCCTGACCGCGTTCAATGCAGTGGACTTCGACGACCTGATCCGCCTGCCGGTGCAGGTGCTGGAAGAGAACCCGGACATCGCCGTGGCCTGGCGCGAACGCATCGGCTACCTGCTGGTGGACGAATGCCAGGACACCAACGACGCGCAGTACCGGCTGCTCAAGCAACTGGCCGGCGACAAGGGCAACTTTACCTGCGTGGGCGACGATGACCAGTCGATCTACGCCTGGCGTGGCGCCAACCCGGAAAACCTGCAGCAGATGGGGCGCGATTATCCCGCGCTGGAAATCATCAAGCTGGAGCAGAACTACCGCTGCTCCAACCGCGTGCTGCGCGCGGCCAATGCGCTCATCGCCAACAACCCGCACGAACACCTGAAGAAGCTGTGGAGCGACCAGGCCGACGGCGAGCGCATCCGCGTGTGGGAATGCCGCAACAGCGAGCACGAAGCAGAGAAGGTCGCCGCCGAGATCGCCTTCGTGGCGCAGTCGCGCAACGTGCCGTGGAGCGATTTCTGCATCCTGTTCCGCGGCAACTTCCAGTCGCGGCCGCTGGAAAAGGCGATGCAGCTGCTGCGCATTCCCTACCACCTGACCGGCGGCACCATGTTCCTGGAACGCCAGGAAGTGAAGGACACGCTGGCCTGGCTGCGGCTGCTGGTGAACCCGGACGATGACACCGCGTTCATGCGCGCGGTGCAGTCGCCCAAGCGCGATGTGGGCGCCGGCACGCTGGCCAAGCTGGCCGAGCTGGCGCAGGAAAAGGACATCCCGATGGCGCATGCCGCCGAGTCGATCGGCGCGCTGCAGCAGCTGCCGCCGCGGGCGGCCAACAGCCTGGCGCGCTTCACCGACATCCTGCGTGACCTGCGCGCGCAGACCCGGCAGATCAGCTCCGGCGACATGATCCGCAAGGTCGCCAAGGAGTCGGGCCTGCTCAGCGAGCTGCGCCAGCAGGCCAAGGAAGAGGCCAGCTACCAGCGCCGGGCGAACAACATCGAGGAACTGGCGCAGTGGTTCGAGGGCGGCCCGCGCGGTGCCACCGCGGCCGACCTGGCCGGCCAGCTGGCGCTGCTCTCGCGCAGCGACAAGGACGAGGGCGGCAACCAGGTACGCATGATGACCATGCACGCGTCCAAGGGCCTGGAATTCCCCTATGTGTTCATCGTCGGCTGCGAGGACGGCGTGCTGCCGCACCAGGTCAGCCTGGACGAAGGCAACCTGCAGGAAGAGCGGCGCCTGCTGTACGTGGGCATCACCCGCGCGAAGATCCAGCTGTGGATGAGCTACAGCAAGCTGACCCGCAAGTTCGGCGAGCATGTGCGGTTGAAGCCGAGCCGGTTCTTCGAGGAGATTCCGGCCGAGGAGATCCAGCGCGATGGTGCGGACCCGGTGGCGGATGCGGCGCGGAAGAAGGAGCGCGCTAGCGCGGGCTTGGCCGCCATTGAAGCGCTGTTTGATTGAGCGGAGCGCAGCTGTAGAGCCGAGCCCATGCTCGGCTTGCGCATCGACGGATCAGCCGAGCATGGTCTCGGCTCTACAATCGGCCTATCCCAGCGGAGATCCGCGCATGCAACCCATCGAAAGCGAACGCCTGCGGCTGCGCCGCCTAGAACCCGACCGGGATGCTGCGCCGATGCTGGCACTGCTCAACGATCCGGGCTTCATGCGTTTCATCGGTGACCGCAACGTGCGCAGCGAGGAACAGGCGCGCGAGTACATCGCGCTGCGGGTGCTGCACAGTTATGCGTTGAACGGCTTCGGCATGTACGCGATCGAGCGGCTGGCCGATGGCGCGTGGCTGGGCAACGCCGGCCTGGTGCGGCGTGATGGCCTGCCGGGGCCGGACATCGGCTATGCGGTGCTGTCGGAATTCGCGGGGCAGGGCTACGCCAGCGAGGCGGCACGGGCGGTGTTCGCGCATGCACGTGCGGAGCTGGGCATCGAGGATCTGTACGGCATCACCGATCTGGACAACGTGGCCTCCGGGCGCATCCTGCTGGGGCTGGGCATGCACGAACGCGGCGTGATCCAGTTGCCGAACGTGGACAGCGCGAGCCGGTTGTACGCTACGCCGGGGGCGACCGCGGTCTGACGTGCTGGGCGGCGTCGGATCCCGCAAGGCGGGCTCCGACCCCATGGTACGGTTCAACGCCGCTGCGCTCGCCGGGCATGGCCCGGCGCTACCCTGCGCACGGTATCCGGTAGCGCCGGGCCATGCCCGGCGGATGCCCGTCAGCCGCGCAGTTCGGCCAGCTGGGCCTGCAGTTCGGCCACCGCCGCTTCCAGCTGGGCCACGCGCTCGGCCAGGCCGGGGTCGGCCGCCTCGCTGCTGCCACCGCCGCTGCTGGCGTACTTCGCGGCCAGCGCCGCACCGTCCACTTCACCGCACAGCAGGTGCATGTAGCGGTCCTCGCGCTGGCCGCTGGCGCGCGGCAGCACCACCAGCAGGGCGCGCTGCTGCAGGCGATCTATGGCGTGGCGGGCTTCGTCCATATCGGTGAAGCGGTACAGGCGCTCGCTGCGGGTGACCAGCTCGCCCAGGGTCTGCGGGCCGCGCAGCAGCAGCATCGCCAGCAGCACGGTCTGCTGCCGGGTCAGGTCCAGCGCGCCCTGCAGGCGGTGCTCATAGCGGTCGGCGCGCGAGGAGAAGTGCTGGCGGGCCAGGCCCAGCGTCTCCAGCTGGCGCAGGGCGTGCTGCACGCTGCCGGCATCGACGTTCATCACCGGCTCGCGGGCGGTCTTCTGGTTGGCCGCCGACTGCGCGGCATTGACCGTCAGCGGGTAGGTGTCCGGGGTGGTCGCCTCCTTCTCCACCAGGCAGCCCAGCAGGCGGGCCTGGACGGCATCGAGCAGGGGGACGTCGGGGGTCTGGACGGGATCGGTCATGGCGGCCTCCGCAAGGCAACGGGTCAACCCCGAAGCATAGCCGTGCCACGGTCATCTTTGCCGGTAAAATGGCCGGGTATATCTGATTGCCGGTGAATCCTGATGCGTCGTCCCGTTTCCCTGTCCCTGACCCTGCTCGCCACTGCGGCGATCGGCCTGTCCGCCTGCAAGCGCGTCGATGCGCCTGCCGCCGAGACTTCCGCCCCCGAGGCCCCGGTCGCTACCGCCAAGGCCGGCGATGCGCTCGATACCACGGCCAACGACAACCTCAATGCCGTGCTGTGGATGCAGCGCGCGCAGGAGTACAGGGCAATCACCGAACAGACCTACCGCGCCGCCGCCGACCACTTGGACGCCGCGCTGAAGGAAGCCCACTGGGACGCGCTGGTGCCCGAAGAACGTGGCAATGCGGCCAAGGGCCTGAAGCCGGCCGTGGTGCTGGACGTGGATGAGACCGTGCTGGACAACTCGCCCTACCAGGCGCGCCTGGTGCGCGACGGCAAGGAATACGACGAGCTGAGCTGGGACCAGTGGGTGGCCGAAAAGAAGGCCAAGGCCATCCCCGGCGTGGTTGATTTCGCCAAGGCCGCCAACGCCAAGGGCGTGACCCTGCTGTACATCTCCAACCGCGCCGTGCATTTGAAGGACGCGACCCTCGCCAACCTGCGCGAACAGGGCCTGCCGGTGGCTGATGACAGCGTGTTCCTCGGCTTGGGTACCGTGGTGGAAGGCTGCGAGCAGGCCGGCAGCGAGAAGAACTGCCGCCGCCGCCTGGCCGGGCAGAAGTACCGCGTGCTGATGCAGTTCGGTGACCAGATGGGTGACTTCGTGGAAGTGACCGCCAACACCAACGAAGGCCGCGATGCGCTGCTGCAGCAGTACCACGACTGGTTCGGCGAGCGCTGGTGGATGCTGCCGAACCCGACCTACGGCGGTTTCGAGCCGGCCCAGTTCAACAACGACTACACCCAGTCGCGCCAGGCCCGCCACGACGCCAAGCGCGCTGCGCTGGATTATGCACCGTGAGCCGCGCACCGCTGCCGCTGCGCGATGACGAACGGCTGATCTTCGCCCTGGACGTGCCTGACCGCGTGCAGGCGCTGGAGTGGGTCGATCGCCTGGGCGACAGCGTGGCGTTCTACAAGATCGGCATGGAACTGCTCGCCTCCGGCGAGTATTTCCAGGTGCTGGACGAGCTGGCCCGCCGCGACAAGCGCGTGTTCGTCGACCTGAAGTTCTTCGACATCCCGGCCACCGCCGCGGCGGTGATCAAGCGCCTGTCGCAGTGGCCGGTGAGCTACGCCACCATCCATGGCTGGCACCCGGCGATGATGGAGGCCTGTGCGGCCGCCAACAGCAGCGACATGCGCCTGCTGGCGGTGACCGTGCTGACCTCGATGGGGCGCCCGGATTTGGCGCAGATGGGCATCGACCGTGAGCCGGTGGACGTGGTGGTCGAGCGCGCACTGGCCGCCCAGGCGGCTGGCATTGATGGCGTGATCGCCTCCGGGCAGGAAGCCGGCCCGATCCGTGCCGCCACCGGCGCCGGGTTCTCCATCGTTTGCCCGGGCATCCGTCCGGGCGGCCCGGTCGGCGATGACCAGAAGCGTACCGTCGGCGTGGCCCAGGCCTTCGCCGATGGCGCCGATGCCATCGTGGTCGGCCGTCCGATCCGCCTGGCTGCCGATCCGCAGGCGGCCGCGCGGGCGATCCAGCAGGAAATCGCGTCGGCTCTGGCTGCACGCTGAGCCTGCCGGCGCTGCCGGTCACACCGCAATACCGAACGCCATCCCGCCCCATGCGGGATGGCGTTCGCATTTGTGGCTCCAGCGCTGTCGCAGTCGACCCCGCAGCGAAGAACCGTGCGCGCGGTCGCACTGGATCCGGATGTCCCTGCCTCCCAATCGATGCACCGGCGCCGCTCACGGCTGCGCCGGTTCCAATCATCTAAGAGGGAGTACACGGATATGTATCGCAGCACCTCTGCAGTTCTTGCCGGCCTGTTGCTGGCGTTCGCAGCACCCGCCTTCGCCGCACCGCAACCGCGCGAAACGCCGCGCATCATCGGCGGCGAGGACGCCCAGCCGGGGCAGTACCCGTTCATGGTCAGCCTGCAGGGGCTGTCGACGGGCGACTCCGATCACGACCGCCACTTCTGCGGTGGCACCCTCATCTCGCCGTCGTGGGTGCTGACCGCCGCGCACTGCGTGCAGGGCGATTCGCCCGCCGGCCTGGCCATCGTCGGCAACCTCACCGCGCTGTCCACCGATGCCTCGCCACGCGCCTCCAACGTCAAGGCCATCCACGCGCATCCGGCCTTCAACAGCGGCAATTCGCTGGAACACGATCTGGCGCTGATCCAGCTGGACGCCCCGCTGGCCGACGCGCAGCCGGTGACCTTGCGCCTGCGCCCGGACGCCAGCTACCTCAAGCCGGGCCGCGACCTCACCGTGATCGGCTGGGGCACCACCGAGGAGGGCGCCAGCGAGCTGCCGACCCAGTTGCAGACGGTGCAGGTGCCGTTCGTGCCGTTTGCCGAGTGCCAGCAGGCCTACGCCGGTGAACTCGCGCGCGGCAAGGTCATCTGCGCCGGGCGTGAGGGCGTCGACAGCTGCCAGGGCGATTCCGGCGGCCCGCTGATGCTCAAGCTGCGCGACGGCTGGACCCAGTTCGGCATCGTCAGCTGGGGTGAGGGCTGCGCACGGGCCGGCTACCCCGGCGTTTATGCCCGAATCGCCGAAAAACATGCCGTAGATTTCATTGAAGCGGTCTGGCAGAAGGATTGATTCAATAAAATCAAATAGTTAAATCATGTTACATGACGTATTGCCTTAACTTCAGAGGCGGCGTAGCATCGCCGCCATCCGGTCCCTGGGCCGGAGATGTGCCACAACTGTCCACCGGCCTCGCGCCGGTTTGAAGAGCCTGCGATCCGTGTGATCCGGGCTCTTTTTTTATCGCCGCAGAACGCAAACCGTGACCGCACGGCTTGCCGCTGTCACCTTGCAGGCCGCAAGATGCGGGCCGGTACGGGGAGTCCGATTGCATGAGCGTGGCAGTGCGACGAAGGTCTGCGCGTGGATGGGGGCTGGCAGCCATGGTGCTTCTGGCGATGGCCGCGTGCCGTCAATCCGGCAGCGACCCGGCCAAGCCGGCGGCTGAGCCGGTGGCGGCGGTGCAGGCCATGGCCCAGCGCCTGGTCGAGGATGACCTGGTCGGCTACGCGCGCCTGTCGGTGCCGCCGGGCCAGTACCAGCGGCTGCAGCAGGCCTGGACCGACGGCCGCAGCCAGTGGCCGCTGGGCGAACTGCCGCTGGGTGACCAGATGCTGCCGATGCTGGCTGCCCTGCGCGAGCCGCAGGCCGCCGCCCAGCTGCAGCGCAGCTTCGACCGCCAGCTGGCCGGCCAGGCCAGCGCGGTGCGCCAGGCGGCGCAGTCGATGGGCAACTTCGGCGTGCAGTACCTGCGCCACCAGAAGGGCTACACCCCCAGCCAGCAGACGCATTACATCGCCCTGGTGCAAACCCTTGCCGGCTGGGCGCAGGGCGCGCCGATCAGCGACCGGGCGCGCGCCCGCAGCAGCATCGCCGCGCTGGTCGAGGCCGCCGCCAAGGTCGGCTTCGACAACGAGGACGGCCTGCGTGCAGCCGGCATGGAAGGCAGCCTGCAGCAGCTGGCGCCGTTCCTGCACACCGTCAAGGCCGTCCTGGCCAGCTACGGGCTGGGCGTGGACGACGCCCTGCGCAGCCTGCGCGGGGAGCTGCTTTCGGTGGAAGGCGACAATGCCCTGGTCCGCATGGAATACGAACTGGCCGGGCGCACCCTGCAGCTGCAGTTGCCGCTGAGCCGGCGCGAAGGGCATTGGTACCTGACCCGCACCCTGGCCGATACCGATGTCCTGCTGCGCAAGGCCGATGCGGCCCGCGCGGCCGCCGCGCCGGAGCCCGCAGAGGCCCCCGCCACCGGCGGGGAAGCGGCAACCACGCCGCCTAAGCCATAATGGCGCCGATGTCGAAACAGAACCCGCTGCCGTTCCCCGGCGAAGAACCCCAGCAGACGCCCGCCGATCCGGCCGCGGCGTCTCCCTCGACCGGCACCGGCCCCAATCCGGTGCCGCCGCCCGCGCACGCCCGTCCCGCTGGTCGCCGCCCCTTCTGGGCGCGCCTGCTGGGCCGTCTGGTCGAGCCGTGGCTGGCGCTGAAGATCGAGCCGGAGGACCCGGGCCAGTACAACGACGGCCGCCCGGTCGTGTATGTGCTGGAAGACTACGGCCTGTCCAACGCGCTGATCCTGGACAAGGCCTGCCGCCAGGCCGGCCTGCCGTCGCCGCTGGTACCGCTGGCCGGTGACCCGACGGGCCGCAAGCGCGCCTACCTGGCCCTGTCGCGGCGCAGCTCCAGCAATTCGCTCATTCCCGAGCAGCGCGGCGCCAAGACCCATTCCGATTCGCTGGCCAAGGTCCTGCAGGCGCACCGCGTGCGCGACGATCTGGACGTGCACCTGGTGCCGGTGTCGATCTTCGTCGGCCGCGCGCCGGACAAGCAGAGCGGCTGGTTCGCCGTGCTGTTCTCGGAAAACTGGGCGCTGGTCGGCCGCTTCCGCCGCCTGCTGGGCCTGCTGCTGAACGGCCGCAGCACCATCGTGCGCTTCGCCCCGCCGATCTCGCTGCGCAGCACCGTGGACGAGGGCCTGGAGCCCGAGCGCACCGTGCGCAAGCTGCAGCGCGTGCTGCGTACCCATTTCCGCCGCATCCGTGAATCGGTCATCGGCCCCGACCTGTCCACCCGCCGCCTGCTGGTGGACCAGGTGCTGGCCGCCGAGCCGGTGCGCGAAGCGATCGCCGCCCAGGCCAAGCGCGACAACTCCAAGCCGGCCGATGCCTGGAAGAAGGCGCACGCCTACGCCTGGGAAATCGCCGCGGACTATTCCAGCCCGGTGGTGCGTTCGGCCAGCTTCATGCTCAGCCATGTGTGGAACCGCATCTACGCCGGCGTGCTGGTGCACCACCTGGACAAGTTCAAGGCTGCCGCGCCGGGCCACGAAGTGGTCTACGTGCCCAGCCACCGCAGCCACATGGATTACCTGCTGCTGTCCTACCTGCTGTACGACCGTGGCATCGTGCCGCCGCACATCGTGGCCGGCATCAACCTGAACCTGCCGGTGGTCGGTACCCTGCTGCGCAAGGGCGGTGCGTTCTTCATCCGCCGCTCGATCCGTGGCAACGCGCTGTATTCGGCCGTGCTCAGCGAATACGTCGCGCAGCTGGTCGCCGGTGGCTATTCCATCGAGTACTTCGTCGAGGGTGGCCGTTCGCGCACCGGGCGCCTGCTGCAGCCCAAGGGCGGCATGATCTCGATGACCCTGCGCGCGTTCCTGCGCCAGCCGCGCAAGCCGGTGCTGTTCCAGCCCATCTACATCGGCTATGAGAAGCTGATGGAAGGCGGCAGCTACCTGGACGAACTGTCCGGGCGGCCGAAGGAGAAGGAATCGATCTGGTCGCTGTTGTGGGGCATCCCCAAGGTGCTCAAGCAGAACTACGGCCAGGTGGTGGTGAACTTCGGTGAACCGATCGCCCTGAACGACGTGCTGGCCGAGAAGGCGCCGGAGTGGAAGGGCGAGGCGGTGCCGGAGGACGAGAAGCCGTCGTGGCTGTCGACCACCGTCGATACCTTGGCCGACCGCATCCAGGTGCGCATCAACGGTGCCGCCGACGTCAACCCGATCAACCTGCTGGCGCTGGCGCTGCTGTCCACGCCCAAGCACGCGATGGGCGAGGCCGACCTGATCGCGCAGATCGAGCTGTGCAAGACCCTGCTGGAAGAGATGCCGTACTCGGGCCGGGTGACGGTGACCCCGCACTCGCCGGAGCGGATCATCGCCCACGCCGAGGAAATCAACGTCCTCACCCGCATCAAGCATCCGCTGGGCGATGTGCTCAGCGTCAGTGGCGATACCGCGGTGCTGCTCAGCTACTTCCGCAACAACGTGGTGCACCTGTTCACCGCCTCGTCGTGGGTGGCCTGCTGCTTCCAGAACAACCGCCGCATGAGCCGCACCGGCCTGGTCCGCCTGGGCCGCACCGTGTACCCGTTCCTGCAGGCCGAGCTGTTCCTGCCGTGGAGCGAGGACGAGTTCGCCCATCGCATCGAGCAGACCATCGACGTGTTCATCCGCGAAGGCCTGCTGCAGCAGGTCGCCGACGATGACGGCGGCATGCTGACCCGCAACACCGGGCAGACCGACGAGGTGTTCCGCCTGCGTGCCATCGGTCATTCGCTGCAGCAGGCGTTCGAGCGTTACTACATCGCCATTTCGGTGCTGGTGAAGAACGGCCCAGGCACGCTCGGTACCGCCGAGCTGGAAAGCCTGTGCCAGCAGGCCGCGCAGCGCCTCAGCCTGCTGTACGCGCCGGCCGCGCCGGAATTCTTCGACAAGTCGCTGTTCCGTGGCTTCATCCAGAAGCTGCGCGAGCTGCGCCTGGTGTGGCCGGACGAGAACAGCAAGCTGCTGTTCGACGACCGCCTGGACAGCTGGGCCAAGGACGCCAAGTTCATCCTCGGCCGCGAACTGCGCCACACCATCGAGCGCGTCAGCCCCGAAGCGGCGCGCCCGGAAGAACCGACGCCGCAGGCATGAGCCGCCCTGGCCGGAGGATCAGCCCCGCGTGGCTGCTGCCGGCCATGCTGCTCGCTGCGGGGACGGCGCAGGCCGCGCCGGCCTGCGTGGAAGACACCCTGCCGGGCCGGCTGGCCGACGCACCGGTGCGCCTGTGCGTGGCCACCGGCGAAGGCGAAGCGCCGCGCTACACCCTGTGGCTGGCCGATGCCGAGCGCATCGTCGGCGAGGAAGAGGCAGTGGTCGGCGCAGGCCTGCAGGGGGACTGGTACGGCCATCCGCTGCGCCTGCACTGCCGCGCGGACGGCGCCGTGCGCCATTGCGACCTGAGTGTCGACGGCGAACCGGCGTGGAACGCCGACGTGGTCATCCCGAACGGGTAACACCCATGCCAGGCGAAATGGATGGCCGACCACGGTAGCGCCGGGCCATGCCCGGCGATGGATCCACGCCATGCCCGGCAGTAGATCCACGCCATGCGTGGATGGGCCCCCGCTTACGCCGGCTCGTCCGGAATCTGCAGGCTCTCCAGCTTCGCGATGCAGTCCTTCAACTGCAGCTTGCGCCGCTTCAGCCGTTTCGACTCCAGCTCGTCCTCGCCATTGGCGGCCATCCGGGTGATCTGTTCATCCAGCACGCGGTGTTCGGCGCGCAGGGCGACGAGGCGTTCGACGATCTCGGCGGGGCTGTAGGTATCCACAGCCTCCGAGCATACACAGCGCCGATGACCATCGGGAGAGGGCAACCCCGCGCCGCGGCCGGCGCCGGCCCCAAGCCGGTAGAATGGCAGCCATGAGCGCCGTGATTTCCCTGCCCGATCCCTTGCCGCGTGCGCCTGCCGCACAGCGCGTGGGCCCGCGCGCGGAACACCTGCATGGGGAGCAGCCGCTGGCCAGGCGCCTGCGCCGCCAGGTAGGCCAGGCCATTGCCGACTACGGCATGATCGAGGCCGGCGACAAGGTGATGGTCTGCCTGTCCGGCGGCAAGGACAGCTACACCCTGCTGGACATCCTGCTGCAGCTGCAGAAGAAGGCCCCGGTGCCGTTCGAGCTGGTCGCGGTGAACCTGGACCAGAAGCAGCCCGGCTTCCCCGAACACGTGCTGCCGGAATACCTGGCCAGCCTGGGCGTGGCGTACCAGATCATCGAGCAGGACACCTATTCGGTGGTCAGCCGGGTCATCCCGGAAGGCCGCACGATGTGTTCGCTGTGCTCGCGCCTGCGCCGCGGCGCGCTGTACAACCACGCCGAGAAGCACGGCTTCACCCGAATCGCGCTGGGCCACCACCGCGACGACATGGTGGCCACCTTCTTCATGAACCTGTTCCACCACGCCAAGCTGTCGGGCATGCCGCCGAAACTGCGCAGCGACGACGGCCGCCACGTGGTCATCCGTCCACTGGCCTACGTACGCGAACGCGACATCATCGAGTACGCCCAGGCACGTGATTTCCCGATCATCCCGTGCAACCTGTGTGGCAGCCAGGAAAACCTGCAACGCCGCCAGGTCGGGCTGATGCTCCAGCAGTGGGAAAAGGACCATCCCGGCCGCATCGACCAGATCGCCCGGGCCATGGGCCAGATCCACCCCTCGCAGCTGGCCGATGCCAGTCTGTTCGATTTCATGGCGCTGGGCCGTCGCGACGAGGCACCCTTGTCCGATGCCCATGCCTGGCTGGCCGGTTCGCCGGCCGATGCCGACGCAGCACCCGAGATGCCCGCCCTTTAAGGTGGGACGCCCTTCCTCTTCGCCATCCGGAATTCCATGTTCTTTCGCAACCTGACGTTCTTCCGTTTCCCGACCACCACCGATTTCTCCGAAGTGGACACCCTGCTGCCGCACGCCCTGCTCAAGCCGGTCGGTGCGCTGGAAATGAATTCGCGTGGCTTCATCTCGCCTTTCGGCCGCGAGGAGAAGGAACTGCTGTCGCACCGCATCGCCGAACACCTGTGGCTGACCGTGGGCGGCGAGGACAAGATCCTGCCGGCGGCGGTGGTCAACGACCTGCTCGAGCGCAAGCTGGAGGAGATCGAGGAGAAGGAAGGCCGCCGCCCCGGTGGCCGCGAGCGCAAGCGCATGAAGGACGACCTGCTGCATGAACTGCTGCCGCGCGCCTTCGTGAAGTCCTCGCGCAACGATGCCTTCATCGATCTGCAGCACGGCTATGTCGCGGTGGACACCTCCAGCCGCAAGACCGGCGAGTACTTCATGTCCGACATCCGCGGCCTGCTCGGCAGCTTTCCGGCGATGCCGCTGAATGCAGAAGTCGCGCCGCGCTCGATCCTGACCGGCTGGATCGCCGGCGAGCCGCTGCCGACCGGCCTGAGCCTGGGCGAAGAGTGCGAGATGAAGGACCCGGTGGAGGGTGGCGCGGTGGTCAAGTGCCAGCACCAGGAACTGCGCTGCGACGAGATCGACAAGCACCTGGACGCCGGCAAGCAGGTGACCAAGCTGGCGCTGATCTTCGAGGACAACCTGTCCTTCGTCATCGGCGACGACCTGATCGTGCGCAAGCTGAAGTTCCTCGACGGCGCCCTGGACCAGCTGGAGCATGCCGACGAAGACGGCCGCCGCGCCGAGTTCGACGCCCGCTTCGCCCTGCAGAGCGCCGAGATCCGTCGGCTGTTCCTGCTGCTGGAAGAAGCCTTCAAGCTCAGCAAGGCTGACTGAACAGGCACTGCGCGGGCCGCCGGTCATCCAGTGGCCCCGCGCAGCGCTATGCTGGTCACATGAGCCGTCTGCTGCGTCGCCTGATCAGTCCGACCCCGCCCGCCACCGTGCAGCGCGACACCGTCCGCCTGCGCCTGGACGATGCCGAGATCGAGGTGCTGCGCGTGCGCGATCCGCGCGCGCGGCGCATCAAGCTGAGCGTGGACGAACGCGGTGCGCGCCTGACGTTGCCGCCGCGGGCGAGCCTGGTGATGGGCGAGCGTTTCCTTGAACAGCACCGCGACTGGCTGGCGCTGCAGCTGCGCGTCTACCAGGACAATGGCCTGCCGGCACCGCTGCAGCCGGGCGAGGCGGGCATGCTGCCGCTGCGTGGCGAGCTGCTGCCGGTGCGCTGGCAGGAAGGCCGCTTCGCGCGCCTGGAGATCGACGAGCACGGCGCCTGCGTGCAGTGGCCGACCCGTGCCGGCGACGCCACCCTGCGCCGCCTGCTGCGTGAGTTCTACGAAGCACAGACCCGCGCCGACGTCGGCCGCTGGTTGCCGAAGTACCTGCCCGGCTTGCCGCGCGCACCCAGCCGCGTGCGGTTGAAGGTGATGTCCTCGCAATGGGGCTCGCTCGCCCCGGACGGCAGCATGGCGCTGGACCTGGCCCTGGTGCTGGGTCGCCCCGCCGCCTTCGAATACGTGCTGGTGCACGAGCTCTGCCACCTGATCCAGGCCAACCACTCGCCCGCGTTCTGGCACGAAGTGGAGCAGCGCTTCCCGGCGTGGCGCGAACAGCGCGATTACTTCCAGCTGGAAGGTCGCAGACTGAAGGCCATGCTCCGCCAGCTTTTGTAGAGTCGAGCTTGCTCGACTGAGGCGCTCAACCCGACGAGAAGCAGCCGAGCACGGGCTCGGCTCTACAAAAAGCGGGCGCCTCGGATCCTGTAGAGCCGAGCCCACGCTCGGTTGACGCGCGCAGCGCGGGGTTTTCATTCCGCCCGACGAGAGGCAGCCGAGCACGGGCTCGGCTCTACAAAAAGCGGGCGCCTCGGATCCTGTAGAGCCGAGCCCACGCTCGGCTGACGCGCGCAGCGCGGGGTTTTCATTCCGCCCGACGAGAGGCAGCCGAGCACGGGCTCGGCTCTACAAAGAGCGCGCGCCTCGGATCCTGTAGAGCCGAGCCCACGCTCGGCTTACGCGCGCAGCGCGGGGTTTTCATTCCGCCCGACGAGAGGCAGCCGAGCACGGGCTCGGCTCTACAAAAAGCGGGCGCCTCGGATCCTGTAGAGCCGAGCCCACGCTCGGTTGACGCGCGCAGCGCGGCCAATAACGGTTCACCGTCAGGCGGCCTCCACCTGAAGATCCACGTATTCCGACAATCCCCGGCAGGCCAGCAGCAGCCTGTCCCTCGCGTCGTCACCCAGGTGCTGGCTGATATCGCCGTCCACACGGACACGCTCGATGGCATGTAGCAGCTCCAGCAGGAAGGTCAGCCCTGCATTGGCACGCTGGATGCGGGACAACGCCACGCATTGCCCCGGTGTCCGCCCTGTGCGCTGCAATGGCTGGCCGTCCATGCCTTCGCTGTGGCCGATGCGCTGCAGGCTGTCCAGCAGCGTGATGCCGTCGGTGGCCGTACTGGCCGAAAGGGTGGTTTCCAGCGGCTGGGCGATTTCATCGGGCAGCTGATTGGCAGCGTCGCCCAATGTGGCGAACAAGCAGGGATAGCGATGCGCGCTCATGGCGGTCTCCTGTGCATGTTACAGAGAGAGCCACCCCGCAGATGCGGAGGTGGCGGACGATACGTGGTTGCAATACCGGTGGTAGATGCATGAACGCCGGCGGGCACAGGGCCCCCACGCACCGTCCGCCATAGAGGCACAGACGGATTGCCAGTCGACGCCGCTCAACAAGGAAAGAGCGGCGCCGACTGACAAGCGTAAACAACGCATCTACACAACGGGATTGCAAGCCCGTGCCATCCGTTGTCGGTGGCTCGACATGATTTGCACGCAGCGCCCGTGCAGCCAATGAGAATTGTTGGAAAGTTCGAAAAGTTTGCAGATCATCGCGGGCTCCCGCCCATGAATGATCCCGCCCGTGAACGTGCAAATCGCGACATTGTGTAGAGCCGAGCCCACGCTCGGCTTACGCGCGAAGCGCGGGGTTCTCGGTCAGCCCGACGAGAAGCAGCCGAGCATGGGCTCGGCTCTACAGGAGCGCGCGCAGCGCGGGGTTTCCAGTCCCCCCGACGAGAAGCAGCCGAGCATGGGCTCGGCTCTACCGGGCCCCGCGCAGCGCCGCCCCCGCCGCCCAGCGTGCCGCCACCCGCGGTGCGGTAATGCACACCGCCTGGTCGGTCACCGTCGTCACCGCCCGCTCCAGCAGCTGGATATCGGCCTCATGCTGGCGCGCCACGTGCGGATCCTCGAAGAAGATCGCGCGCTGGCAGCGACCCTCCAGCACGCGGTCAGCAATCTGCGCATCGCCGCCCATCGGGCCGCTCTGGTAGCGCGTCACCCACGGCGCATCGGTGGGCCAGCCGCGGCTCCACGCCAATTCGTTGAGGCGCTGGCCGGTGGTGCCGGTGGCCACGCGCTCGCCGAAGCGGGCCAGCACGTCGAAATGCTCGTCGGCGAAGGCCAGCATCGCCGGCTTCATCGCATCGTGGGCGATCAGCGCCAGGGTCTGTCCTTCGAACGCATGCAGGTCATCAGCACCGGCATCGGCGGCCAATCCGGCGTGGACGCGTTCGATCTCGATCCAGTCGCGCGCGGTGGCCACGGTCGAAATGAACGGCTTGCCGTGGATCACGCACTGCCGCTTGAGCGCGGTCGCCTCGGGAAACACCGACGACGGGTCGACCGGATCGATCAGGTAGATCGCACCATCGAGGCTGCGCTCCGGTCCCATGCCGACCACTTCGGCCACCAGCTTCATCAGGCCGCCCTGGCGGCCGTAGGGATAGCGATGCAGGCCCGCATAGCCGGACAGGAAGCCATTGCGCTCGATCGCGTCGTGGGTACGCCCGACCGCATGCAGGGATACGCCCAGCTCGCGCAGGCCCGGCTCGCTGGCACGCAGCCAGCGGAACAGCGCGGCACGCGCGTCATGGTGGTGCAGGCGGTTGGCGGCCAGGCCGATGCGCATCGCGGGCTCCTCAGTGGTGGAAGCGGCAGTGTATGTCGCTATCAGTATCACTTGAGCGATTTGCAATTTTCCTCATTGTCGCTGCGGGGCGCGTCGCTAGCGTGACAGGTGGCCGCTGCTTCGTGCAGCCGCGTGTCCGGCCTGCGGCCTGAGGAGTAATCGTGAGTGTCGCTGGTTGTCCTGATGTCGCCGCTGCGCGCCGCCGCTGGCGATGTGGCGGCGTGCTGCTGTCCCTGCTGGCGGCGCTGCCGGTGCGCGCCGACGACTGCAGGGGGCCGCTGCGGCTGGTGCATGCCTCGGCGCCGTCGTCTGTACCTGCCGGCCAAGCCGGGCCGATGCACGGGGGCATCGCCGCGATGCTGGCCGCACTGCGCACCGCCGAGCCGACCCTGCAAGTGAAGCCGGTGGCCGCCGACCTGCTGGGCGAAGGCCAGCTGCCGGCCGGCACGCAGGCGGTGCTGGGCTGGTCGCGTGGACAGCTGCCTCCTGCGTGGCCGGCCAGCGCCACCTACCTCGAGATACCGCAGGTAATCGTACGCCGCCGCGATGCCCCGCCCATCCTCGACCTGGGCGGGCTGCGCGGGCAGACCGTGGCCACGCCTGATCCGGCATCGCTGTCGCCCCTGCTGCAGCGGCAGGCGCCCGGCGCGCTGCTGCTGCCACCGATGGCGGTGGACACCGCCCTGCGCCTGCTGGCGGCCTCGCAGGTGGATGCGGTGGTAGCCAACCTGGTCGATGTCGAGCGCCTGCTGCGGGAGGGCAACGACAACGCGCTGCAGGTCGCTGCGCCAGCCGGCTTCGACGATGCCCTGGTGCTGGCCACGACGCCGGCCTGCCGGCACTGGCTGGCGGTGTTCAACCCTCAGCGGGCACCGCTGTCCAGCGTGCGCGGCATCGCCTTGGCCACACCGGGCAATCCGGCATCGAAGCAGGCGGACGGACCGATGCCGCCGTGGCTGCGCGGCCTCGCCGCCGCCTTGCTGGCCCTGCTCGGGCTGGGCCTGGTGCATGCCTTCGGCTACTGGCGGCTGCATCGCGAAGCGCAGCGCCGCCGTGCCCTGCAGCAGCGCCTGCAGGAGGTCAGCGCGGGTCTGCCGGCGGTGGTCTATCGGACCCGGCGCAGCGCCACGGGCGAATACAGCGTGCTCTACCTGACCGGCGACGTGCAGGCGCTGTTCGGCATGAGCGTGGACACCGCGCGGGTCGAGCACTGGCGGCTGCTGGCGGCCGTGCACCCGGAGGATCGCGGACCGGTGATGGCCCATGTCGATGCGGCGGCGCTGGTGCGCGGGCCGATCGACGTCACCTTCCGCGCCCGTGGGCGGATGGGCTGGCGCTGGGTGCGTTCCCACGGGCGCCCGGTGGCCTGCAGCGACGGCGATGGCAGCAGCGTCGAATGGACAGGCTACTGGATGGACGTGACCGAGGCGCAGATGCGTGCGGCCACCTTGAACGACGCACGGCGCGAAGCCGAGCAGGCGGTGGTGGCCAAGGCCCACTTCCTGGCCAGCATGAGCCAGGAGATCGGTGCGCCGATGAACACGCTGATGAGCATGCTCGACGACCTTGCAGAGACGTCGCTGGACCCGCGCCAGCGGCAGCTGCTGGCCACCCTCGACGAGGCGGCCGCGATGCTGCGGCAGATCCTCGCCGAGGTGCTGGACAGCGAGCGGCAGCGCGAGGGAGGCCGCCCCTCCCAAGCGGTGCCGACCGATCTGGCCGCACTGCTGCGGAGCGTGCAGCGGCTGCTGGCGCCGCTGGCCGCGAGCAAGGGCCTGCATCTGTACTGCGTGCTGGACCCGGCACTGCAGGCCAGTACGCTGGTCGATGGCCTGCGCCTGCGGCAGATCCTGTTCAACCTGGCGGGCAACGCGCTCAAGTTCACCGCGCACGGCGGGGTCGAGCTGCGCCTGCAGGTGCTGCGCCAGACGCCTGCAGGCCAGCATCTGCGGCTGCAGGTGGCCGACACCGGCGTGGGCATCAGCCCGGCGCGGCAGCGGGCGGTGTTCGCGCCTTACACCCAGGCCGAGGCCTCGACCACCCGCCGCTTCGGTGGCAGTGGCCTGGGTCTGGCCATCTGCCGCGAGCTGGCCGCTGCGCTGGGCGGCGAACTGCAGCTGCACAGCGTCCCCGATGAGGGCACCACGGTCAGACTGGACCTGTACCTGCCTGCGTGCGAGGCCCCACCAGCGTCGGCACCACAGGCCGTACAGGCGCTGGCGGCGGCCGGCTCAGTGCGCCAGTAGGCGCACGATGCTGGCGGCGGCGTCGCGGCCTTCGGCCACGGCCGTCACCACCAGGTCGGCACCGCGCACCGCATCACCACCGGCGAACAGGCGCGGGTGCGAGGTCTGGTACGGCAGCCGGTCCTTGCCACCGGCGACGATGCGGCCATTGGACTGGCCTTCCACGCCGTGCTCGGACAGCCACGTCGGCAGCGTCGGCGAGAAACCGAACGCGATGATCACCACGTCCGCTTCCAGCAGCGATTCGCTGCCCTCGATCGGCACCGCGTTCTGGCGACCATTGGCATCGGGTTCGCCGAGGCGGGTCTCGACCACGGTCACGCCGATCACTTCGTCATCGGCACCGGCTTCGATCGACAGCGGCTGGCGGTTGAACAGGAAACGCACGCCCTCCTCGCGCGCATTGGCCACTTCACGCGCGCTGCCGGGCATGTTGGCCTCGTCGCGGCGGTAGGCGCAGGTCACCTTGGCCGCGCCCAGGCGCACCGCGCTGCGCACGCAGTCCATGCCGGTGTCGCCGCCGCCGAGCACGACCACGCGCTTGCCGTTGAGGTCGGGCAGGGCGATGGTGTCTTCCCAGCCGGCAATCGGACGGCCCTTTGGATCATCGCCGCTGACGATGCGGCTGTTCTGCACCAGGAACGGCAGCGCCGGCAGCACACCCTTCAGGTCCTGCCCGTCCAGCCCGCCATCGGTGTAGCGGTAGGCGCCGGTGCCGACGAACACCGCATCGTGGCTGTCCAGCAGCTGCTGCACGCTGACATCGCGGCCGATCTCCACGCCCAGGCGGAACTGCACGCCCATGCCCTCCAGCACCTCGCGGCGGCGGTGGATCACGTCCTTGTCCAGCTTGAAGCTGGGGATGCCGAACTGCAGCAGGCCACCGATCTGTTCGTAGCGGTCGTAGACCACGGCGGAGATGCCGGCGCGCGCCAGGCGGTCGGCGCAGGCCAGGCCGGCCGGACCGGCACCGATCACCGCCACGCTCTGGCCGGTGGGCTGCACCGCGGCCAGGTCGGGGCGCCAGCCGCTGGCCAGCGCGGTATCGACGATGTACTTCTCCACCGCGCCGATGGTCACCGCGCCGAATTCCTCCAGCGTGCAGCTGCCTTCGCACAGACGGTCCTGCGGGCAGACGCGGCCGCACACTTCCGGCAGCGGGTTGGTGCTGTGGCACAGGGTGGCCGCTTCGTGAATGCGGTTTTCCTGCACCAGCTGCAGCCACTGCGGAATGGCGTTGTGCACCGGGCACTTCCAGCTGCAGTACGGGTTGCCGCAGTCCAGGCAGCGGCCGGCCTGGTACTGCGCGTCTTCCTTGCCGAACTTGCCGTACAGCTCACCCCAGTCGCCGGAGGTGCGCAGTTCGACCGGGATGCGCTGCGGCATGGTCCGGGGCAGATCGAGGAACTGGAATGCTTGCTTGCGGCTCATGGCTGGCTCTGTGGTTTTTTGCGGTAGCCGGCCAGCGGCCGGCACGACAGTTACGCGGCGCGTCGCAGGGTTTCAGTCAGCGACTCGATGCTGGCGGCCTTGGGTTTGACCAGCCAGAACTTGCCGATGTAATCGCGGAACTCGTCCATGATCTGCTGCGCCCAGATGCTGCCGGTCAGCTCGCGGTGGCGGCCGATCAGGCGGTGCAGGTGCTGGCGGTAGTTCTCGAAGCCCTCGGCCGATACGCGGTGGATGTCGATCAGTTCGTGGTTGTAGCGGTCGACGAAATCGCGGTCGACGTCCAGCACGTAGGCCAGGCCGCCGGTGAAGCCGGCGCCGAAGTTCAGGCCGACCTTGCCCAGCACCAACACCACGCCGTCGGTCATGTACTCGCAGCAGTGGTCACCGGCACCTTCCACCACCGCCAGCGCGCCGGAATTGCGCACCGCGAAGCGCTCGCCCGCGCGGCCGGCGGCAAACAGCTCGCCCCCGGTGGCGCCGTATAGGCAGGTGTTGCCGATGATGGCGGTGCTGCGGGCCTCGAAGCGCGCGCCACGCGGCGGACGCACTACCAGGCGGCCGCCGGCCATGCCCTTGCCGACGTAGTCGTTGGCTTCGCCTTCCACTTCCAGGTGCAGGCCGCCTACGTTGAAGGCACCGAAGCTCTGCCCGGCACTGCCTCGGAAGCGCAGTTCCAGCGGTGCCTCGGCCATGCCCTGGTTGCCATGCGCGCGGGCCACGGCACCGGCAAGGCGGGTGCCGATGCTGCGGTCGGTGTTGTGGATCAGGAAGCGGTGTTCGCCGCCCTGCTTGTGTTCGATGGCCGCGGCCAGCAGGCCATCCATCTGCGTGGCCAGGCTGTCCGGCGATTCGTACAGGCGCTGCGCGGCGCAGTGGCTGCCTTCGTAACGCGCGTCGGCCAGCAGGCGCGACAGGTCCACGCGCACGCCATCGCGCGGCGCCGCCTCGATCTGCCGCAGCAGGTCGGTACGGCCGACGATCTCTTCCAGCGAACGCGCGCCGAGGTGGGACAGCCAGCCACGCACTTCCTCGGCCAGCAGGCGGAAGAAGTTCTCCACGCGCTCGGGCTGGCCGGTGAAGTGGTTCTCGCGCAGGCGCTCGTCCTGGGTGGCCACGCCGGTGGCGCAGTTGTTGAGGTGGCAGATGCGCAGGTACTTGCAGCCCAGCACGATCATCGGCGCGGTGCCGAAGCCGAAGCTGTCGGCACCCAGCAACGCGGCCTTGACCACGTCCAGGCCGGTCTTCAGGCCGCCGTCGGTCTGCAGCAGGGTACGCCCGCGCAGGTCGTTGGCCAGCAGCGCCTGGTGCGCTTCGGCCACGCCCAGTTCCCACGGCACGCCGGCATAGCGGATCGAGCTGACTGGCGAGGCACCAGTGCCGCCGTCATGGCCGGAGATGGTGATCAGGTCCGCACCGGCCTTGACCACGCCGGCGGCAATCGTGCCAACGCCGGCATGGCTGACCAGCTTCACCGACACCAGTGCGGTCGGGTTGACCTGCTTGAGGTCGTATATCAGCTGGGCCAGGTCTTCGATGGAATAGATGTCGTGGTGCGGCGGCGGCGAGATCAGGCCGATGCCCGGCTTGGCATAGCGCAGGCGGGCGATCAGTTCGTTGACCTTGTGGCCGGGCAGCTGGCCGCCTTCGCCGGGCTTGGCGCCCTGCGCGACCTTGATCTGCAGCACCTCGGCATTGACCAGGTACTCGGCGGTGACACCGAAGCGGCCCGAGGCCACCTGCTTGATCTTGCTGCGGCGCTGCGTGCCGTAGCGCGCCGGGTCTTCGCCACCTTCGCCGGAGTTGCTGCGGCCGCCGAGGCGGTTCATGGCGATGGCCAGTGCTTCATGCGCTTCCGGCGACAGCGCGCCGAGGCTGATGGCCGCGGTGTCGAAGCGCGGGAACAGTTCGCTGGCCGGGGCGACCTCGTCCAGCGGCGTCGGCGCGGCGGCCGGCACCAGTTCCAGCAGGTCGCGCAGTGCCGACGGCGGCCGTGCATGCACGGCATCGCAGTACTGCTGCCACGCACGCGGGTCACCGCTGCGCGCCGCGCGCTGCAGGGTGGTCACCACGTCCGGGTTGTACATGTGGTATTCGCCGCCGTGTACGTACTTCAGCAGGCCGCCGACATCCACGCCCTGCTGCGCGTCCCAGGCCTGCGCACAGAGTTCGCGTGCATCGGCATCCAGACGGGCGAAGCCGGCACCACCGATGCGCGAGGCGGTATCGGGGAAGCACAGATCGACCACTTCCGGTTCCAGGCCGATGATCTCGAACAGCTGCGCACCGCGGTAGCTGGCCACGGTACAGATGCCCATCTTCGAGATGATCTTCGACAGGCCCTTGTAGACGCCCTTGCGGTAGCGGCGGCCGATCTGCGACTGCTCGCCACCCTTGCTGAGCTTGAGGATGCCGCGGCGGCCGAGGTCGAACAGGGTCTGGTAGGCCAGGTACGGGTACACCGCGGTGGCGCCGAAGCCGAGCAGGCAGGCCATGTGGTGCGGGTCGCGCGCGGTGCCGGTCTCGACGATCAGGTTGACGTCGCAGCGCAGGCCCAGGCGCGAGAGGTGGTGGTGGATGGCACTGGTGGCCAGCAGGGCGTGCACCATCGGCCGCCCGGCCACCGGGTAGCGGTCGGACAGCAGCAGCATCACCATGCCCTCGCGGGCGGCTTGTTCGGCCTCGGCACAGATGCGCTCGATGCCGGCGCGCAGGCCTTCGTCCTCGCTGTAGGACAGGTCGAGCAGGCGGTTGGCCTGCGTGTACTGGTCCATCTTCAGCAACTGGCGCAGCTTGCGCTGGCTCAGCACCGGCGAGTTGAGGATGACGTGGTTCACCGTCTCCGGGCCGGCATGGAAGATGTTGGTCTCCTTGCCAAGCTGGGTGGACAGGGACATCGCGCAGTCTTCGCGCAGCGGATCGATCGGCGGGTTGGTGACCTGCGCGAACGCCTGGCGGAAATAGTCGTACAGCGGGCGGCTGCGCTGGCTGAGCACGGCCATCGGCGTGTCATCACCCATCGAGCCGGTGGCCTCCTGCTCGGTCTCGGCCAGTGGCCGCAGCACCTGTTCCACTTCCTCGCTGCTGAGCTGGTACAGCTTGTGGTAGCTGCGCAGGGTGCCTTCGTCAAAGGGCTCTTCCACCAGCGACGGATCGATCAGCTCGGTCTGCAGGTAGGTGACGCCCTGCTGCAGCCACTGCTTGTACGGCGCGCGGCCGCGGTTGATGCGGTCGATGGCGTCCGAATCGAGCAGGTCGCCGCGCTTGAGGTCGATGGCGATCATCTCGCCCGGGCCGAGCTTGCCCTTGCGCACCACGCGCTCGGTCGGCACTTCCCACACGCCCGCTTCGGAGGCGACCAGGAAGTGGCGGTCTGCGGTCAGCATCCAGCGCGCCGGGCGCAGGCCGTTGCGGTCCAGCGTACACACCGCATAGCGGCTGTCGCAGGCGACGATGCCGGCCGGCCCGTCCCACGGCTCGCTGTTCAGGCCATGGAACTCGTAGAACGCGGCCAGGTCGGGATCCTTGAACTCCAGCGACTGGGTCGCCGGCGGCACCAGGATGCGCAGCGCCTGGATCAGTTCCATGCCACCGGACACCATCAGCTCCAACATGTTGTCCAGGCTCTGCGAATCGGAGCCGTGCATGGAGATGACCGGATCGAACTCGGCGATGTCGAAGCGCGGGGTCTTCCACACCTTGCTGCGCGCCTGCGCCCAGCGGCGGTTGCCCTCGATGGTGTTGATCTCGCCGTTGTGGGCGAGCATGCGGAACGGGTGCGCCAGCGGCCAGCGCGGCAGCGTGTTGGTGGAGAAGCGCTGGTGGAACACGATGGCACTGGAGGCCAGTTCGCGCCGCTGCAGGTCCGGGAAGAAGCGGCTCAGCTTGTCCGGCAGCACCATGCCCTTGTAGCTGATCGCGTTGGGGCTGAGGGTGGTGACGTAGTAATCGGCATGCCCGCGCAGCTGCTGTTCGCTGCGGCGGCGGGCCAGGAACAGGGCGAGCGCGAAGCCACCGTCGTCCTGGCCGACACCGGCGTCGACGAACACCTGTTCGATGCGCGGCAGCGTATCGCGGGCCAGCTGGCCGCAGACGCTGTCATCGGTGGGCACTTCGCGCCAGCCGGCAACCTTGCAGCCGACCGCTTCCACCTGCGCCTGCAGCTGCGTGCGGCAGGCCTGCGCGGCCTCGGCATCGTGCGGCAGGAACACCAGGCCGGCGGCGAAGCGCGCGCCCACGGTGATGCCCGCTTCGCTGGCCAGCAGTTTCAGGAAAGCATCGGGGCGGCGCAGCAGCAGGCCGCAGCCATCGCCGGTCAGCCCGTCGGCGGCGACGCCACCACGGTGGGTCATGCGCGAAAGCGCGGCAATGGCGGTGTCGACCAGCAGACGCGAAGGCTGGTCGTCGAGCTGCGCGACCATGCCGAATCCACAGGCATCGCGCTCGGAGCGCGGGTCGTAAAGCCCTTGGCGGTTGCGGGGGGCCATCTCTACCTCGATGCGAAATGAAATGAGCGGGGACACTCGTGCCCGCTCATTCCCTGGAGCGCATCGTGAGGCCACCGGATGCTTCGACTAGAGCATAGTTGCTGCAACGCCGCAATACACGGTTGCGCGTGCAACCAAAACGCCGGCAAACCCTTGCCGGCGTTGGCTTTCACTCAGCCGCAGCGGGCGCCGCTGACCAAGCCCTTTGCGTCCACTTCGATGTTCAGGCGATCGCCCAGGAACTCCATCGTGGCCACGTCGTTGGGCTTGAGCACGCGCACCTGGCTGGCGGCGGCGTCTTCCTGGGCCTGCTTGCCCAGCGCATCGGTGTAGGCCTGGCCGACCAGGCTCTGCACCTGGCTGGCATCACAGTTGCCGGCCGGCGGAGCTTCGGTGGCCTTGCCGGCTTCATCGGCCGGAGCCTTGGCGGCTTCGGCGGCCTGCTGGGCGTGGGCGGTGGCCGCATCCTGCTCATCCAGCGCTGGCGCCTGGCAGGCGGACAACGCCAGTACGGCCGGCAGCAGCAGGGCGGAGAGCGAACGGGCGCGGATCTGGAACGACATCATGACTCCGGAAGAGAAGGGACCGTGAAGACCCGAGCATAGCCGCGAACCCATCCTCACGTGTTTGTCTTGCGTTATTGACGCGTCGGCTGCACGGCGCTGTCCATGCTGCCAGCCATGCCCACGACCCCCACCCCCGAACGACAGGCCGCACGCGCGGCGGGCCTGCGCTATGTCGATGACACCCAGCCCGGCATCAGCCGGCGCCGCGCAGGAAAGGGCTTTGCCTACCGCGACGCCGATGGCCATGCGGTGCGCGATGCCGCCACCCTCCAGCGCATCCGCGCGCTGGCCATCCCGCCGGCCTATAACGCCGTGTGGATATGCGCGCACGCCAACGGCCACCTGCAGGCTACTGGCCGCGATGCGCGCGGGCGCAAGCAGTACCGCTATCACGCCGACTGGGCGGCAATGCGTGATTCGGGCAAGTTCGACCGCACCATCGCCTTCGGCGAAGCGCTGCCTGCCCTGCGCCGCAGGCTCAGCCGCGACCTCAAGCAGCGTGGTTACCCGCGTGAGAAGGTGCTGGCGGTGGTGGTCGCGCTGCTGGCCGACACCCTGGTGCGGGTGGGCAATGAAACCTATGCCAAGGAAAACAAGTCCTATGGCCTGACCACGCTGCGCAACCGTCACCTGGACCTGCTGCGCGGGGGCCGCGTGCGCATGCGCTTCCGTGGCAAGTCCGGGCAGCTGCATGAGGTGACCGTGGGCGACCGCCGCTTAGGCACGCTGGTGCGCGGCGTGCAGCAGCTGCCAGGGCAGGCGCTGTTCCAGTACCGCGACGACGACGGTGTCGTGCAGCCGGTCGATTCCGGTGCGGTCAACGACTACCTGCGCGAGGTGATGGGCGAGGACTTCACCGCCAAGGATTTCCGTACCTGGGGCGGGACCCTGGCGGCGGTGCAGACTTTCGCCGCCACCGAGCTGCCGGAGCCTTCCAGCCAGCGTGCGCTGGCCAAGGCGCAGCGCGAGGTGGTGTGCCAGGTGGCCGCACGGCTGGGCAATACGCCTGCGGTCTGCCGCAAGGCGTATATCGACCCGTGCGTGTTTGCCGGCTGGGAGCGTGGCGAACTGACTGCGCTGGCCGGTCTGCGCGGCCCACGGCAGTGGGAGCAGGCCACGCTGAAAGTGCTGCGCCGGGCGCGGCGGCTGGCAAAGCGCCGCGCCTGAGATCCTCGTAGCGTCGAGCTTGCTCGACGGCGGTTACCCGCAATAGATGGCGGTGATGTTGTTGGTGCGACCGGTTTCAATCGTCAGGCGATCACCGCCTTCCTGTGCCGCCCCTGCCGCCGGATCGGCATTGCCGCTGGCGGTGTTGCCGCTGCGCTCGCGGCTGCCGCGCAGGACCTGCACGTGCAGGCTGTCGCTGTCCACGCGCGCGCGTTCGATGGTGACTGCCGAGGCAGCCAGGCCGACCGCGCCGCGCACCATGTTGGTGTGGCACTGGCCGGAAATCACGCCATCGATCGGCTGGATCTGGGCAACCGGAGTGCTGCTGCAGGCAGCAAGGGCGAAACAGGCGGCGGCGGTGGCAAGGGCATGCTTCATGGGGACGTTCCTCGTGTCGTGGCCTGAAGAGTGCGACGACACGCGTAGTGGCGGAATGAAGCCGTGCACGCGATGGACACGGTGCGCTCACTGCCGCTGACAGGCGAGATGGAGAGACTGCACGAGCGGCGCACGCCGCCCCCGGTAGTGCCGGCCGCTGGCCGGCAACCCCATTCCCTCCCGAGGAGACCTGCATGGCCACCGCCAAGAAGACCCCCGCCCGCCGCAAGGCATCGCCCAAGGTGCGCAAAGGCAGCACCGCGACGAAGACCGTTGCCGAAACCGACCGCCCGCGCGTCGTGAAGACCGCCACCCGCAAGGCCGCGTCCAGCGACCCGCGCGCGGCCCGCGTGGCATCGCGACAGCGGCGCCTGCAGGACCAGGAGAAAGCCAAGGACGCACGCGCCACCAGGAAGGCGACGAAGAAGACCGCCACTCAGGCCGGCGCACGCCGGCAGCCGGAAACGATGCCGGCCCAGCACCTGGCCAAGCCCGGCCACGAGCACGCACTCGAACTCGCACCGCGCTTCCTTGCACCGGATTACGTGGGAAGTGGCAAGCTGCAGGGCATGCGCGCCATCATCACCGGCGGTGATTCAGGCATCGGCCGCGCCGTGGCCGTGCTGTTCGCCCGCGAAGGCGCCGATGTCGCCGTGCTGCATCTGGATGAAGCGGAGGATGCGGACATCACCCGCCAGCACGTGGAACGCGAAGGCGGGCGCTGCGTGGTGATCGCCGGTGACGTACGCGATCCGCGCTTCTGCAACAAGGCGGTGAAGCAGGTGGCCAAGGCCTTCGGCGGCATCGACATCCTGGTCAACAACGCGGCGTTCCAGCTGCATTGCGAGCGCCTGGAAGACCTGGAAGACGCGCACCTGCAGGAGACGCTGCAGACCAACATCGGCGGCTACATCCAGATGGCACGGGCGGTGCTGCCGCATCTGGGCGAGGGAGCCAGCATCATCAACACCGGCTCGGAAACCGGTCTGTTCGGCAGCAAGGCGCTGATCGACTATTCGGCCACCAAGGGTGCCATCCATGCCTTCACCAAGGCGCTGGCCAGCCAGCTGCTGCCGCGTGGCATCCGTGTCAACTGCGTGGCGCCGGGCCCGGTGTGGACGCCGCTGAACCCGGCCGACAAGCCGGCCGAGGACGTGGCCGAGTTCGGCAAGAACAGCGACATGGGACGAGCTGCGCAGCCGGAAGAGCTGTCACCGGCCTATGTGTTCCTGGCTTCGCCCGCATGCGCCAGCTACATCAGCGGGGTCATCCTGCCGGTGATGGGCGGGCCGCACGGCTGAGCCGACGGTAGTGGCGGCCGCTGGCCGGTATGGGGTCAGATCCCTTTCGCAGGCGAAAGGGCTCTGACCCCGACACCCCCTACCGTTCGTCGGCCCATGACTTCCGGGGGGTTGACTACAACTGTCGTCACGCAGACAGTAACGACACGTGTAGTCAATGGAGTGGTGTCATGCGTGGCAAGACCATCGGGGACCAGGAGCTGGCCCTGCTGCAGTACATCGATGAACATGCGCCGGCCAGTGTCGGCGAGGTCGCCAGTGGCTACGGCGAGGCCCGCGGGCTGGCCCGTTCCACCGTGCTGACGATGATGGAGCGGCTGCGCGCCAAGGGATATCTTCAGCGCGAGCAGCAGGAGGGCGTCTACCGCTACCAGGCCACCCGTGGCCCGGACAGCGTGCTGCAGGGCGCCGTGGCCCAGTTCGTCGACAACACCCTGCAGGGTTCGGTGTCGCCGTTCGTGGCCTACCTGTCGCAGCGCCAGGAAGTCAGTGACAACGAGCTGGCCGAGCTGGAAGCACTGGTCGCCCAACTCCAATCGCGTCGCCACGAGGGCTGAGCCATGGACACCACGATGCTGATTTCCCTGCTGGAACGCCTGGGCTGGACCAGCCTGCAGACCGTGCTGCTGGTGGCCCTGGTGTACGGGCTGTGCCGCGCACTGCCTTCGCTGTCGGCCAGCACCCGCTGCCGCTTGTGGTGGCTGGTGTCGCTGCAGGCGGTGCTGGGCCTGTTCTGGAGCCAGCCGCTGCAGCTGGCCTGGCTGCCGGCGCCGCAGGCCATGGCAATGAGTGCCACCGACCTGGCCGCCGATGCGATCCATCCCATGGCGCCGGAACTCTCGGCGAACCTGCTGGCCACCGCGCCGATCGACCAGGCCCCCGACATCGCTGCGACGATCGGCAGCGGCGTATCGCCGATGGCCTGGTGGGCGCTGGCTCTAACTGCGCTGTGGCTGTCCGGCGTGCTGGTGATGGCGTGGCGCACCTTCGGTGAGTGGCGCCAGTGCCGCGCGCTGCTGGCCGCCTCGCACCCCTGCGAAGACGCTGCCCTGGTGCAGGCGTTGCAGCTGGCTGCCGATGCCCACGGCCTGCGCCGCGCACCGCGCCTGTGGATGAGCGAACAGGTGGATGCGCCGCAGCTGGTCGGCCCGCTGCGCCCGGTGCTGCTGCTGCCGGCCGGTGCCAATGCCCTGCAGGGCGATGCGCTGGATCTGGCGCTGACCCACGAGCTGCAGCACATGCAGCGCCGTGACCTGCTGTGGGGCTTGATGCCTGCGCTGGCGCAGCACCTGTTCTTCTTCCATCCGCTGCTGCGCCTGGCCGTGCGCGAATATGCCCAGGCCCGCGAGGAAGCGGTGGATGCCGCAGTGGTCGGCCAGCACGGTGCCAGCCGCCACGCCTACGGCCGCCTGCTGCTTCAGCTGGGCGTGGCCCCCGCGCCGCATCTGGGCGTGGCCAGTGCCGCACCCAGCACCACCAGCCTGAAGCGCCGCCTGCTATCGCTGCAGCCGCGCCGGTCCTGCCCGCGCGTGCTGGCGGCCGCGCTGACCACCCTGGTACTGGCGCTGAGCGTGGCGCCCATGCAGCTGGTGGCCGCCCCGGTGCCGCCGGCACCGCCCGCCCCGCCGTCGCCGCCGGCTGCGGTAGTGTCGCCCGCTGCACCGAAGGCGCCTGCCGCCCCGGCGCGTGCGCTGCCTGCCGTGCCGGCACCGCCGGCCGCTCCCGCCGCGCCGCCTGCACCGCCTGCACCGCCGGTCGATGAAGACGATGACGACAGCTTCACCACCGTAGGCCAGCTGCACCTGGGCAACGCCATGGAGCGCGGCCACGTGTTGATCGACCACGGCCGCAGCTACGCCAGCGCCACCATCGACGACATCAAGCAGGCCCGCCGCGATGTCGGCCGCGAAGGTCCGGTGCTGTGGTTCCGCGAGGGCAACAAGCGCTACGCCGTGCGTGACCCGGCGCTGATCCAGCCGCTGCAGCGCGTCTACGCGCAGTCGGCGGAAGTGGGCCGGCAGCAGGGTGAACTGGGGCGCGAGCAGGGTGCACTGGGGCGCCAGCAGGGCGAGCTGGGCCGTAGGCAGGCGGTACATGCGCGTGAAATCGCCCGCGTGGCGACGCAGGCGGCAAGCAAGGCTGTGCGCGCCACCGACATCAACCGTGAGGCTGCGGCCGAGGCGGCACGGGCTACGCGTGGTGTGGTCGACGATGCCGCGATTGCCCGCGCGGCCGACGCCGAAGTGCGTCGTGCCATGCAGGACCTGCAGGACGCACACAGCCACGACATCAGCGAACTGGCCAACCAGCAGGCCCAGCTGGGCCTGCGCCAGGCCGCGCTGGGCAGCCAGCAGGCGGAACTGGGTGAACGCCAGGCGCAGCTGCAGGCACAGGCCTCGGCCCAGGCCAAGCAGGTGATCGGCCGCGCCATGGCCAGCGGCAAGGCCCAGCAGCTGTAGGACCGCTTCGCTCGCCGGGCATGGCCCGGCGCTACCGGATCGATCGCGCCCGCGGATATGGCGCGGTTACATCAACCGCAGCTGGCGCGTTCGATCCGGTTCTGCTCGTCCACGTGCACGGTCACGCGGTCCTGGCGGAAATCCATTGTCACCGCCATGCCCGGCTTCACCACGCGTGCGTTGCGTGCGCCGCTGTCGGCCACCAGCTTCTTGATCGTCGCTTCGTCGGCAGTCTTGCCGGTGAAGGCTTCCAGCGCCTCGGGGCGGCACGCATGCGCGCCCTCGGCGCCCTTGGGCGGCAGGGGGGCTGTGTCGGCGGTGCTGTTGGTACCGGCATGGCTGCAGGCCGCGAGCGGCAGGATGCTGGCCAGCAGCAACAAAGTCGTAGGGCGCATGGGCACGGCTCCGGTAAAGGGACAGCGGGCAGTGTCGCCGCTGCGCGTGTCAGTGGTGTCAACGCCGCCTGAACCCGCGCCGGGCTAGGGCTGCACCAGTGCCAGCGTTTCGCGCTCGCGCTGTTCCTCGCGGATCAGCCGCTGCAGCAGCAAGGCCAAGGTCACCACGTCCTGGTGGTTGTGGTCGGCCACGCGGCGCAGGTTCACGGCATCGCCGCCGCGCAGGTAGCGCAGCCACGCCGCCGGTGCTTCCGAACCGGGCAGGTCATCCTCGCGCACCACGCGCAGCAGCTGGCGTTCGATGGTGGACAGCTTGCAGTTCTCCCAGCTGCCGCGATAACGCCGGCGCGTGGGGTAGAGCAGATCCACATGGTCCAGCGCGGTGATCGGGCAGCGCTGCCGGGCCAGCCGGTAGCGGGACTTCAGCAGCGGTGCATCGTAGCTGCGGCCGTTGTAGCTGCAGAACACGGTGGAGGGCTGCAGCCAGCTGGCGAAGGTGGCCAGCATCGCGTCCTCGGCGGCCATCGTGGACATCAGCAGCTGGCGGATGCGCAGGCCTTCGCCGCGCTGCGGGCAGGCATGCCAGTCGGCGGCGCCGATCATGAAGGCGCGGGTGCCGGTGCCACCGGCCAGGCCGGTGGTTTCGGTATCGAAGAACAGCAGGTCGCGGGCGGCCACGTGCTCGCCATCGCGGCGGGCGAAATCCAGCGACAGCGGCTGCGCGGGAATCGCCTGCGGCTGTAGTGATTCGATCAGGAACAGGCCCGGTGCGATTTCCTCGCCGGGCAGCTGCCGGTCCTGCGCGCTGGCCCGCACCGGGGCGGTGCTACCGCGCGTGCGCAGACCGAGCAGGCGATGCAGGCCGCCCACTTCCGGCCGCCGCAGCGTTGCCCGCGCCGTCGCAGGTGCCGCCGTGCCGGTCGGCGTGTGGCGGATCTCCTGCTCGACCCACGCAAACACCGAGCGCTCGGCCGCAGGCTGCTGTGCATCGTTGGCAGCCAACGGCGCCGGTGCTGCTGTCGGCGGCTCGGGCGCGGCCGGCGCGCTCGCCTTCGGGTCGCCGGCCTGCTTCCGCAGCAGGCGCAGCTTGTCCAGGCTCAGGCTCACGGTGCCAGCAGCTCCATCGGCTCGCGCGTGGTCACCACCACGTCGCGCACGTGCTGGCAGGCCTGCGCATCGAACAGGTCGAGCACGCGCAGCGCCAGCGCACGAGGCGAGGTTTCATCTTCTTCCTGCGCGGCCAGCACCGGGCCCACGCAGGCCGGGCAGCCTGCCTTGCAGTCGCAGCGCTGCACCAGCTCGCGTGCGCGCTGCACCAGTTCGGCCTGGCGCTGCCACAGCGGCTCGCTGAGGCCGACGCCGCCGGGGAAGTTGTCGTACAGATAGACGGTGGGCACGAACTCCTGCAGCAGCTCGACGATGCCGGGATCACCCTCGCCACCGCGCAGCTGGCCACGGCCGGTCTGGTCGGCGATCGCGAACCACGAGCCATCGCCGTTGCCGACCGACTTCTGCAGGTCGCGCGCATCGGCCATCACCGCCACGGTGGCGACGATGTGCAGCGCGTAGGCGGCGCCGAGGAAGCCATCCAGCGCATCCTGCTTGCTGGCGAACGCACGCAGCAGCAACGCCTGCGGCAGCTGCCACCACACCGCAGTGGTATGCAGTTCCTGATCGGGCAGGTTGACCGGGCCGTAGCCGATGTTCTCGTGCGTGTAGTAGCGGATCTTCTTGTAGCCCGCCACGCGGCGCACCACGTGCACTTCGCCATGGTGCGAATCGCCACGGCCGGCCACGCCGCCATCGAAGCGGTCCAGCACCTTGAGCTTGGTGAAATCGATGCTGTCGGTGTAGTAGTCCACGTGGGTGCGCGTGACGTAGGCCTTGCGGCCCTCCCAGTCCAGCGTTTCCACCTGGTACGGGGTCGACTGCACCATGTGGATCGCGCCTTCGTACAAGGTGAGCGCGGCCGCGGAATAGTCGACTTCGGCGATGATCTGCTGGCGGCCATCGCTGCGGTCGACCACCACGAAGTTGCCATCGGCCACCGCACGCAGGCTGACCGCGTTGGCGGGGTAGCTGTCGGCGATCCATTCCCAGCGCTCGCCTTCGCGGTGGATGACCTCGGTTTCGGCCAGCGCTTCCAGGAACACTTCCGGATCGATCGGGCCGAAGCCATCGCCGACCCGGAACGGCAGCTCGAAGGCGGCGCAGCGGATGTGGTCGAACAGGATCAGCGGCTGGTCCGGCGCGATGCGCGCGTGCTCGGGCGAGGCTTCTGCGAAGAAGTCCGGATGGCGCACCACGTACTGGTCAAGCGGTTGCGAGCTGGCCACCATCACGCCCAGCGCGGGCTGCTGGCGGCGGCCGGCGCGGCCGAAGCGCTGCCAGGTGGCGGCCACGCTGCCGGGGTAGCCGTTGAGGATGACCACGTCGAGGCTGCCGATATCCACGCCCAGCTCCAGCGCCGAGGTGCTGACGATGCCGTCGATGTTGCCAGCGCGCATCGCACGCTCGGTCTCGCCGCGTTCGGTGGGCAGGTAGCCACCGCGGTAGGCACGGATGCGGGGCGGCTTGCGCGGGTCGTGGTCGAAGATGTCCTTCAGGTACTTGGTCAGTACTTCCACCATCAGCCGCGTCTGCGCGAACACCAGGGTCTTCAGTCCGGACTTGATCGCGATGCGGGCGATGCGGTTGCTCTGCGAGCGTGCTGATGCACGCAGGCCCAGGTCCGGGTTGATCACCGGCGGGTTCCACAGCAGCACCTGCTTGGGCCCGCTGGGCGCGCCGGATTCGGTGATGGCGGTGACCGGTGCCTCGATCAGCGCTTCGGCATGCGCCTGCGGGTTGCCGATGGTAGCCGAGCACAGGATGAACTGCGGCTGCACGCCATAGAACGCGCAGATGCGCTTGAGCCGGCGCAGCACGTTGGTGACATGGCTGCCGAACACGCCACGGTAGGTGTGCACCTCGTCGATGACGATGTAGCGCAGGTTCTCGAAGAACTGCGCCCACTTGGTGTGGTGGGGCAGGATGGCCTGGTGCAGCATGTCCGGGTTGGACACCACGATGTCGCCGTGCAGGCGGATGGCCTGGCGCGCATCGCCGGGGGTGTCGCCATCGAAGGTGAAGGCCTTCACGCCGAGGTCGCCGGCGCGGTTGAGTTCGAGCAGCTCGGCCACCTGGTCCTGGGCCAGCGCCTTGGTCGGGAACAGATAAAGCGCCTTGGCCTTGTCCTGCATGGCCGCGCTGACCACCGGCAGGGTGTAGCACAGCGACTTGCCGCTGGCGGTGGGGGTGACGATGGCTACGTGCTCGCTGCGCTGGCTCGCCTCCCAGGCTTCGGCCTGGTGGCTGTAGAGCTGCTCGATGCCGCGCGACTTCAGGGCGGCGGCCAGGGCCGGCGGCACCGAATCGGGAAGGGGCGCGTAGCGGCCCTCGCGGCCGGGAATGGCGAAGCTGCCGGTGATGCGGTCGTGGTAGCGGCGCTGCAGGCGCGCACTGAGCAGGGCGCCATCGCGCGCGGGCAGGCCGTCGCGGGTGGCGAGCTTCTGCTCGGCGTCCGCCGTGCGCTTGGCGAGTTCGTAGGCCATGAAAGAGGGAGCCGGGACGGTTTGCGAGGGCTCACATGGCACCACAGATGGGTCTCAGGGTGTGAGACCGCGTGCCGGGATGCAGTGAATCATTCAGAGCAGCGGCACCGCCATCGCCGGCTGAACGCCGGTACTGCAGCCAACGAAATCTGAAGCCGTGATGCGTATCCTCGGGGATTGGACGCAACAGACAGGCGATGGCTGTGGCACGACGGGAACTGCAGGGAGCACTTCTGGCCGGCATGATGCTGGCCGCTACTGCGCACGCGCAGCAGGTTGACCCCATGATCGATCCGCCTGCGGCGAGCGAGGTACCGCCCGCCGATGCCGCCGTGCCGCCGCAGGGCGATGTCACCACCCTGGGTGAAGTACGTGCGCTCAAGCCCGAGGATGAGGCGCTGGACCTGTACCGCTTCAAGAACCCGGTGAAGTTCGGTGACAACCGTTTCAGCCGCGACTGGAGCGAACCGCCGTCGCCGGAACAGGTGAGCATGGGCGGTGGCTACATCATGATGGGTGTGGTGAAGGGCGTGGTGGCCGCTGCCAAGGGCATCAACAAGCTCACCGGTGGCCCCGACCAGATCCAGGCCGCGATCGCACGGCCGCCGCCGGAGCTGACTCCCGAACAGCAGCGGCGTGCGCTGCAGTTCTGCGAGCAGCAGGAAGGCTGTGATCCTTCGGCCGGGAAGTAGGCGTGGCACCGCGCATCATGCCGGCCAGGACGCAGGCGGTGCCGGGCGCTGCTTGAGTTCCTCGGCGAAGGCGGCGGACCGCGAGAGTGCCCGGGGCGCGGCGCGGACCAGCAGGATGCCTTGGACCAGGGCCAGCGATGACGCGCCGATCAGCCAGAGGCAGTAGGCCATCCCCGCGATGGCGCCATGGGCAGGGCGTGTGCGGTCCACCTGCAGCCACAGCGTCCGACCATCCGTGCTGCGGGACTGCACGGTGCCGGACCAGGCGCTCCGCTGCGCGTGCGTGGCGGCGGTGCGCATTTTATTCCACGCTGCGCCGGCATCGCCAAACGCGAACGTTGCGGTGCGCGATTGCCGATTCGCCTCGGCATCGACCAGGACGACGCCACCGTTCCGTGCGGCCACAAGCGCGGGCGTGGCTGCAGCCCACGCAGCGAGGACAGGTGCATGCGCGGCCTCTTCCAGGGCGTCCTTGAGGTTCATGATCGTCCAACGGGGAAGTACTGCGCTGTCGTCCGCGGAGAGCGCCGCAAGCTGTGCGCGGAGATCGTCGCAGCCGCGTAGACCGTCGGTGCAGGCAGCGTCCAGTTCGCGGCGCAGCGCATCCAGCCCCGACACCCGCTGGTAAACAGGGAAGATGCCGTCGGCCGGCTTCCAATGCACGCGCAGGGCATTCCCGGCACCCAGGCGCAGGATGGAGTCGGCAACTGCCAGAGGGGGAAGCTGCAGCGGAGCGCCACCCCAGCGAAGCCGGCTGCAGTCGGGCACCGCCAGCACGTGTCCAGCATGCCGCCGGGTGACCAGGTCGCAGGTGGCATCGAACGTGATGTGCAGCCCATCGCCGGGTGCGGGAGGATGCCCCAGCAGCGTCCCCGGCTGCGTGTCCGTCCGCAGCTTGGCAGGGCCGAGCAGCTCTGCCGCCCGCGCTGCCTCGATTCGCGGACCGTCACCCGACCAGAGCATCAGCAGCAGTGACAGCACCGCCACCAGGAACATCAGCAGGTGCCGGGCGACCGGCACAGGTGGAAACCGCCTTTCGTCGGCACTCAGCGACCAGCCCGGGCCCAACGACAACAGGCGCCGGTCGTGCGGGCGGACCTCGGCCTCCAGCCAGCGCCCCCGTTTGATGGCCCCGGACGCCATCCAGGCCGGGTCGATGGCCAGCCGCTGGTCATTGCCCAGCAGCATCACCGTGTGGCTGAAGGTACTCTCATGCGGATCTGCGAACTGCAGCGCGCTGAGCCGACCCCGCACGCGCACCACGGGCTGCAGCGCCTTCGTTCCCACTTGCCTGCGCCGGTACAGCACCAACGCAATAGACGCCAGCACCAGTCCCATTGCCACGGTCATCCAGCTGCATTGGCCCAGGCCCAGCCGTGGCAGTGCTCCGCACATGCCGGCCGCCAGCGCCAGCGCGGTGGGCCACCATGGAATGGCCGGCCGCCGGCGCTGTGTCCGCTCATCCGCGGTCTCGCGGCGTTCGCTGATCTGTGTCGCGGCCGTGCGCAGCGTACGCGTGCCGGCCGTCGCGATATCGAACCCGCCCATGCGGACGATGACCACAAAGCGGCGACCGAGCACCACTTCGGCACGGTTGTGGGCTCCGAGCTGCTCCAGCGCGTTGAAGGGCAGCAGCACCTTGACCCCGGCGAGGCTGTGCCAGGCTGAGCTGGCGCCTCCCCGCATCCATCGGCGGTGCTCGATGCAGGGTCCCTCAAGAATGCGAACGCCGCAATCGCGGCCCAGCTCCAGTACGCTGCGGAACGGTTCCAGCGCGGCGTCCTCGTCCTCGCTGAGCAGACGCACCGGCGCTTGTTCCGCGAGCGACATGAACGCGCGGCGTGCTTCCCAGCGGGCCAGGCAATCAAGCAGTACGGGAAGTGTGGCAAGCAGCGCGAGAAGTACACCAACAAGTTTCATGTTCGCAGGTGGTGATCGGGTGCTGGAAGGCGACTGGACAGTCTGCGCGGCAGCAACAGGCCGGGAAATGCAATTTGTTGCAGAGAGTGGTGCCGATGACAGGCAGGAGCGTACGATCCTGTCGTCCTCCCTTCTGGTTGCTGCTGCGGTGTCGAAAATCTTCCTGCTTGCCCTGCTCCTGCCCGTGTCCGTGCTGGCCAGCGATCTGGCCGATGACGGCTCCTGTCGCAACGGCGCGTTCCCTTCCGCGCAATCGGATTTCGCCGTGGCCAAGGTGGTGGATACGCAGCGCCTGCACCTGCTCGGTGACATGGACGGCTGCCCGGCCAAGGGCGAACCCGCCTGCCGCCAGCGCAGCTACGTGGTGAGCGGTGACACGGTGGTGACCGGCCGCGACCTGGGCCCGTACCGCTGCGCATTTTTCCCCAACAAGGTGGGTGGCAGTGCCGGCTGGGTCGACCGCAGCAAGCTGCAGCCGGTGGCGCGGGTGACCCCGACGCTGCAGGGCTGGGCCGGAGACTGGAAGGATGGCGACAACGGCCTGCGCATCTCGGTGCGTGGCAGCCAGCTTCATGTCGAAGGCGATGCCTACTGGCCCTCGGCCAACCCTACCCCGGAACAGCGGCCGTATGGGCCGAACATGGGCCAGGTGGAAGCGCAGGCCACGCCGCGCGGCAGCCAGGTGGATTTCGTCGAGGACAGCTGCACGGTGCACGCGCAGCTGCTGGGCGACGTGCTGGTGGTGTCGGACAACAGCGAGTGCGGTGGCATGAACGTGCGCTTCGACGGGGTATACCGGCGCACCAGGGCGCGCTGAGGGATGGGGTCAGAGCCCTTTCGCATGCGAAAGGGATCCGACCCCGTTGATCCGCGCGGGGCAGTAGATCCATGCCATGCGTGGATGCTGGTTCCGATCCGCACGAAAGGGCGCCGCCCCCGGGCTCAGCGCCGCCGTTCCAGCCACCACAGCAGCGATGCGCACAGCACGAATGCCAGCCACCACGGCCAGCGTGAGCCGGGCACCGGCTGCATTGCTGCGGCACTTGCAGGCGCTGCCATCGCCAACGCCTGCGTCGTCGCATCGCTCATCGCCTGGTGATGCAGCGACGCTGCCTCCTTCACGTCGAACACATAGCGCCAGACGGCCGTGTCGCCATGCTGCAGCCGCTGCCAGCCTGCGGCCTGCGGCCACCAGCCGGCGCAGCGCATCGACGAGGAAGCGGCATCGACCACCAGCAGCACGCCCGCGCCCTTCGCATCGAATGCCTGCAGCGGCGCCTGCACGCCACACAGCGCGACACGCTCGCCCAGCCACGCCTGCGCCTGCGGTGACCACAGCGCGTCCGTGCCGGGCTGTGCGCGTGCCAGCGTAGCGACCACACCGCTCCACAGTTCGCCGTGGCGATCATCGCGACCGGCCAGCACCCAACGCCAGCTGTCGGTGACCGGCAGCAGGCCGATGCGGCCCTTGCCGACGCTGCGCCAGCCACCGAGAGCCTTGCCTGTAGTGTCGTGCAGCAGGGCGCTGCCGTCGTTCACGTGCAGGGTCAGCGCCTCCAGCGCAGGCAGGGAAGCGCTGTGCGAGCTGCGGTCCGCCGCTTCGCCATCGGCGGTGGGCAGGGTGGCCGAATCCAGCGGGCCGCGCCGTGCGGCGAGCATCGCGCTTTCGCCATCGCCAGGCAGCTCGACGGCATGGCTGCCGCCATCGCCCTGCACCGGCAGGCCGAGATCACGCAGGCGTTGCCGCGCGCTGGCCGAAGGTACGCCCGCACTGCGCACCAGCACGCCGAGGCCATCGCGCAGAGCCTGTCGCACCGCTGCCAGTTGCCCTGCGCTCAGCGCCGCCAGGCTGCGCTCGTCCAGCAGCAGCAGGTCGCTGCGCGCCAGTGCGGCCGCATCCAGTGCCACCGCGCCATCGCCCACGCTGAGCCCGGCGCCGGTGTCGGCCTGCACCTGCACGCGCAGGCCGGCATCGGTGGCCCAGCGCCGCAGGTACTTCAGTTCCGGCCCGGGCGCGCTGGCCCGCACCAGCAGGCGCAGCGGTGCCGCCGCCAGCGTCTGCTGCGGCACCGGCACGCTGTCCAGCACATGGGCCTGTGCATCCAGCAGCCGCAGATGGAACACGCTTCGGCCCGGTGCGCGGGCGATGCCGCTGAGCTGCACGCGCCCATCGGCGGCCACGTCCACGCGATCCACCACGGTGTCGGCCGGGTCCAGCAGTTCGGCGCGGCCAGCGACTACACCGTGTGCCTGCGCGTGCACCTCGAAGCGCGCACCGGGTGCGGCATCGGCCGGTGCTTGCAGTGCGATCCAGCCGCGCGGCGCAGGCGAGGCCTGCCAGCGCAGGTTCGCTGGCAGCACGGTGTCGCGGTCACGCGCGGCCAGGCCGGCGCCGACCAGGGTCAACGTGGAGGCCGGGTGCTGGCGTAGCGCCGTGGCCAGATCAGGTGCGCGCTGGCCGCCCGGCACATCCGCCGCCTCCGGCAACAGCAGCAGCGGGCCATCGCTGGCCGGCAACGCGCCGGCAGCAGCCGCATCGGCAGTGAGCACCACCAGGCCGCCCGCAGGCAGCTGCTGGCTGGGCGGCAGCAGGCAGAAATACAGCAGCACGGCGGCGATGGCCTGCAGCGCCAGCCGTGCCGCGCGCCGGCCGCGATGGGCGGTGGGTGTGCGCAGCTGCAGGACGCTGGCGAGGATCACGATGACTGCCAGGGCCACGGCCAGCCACAGGTTCAAGGCAGTGGCATTCATGGCTGTACCTCCAGCGCATCGAGATAACGCTGGCCCATTGCATCGGTGGCGGTGCGCCGCATCACCTGCGGCAATGGACGCTGCAGGGCGCGCCACAGCTGTGCGCGCAGGCGCTGGCGGCAGTCGCTGCAATCCGGTTCGATGCGCAGCTGTTCAATGGCGGCGGCCAGATCGAGGGGGTCGGGCAGGAAGGCGGCGTTGCGCTGCTGCCAGGTGGCCAAAGCGTCCAGGTCAGGCCTGCCGTCACCGTCGCCCAGCCGCTGCCACGCTTCGACGATGGCCGGGTCCGGCGGCGTGCGTGCGGCCAGCGGCAGCTCGCGGCTGGCCAGCCCGGCGCGGTCGCCGCCCAGCCGTCGGCCCTCGTCGATCGGCGGCAGCTCCGGGCCGACGCGGGCCAGATAGATGCGCTCGGCCTGCTGCACCTGCTTGATGAAGGCCAGCGCATTGTAGGCAAACGGCAGCGCCTGCTCCGGGCGGCCCTGGCGCAGTTCACCCTCGGACGACCACATCTGGTCCAGCGCGGCTTTCAGCGTGGCGCGGGTCTGCGGGTCGAGCAGGGTAGCGGCCTCGGCGTGGTCGTGGGTGTGGCCGTACTCGGACAGCACGTCGGTGGCGCTGCCAAACACCGGTGGCGTGCTGGCGTTGCCGGCGGCCTCGCCGTGGTCATGATCGTGGTCGTCGTCGTGATCGTGCGCGTCCGCCGTGGGTGCATCGCTGGTGGGCAGGTCGCTGGTCGGCGGCGGTTTCGCTCCGCCTTCGCTTTCCTCACCGAGGAACTGGCCGTAGCGCAGGCGCAGGAGGCGCTGGTCGACGCCGATGGCATCGCTGCGCTTGATGAAGTCATCGGCGGCCAGGCTGCGGCGTTGGCGGATGAGTGCTTCGGCGTCGATGATGATCTGCCGCTGGCTGCGGAAATACGCCGGCAGGGTCTTCTTGATGCGGCCTTCCAGTTCGGCGCCGAGCGCGACTTCGGTGGTCGGCAGGCGCAGGATCACGCTGCTGCTGCGCCCGGTCTGGGCGTTAGGCGCATGGTTGTCGCGTACTTCCAGCTGGGCGATCACATCGTTGCCGGCCTGCGCGCCGAGTGCCGCCAGATCGAGGGTGTGGGCGAAGCGCCGCGCGGTGGGCGCGCCGCTGCCGGTGAGGGTGACGCTGCGCTGGACGAAGGTGATGTTCTCGCCGCTGCCCTGGGTGGTGGTGATCGACAGCTTTGCCTGCGCGGCCACGCCGTAGTCATCGCTGGCTTCGAAGCGCAGCGCCCACTGCCGCTGCCCGGGCGTACCCAGCACCAGGCTGGCGGCGGGTTCCAGCACGCGCACGCTGGGCGCGCGGTCGGCCACCACATCCAGCCGGTACAGGCGGGTGCTGGCCGGGGCGGGCTCGCTGACCACGCGGTACAGCACCGGCGCGCGGGCTATGTCCTGTGCCTGCCATCGGCCGTCGTACTCGTGCAGCGGCAGCCGTCGCCCGTCGTGGAACTGCAGCCATGCCTTGCTGGGCGCGCGGTCGAAGCGCAGCGACCAGGACAGCCGGCTGTCCGCGGCCACCTTGGCATCCAGTGCGTTCTGGGTGAGCGTGGCCTGGCCGGTGTACGCCGGTGCATCGATCTGCAGGCGGGTCGACTGCAGCTGCAGCGGACCGGCCGCTGCCATAGGCGCCGGTGCCGCAGCGCCGACGCCTGCGGAGACACCTGCGCTGCGAGGCCAGCCCAGCGCGAGCAGGGCGATGGCCAGGCCGGCGATCCAGCACAGCGCCAGTGCGGCGCGCGGCCAGCGCGGGCGCAGGTCCGGCATCCTGCGTTCCAGCGTGGCCAGCACATGCGCGCGCTGGCGCTGCTGCAACGGGTTGATGCGGGCGACATCGGCAAACAGCAGATCGGCGCTGTCTTCGCTGCGGCCGCTGCCATCGAGCTGGCGCTGCAGCCAGCGCCGGTCCATCTGGCGAGCACGCGCGACGGTCACGCCGGCGCAGGCCAGCAGGGCCAGCGTGCCGACCACGCAGGCGGCATCGAAGCCGGCCAGGCGCAGGGTCAATGCGGTGGCGGCCAGCGCCCACGGCAGGCCAAGCAGCACGGTGATGCCGGCGCGGCGGCGACGTGCGCGCTGCCAGCTGCGCTGCACTACGTTCATGCCGGCCTCCGCGCTGCGCGACTGGCCATCCCGCGCTCCAGCGCGAACAGCAGCACGATGGCCAGCAGCAGCCACGGGGTCAGCTCGCGTGGTGCGGCGGCGGTTGCAGGCAGTACTGCCTGCCTCGGCGCGTGATCGCGCGCATCGCCCACGCGCGGTGGTGCTGGCGGTTGCAGGGCCAGCAGCAGGGCCTGCGGCAAGCGGGCGTCACGCAGGGCGCCGTTGTGGGCAGCGTCCCATTCGCCGGGCAGCGACAGCAGGCGGCCCTGGCCGACGCGCTGCTGCCACAGCAGCGGTGCGCCCTCGGCACTTCGCAGCACCACCGTGGCGGCAGCAACAGGCGTGGCCGCAGTCATCACGCTGCCACCGTCGTGCAGCCACGCCTGCCATGCGGCCGGCAGTGCATCGGTACGGCCCCACACCGCAATCTCGCCGCGTGCGGGGAGCGTGTCGGCAGGCAGCTCGGCGGCGGCGGGCTGGGGGCTCCACGCTCGCTGCAGGGCGCCGATCCAGTGCCGCGCGCTGGCCGGTGCCTCGGCATGCACGCGCAGACGTGGCGAGGCCACTGTGGCCTGTGCGCTGGCGAGGGTCATCGGATGCGCCTGCCACTGCACGGGACGCGACAGCTGCAGGCGTGCGCCATCGAGGCCGGGCAGCGGATCGGGCACATGCACGGTCAGCGCGGTGCCGGCGGGCAGTTGCGCGTCGAGTTCGCGCAGCAGGCTCGCAAGCGGCGCAGGTGTCGTGGGTGCTGGTTGTTCGACGGTCGGGAAGCCAGGCGCCAGCCAATGCCAGCGGCCCTCTTTGCCGGTGCCGCGCAGTGCGCGGGCATCCAGCCCGGGCGCGACCACGGTCCACGCGCTGGGCCGTGCTGCGCTGCCGGTCAGCGCCGGGCGCGCCAGCAGCAGCGCCAGTGCGGCCAGCAGCAGCAGGCGCACCAGCAGCAGCGGCCAATCATCGAAGCGGATGCGCTGGCGTGGGCGGATCTGTGCGCGCAGCCAGCGCAATGCGGCGAAATCCAACGGCGTGTACGGATGGCGCCGGGCCAGGTGGATCAGCAGCGGCAGCAGCCACGCGGCGAGTGCGGCCAGGCCCAGCGGGAACAGCAGGTTCATGCGCCGCCCCCGCGGCCGAACAGCGCCTGCAGCGGCTGGTCCAGCGGCTGGTCGAGCCAACCAGTGGCGCTGGCGATGCCGCTGGCCTGCAGGCGTGCGTGCAGGGCGCTGTGTGCGGCAGCGAAGCGCTGCAGGTAGTCGGCGCGGATCGCGGCGCCATCGCCCAGCAGTTCCTCGCCGGTTTCCGGATCGCGGAAGCGATGGCCGGCATCAAAGGGGAAGTCACGCTCGTCGGCGGTCAGCACCTGCAGCAGCATCACCTCGCGGCGCGCGCTGGCCAGGTGTTCCAGCAGCACGATGCCGGCTTCATCAAAGCCGTCGCCGATGGCCAGCAGCAGGTCACCGGGGCGCACCCGCTCCCACAGCGGTCGCAGGCGCTCGGCGGTTGGCCAGCCGCCACTCGCCTGCAGCGCATGCAGCTGCAGGTGCACGCGGTCGCGCTGGCGCGCGCCGTTGCCGGCCGGTAGCAGCTGCAGGCCATCGCCGTTGATCGCCAGCAGGCCGAAACGATCGCCCTGCTGCAGGGCCAGCTCGACCAGGCAGGCGGCCAGCCCGCGCATGTGGTCCAGGCGCGGGCGCTGCGGCGCGGCGCGGTCGGCCTGGCTGGCCGAGGCGGTGGCGTCGAGCAGCAGCCAGACGGTGATCGGGCTTTCGCGTTCGGATTCGCGCACGAAGAAGCGATCCGAGCGCGCATACAACTTCCAGTCGATCTGGCGCAGTTCGTCGCCGGGCTCGTAGGCGCGGTACTGGGCGAATTCCAGGCCGGCACCGCGGCTGCGGCTGGCGTGCTGGCCGATGCCGTTGGCACCACTGGCCAGGCGCGGCCGCAGGCGCAGCGTGCGCAGGCGCGCACGCAGTTCCGGTGGCAGGGTCAGCGGTGTACCGGTGCTCACGCGTGCTTCAACCCGGGAAGGGCACGGCCTGCAGCAGCGCCGCGACCACGTCGTCGGCGCGCTTCTGTTCGGCCTCGGCAGCAAAGGACAGCAGCAGGCGATGGCGCATCACCGGTGCAGCCAGCGCCTGCACATCCTCGCGGGTAGCGGCGAAGCGGCCCTGCAGCAGTGCACGCGCCTTGGCGGCCAGCACCAGCGACTGCCCGGCACGCGGGCCGGCACCCCACTTCACCCATTGGTTGATCGCGGCCGGTGCGCCCTCGCCGGGTCGGCTGGCGCGCACCAGTCGGGTAATCCAGGCCAGCACATCGGGGCTGACATGTACCTGGCGCACCGCATCCTGCAGCGCGATCACCGCTTCGGCGTCCATCACCTTCGGCACCGCTTCGGTGGCACCGCCGGTGGTCTGTTCGATGATGCGGCGCTCTTCGTCTTCGCTGGGGTAGTCCACCAGCACGTGCAGCAGGAAACGGTCCAGCTGCGCTTCCGGCAGTGGGTAGGTGCCGGCCTGCTCGATCGGGTTCTGCGTGGCCAGCACGAAGAACGGCGCGGGCAGCTCGCGCGTGGTGCCCGCATGGCTGACCGTGCGCTCCTGCATCGCTTCCAGCAGTGCGGCCTGGGTCTTGGGCGGGGTGCGGTTCAGTTCGTCGGCCAGCAGCAGGTTCGTGAAGATCGGGCCCTGCTGGAAGCGGAAATGGCGATGGCCGGTGCCGTGGTCTTCTTCCAGCAGCTCGGTGCCGAGGATGTCGCTGGGCATCAGGTCAGGAGTGAACTGCACGCGCCGGAACTGCAGCTCCAGCGCCTGCCCGAGCGAGCGCACCAGCAGGGTTTTGCCCAGGCCGGGCGCACCTTCCAGCAGGCAGTGGCCGCCGGCCAGCAGGCCGATCAGCAGCTGCTCGACCACCGTGTGCTGGCCGACCACGGCGCGGGCCAGGGCGCTGCGCAGCCCATCCAGGCGCGGCAGCAGGGAATCGAGATCGAGGGAGGTCATGGCGGTGGTCCGTTCAATTGTTCAACGCGTACATCACGATGTTGACGCCGAAGCGGGTGTTGTCTTCGGCCAGGAAGCGCTTGTTGCGCCAGTCGTAGTCCCACTCGCAGCCGTAATCCTTGTTGCTGTAGAGCAGGCCCAGGCGGCCATCGACCTCGATGCCCTTCAGGTAGTCGTGCACGAGGTCATCGCCCCAGCCGTTGAGCTCGAAGCCGGTGGCGGGCGGGCCGTCGGGGAAGCGGAAGAAGCTGCGGTACAGCGGATGGCTGTTGGGCAGCTTCTGCAGAGCCCTGGCCCCGAACAGTCGACCCATCTGCGCCTCGAACGAGGTGGCGAACAGGCCGTCGATGTCATGGTTGCAGTCGTCGACGAAGACGAAGCCGCCGTTGCGCACGTAGCGCACGAAGTTCTGCCGCTCGGCGGCGTTGAACTCCACCAGCGTGTGCCCGGCCAGGTAGCAGAACGGCGCTTCCAGCATGCGCGGGTCGGCCAGGGCCACCACGTGTTCCTGCGGGTCGACGCGCAGCGAGGTGTAGTCGATCAGCGAGGTGATCAGGTTGGACGGCATGCGTGCGTCCACGTCCCAGTCGCCGGAGTCGTACTGCAGGCGGGTGAACCAGAAGTCGTAACGCGAACTGCGCGGGCCTGCCTGCGCGAAGGCCGGCAGCGCCGCCGCCGAAGCGGCAGCGGCCAACCAGCGCAGGCAGGCCCGCCGATCCATCAGACCGCGTCGGACAACGAGGTGAAGGTGAAATCGCGCAGCTTCATCGGCGGGATCATCATCACGAAGCTGGATTCATCACCGGCCACGCGCACCGGCCGGCCCAGTTCTTCGATGTTGTTGAGCATGATCACCGGCGATTCGTTGAAGCGGAAATTCTTCACCGGGTGCTTGATCTGGCCGTTCTCGATGTAGAAGGTGCCATCGCGGGTCAGGCCGGTCAGCAGCACGGTCTGCGGGTCGACCATGCGGATGTACCAGGTGCGGGTGACCAGGATGCCCTTCTGGGTGCCGCGCACCAGATCGGCGGTGCTCTTGTCGCCGCCGCTCATCAGCAGGTTGCCCGGCGTCGCCTTGGCGGTCTTGCCCTGCTTCTGTGCCCAGAAGCGCGAGTAGTCCAGGTTGGCGACCTTGCCGTTCTCGATGATGGCCATGCGCTCGCGCGGCATGCCCTCGCCATCCCACGGCAGCACCGGTGCGTCGGGATGCCACGGATCGGCGTACATGCTCACGCGCGGGTCGTAGACCTGCTCGCCCAGCTTGTTGCCGCCGCCCTTCTTCGACAGGAAGCTGCGGCCTTCATCGGCCGAGCGCGCGCTGAAGAAGTTCATCATGAAGCTGATCAGGCCCGCGGCGGCCGCCGGCTCCAGGATCACCGTGTATTTGCCCGGTTCCAGCGCCTTGGCTTCGGCCGATTCGGTAGCCTTGCGCATGGCGATGCGGACGTCCTGGTCGGCCTTGAAGTCCGCCGCATCCTTCAGGTTGCGGCCGACCCAGCCCGAACCGCGGCCATCTTCGGTGCGCACGGTGCAGGTGTAGTCGAAGCTGGTGGTGCGCTGGTAGGCGAAGTTGCCGTTGCTGTTGGCGGTGGCCTGGAATCCCTGGCCATCTTCGAGGAAACCGGCGGCGATCAGGCCGTTGCCCCGGCACGGCGCGATGGAATCGGCGGCGACCTTGGCGCGGAATGCCGGATCAATCGCGGCGGTGGATTCGCTGAAGGTCGGGCTGGGACGGTAGCTCTGCTTGCCGATGGCCGGCATGAACTCCGGGTTCTCCGGAGCCAGGCGGGCCAGGTCCTCGGCGCGGCGGACCACGCGTTCCAGCGCGGCATCGTCGAACTCGTTGATCGAGGCGGTGCCCACGCGCTTGCCGAAGGCCACGGTGACGGCCAGCTCGGTGTTGTCGACGATGCCGCTGGTGGAGACGTTGTTCAGCGCGAAACGGATGTTGCCGCTGATGGAACCGGCCAGCACGGCGGTGCACTCATCGGCCTTGGACAGGGCGATGACCTTGTCGAGGATGGCCTTGGCCTGGGCTTCGGTGAAGATACTCATGGTGTAAGGGCTCCTGACCGGTCAGCCGAGGCTGCGTGCGGTGTTGATGACGTTGATGCCGTTGAAGCGCGCGGTGGACGAGCCATGCGAGACCGCCGAGACCTGGCCCGGCTGGCCCTTGCCGTCGAAGAACGAACCGCCCAGGCGGTAGTCGCGCTCGTCGGCTACGGCGGTGCAGGCGTTCCAGAACTCCGGCGTGCGGATCTGGTAGGCCACGTCTTCCAGCATGCGGGTGATCCTGCCGTTCTTGATCTCGTAGAACAGCTGGCCGCCGAACTGCGCGTTGTAGCGCTGCTGGTCAATGGAGAACGAGCCGTCGCCGATGATGTAGATACCGTTCTCGACGTCCTTGATCATGTCCGGGACGCTGAGCGGGGTCTTGCCCGGCGCCATCGACACGTTGGCCATACGCTGGAACTGCACGCTGGACCAGGAATCGGCGTAGCAGCAGCCGTCCGACTCAGTCTTGCCAAGGATGTGGGCCTGGTCGCGGATGGTCTGGTAGTCGACCAGCTTGCCGTTGCTGATCAGGTCCCAGCGCTTGCACTTGACGCCTTCATCGTCGTACGCCACCGCGCCGAGGCTGCCCGGCTGGGTCTTGTCGGCGAAGATGTTGACGTGCTCGCTGCCGTACTGGAAATGCTGCTCGCGCTTGTCCAGGGTGGCGAAGCTGGTACCGGCGTAGTTGGCTTCGTAGCCGAGCACGCGGTCGAGTTCGAGCGGGTGGCCGATCGACTCGTGGATGGTCAGCCAGGTGTGCGACGGATCGAGGATCAGGTCGTACTTGCCGGGCTTCACCGAGGGTGCCTTCAGCTTCTCCTGCGCCTGCTCTGCCGCAGCGATGGCGTCTTCCTTCATGTCGTAGGAGGAGCCGTAGTTCACCACCCCATTGGGGGTGAGCACCTTGCCGGCTGCGGCGCCGTCCAGGTACTCGTAGCCCAGGCCCATCGGCGCGGACAGGCCTTCGCGGGTGCGGAACTTGCCGCTGGCCTTGTCGATGGCGGTGACCGTCATCGGCGCCCAGATGCGGTGCACGTCCTGGTCGATGTAGGAGCCATCGGTGGAGGCGAAGTACTTCTGCTCGTTGACCAGGAACAGCATCGAATTGACGAAGCTGGCACCGGCGCCCATCGCGGCGGCGTTGACGTCCAGCAGCAGGTCGACCTTTTCCTTGATCGGCACGTCCATGGCGTTCTTGCGGATCGGCGTGCGCCAGCTCACTTCACCCACGCCCGGTGTCTTGGCCAGCTGCACCGGTGCGGTCTGTACGCCAGCGTTGGCCCTGGCAATCGCGGCGGCCTGCTGCGCGGCACGGGCCACGTCGGCGGTGCCCAGCGCATTGGTGGCGGCGAAGCCCCAGGCGCCGTTGACGATCACGCGGATGCCGACGCCGGTGGACTCGGTGTTCACCACGTTCTGCACCTTGTCCTCGCGGGTGATGACGAACTGCCGCAGGTAGCGGCCGATGCGCACATCGCAGTAGGTGGCGCCGGCGCTGCGGGCGGCCTGCAGCGCGGCATCGGCCAGGCGCTTCTTCAGCCCCAGGTCGAGGCTGGACTGCAGCTGCTCGGCGGCGATCGCCTTGCCGAAGAACGACGGCACCATCAGGCCGCCCGCGGTAAGCCCGGTCAGGGCGAGGAAGTCACGTCTCTGCAAGGCAGCTCTCCACGTCGAAGGATGGGACGACTCAGGCGCCGAGACTGCGCGCGGTGTTGATGATGTTGATGCCGTTGAAGCGGGTGGTGGACGACCCGTGCGAGACCGCCGATACCTGCGCGGGCTGGCCCTTGCCGTCGAAGAAGGAACCGCCGAGGCGGAAGTCGCGCTGGTCGCAGATCGCGATGCAGGCGTTCCAGAACTCCGGCGTGCGGATCTGGTAGGCCGCGTCCTCGACCATGCCGGCGATCCTGCCGTCCTTGATCTGGTAGTAGAGCTGGCCGCCGAACTGCGCGTTGTAGCGCTGCTGGTCGATGGAATAGGAGCCGCGGCCGTGGATCCAGATGCCGTTCTCCACGTCCTTGATCATGTCATCCACGCTCAGCGGCGCCTTGCCCGGTGCCAGCGAGACATTGGCCATGCGCTGGAACTGCACGCTGGACCAGGAATCGGCATAGCTGCAGCCATGCGAGGCGTCGCGACCGAGGATGTGGGCCTCATCGCGGGTCGCCTGGTAATCGACCAGCACGCCATCGCGCACCAGGTCCCAGCGCTGGGTCTTCACCCCTTCATCGTCGTAGCCGACCGCGCCGAGGCTGCCCGGCTGGGTCTTGTCGGCGAAGAAGGTGACGAGGTCGCTGCCCCAGCGGAACCCGGCATCGCGCTTGTCCAGGGTGGCGAAGCTGGTGCCGGCGTAGTTGGCCTCGTAGCCAAGCACGCGGTCCAGTTCCAGCGGGTGGCCGACGTTCTCGTGGATGGTCAGGAACAGGTTGGACGGGTCCAGCACCAGGTCGTACTTGCCGGGCTTCACCGAGGGCGCCTTCAGCTTCTCGCGCGCATGGCGGGCGGCGGCGATGGCGTCCTCGACCGGATCGTAGGAATCGCGGTAGGCGGTGATGCCGCCGGGCAGCTGTACCTTGCCGCGCGCATCGCCATCGAGGAACTCATAGCCCATGCCCATCGGCGAGGACAGCCCGGCACGGGTGCGGAACTTGCCGCTGGCCTTGTCGATGGCGGTAGCGGTGAACGGCAGCCAGATGCGGTGGATGTCCTGGTCAATGAAGGAGCCATCGCTGGAGGCGAAGTACTTCTGCTCGTTGACCAGGAACAGGGTGGAATTGATGAAGTCGGCGCCGGCATCGAGCGCGGCGCCGTTGAGCGCCAGCAGCAGTTCGATCTTGTCCTGGACCGGCACTTCCATGGCGTTCTTGCGCACCGGCGTCTGCCAGCGCACCTCACCGACCGCTGGCGTCGGCGCCAGCTGCACCGGCCGGGTCTGGATGCTGGCGTTGGCGCGGGCGATGGCCGTAGCCTGCTCCACCGCGCCGCGCACGGCCGCCTCGGTCTGCTGGTGGGTCGCGGCAAAGCCCCAGGCGCCGTTGACCAGGACCCGCACGCCCACGCCGGACGACTCGCGGTTGGTCACGTTGCCGACCTGGTGTTCGCGGGTGATGACCGACTGGTTGAGGTAGCGGCCGATGCGCACGTCGCAGTAGCTGGCCTTGGCCGTGCGTGCGGCGGCGAGGGCGACCTCGGCCAGGCGCCGGCGCTGGGCGGTATCCACCGGTGCGAGCAGCTGCTCGGCCGCGATCAGCCGCGAATGCGGCAGCACCAGGCCGGCAAGGCCCAGACCGGAATACGCCAGGAACTCACGTCGTTGCACAGCGTCTCTCTCTCTTTCACACCTGTGCGGAGGGCAAAGGACCACTCCGATCACATCAACTATCCGACTTTCGCCAGCGCGGGGCGATCGGGCAAGTGACTGCAGTCATGGTAGGGGAGGGTTTCGGCAGGGCTTGCAGCCCTGCACCTGCTTCAAACCACGGCAACGTCAAATTCAAAAGCAGGCTATCCGTGGGATGGCGGGGCGGGGGGGGGGGGGGGCGCGCCCCCCCCCCCCCCCCCCCAACCCCCCCCCCCCCCCCCCCCCCCCCCCCCCCCCCCCCCCCCCCCCCCCGCCGCTGACAGATCTCTGCGGCTGTTGGTAGGTGTCGACCTTGGTCGACACATCTGTCAGATATCGAAATGACCCCAAGAGCCGTTCCAACAGACCGCAGGAAACTGTCAAAGGCGGGGTGGGTCCGGTTGAGGGGGCGTGAGCGCCATGGATGGCGCGACCGAGCCTCCATGGACGGATTCACGCCGTCCCCCTCAACCGGACCCACCCCGCCATCCTACGGAAAGCCGCTTTTGAACTTGACGTGGCTGTTGCCGTTGCTGTGGCTTGAAGCAGGTGCAGGGCTGCAAGCCCTGCCCAGAACACCCCCCTCGTGCACAATGGGGCGACCCCGCCCGGACGTTCCCCGATGTCGAGCAAGCCGTATTCAGAAGCCTGCGAACGCAACCGCGAACCGATCGCGGCCGCGCTCGACCCATGGATGGGCGACCGGCATCGGGTGCTGGAAATCGGCAGCGGCACCGGCCAGCACGCGGCCTTCTTCGCCGAGCGCTGGCCGTGGCTGCGCTGGCAGCCCAGCGACCACCCGGACCACCTGCCCGGCATCGAGGCCTGGCGCGCCGAGGCGGCGCTGCTCAATCTGCTGCCGCCCGTGGCGCTGCAGGTGGAACTGCCACCGGCCCCGGGCCTGACGCTGCCCGAGGGCAGCACGTTCGATGCGGCATTCACTGCCAATACCCTGCACATCATGAGCTGGGAGCACGTGCAGGCGCTGTTCGCTGCACTGCCGCGGCTGTTGCGCCACGGTGCGCTGCTGGCGGTCTACGGCCCGTTCAACTACGGCGGCCGCTACACCAGCGACAGCAACGCGCAGTTTGATGGCTGGCTGCAGGCACGTGACCCGCACAGCGGCATCCGCGACGCGGAAGCCGTGCAGACGCTGGCCGAGTACAACGGCTTCACCCGCGTGCGCGACGTGGCGATGCCGGCCAACAACCGCCTGCTGCTGTGGCGTTTGGGCTAATCAGGTAGCGGATTGTTCGAATTGCCGCAGGCAGCGCTGGCAGCTTGCGCTGATGCCGTCCGCTAGACGTTCCAGAACCGGATGGCGCATGCCCTCTGCCTGCAGTCCCGCAAGCAACGCCCGGGCGATGCCGGGAAGCTCTGTTGCCATTTCGAACAGGCCCGACAGCGCTTTCTGCGGGTCCAGTTTCATTCCATCAGCGGTGGCCTCCCAATCCGCCAAGCGGACATCCCACCAGCGGTAATGACTGCCGATCTTCATGGCCATCTTGATCTTGCGTTGCTGCAGATGTGCATAGGGCAGTGCACTTGAGATGTCATACAGCGGGGCAAGGCGAACGTTTCCTTGTGCGCCGATCAGCAGCGAATAGTTCTTGGCATGCGCGTCAGTGCCGCCTATCAGATAGTTGAACTGCAGTGCCTGCAGCAGTCTTTCGACATCCGCTCGCGGCTTGCTGGAATGTTCCCAAAGCACGCGCGCCAGATCGGCCGGCCCCGGTCCGCCCTGATTCTGGTACTTGATGTGTGGCATGACACCCAGCGCTTGGAAGAAGTCTTCCTGGTGAACGCGTTGCCAACCGTGCGCTGTTCGTACGCGGTCGAAGCGCGTCACCGCAATGGCCTGTGCATCCTCCATGCAGATCATTTCAGTGGACGCAGCCGACATGCCGAGTTGACTGGCCAGGCGCAGACAGAAGACCTCGTTCTCCACGAATCCGTCGTAGTCGCCACTGGGGGGTTTGAGGATATGCGTGGTGGGGATGCGACCGGCCGGAATTGCCCAACCCCCATCGTCGCGTTGCATCAGGGCGATCTTGGGCTGCGCGCCGGCCAGGCTGAACTGGCCGACATCATCAGGTTGCCGCGCTGCAATCTGGTCCACCCGGATCCGCTGAAGGCGCTGGGCGACCTCATGGAAGGACAGCGGCTCCTGCCGATCGTCCTCACCGGCAAGTACTGCGGCGAGCCGTTCGCTTCTTACGAACTGGACCGCACCGGCACAGTCTTCACCGACATGTGACAGCAACGCGACCGGGTTCCGGGACGAAACGTGGAACCGGGAAGCCCATCGCTGCAGGAGGGCCTCGTTATCGGGAAGCAGACCCCACAGGACCGCAGAGAGCGTGGCAGCGGGCGCGCTGTTCTCTGTCAATGGAAGTGCAAGTGACAAGGGATAGGCGCCCGGCGTCTGGCGCCAACTGTCTGCGTACCGGAATGTGGGATGGCCATTTGCATCCTGTCCCAGGTATCCAGCCAGTCTGTTGGAAAGGAGTACGTTGAGATCCATGCAGGAGGCACGATGTCCGGGAGGAAGGGGATGTCAGACGGCCTTGTGGGGCTTTCTACGCCCCAACGTCATGGCAGTCGCGCGGTGCTCATCCGGGCGCAGCCGTTGCCATCCACGATAGTGTCGATATCAGGCAGTTCCAGAGGCATTTCCGACGATGCAGCAGGGGAGGCCATTCCCTCGACGGTGCCCGTAGCCAGTATCAGGCCGAGGACGTTGAGCGTACGCAGCACCAGTTGCAGCTCCACCCGTGGCTTGCCCTTCTCCATTTCGATGACCCATTGCCGACTGACGCCTACGCGTTCGGCCAGTTGGGCCTGATCCCAACGCAGTGCTTTGCGACGCTGGCGGATGACCACGCCCAAGTCTCGGGAAGTTCGCAGGACGTCCATACGTCCAATGTATGCGCTCGGCAACATTTAATCAAAAGTCGCCGTTCGATAACATTCTAAAAATGTCATTGAACGACAACAAATTCTGAAGTGTCGACGTTGGCTGGCATTGATCGCCAGCGTTTCTGGCGCGAACCCCCCCGGGCAGTCGGCCAATGGCCGATCGGGCTCTGCTGACGGTCAAGCCACCTGCACGATGTGCAGCGCCTTCGGGTTGCGCCACTGCGCCAGCAGCGCGGCCTCGCGTGCCTTGGCCTGTTCGTAGTGCGCTTCCTTGACGTGGCCGAAGCCGCGGATGTGCTCGGGCACGCTGGCGATTTCCACGGCCAGAGCCAGGCGGCCGTCTTCCAGGCCTTCCAGCAGCTGCTGCACGGTGGCTTCGTAATCGGCGATCAGCTGGCGCTCCATGCGCCGCTCTTCAGTGCGACCGAACACATCCAGGCGGCCGCCGCGCAGGAACTTCAGCTTGGCCAGCAGGCCGAAGGCCTTGAACATCCACGGGCCGTATTCCTTCTTCAGCAGGCGGCCCTGCTCGTCCTTCTTCGCGAACAGCGGCGGCGCGAGGTGGAAGCGCAGCTGGTAATCGCCCTCGAACTGCTGCTGCAGGCGGCGCTGGAAATCGCCGCTGGTGTACAGGCGGGCCACTTCGTACTCGTCCTTGTAGGCCATCAGCTTGAACAGGTAGCGGGCCACGGTTTCGGTCAGCGCGGTGGAGCCGCCGATGCGTTCGGCTTCGGCCGCACGTACGCGTTCGACCAGGCTGCGGTAGCGGTTGGCGTAGGCGGCGTCCTGGTACTCGACCAGGAATGTGGCGCGGCGCTCGATCATTTCATCCAGCGAACGCGACAGGCGCGCGTCGTCCAGCGGCAGGAAGGCCACCTCGCCACCATGCGAGGGCAGGCCGCGCAGTTCGCGTTCGTCGGCGGTGTTGCGCGGTGCGGCGGTGGCGCCCCATTCGTTGCCTTCCCACTCGCCCGGCGGCAGCGGGTGCAGCGGGCCCGGGGTGGATTCGGTATCGGTGTGGCGGTTGCGCACCAGGCCGGCGGCCTGCTGCACGGCCTGCGGGTCGACCACGGCCAGGCGGCCCCAGGCGAAGGCCTGCTGGTTCATCGCCACGGCGGCACCGTTCAGTTCGATGGCACGCATCAGCGAGTCGAACGACAGCGGAACCAGGCCGTGCTGCCACGCGTAGCCGAGGATGAACAGGTTGGCGGCAATGGCATCGCCGAGCAGCGCGGTGGCCAGCTGGGTGGCGTCGAGCTGCAGCGGCTCCTGGCCGCCCAGCGCCACGCGCACGCCGGCCACGATGTCGGCGGCCGGGAACTGCATGTCCGGGCGCGTGGTGAAGGTACCCGGCATCGCTTCATAGGTGTTGAGCACGACCTGCGAACGGCCGGCGCGGACCTTCGACAGCGCCCAGTAATCGTTCACCACCACCATGTCGCAGCCCAGCACCAGGTCGGCCTCGCCGGCGGCGATGCGCACGGCGTGGATGTCGTCCGGGCGACGGGCGATGCGGATATGCGTGGTCACCGCGCCGCCCTTCTGCGCCAGGCCGGTCTGGTCGAGCACGCTCGCGCCCTTGCCTTCCAGGTGGCCGGCCATGCCCAGCAGGGCGCCGATGGTCACCACGCCGGTACCGCCGACGCCGGTGATCAGGATGTTCCAGGGCTGTTCCAGCGTGCCGCGGATGGTCGGCGCCGGCAGGTTGTCCAGCAGCGTGGAAGCATCGCGCTTGCTGCCCTTGCGCGGCTGGCCACCATGCACGGTGACGAAGCTCGGGCAGAAACCATTCACGCAGGAATAGTCCTTGTTGCAGTTGGACTGGTCGATCTCGCGCTTGCGCCCGAATTCGGTTTCCTTCGGCAGCACCGAGACGCAGAAGCTCTTCTTGCCGCAGTCGCCGCAGCCTTCGCAGACCAGCGAATTGATCAGCACGCGCTTCTGGGGGTCTTCCAGCTTGCCGCGCTTGCGGCGGCGACGCTTTTCGGTGGCGCAGGTCTGTTCGTAGATCAGGATCGAAACACCCTTCACTTCGCGCAGGCGCTTCTGCACGGCGTCCAGTTCGCTGCGGTCGTGGAACTCGACGTCGCTGGGGAAATGCTCGCGCTGGCCGGTCCACTTGCCGATGTTGTCCGACAGCACCACGATGGTGTGGATGCCTTCGGCGCGCATCTGCCTGGCGATGTCGGGTACGCTCAGCGGGCCGTCCACCGGCTGACCGCCGGTCATTGCCACCGCATCGTTGTAGAGGATCTTGTAGGTGATGTTCACCCCGGCAGCCACCGCCTGGCGGATCGCCAGCGAGCCGCTGTGGAAATAGGTGCCGTCACCCAGGTTCTGGAACACGTGCGGGGTATCGGTGAACGGCGCCTGCCCGGCCCACGTCACGCCTTCGCCGCCCATGTGGGTGAAGGTGTCGGTGCTGCGGTCCATCCAGGTCACCATGTAATGGCAACCGATGCCGGCCAGTGCCCGCGAGCCTTCCGGCACCTGGGTGGAGGTGTTGTGCGGGCAGCCGGAGCAGTAGTGCGGCACGCGCGGGAAGCTGGCGCGCGGCAACGCAAGCTCGGCTTCCTTTTCCTGCATCCACTGCAGGCGCTGTTCGATCGATTCGTTGTTGAAGAACTTCTGGATGCGGCGGCCGATCACGCCGGCGATGGTAGCCGGGGTCAGCTCGCCGGTGGACGGCAGGATCCACTCGCCGCTTTCGTCGTACTTGCCGACGATGGATGGGCGCTGGCCCCAGCTGGCCGGCCAGTTGAAGAACCGTTCCTTCATCTGGCGCTCGATGAAGGCACGCTTCTCCTCCACCACGATGATGTCTTCCAGGCCCTGCGCGAAGCGGGCGATGCCCTCCGGCTCCAGCGGCCAGGTCATGCCGACCTTGTACACGCGGATGCCGATGTCGGCGCACGCGGCTTCATCCAGGCCCAGGTATTCCAGCGCCTGCAGCACGTCCAGGTAGCTCTTGCCGGTGGTGACGATGCCCAGCCGTGCGCGCGGCGCGTCCATCACCACCTTGTCGATGCCGTTGGCGCGGGCAAAGGCCTGCGCGGCCTTCACCGCATAGCGGTGCAGGCGCATCTCCTGGTCCAGCGGCGGGTCCGGCCAGCGGATATTGAGGCCGCCGCTGGGCATGTCGAAGTCTTCCGGCAGCACGATGCGCCTGGCCAGCGGGTCGACCTCGACGGATGCCGACGATTCCACCGTCTCGGCAATGGTCTTGAAGCCGACCCAGCGCCCGGTATAGCGGCTCATCGCCCAGCCGAGCAGGCCCATGTCGAGGATGTCCTGCACGCCGGCCGGGTTCAGCACCGGCATCATCGCGCTGACGAATTCGTCTTCGCTGCCATGCGGGAGGGTCGAGCTGCGGCAGGCATGGTCATCGGCGGCCAGGGCCAGCACGCCGCCATGGCGCGAGGTACCGGCGGCATTGGCGTGCTTGAACACGTCGCCGCAGCGGTCCACGCCCGGGCCCTTGCCGTACCACATGCCGAACACGCCCTGCACGTTGGCGCCGGGGAACAGGTTGGTCTGCTGCGTGCCCCAGACCATGGTGGCGCCCAGGTCCTCGTTGAGGCCGGGGGTGAACTTCACCTTCGCCGCTTCCAGGTGCTTGCGCGCGCGCCACAGTTCCAGGTCGAAGCCACCCAGCGGGCTGCCGCGGTAGCCACTGACGAAGCCGGCGCTGTCGATGCCTTCGTGCGCATCGCGCAGGCGCTGCATCAACGGCAGCCGGACCAGTGCCTGCACGCCACTCAGGTAGATCCGCCCCTCGTTGCGGGTGTACTTGTGGTCGAGCGTGTAATCACGGTCGATCAGGTCGGCGGAAGAGGGCGAAGTGAGTTGCGCGGTACTGGTCATGGCTGGCCCGGTAGGATCGGCTGGCACCGGCCGCGTGCGGGCACGCGGCGGGGAAGGCGCGAATTGTAACAGTGGGGCCCGGAAGGCCCGGCACTCGCATCGGCGGCCTTGCTGGGGTTAGGATCGGGGGGAGAGGGGAGGTTGGTGTTTCAACCCGGGGGAAATTTGATGTCAGTTGCAGGACAGTTCCTGGCCGGCGTGCTGCTGGTCTCGAGCGCGGCCGCCGCATGGGCGGCACCGGCATTGCCGGCACCGCAGGAATTCTATTTCGACAATGATGCTGCCGCCGCACCGATCATCGTGGTGAGTGGCGCCGGCGAGGACCTGATCGCGCAGCTGTTGAAGCAGCGCGAGCGGGGCCGGAAGAGCCTGGAGGCCACCGCACAGCTGGCGTCGGTGGCCATCGCGCAGGGGCGGGCGGAAGTGGGAAGCCAGCTCTATCACGAAGCCATGGCCGAAGCGCCCATCCAGAGTGTTCTGGGCCGCAGCGTGCGCTGGAACTACGGCTGGGATCTGCTGCGCCAGGGCCAGCCGCTGGCCGCGCTGGAACAATGGCAGTCGGTGGCCAACAACCTGCGCAGCAATGCCGCGTGGATTCCGCCCACCTATGCGCTGGCGTTGTGGCGGGCCGGCCAGCAGCAGGAAGCGGTGAAGTGGTATGCCGCCGCCGTGCGCACCGAGCCGACCCAGTGGAACGACAGCAGTCGTTACCCGCAGCTGCTGCCGGCCTGGCGCGATGACGAGCGCGCCAGCCTGGCGGAAGTGCAGCAGGCCTGGGCCTCGGCGCCGCCGGCCTGGCCGTGAGGCATGACCGCAGGCGCTTGCCGCCTGCGGTGCTGCATCGCACAATCAAGCGCGTCGCTGGCGTGTGCCTGAGGGGGAGCCGCCCATGGCCTTCGATGCGTTCGCCCTGATCCTTGCCATGCTCGGGCTGGGCATGCTGTTTGCCCGCCTGCGCGCGCTGCCGGACAACGCCGCCGAGACGCTCAACAAAGTGGTGCTGTACGTCTGCCTGCCCGCGGCGGTGCTGACCTACGTGCCGCGCCTGCAGCTGGATGCCAGCCTGCTGGGTCTGATGGCCACGCCGTGGCTGCTGATGCTGGCCACCTGGGCACTGGTCAGCCTGGCCACCCGCGTGTTCGGCTTCGCCCGCGACGTGCACGCGGTGCTGCTGATCTGCGTGGCGCTGGCCAATTCCAGCTTCATCGGCTACCCGATGGTGCGCGCGTTGCTGGGCGACGCCGCCTTGCCCTATGCGGTGGTCTACGACCAGTTCGGCACCTTCCTGCTGCTGTCCACCTTTGGCCTGCTCGTGCTGGCGCGTTACAGCGGCGACCGCCCGCCGACGGCACTGCAGGTGCTGGGCCGCATCAGCCGCTTCCCGCCGCTGTGGGCGCTGCTGTTCGCGCTGCTGCTGATGCCGGCGCAGCCGCCGTCGTGGATTGGCACCGCATTGAAGCAGCTGGCCGACGCGATGCTGCCGCTGGTGATGCTGGCGGTCGGGCTGTCGATCCAGCTGCGCCTGCGCCGCGAAGAGCTGCGTCCGCTGGCGGTGGGCCTGCTGCTGAAGCTGCTGGTGCTGCCGGCGCTGGCGTTGCCGCTGTCGTGGGCGCTGGGCATGCAGGGGTTGATGTTGAAGGCCAACATTCTTGAGTCTGCGATGCCGACGATGATCACCGCGGCCGCGCTGGCGATCTCGCACCGGCTGGCACCGCGGTTGGCGGCGGCGCTGGTGGGGTACGGGATCGTGCTGTCGCTGGTGACGCTGCCGGCGTGGATGTGGGTACTGGGGTGATGGTTATTGGCAGGGCTTGCAGCCCTGCACCCGCTGCAGATCAACGTCAACTTCAAAAGCTGGCTTTCCGTGGGATGGCGGGGTGGGTCCGGTTGCGGGGGACGCTGCAAGTACGTCCATGTAAGCTTGGTCGCCGCATCCATGCGGCTCACACCCCCTCAACCGGACCCACCCCGCCTTCGACAGTTTCCCGCGGCTGTGGGTGGGTGCCGATCCAGGTTCTGCTCTGGTGGGTGCCGACCGTTGGTCGGCACATGAGCGAAGCGACCGGCTTCTGCTCTTGCTCTTCTTTTCTTCTCCGTGGCTGACCGCACACGGAAACTGTCAGGGGTCGGGCGGGTAGGTTGCGCGGGGGTGCGAGCGCCATGGATGGCGCTCACAAGCCTCCAGGGACGGATTCACGGCGTCCCCCGCGCGGCCTACCCGCCCGGCCACGCGCATGACCCGCCGTTGGCGACCAACCGCCAGCCACGAGGGGCTCCGCCGTTGGCTGGAAACAACCCCCTCAGTCGTCCGCGGAAACCGTCCGCCCCGACGCCCACTCGCGCAATGCCGCCACCTGCTCGGCCATCAGCACCGACAACGGCCGCGTCGCGCGGATCTCGGTCATCAGCAGCTCGGTATACAGCGGCCGCCCCTCGGCATGTGCCGAATACAGCCCCGCCACGATCGCCTGCTCGATCTCCGCGCCAGAGAACCCGTTCGCCGCCGCTGCCAGCGCCGGCAGGGCGAAATCATCCGCGTTGAGCTGGCGCCGGCCCAGGTGCAGCCGCAGCAGTTCGACCCGCACGTCCGGCGGCGGCAGGTCGACGAAGAAAATCTCGTCGAAACGGCCCTTGCGCAGCAGCTCGGCCGGCAGCTCGTGCACCTGGTTGGCGGTGGCCACGATGAACACCGGCGCCTTGCGCTCGGCCATCCAGGTCAGCAGGTGGCCCAGCACGCGGCGCGACACGCCGCCATCGTCGCCACCACTGGCCAGGCCCTTCTCGATCTCGTCCATCCACAGCACGCACGGGGCCAGCTGCTCGGCCGAGGCCAGGGCCTGGCGCAGGTTGGCTTCGGTCTCGCCGTGGTACTTGTTGTACAGCGCGCCCACGTCCAGGCGCAGCAGCGGCACGCCGAAGCCGGCTGCGGTGGCCTTGGCCAGCATCGACTTGCCACAGCCCTGCACGCCCAGCAGCAGCATGCCGCGCGGCGGGTCCAGCCCGGCCGGGGCCGAGCCGGCGATGAAGGCCACCCGGCGCTGGTTGATCCAGCGCTTGAGCCGGTTGGCGCCGGCCACGTCGCCGAAGCGCGCGCTGTCATGTTCGAAGAACAGGTGGCCACTGCGGTTGAGCAGCTCGAACTTCAGCCGCGCCAGCTGCGGCAGGTCGTCGTCGCGCAGCGCGCCATCGGCGTAGATCAGCTGGCGGGCGATCCGGCGGGCATCGACCAGGCTCAGGCCCTGCAGGTTCTTCAGGATCTTCTTGACCGCTTCGCTGTCCACTTCCACGCGCCGGCCGCCATGCTCTCGGGCATAGGCGTCGGCCTCCTCGCGCAGCATCTTCAGCAGGGCGTTGGCATCGGGCAGGCGCGGGTTGAACCGCACCGCCAGCGCTTCCAGTTCGGCCGGCAGCTCGACCTTGGCGCCGATCAGCACCAGCACGTGCGGCTGGCTGTGGCGGCGCTGGATCAGGTCGCGCAGCGCACGCTGGTGGCTGGCGTAGCCGAGGTAGGGGTGGAAATCGAGCAGCAGGTAGATGCCGCGCTGTTCGGCCTGGCGGATCATCTGCAGGGCGGCGCTGGCATCGGGCGGGCCGATCGCATCGTCCTCGCGTTCCAGGTCGATGCGGCGCAGGCCCTCGGTGATCGACCAGCGGTGCAGGGCGCGCCAGACGTGCATGAGCGTCTGCCGGAACAGTTCGACGATGCGAGCCTCGTCCTGGGTCTCGATCACGATCAGGGGGGTATTGGCGCGGATCAACGCGCTCAGGTCCTGCAGTTCGCTCATGCCGGTTCGATCCTTCGGGGGCGCCACGATAGCAAAGCCGTGGCAGATTGATTCAGGCCGTCTCTACCTTCCGTCACCATCGGCGGTGTACGCTCGGGGCACGTACCCGGAAGCGAGGCTGGCATGAAGACGATCCTGGTGGCCGGTTCCAAGGGCGGGGTGGGCAAGACCACCGTCGCCACCCACCTGGCCGCATACGCGGCATTGCAGGGCAAGGCCACGGTGATCGCCGACGCCGACCCGCAGGGCTCCAGCACCCGCTGGGCACAGCGCCGGGCCGGGCTGGACAGCGCGGTCCTGCCCATCGACGTGTACCGCAGGAAGCAGTGGGCGCAGAAGCTGCCCGACGGGACCGATACCGTCATCATCGATGCACCGGCCGGCGCGCTGGCCGACGATATCCCCCATTTCCTCGACGCCGCCGATGCCGTGGTGGTGCCGGTGCTGCCCTCGGCGCTGGACATCGAAGCCATCGTCGGCTTCCTCAACAGCCTGGCGCAGAACCCGCGCGTGCACAGCCGCAAGCTGCCGGTGGGCCTGGTCCTCAACCGCACCAAGCCGTGGACCCAGACCTCGCAACAGGCCCTGCAGATGCTGGGCGAATGGCCGTACCCGGTGGTCGCCCAGCTGCGCGACAGCCAGAGCTACGTGGTGATGACCGGCCTTGGCCGCAGCCTGTTCGATTACCGCTCCGCCCAGGTGCGCGAGCACCAGGCCGACTGGGAGCCGCTGCTGGCCTGGTTGAAGCTGTGACGCGTACGTCACCCTGTGTGCTGCACCCTCACTTTCATGGAACCTCGCGATGCGTGAACTGATCCTGCTGCGCCATGCCCATGCCGAACCGGCCACCCCCGGCCAGGCCGATCTCGATCGGCCGTTGTCCCCGGTGGGTCTTGCCGAAGCCGAGGCAGCCGGCAAGTGGATGAAGGAAAACAACCTGCTGCCGGACTGCGTGCTGTGCTCGCCGTCGCGGCGTACCCGCGAGACCCTGGAAGCGGTGCTGGCAGCCATCGGCTACGTCGAGAAGCGGCTGGAAGACCGCATCTACGAAGCCACCCCCGGCACCCTGGCCGCGCTGGTGGATGAGCGCCGCGACCTCGACCGGGTGCTGATCGTCGGCCACAACCCCGGCCTGGAACGGCTGGTGGCACTGATGACCGAAGGCACCAGCAGCGACTACCGGGGCATGCCGCCGGCGGCCGTGGCCGTGCTCGGGTTCCCGCGCGAGGCGGCGATCGAGCCGGGCGTGGCCAGCCTGAACGCCTTCTGGTGGCCGTGAGTCGATGATCCTGGCACGGCCCGGCCGCTGCCTGCTGCCGGTGCTGCTGGTCTGCAGCCCGGCCTGGGCTGCCGCTCCCACGCCGCTGCCGCCGGTGGTGGCGCGGGCGTCGGCCGAGTCGCCGCGCGTCCTGCACATGGACCTGCAGCGCTCACGGATCGGCTTCGAGGTGCGTACCCGCTTCGGCCAGCGCATCGAGGGCCTGTTCCCGCACTTCGAGGGGCGCGTCGAAGTGCTGTCCGATGGCCGCCACCAGGTACACCTGAAGATGTTCACCCGCTCGGTGGAGATCCCCGGCAAGGACCGCTACACCGGCTGGATGCGCGGGCCGGAGTTCTTTGATGCCGTGCGCTACCCGTCGGTGGAGTTCGATTCACTGCCTTACTGGCCGGAAATCGTCAGCAACGGCGGTGACATCCAGGGCCGGCTGACCCTGCGCGGGGTCAGCCACCCGGAAACCCTGCGGGTGGAGAAGGCGGAATGTTCCCGACCCGGCTATGATTGCGATGTCGTCAGCCGCGGTACCGTGCAACGAGGCCGGTACGGCATGGACAGCTGGCAGCTTGCCTTGAGTGACCGAGTGACCTTCGTACTGCGAGCCCGCCTGAGCGAGGCGCCGAAACCGTGAATCTCCTGCTGCGTGTACTGGCGCTGGCAACCGTGTTGCTGGGCAGTGGCTGTGCGTCGCTGTCCAACGCCGAGCGCGACCGTGCCCAGGCCATCGCCGTGCAGGCCCGTTCGACCCAGGTCGACTGCCAGCGCGCTGACCGCTGCGCGCTGGATTCACCGTTGCGGTCCCTGGCCGGTCGCGCATTCAGCGAATCGACCGAGGCGCAGCCGCTGCACTACGCCACCCTGCTCGATGAAGGCGAGGGCGCCCTGGTCGCCCGCCTGAACCTGCTGCGCAGTGCCACCCGCAGCATCGACCTGCAGACCTACATCTTCGACAAGGACGACAGTGCCCGGCTGGTCATCGACGAACTGCTGGCCGCCTCGCGCCGCGGGGTGAAGGTGCGGGTGCTGATCGACCAGCTGTCGGCGATCTCCGACCTGGAGATCCTCGGCGCCCTGTCCGGCGCCCACCAGAACTTCCAGCTGCGGGTCTACAACCCGACCTTCGGCAAGGCCCGGCTGAACTACTTCGACTATGCCGGCAGCGTGCTGTGCTGCTTCCGCCGCTTCAACCAGCGCATGCACAACAAGCTGCTGGTCATCGACGATGCGATCGGCGTGGTCGGCGGCCGCAACTACCAGGACGACTATTACGATTGGGACCGCGAGTACAACTTCCGCGACCGTGACGTGCTGATCGCCGGGCCGGAAGCGCGGGCGATGGCCGCCAACTTCGATGCGTTCTGGCGCGCGCCGCGCAGCGTGCCCGCCGAACGGCTGAATGATGTCGGCCGCACGCTGCTCAACGCCGGCGTGCCGGCCATGCCGCCGGCACAGTTCCGCCGCCCCGAGCGGGTGGAACGGGTCAGCGAGGAAGCCAACGACACCGACTTCATCACCCGCTCGTTCGTCGACACCGCGCTGCCGGTGCACTCGGTGCGCTATGTGGCCGACCTGCCGCGCAAGCACCGCCGCGAGCGCGCCAGTGCGCCGCTGGCCGGCCAGCACGTCACCGAGCCTCAGCTGGATGCCCTCATTTCCGGCGCGCAGAAGGAAGTGATCCTGCAGACGCCCTACCTGGTGCTGTCCAGGCCGGCGCAGAAGCTGTTCCGTGAACTGCGCAAGCGTCCCGAGCCGCCGCGCGTGGTGGTGTCCAGCAACAGCCTGGCGGCCACCGACAACCCGATCGTGTATGCGCTGTCCTACAAGTACAAGCGGCGCAACATGCGCGAACTGGGCTTCAACATCTTCGAGTACAAGCCGTTCCCGCTGGATGCGCCGGTCGACTACCGCAACCTGCTGCCCGACCCGCTGGGCAGTGGCGGCAGCACCAGGGGCGACGCGGGCGGGCGCAATCCGCTGATCGGCGGCAGCGCAGCCGGCAGCAATGCCGGCGGTGGCAACGACGATGCACCGTCAACGCCGGCCACTGCGGGCAGCGAGGGGCAGGGCACCCGCCCGGCCGTGGAGCATCCGCGCCTGGGCAGCGCCTACGAGAACAGCCGGGCGCGCCGTCGTGCCGCCGGCAGTGAAGTGGAAACGCGCCTGCTCCGTACCGAAACGCGTCCCTCGTTCCTGGGCAGCAAGGCGGTCAACAAGCCGCTGCCGGTCACCCGCAAGGGCGCGCGCATGGGCCTGCATGCGAAGTCGCTGGTGGTCGACCGCCGCATCGGCGTGGTCGGCACCCACAACTTCGATCCGCGCAGCGAGAACTACAACACCGAAGGCGCGGTCATCATCGACGACCCGGTGTTCGCCGAGCAGCTGGCGCAGAGCATCCTGCGCGACACCCACCCGCAGAATTCCTGGACGGTGGCGCCGCGCGCCAAGCCGCCGGTGCTGTCGGGGCTGAACTATAGCGTGGGCAAGGCGTCCGAAGCACTGCCCATCCTCGATTTCTGGCCGTGGCGCTACGCCACCGACTACGAGTTCCAGCCCGGCGTCGACTGCCCGCAGCCGCTGCCGCGGCAGAGCCCGGATTTCCATCGCTGCTACGTGCCCGTCGGTGACTTCCCCGAAGTGAACGTCGGCCCGAAATGGCTGCTGGTGCGCATGCTGACTGCATTCGGCGCCGGCCTCGTCCCCATTCTCTGAAGGTGCTTGCATGACCCAGGTGTTCCGCGAAGCTGTTTCCATCGATCAGCTCAATGCGCTCAGCCGTGGTACGGCCATCGATACCCTGGGCATCGCCTTCACTGCCGCCGGTGATGACTGGCTGCAGGCCACCATGCCGGTCGACGAACGCACCCGCCAGCCGTACGGCATCCTGCACGGCGGCGCCTCGGTGGTGCTGGCCGAAACCCTGGGCAGCAGCGCCGGCAACCTCTGCGTGGATACCGGCAAGCAGGTCTGCGTGGGCCTGGAGATCAACGCCAACCACGTGCGCGCGGTGCGCAGCGGCACCGTCACCGGCACTGCGCGTGCGGTGCACGTGGGCCGCAGCACGCAGCTGTGGGAGATCCGCATCGAAGACGAACAGGGCCGGCTGGTGTGCATCTCGCGGCTGACCCTGGCGGTGGTGGCTGCAGGCCACGGCTGAGGCCGATGTCCCAGCTGCCTGCTCCCGCCGCGCTGCCGCTGCGGATCATCGCCAGCGGTGCCTGCCTGCCGCGCCTGCGGGTGCCGTCGCAGCACTTCGACCAGCGCTGGAACAAGCCGGACGGCTGGGTCGAACGGCACAGCGGCGTGGCCAGCCGCGGCCATGCAGCGGCCGATGAGCGGGCCTCGTGGATGGGCGCGCAGGCCGCACGCCAGGCCCTGCAGCAGGCCGGCCTGGCAACCACCGACATCGACTGCATCATCTCCGCCTGCGGGGTGATGGAGCAGGCCATTCCCTGCCAGGCCGTGCTGGTGCAGCGCGCCCTCGGCCTGGGCGACAGTGGCGTGCCGTCCTTCGACGTCAACGCCACCTGCCTGGGCTTCGTGGTGGCGCTGGAAATGGCCGGCAGCCTGCTCGCGCTGGGCCGCTACCGGCGCGTGCTGATCGTCTGCAGCGACATTCCCAGTGCCGGGCTCGACCCGGATGACCCGCTGACCGCGCCGCTGTTCGGCGATGGTGCGGTGGCGATGCTGGTCGAACGGGCCGGCGACGGCCAGGCCTCGGCGCTGCTGGCCACCCGCCTGCGCACCTATGGCGACGGTGCCGAACTGTGCCAGGTGCCGACCTGCGGCACCGGCATGCGCCTGTTCGACGATGTGGATGCCTACCGCGCAGCCCATCATTTCCAGATGCAGGGCAAGGCCTTGTACCGCGAAGCCGCGCGGCGCCTGCCCGGCTTCCTGCAGGATCTGCTGGACAGCGCCGGCACCAGCCTGGCCGTGTGCGATGTGATCGTGCCGCACCAGGCAAGCGGCCAGGCGCTGGATCATCTGCAACGCGTGCTGGGCCTGCCGCCGCAGCGGCTGGTGCGCATCCTGCGCGAGCACGGCAACCAGCTGGCGGCGTCGCTGCCGATGGCCCTGCATCACGCACTGATCGACGGCCGCCTGCCGCGTGGCGGACAGGCCCTGCTGATCGGTACCGGCGCCGGCCTGGCGCTGGGTGGCGCGGTGCTGCGCTACTGATGGCCAGGGTCCTGGTCACCGGCGCCAGCGGCTTCATTGGCCAGCATGTCGCGCTGGCGCTGGCGGCACAGGGCTGGCAGGTGCGCGGCAGCGGGCGCGATGCGCTTCGGCTGCAGGCGCTGGCCGCGCGCGGTATCGACGTGGCTGCTGCCGATCTTGCCGAGGATGCCCTGGTGCCGCTGCTGCAGGACTGCGATGCGGTGGTGCACTGTGCGGCGATGTCGCAACCCTGGGGAACGGCAGCCGCATTCCAGCGGGCGAACGTGCTGGCCACCACGCGCCTGTTGCAGGCCGCGCAGGCGGCCGGTGTTGCCCGCCTGGTCCACCTGGGCTCGCCCAGCATCTATTTCCGCTTCGCCGACCAGTACGGTCTGGATGAACGCTTCCAGCCGCCACGGCGCTGGATCACCGACTACGCCCGCAGCAAATGGGAATCGGAACTGGCCGTGGCGGCTGCCGCACGGCAGGGGCTGCACACCGTGGTGCTGCGCCCGCGCGCGGTGTTCGGGCCGGGCGACCGCGCGATCCTGCCGCGCCTGCTGGCGGTGGCCGCCAGCGGCCGTTTCCCGCTGATCCACGGCGGCCGCGCGCTGATCGACGTCACCCCCATCGACGATGTAGCGCAGGCGGTGGGCTTGGCGCTGCAGGCCGATGCGCGCTGCAGCGGGCGCGCCTACAACATCAGTGCCGGCACGCCGCTGCACGTGCATGCGCTGGTCAACGGCCTGTTCGAGGCGATGGACCTGCAGGTGCGCCTGCGCACGGTGCCGCGCACGCTGGCACTGGCAGCGGCGGGGATGGCCGAGACCGTGGCCCGCCTGCGGCCCGGGCGCCCCGAGCCGCGCCTGACCCGCTATGGCGTGGGCGTGCTGGGCTACTCGCAGACCTTGGATATCAGCGCGGCGCGGCGCGACCTCGGCTACGACCCGCGTACCGGCGTGCAGGCCGCATTGCAGGCCTTCGCCGCGCACTGGAAACAACACGACTGGACGCAGCAGGGGGGCAGCGATGGCACGGCTTGAGTGGGAACTGATCGAGGCCGGCCACTGCGTGCACCCGCAGCGTGCCGTGCGCCAGGGGGCCAGCTGGCACCGCTGCGAATTCCCGGCGCTGGTGGCGTTGCTGCGGCATCCGCAGCGCGGCCTCATCCTGTTCGACACCGGCTATTCGGACGCCTTCCTGCAGGCCACCGCGCGCTTCCCCGAGCGCCTGTACCGCTGGGTCACGCCGGTGCACCTGGGCCCGGGCCAGAGCGTGCGCGCGCAGCTGCAGCAGCGTGGCATCGGCGCGGCCGACATCGGCCTGCTGGTGCTCTCGCACCTGCACGGTGACCATGTCGGTGGCGTGCTCGATTTCCCCGGCGTGCCGCTGCTGTGTTCGCGCGCCGCGTGGCAGGACCAGGCCGCGCGCGGGCGCCTGCGTGCGCTCAGCGTGGGCCTGCTGCCCGCGTTGACCCGCGATGCGGCGCCGCGCATGGGCTGGCTGGAGAGCCTGTCGGAGGTGGACCTGCCGCGTCCCTTCGATGCCTTCGGCCGTGGCCGCGACGTGCTGGGCGACCGCAGCCTGCTGGCGGTGCCGCTGCCCGGCCATGCGGTGGGCCAGCACGGGCTGCTGTTCGAAGGGGCCGATGGCCGCCCGGTGTTCCTGGTGGCCGACGCCGCCTGGTCCAGCGCCGCCATCACCGATGGCGTGCCGCCACCGCGGCTGGTCACCGCGCTGCTCGGCCACACCGGCACCTACCGGCAGACCCTGCAGCGGCTGCAGCACACCCAGCGCCAGGTCAGCCACCTGCAGCTGGTGCCGGCCCATTGCGGGCAATGGCGGCCGGCCGCGCCCGCCTGCTCTCCGTAGAGTCGAGGGGGGGGGGGGGGGGGGGGGGGCGCGGCCGGCCGCCCGGGAGGCCCGCGCCGGCGGACAGACCCCCCCC
>NZ_VYKI01000011.1:0-34048 GCF_008710035.1 Stenotrophomonas cyclobalanopsidis | reverse complement strand
CCGTAGAGTCGAGCTTGCTCGACTGCTCTTGATCCCGCACCAGGAGCAGTCGAGCAAGCTCGACTCTACGAATCCCAAGCCAGCCCAGTTCCGCGCCAGCCCCAACCGCCGCCAGGGCAGCCATGAGCGGCCCGTCGCCCCCCAACAGCCCCGCCAACAGGACACCGTGTTTCCGCCCATGGCCGCGGTCAATAGGACTTATGGCCAGAATCGGCTGGCAGCGGCTGCGGCCCTCCGGTATCGTGCGCGGATGACTTCCCCCACTCCGGCCCTCCGTGGCGGCGTGGCGCGTGTGTGCCGTTACCTGTACCGCGTACCGCTGCTGTTGGTCCACATCCTCGTGTTCCTGCCGTTGATCCTCATCGGCATGCTTCCGCCGTGGGGCGAACTGCGCGTGGGCGATGCCACCTTCGGCGCCAAGGTCGTCAACTGGTGGCAGGGCGGCCTGATGTGGATCTTCGGCTTCCGCCTGGTGCAGATCGGTTCGGCGCTGCCGGGCGCGGTGCTGTTCGTCGCCAACCACGTCAGCTGGGTGGATATCTCCATCCTGCACAGCCAGCGCATGATGGGCTTCGTCGCCAAGCGGGAGATCGCCAGCTGGCCGGTGGTGGGCTGGCTGGCCGCGCGCGGGCAGACCATCTTCCACCAGCGTGGCAACACCGAATCGCTCGGTGGGGTGATGCAGGTGATGGCCGACCGCCTGCGCGATGGCAAGGCGGTGGGCGTGTTCCCGGAAGGGCGTACCCGGGGCGGTCACGAAGTGGGCCCGTTCCATGCGCGCATCTTCCAGGCCGCGGTTGAAACCGGCGTGCCGGTGCAGCCGGTGGCCCTGGTCTACGGCGCCCATGGCGATGCCCAGACCATCGTGGCCTTCGGCCCGGGCGAGAGTTTCTTCGCCAATTTCCTGCGCCTGCTCGGTGAGCCGGCACGACGTGCGGAAGTGCACTTCCTGGCACCGATCGGTGCACAGGACCTGGAAGGCCGTCGACGCATCGCGGAAACCTCGCGCGCGCGCATCGTGGCGGCGATGAGCGGGCAGTGAGCGTGCGGTGGCACTGATCCCGCCACCTTTGCTGGACGCCGGTACGCCGACGCTGCATGCGGCTGACTACCAGCCGCCGCGCTGGCTGCGCAATCCGCACCTGCAGTCCATGCTCAGCTCCAGCCGCATGCGCCTGCAGCGTGGCCTGCTGCTGCTGGCCGCCACCGGTGCGGTCAGCGAAGAACTGATCCTCGATGGTGGCGACGGCGTGCGCCTGCAGGGCTGGCACAGCTACGTCGAAGGCCGCGAGCCGAAGGGCATGGCCCTGCTGCTGCACGGCTGGGAAGGCAGCGCCGAATCCAGCTACATGCGCATGGCGGCCGCGCGCATGATCGACCAGGGCTTCGACGTGGTGCGGCTGAACTTCCGCGACCACGGCAACACCCACCACCTCAATCCCGGCATCTTCCACTCCAACCGCATCGACGAAGTGGTGCAGGCGGCCGGTGACATCGCGCAGCGCTGGCCGGACCTGCCGCTGGTGGCCGCCGGTTATTCGCTGGGCGGCAACTTCGTGCTGCGCCTGGCCCTGCGTGCCCCTGCGGCCGGCGTGCCGCTGCAGCGGGTGGCCTCGGTGTGCCCGGTGCTCGATCCGGCGCTGACCATGGACAGCATCCAGAGCGGCCCGGCGATGTACGACTGGTACTTCCGCCGCAAGTGGGCCGGCTCGCTGCGCCGCAAGCGCGACCTGTTCCCGGAACTGAGCGACTGCGACGACCGCGTACTGAAGCTGGACATCCGCGCGCTGACCACCTGGCTGGTCGAGCGCCATACCGATTTCGGCACGCTGCAGGCCTACTTCGATGGTTACTCGATTGCCGGCGACCGCCTGTCCACCCTGCAGGTGCAGGCCGACATCCTGATGGCCCAGGATGATCCGGTCATTCCCTACGCCACCTTCCGCGACTGGCAGCTGCCGCAGCAGGCGCGGCTGGAAACCGCCTGCTGGGGCGGCCACTGCGGGTTCCTGGAAAACTGGCGCGGCGACGGCTTCTCCGAACGCTGGGTGGCCCAGCGCCTGCAGCGGGTGCTGGCGGGCTGAACCGGCGCCGGCGCGCAGCCCGCTACAATGCGGGTTTGCCATTGAACCGGACTGCCATGCAAGACCAGATTCTCCAGGCCCTGCGCCAGAACGACACCGCACAGGCCGTGCAGCTGGCACAGGCGTGGGTGCACGATGAACCCGGCCAGGCCCAGGCCCACCGCTGGCTGGCGCTTGCGCTGCAGCAGCAGGGCCAGCCCGAAGCCGCGCAGGAACCCCTGCAGCAGGCGCTGCTGCTGGCCCCGGACGATGCACAGCTGCACCTGCAGCAGGCCGGCCTGCTGCTGGCCCTGCACCAGTTCGAGGGCGCCGACGAAGCGCTGCTGCGCACCACCGACCTCAATCCCAACGCCTTCGAGGCGTACCTGATGCAGGCCCATCTGGCGATTGGCCGCAACGACATCGACACCGCCGCACGCCAGGCCACGCTGGCCGCCAAGCTGCAGCCGGAGCATCCGGAAGTGCTGGCGCTGCAGGGCATGGTGGCCCTGTACCGCGATGACGCCGACCGCGCGCTGCAGCTGCTGTCCGACGCCGCCCGGCAGATGCCCAACGACCCGCGCGTGCTGTACGCCCTGGGGTCGGCCTACCAGGCCAAGGACATGCTGGCCTTTGCCGAGCAGGCCTTCCGCCGCGTGCTCGACATCAACCCGAAGATGACCAGCCTGCACGGCCTGGTGGTGCAGCTTGCGCTGCGCCAGGGCAACGTCGAGGCCGCCCACCAGCAGCTGCAGCAGGCGCTGCAGGTGCCGGGCCTGGATACGCCGGCGCTGCAGCGCCTCGGTGCCGAAATCGCCCTGCAGGCCGACCAGCCGATGCAGGCGCTGGAGCAGCTGAGGCCGATGCTGAAGGCCAACCCGGGCGACCGCCGCGTGGTCGAGCTGCTGCTGGCCTGCTGGCAGCGCCTGGGCCGCGAGGAAGAAGCCCGCGCCGACCTGGACGAGGTGCTGGCCGAGCATCCGCAGCTGCCGCACCTGTGGCTGGCACGCCTGGCGCCGGAAGGCTTTGGCAGCCCGGGCGCGATTGCCGTGGCTGAGCGCTGGATCGAGGCCATGCCCAACTTCGTCCCGGCCCTGGAAGCCCGCCTGCGCCTGCATGAAGCGGCCGGCGAAGCCGACGCCGTGGAAGCCTTGGCGGCCCGCATCGTCGCGCTGGAACCGGGCCGCATCAGTGGCGAGACCCGCCTGGTCGGCGCGCTGCTGGCGCGTGACCCGGCTGCCGCCGTTGCCCATGTGCAGGGTCTGGTCGACGCGGTGCCCGAGTCCCGTCGCCGCGAGCTGCGCACCTGGCTGGGCGAGGTGCAGGACCAGGCCGGCCAGCCGCGCGAAGCGCTGCGCACCTGGCTGGAGCTGCATGCCGAGCAGAACGCCGAGCGCCTGCCGCTGCCGCCGCAGGCCAAGGCACCGCCGAGCTGGCCCGATCTGGGGGAGGTCGATGCTGAGAGCGCAGCCTCCGCACCGATCTTCCTGTGGGGCGCGCCGGGTTCGGGCGTTGAACGCGTGGCGGTCACCTTCGCCGGGGCGAGCCCGGTGATGCGCAGCGACCGTTTCGCGCCGACCCCGCCGGATGACGCGTTCCAGAACTACTTCACCCTGCAGAAGCTCGCTTCCGGTGACCTCAGCCCGGAAGGCCTGGTGAGCGGCTGGCGTGACACGCTGCGCAAGCGCGGCGTGCAGAACGACACCGTCATCGACTGGCTGCTGTGGTGGGACAACGCCCTGCTGTGGTCGCTGCGCCCGCACCTGCCGCAGGGCCGCCTGCTGGTGGTGCTGCGCGATCCGCGCGACATGCTGCTGGACTGGATCGCCTACGGCGCACCGGCACCGTTCGCCGTCAACAATGTGGCCGAGGTGGCCGAGTGGCTGGCGCGTTCGATGGCCCAGGTGGCGACGCTGCACGAGCAGGACCTGTACCCGCACATGCTGATGCGCATGGACGACGTGGGAGATGACCCGCGCGTGGTTGCCGGCATGCTGCAGGAGCTGTTCAACACCTCGATCCCGCCGGCCGAGCGCATCGGCCCGCCGCGCTTCCCGGCCGGCCACTGGCGCCGCTACACCGATGTGATGAGTGCAGCGTTCGATCTGTTGACCCCGGTCGCGGTGCGACTGGGCTATCCCGAAGCGTAAGGAGCCCCCCATGCAGCTGAGCAGCAACAGCATCACCGCCGGCGCCCCGATCGACCGCGAATTCGCGGCCGGTGATGCCACGGGTTTCGCCGCGAACCGCAACCCGCACCTGGCGTGGAGCGGCGTGCCCGATGGCACCCGCGCGTTCCTGCTGGTGTGCGTGGATCCGGACGTGCCGACCGTGCCCGACACGGTCGGCCGTAGCGACATGACCGTGCCGCGCGACCAGCCGCGTTGCGATTTCGTGCACTGGGTGATGGCCGACATTCCGGCGTCGGTGCATGAGATCGCCGCCGGCAGCTGCAGCGATGGTTTCGTTGCCAAGGGCAAGCCAGCACCGGCCGGCCCGGCGGGCAGCCGCCAGGGCGTGAACGACTTCACCGGCTGGTTTGCCGGCAACCCGGACATGGCCGGTGATTACCTCGGCTACGACGGCCCGTACCCGCCGTTCAACGACGAGCGCGTGCACCGCTACTTCTTCCGCGTGTTCGCGCTGGACGTGGCGACGCTGGACCTGCCGCAGCGCTTCACCGCCGCCGATGCCTACCGCGCCATGCACGGCCACGTGCTGGCCGAAGCCACGCTGCACGGCACCTACACGCTGAACCCCGCGCTGTAACGGCAACCCGGCAACGCCGGCCGCTGGCCGGCGTTGCTCTTTGCTATTTGTAGAGTCGAGCTTGCTCGACTGCGCCATTTGTAGAGCCGAGCCATGCTCGGCTGCTTTCCGTACTTCAAGAGCCAGCCGACTAACAGTCGGCTCTACCATCAGCCAGCCGACTAACAGTCGGCTCTACATCAGCCAGCCGACTAACAGTCGGCTCTACCATTAGCCAGCGACCAACCATCGGCTCTGCCGTCGGCCTTACCGCTCGGTCGCCGACTCGACCACCATGTCCAGCACGTACGCCTGCGACGGCGCATCGGCCGGCGGGTTCTTCACCGCGAAGCGCTTCACGCGCACCACGTTGCGCACGCCGTCTTCGTGGGTGTAGCCCTCGATGCTGCCGTAGAAGTTCTCGAACTTGCCGGGCTCGCCCTGCTTCAGGCCCTTGTCGTCGAACTTCACCTCACGCACCTGCAGGCACTGGTAGTCGGGAATCAGCGGGTGCGAGCACTTCTGGGTCTTCGCGGCCACTTCCAGGAACATGGTTTCGCCCGGGCCGCCGAAGCGGGTTTCGGCGGTCGGTTCCGGTGCGAACACCAGCACCTCGCCCTTGCCGGTGGTCAGGGTCAGCGTGCCGTCGGCATCCTGCGCGGCCTTCAGCTCGCCCTGCAGGCGGCTGGACACCGCTTCGTCCAGCGCCATCAGCGCCTTGTCGGTGCAGGCCATCATCGTCGACGCCATCGCGCCCACCTTCAACGTGCCGTTATCGAGTGTGTAACCCCCGCCGAGGCGGTTGCAGGTGTTGCTCACCGACAGGCGGCCATCGGCGAAGTCCAGGGTGACCGGCTTGTCATCGCGGGCGAACAGCGCATCGATGCGCGTGCCGTCGGCCGCGGTGGCCTGCTTCAGCAACCAGTGCTGGCTCTGCAGGCGCTGCGCATTTAGGTGCGCCAGCGTCTGCTGGTCCGCCGCCTTGGTCGCGGCCGGGGCCACGTCGTCGCCGCCGGGGCCGGCGGGGGCCGGGGTCTGGCTGCAGGCGGCCAGCAGGGCCAGCGGGAGGAGCAGGGTGAGCATGCGGTTCATGGTGGTGAGTCTCCTTGAAGAACCTGGAAAAACGGGTCCGGACCGGGAATGGGGTCGCCCCGTCCTGGCGTTGTTCAGCTGCCGGCAGGCAGCCATAGCAGCAATGCAGCGCCGAGGGCGATGCGGTAGACGGCAAACGCGGTGAACGTGTGCGACTTGATGTAGCCCATCAGCCACTTCACTACGACGAAGCCGGTGATGGCGGCGGCAACGAAGGCCACGCCGACGTCGCTCCAGTTCTCGCTGGCCAGGTTTCCTTGCTTGGCCAGTTCCAGGAAGGTGTAGGCGCTGGCGGCGAACATGGTGGGAATGCCCAGCAGGAACACGAACTCGGCGGCGGCCGCGCGGCGGCTCAGGCCCAACAGCATGGCCAGGAAAATCGCCGAGGCCGAACGCGAGGTGCCGGGGAACACGCCGGCCACCACCTGCGCCAGGCCCACGCCGATGGCCACCGTCCAGGTCACCTGGTCACGATCGGGCAGTCGTGCGGTATAGGCCTCCACCAGCAGCATCCAGACGCCGCCGATGATCAGCGCCCAGGCCACGGGGCCCACGGTTTCCGGCAGCGACCAGCCGGCCTTGCGCACCACCAGGCCGACCACGGCGGTTACCAGGAAGGCAGCGCCCAGCTTGAACACATACTCGCGGTTATCGCGCTGGCCGAAGCCGGTGGCCAGCTGCAGCAGGCGCTGGCGGAACACCAGCAGCACAGCCAGGATCGCGCCGGCCTGGATGATGATGTTGAAGAAGTCCGAACGCGCGCCCAGCCAGTGCTGGGCAATCAGCAGGTGGCCGGTGCTGGAGATCGGCAGGAATTCGGTGAGGCCTTCAAGGATGCCCAGCAACAGGGCGGAGAGCAGATCGGACATGGAGGACGTAGGCGTGGGAAGCAGAAGAAGAAGGTCGAGAGGATAGACGATCCCTGCCGCACCAATCGGGTGCGGCGGGGTGTCCATGCACCCCTTTGGTGCGCACCGCCGTGCACCGCGCCAGGGCGCTGCTTTTGAAATCAACGACTTGCATGCACATAAAAGTTGGCACGGTCATTGCTGTACCTCATCAGGCATTCATCCCCATCCGAGGTCGTACCGATGTCCGTGGAAAACGTTGAGAAGCTGATCAAGGACAACCAGATCGAGTTCGTCGATCTGCGTTTCGTGGATATGCGTGGCGTCGAGCAGCACGTCACCTTCCCGGTCAGCATCATCGAACCGTCGCTGTTTGAAGAAGGCAAGATGTTCGACGGCAGCTCCATCGCCGGCTGGAAGGGCATCAACGAATCGGACATGGTCCTGCTGCCGGACCCGGCCAGCGCCTATGTCGATCCCTTCTACGCCGATCCGACCATCGTCATCAGCTGCGACATCCTCGACCCGGCCACCATGCAGCCGTACGGCCGCTGCCCGCGCGGCATCGCCAAGCGCGCCGAGGCCTACCTGAAGTCCTCCGGCATCGCCGAAACCGCGTTCTTCGGCCCGGAGCCGGAATTCTTCATCTTCGATTCGGTCCGTTTCGCCAATGAAATGGGCAACACCTTCTTCAAGGTCGATTCGGAAGAAGCCGCCTGGAACAGCGGCGCCAAGTACGACGGCGCCAACAGCGGCTACCGTCCGGGCGTGAAGGGGGGTTACTTCCCCGTTCCGCCGACCGACACCCTGCACGACCTGCGCGCTGAAATGTGCAAGACGCTGGAACAGGTCGGCATCGAAGTGGAAGTGCAGCACCACGAAGTGGCCACCGCCGGCCAGTGCGAGATCGGCACCAAGTTCAGCACCCTGGTGCAGAAGGCCGACGAACTGCTGCGCATGAAGTACGTCATCAAGAACGTGGCGCACCGCAACGGCAAGACCGTCACCTTCATGCCCAAGCCGATCGTCGGCGACAACGGCAGCGGCATGCACGTGCACCAGTCGCTGTCCAAGGGCGGCACCAACCTGTTCTCCGGTGACGGCTACGGCGGCCTGAGCCAGCTGGCGCTGTGGTACATCGGCGGCATCTTCAAGCACGCCAAGGCCATCAACGCCTTCGCCAACTCGGGCACCAACAGCTACAAGCGCCTGGTGCCGGGCTTCGAAGCCCCGGTGATGCTGGCCTACTCGGCCCGCAACCGTTCGGCCTCGTGCCGCATTCCGTGGGTGTCCAACCCGAAGGCACGCCGCATCGAAATGCGCTTCCCCGATCCGATCCAGTCGGGCTACCTGACCTTCACCGCGCTGATGATGGCCGGCCTGGACGGCATCAAGAACCAGATCGACCCGGGCGCACCGAGCGACAAGGATCTGTACGACCTGCCGCCGGAAGAAGAGAAGCTGATCCCGCAGGTCTGCTCCTCGCTGGACCAGGCCCTGGAAGCGCTGGACAAGGACCGCGAGTTCCTCAAGGCCGGCGGCGTGATGAGCGATGACTTCATCGACGGCTACATCGCGCTGAAGATGCAGGAAGTGACCAAGTTCCGCGCGGCGACCCACCCGCTGGAATACCAGCTGTACTACGCCAGCTGACCGGGCGGTGATGGCGGTGGGTACCCCTCCCATCCGCCGCCATCACCTCCGTTCTTTGCGGCTGGGGAGCCGCATGGCGGGCGCAGGCCCGTCGTGGTAGAGCGGACCGTTGGTCCGCTGCATTGGAAACGCGGGCCATTGGCCCGCTGAACCAGGGGCAAGAGAGAGACCGGATACGCGACATGGGCCGCCCTCCCTCCCGCGTCGGTCGTGCAAGCAGAGAGGCACGGCCGTCCCGGCCCATTACGTGTCCGGTGCAACAGCCACGGCCATCATCACGATGGCCCGTGGTTGCCTGATGCCATCGCGCGCTGGCGCGGTGGCCCCATCCACCATCGGGACATGCGCATGAAACTGATCTCCGCCATCATCCGGCCGTTCAAGCTCGACGAGGTCCGCGAGGCCCTCTCCGACGCTGGCGTGTCGGGCATCACCGTGACCGAAGTGAAAGGTTTCGGTCGCCAGAAGGGCCACACCGAGCTGTATCGCGGTGCCGAGTACGTCGTCGATTTCCTGCCCAAGATCAAGATCGAAACCGTGGTGACCGACGAGCGTGCCGACGCGGTGATCGAAGCGATCCAATCGTCCGCAGGCACCGGCAAGATCGGCGACGGCAAGATCTTCGTCACTGCCGTCGAGCAGGTCATCCGCATCCGCACCGGCGAAATCGGTGCCGACGCGCTGTAACCCCTTCCGGAGACTCCCCCAATGAAGATGCGCCTTCTCACCGGGTGGCAAGCCCGGTTCCATCTCGTGTGCCTGTTGATGCTGCTCAGCGCGCTCGCCGCCGGTGCGTGGCCGGGCACTGCCCACGCCCAGGCCGAGGTTTCACCGCTGCCCAGCGAAACCGTCGCGGTCGAGCCGCTGCAGGCTCCGGTTGCCGCCGCGCCCGCCGCCGCTGAAGCCGCCGCCCCCGCCTTCGACCATGGGGACGTGGCCTGGATGCTCACCTCCACCCTGCTGGTGCTGCTGATGGTGGTGCCCGGCCTGGCCCTGTTCTACGGCGGTCTGGTGCGTTCGAAGAACGTGCTGTCGGTGCTCAGCCAGATCCTGGTGGTGTTCTCGCTGGTGCTGCTGCTGTGGGTGTCCTACGGCTACAGCGCGGTGTTCAGCGCCGGCAATCCGTTCTTCGGTTCATTCACCGAGTTCGCCTTCCTGAAGGGCTTCACTCCTGATTCGGTCGGCAACACGCCCATCAAGGGCCTGCCGGATTATCTGTTCGTCGCCTTCCAGTCGACCTTCGCCGGCATCACCACCGCACTGATCGTCGGCGCCTTCGCCGAACGCATCAAGTTCCGCGCGGTGCTGCTGTTCTCGGCGCTGTGGTTCACCCTCAGCTACATTCCGATGGCACACATCGTCTGGGGTGGTGGTTACCTCGGTGAAATGGGCGCGATCGATTTCGCCGGTGGCACCGTGGTGCACATCAACGCGGGCGTGGCCGGCCTGGTCGGCGCCTGGTTCCTCGGCAAGCGCCTGGGCTATGGCCAGACCGCGCTGAAGCCGCACAACGTGCCGTTCACCTACATCGGCGCGATGCTGCTGTGGGTGGGCTGGTTCGGCTTCAACGCCGGCTCGGCCGCTGCCGCCGACACCGTCGCTTCGCTGGCCTTCCTCAACACCGTGCTGGCCACTGCGGCGGCGGTGCTGGGCTGGACACTCACCGAAGCGATCACCAAGGGCAAGCCGTCGGCACTGGGCGCAGCGTCGGGTGCGGTGGCCGGCCTGGTCGGCATCACTCCGGCCTGCGGAACCGTGGGCCCGCTGGGCGCCATCGTCATCGGCCTGGTCGCCGGCGTGGTCTGCGTGTGGGGCGTCACCGGCCTGAAGCGCCTGCTGAAGGTGGACGACACTGCCGACGTGTTCGGTGTGCACGGCGTCGGCGGCATCGTCGGAGCCATCCTCACCGGTGTGTTCAGCGCGCAGTCGCTGGGCGGCACCAAGGCCGATCTGGATATCGGCCACCAGGTGTGGGTGCAGGTGGTCAGCGTCGGCCTCACCGTGGTCTGGTCGGCGGTGGTCACCGCGGCCATCCTGCTGCTGGTGAAGGTGGTGGTTGGCCTGCGCGTGACCGAGGAGGCCGAACGTACCGGCCTGGATGTCACCTCGCACGGCGAATCGGCCTACGAGGCCTGAGGTAACGGCGGGCAGCCTTCTGCTCTGGTGGGTGCCGATCGTTGGTCGGCACTCCCCTCGGGCCTCTGTTCTGGTGGGTACCGACCGTTGGTCGGTACCACGGCATGCATCGTCGCGCGTGATCGCCCACAATCGAACGCATGCACCCGATCCGCACCCCTCTGATGCTCTCGGCCTGCCTGCTGCTGGCCGCCTGTGCTTCCGCGCCGCAGGAAAGCCGCAATCCGCTGGCCACCTGGGTGCCATCGCCAAACCAGAACGCGCGCGATCCGGTCGTCATCGTCATCCACCACACCGAACAGGATTCGGTGCAGCAGAGCCTGCACACGCTGCGCACCGCCAACAGCGGCGGCCGGGTCAGCGCGCACTACCTCATCGGTGCCGATGGCCACCGCTACCAGCTGGTCAGCGATGAACGCCGCGCCTGGCATGCGGGTTCCGGCCGCTGGGGCACCATCACCGATCTCAACTCGGCCTCCATCGGCATCGAGCTGGACAACAACGGCAGCACACCATTCACGCCCGCGCAGATCGCATCGTTGATCCTGTTGCTGCGCGACCTTACCGAGCGCCTCAACATCCCGCCGCGGCAGGTGATCGGCCACGCCGATCTCGCGCCGACGCGCAAGGCCGACCCCAGCCGCTTCTTCCCGTGGCAGCAGCTGGCCGAGGCCGGCTTCGGCGTGTGGCCGCGTGCCAGCGATGGCGTCGCACCGGACGGTTTCGATGCGTGGAATGCGATGGCGCGTTTCGGTTACCCGCTGGAGGATCGCGAAGCGGCCGTCGCCGCCTTCCATCGCCGCTTCCGCGGCAGCGACGACCTGCCGAAGACGCTGGACGCCGAAGACGCGCGCATCCTGCATTCGCTGCTGCTGCAGACGCCCTGACCCTGCTGTGATGTGATCCGCGTTGGAAAACACGCCGGCGTCGGCCGCATTTGCAATGAGTCCGATTCAGTACGTGGCACAGAACCTTTAACGTCGCTCCGCTTTATTGCCGGAGCGACATGCCATGCCTTACTCCAGAACACAGGTGCTGCTGCACTGGTTCTCCGCCGTCATCATCCTGTGGGCCACGTTCACCGGCTTCTACGTGGCGTTCGCCGATGTCTCGGCCAGCGTGAAGCACACCATCGGCTCCATCAACGTATCGCTCACCACCGTGTTGGTTCCGTTCTTCGCGCTGCGCCTGGGGTTGGCGATCATCGGCCGCGGCCGCCATGCCGCCGGTGAGCCGATGGCACGGATCGCGCACTGGGCCATCTATGCCGCCACGACCGTGGTGCTTGCCACCGGCGTACTGATGATGGAGCGGGATATCGACGTGTTCCATCTGCTGGTGATCCCCGCGCCGCTGTCCGACGCAGCGATCACGGCGGACTTCAACCGTGCCCACAAGTACGCCTGCATGGTGCTGGCCGGCCTGGTCGTGCTGCACGTGGCGGCGGTGATCAAGCACCATCTGGCCGGCAACCCGGTGCTGGGCCGCATGCGTTGGAGATGAACGCTGCTGCAGACGCCGTAGCCAACTGACGGTAGCGCCGGGCCATGCCCGGCGAGCGCGCAGCGCGGCCTCTGCTTTGCACCGGGAATGGCCCGGCGTGACCTCATTGCATCCCCAACGCAGCGCGCAGCGCGGCCACATGCGCTCGGCCAACAGGCAGTACGCTGCCATCGCTCAACACCAGCCAGTAGCGGCTGCCGGAGGCGGCATGCAGCGTACGCACGTGCTGCAGATTGACCAGATGCGATCGGTGGCAGCGGACGAAATCCGCAGGCAGCACGTTGGCCAGCGCGGCCAGCGATTTGTCATGCAGTTCACTGCGGCCATCGCGCATGCGCACCTGGCTGTAGTCACCGTCGGCCCCGATCCACATCACATCGGCCAACTCAACGGTTGCGGTACCCTGCGCACGCCAGATACCCAGATAGCGCGCGCGCCCCGAACGCACGCCACCGCTATCGAGCAAGCGTTCCAATGCCTGGCCAAGACGTTCGCGCGAGAACGGTTTGGGAACGAAGTCGAGCACACCGTGTTCGAAGGCCTGCAGCGCACGATCACGGTGGGCCGACACTACCACGCACTGGTAACGCCCGGCCACTGCACGCCGCAACAGCTCGAAACCATCGTCACCGCCCAGGTTGAGGTCCAGCAGCAGCCCGTCGTACACGCTGCGTTGCAGACGATCTCCGGCTGACTCGAGGTCGGCCACGGCATCGAAGCGAGCACGCGTTCCGGTCAGTTCGCTGCACAGGCGCAGCAGGCGCTGGCGCACCAGCGGTTCGTCCTCAACGATCAGGATGCGCATGTCAGCTCGATCCGGCCGCACCAGCGGTCGCCTTCGGCGACCTGCGCGAAGGCCCAGCCGTCAGGAAAGGCGGCGGCCAGGCTGGCCTCGATATAGCGCGTACCGGTGCCACGGCCACGACGCGCGGCCGTACCACGCGCACTGTGCAGCTCCAGCACCCATCGGACATCGTCGCGCCGCACGCGCAGATGGAACGGGTGCAATGCGCAGGCCATCGCGCCGGCATGGGTCAATGCGTTCTCCACTTGTGCATGCAGGATGCCCGGCGGCAGCGACAGCACCGTATCCTCACCCTCCACCTCGAGCACCATGCGCTGGCCCAGTGCCAACCCCACGATGTCCAGATGGCTGCGGCACAAGGCCAGCTCCTCCTGCAACGGAACACTCTGGCGGCTGCTGCTGTCGCGCAGGCGATCGAACTGGTCGGCCAGCGACTCCACCAGGCGGCTCGCGCGCTGCGGTGCCTGCTCGATCAGTTCCTGCAGGCAGGTCAGCGTGTTCATCAGCCAGTGCGGTTGGATGCCCCGTTGCAACAACTGCAATGACAGGCGTGCGCGTTCTTCGCGCAGCAACGCGTTGTGCCGGTCCAGCGCTTGCAGCTGCGCCGCGTGACGCAGCAGCAGGAACACCATCAACACCGCCAGCAGCAGGAAGTAGGGCCCATCAAGGAACGCGCTACGCGCGACCAGCAACGCCAGCAGGCCGGCCAGCAGCAACGCGAGGATTGGCCATCGATCTTCCGCTTCGCCACGCGCGCGCAGCAGCAGCCATGCCGAGGCCAGCAGGCTCAACAACAGCACCGCTGCCGAGCGCGTGTCAAAGCCGGGCAGGCTGATGGCCAGCGCCGCGATCATCGCCAGATAGAGCAGGCCACCGGCGCGCGGCACCGCCACGCCGAAGCGCCGCGCCAGATAGGCCGGCAGCAGCGCGGCCGCTGCCACGTGCAGCACCAGCAATGCGACCAGGCGCGGACCGTGCCACGGGTAGTCATACCCCAACAGGGAGCGCCACGCTTCCACCGCCGGCAACGCCAGCCCCACCACGCCCAGTGCCAGCAGCAGGCGCGCACCGGGCGTGCGTGTCTGGCCGCGCAGCACCGACAGGAAATACAGGCACGCCGCCGCCAATGCTCCTGTGGCGAAGGCAGCGATCAGCCATGGCAGGATGATCTGGCCATACATCACCGCGGCAGGAGCGATCAGCACCATCGCATCGGCACCATGCAGGGTGAAATGCTGTCGCTGGCTTGATGCAAGCACGACCAGCTCATCGTTGGCATTGCCTGAAGCGGGAGGGAGCACATGGACGAGGTCGACGCGTCCCGGTTGCTCCTCTTCAGCGGTGCGACCCACGACGCCATTGCTGATCCAGGGCGTGCCATTCCAGTACAGCTGACTGGCCGCGCGCAGTGAAAGCCGCAGTGTGCGTCCACCACTGTCGGGGCCGGTTGCTGCTGGCACCTGCCAGCGCAGCCAATAGGGGCCTCGCCACTTCGACAGTTGCTGCTGGTCCAGCGGCTGCCAGCCGAGGTTCGCCGGTGGGTGCGTCGGCAGAGCGTCGGATGCGTCTACTCGCGCAACGGCCATCTGCGCGTCCCGCACAACCACCATTCCGGGGGGCGGCGTCGAGACGATCAGCCACGCCGCCACGGCTGCAAGCAGGACAGTAAGGACAGCCAGGGTTCGTGTGATCTGCATGGTGGCCATCCTATCGGTTGCGTGGAGCCATTGGACCGCCCGCCGGAGACGTTCAGCAGGCGGGCGCCTCTACCACCCCGCGATGCAGCAGATGCTGGCCACGTACGACCTTTCCCTGGAGCCGATCATGACCCGCAGCGCCCGCATGCTTTCCCACCGTGTTCTGTCTCGTCGCTCTGCCGTGGCCGCCATGCTGGCCGCGCTCTGCCTGGCAGTCACTACGGCCATTCCCGCACAGGCTCGCCCGGCGGCACTCGCCTTCGAACCCTACACGCTGCAGACCAAAGCGCATGGCGCCATCCCGGCCGAGATCGCGGTGCTGGACGTGCCGCGCCGGCATAGCGAGCCGGAGGGACCGCGCCTGCACCTCAAGGTGGTGCGCCTGCGTGCAACCGCCGGCGATGGCCGTGCTGCACCCGTGGTGTACCTGGCGGGCGGCCCGGGCGGCTCGGGCATCGACACCGCACGCGGCCCGCGCTGGCCGGTGTTCGACCAGGTCCGCCGCGAGGCCGACGTGCTGCTGCTCGACCAGCGCGGTGCCGGCCTGTCCGAGCCCCCACCGGAATGCCCGCATGAAACACGTTTCGACGACGCTCAGCCTCTACAGCGCGATACGGCCCTGGCCGCAGTGCAGGCAACGGCTGGCAAGTGCGTGGCGTTCTGGCGTCAGGCCGGTGTCGATCTGGGCGCTTACACCACGGCCGAGAGCGCTGGCGACCTGGACGACCTGCGGCGCGCGTTGAATGTGCCGAAGATCAGCCTGTGGGGCATGAGCTACGGCACCCATCTGGCCCTGGCCACGCTGCGCCTGCACGGCGAAGGCCTGCAGCGCGTGGTGCTGATGGGCACCGAAGGCCCCGATGACACCCTGAAGCTGCCGCTCAGCAGCGATGCTCTGCTGCAGGAACTGGCGCCGCTGGCACGCAAGGATGGCTTCGACGATCTGGCCGGATCGGCCAAGCGTGTGCTGCAGGCATTGCGTGAGCAGCCACGACAGGGTCGCAGCCGCATGCATGACGGTCGCCAGGTGACCATCGGTGAATTCGATGCGCAGATCCTGATTGCCAATGTGCTTGGCCAGCGACATACCCAGCAATGGCTGCCGCTGGTCCTGCGCGAGGCCGAGCGCGGCAACTATGACCCGCTGGCCGACTTGGTGCTGATCGTGCGCGCACAGTTCGCGCAGTTCCCGGCCATGGGGCTGGCGATGGATGTGGCCTCCGGGCAGAGCCCGCAGCGCTTGGCCCGGGTAGCGGCGCAATCACGTGAAAGCCTGTTCGGTGATGCCCTGAACTTCCCGTTCCCCGCCATTGGCAACGGCCTGGGCCTGGCCGATCTGGGCGACGCCTTCCGCGGTCCGCTGCGCAGCGACGTGCCGGTGTTGTTCATCAGTGGCTCACTGGATGGGCGCACGCCGCCTGCCAATGCCGACGCGCTGCGCCCAGGTTTCAGCAACGGCCGTTCGCTGCTGGTACGCAATGCCAGCCATCACCACGAGCTGTGGACGGGCAATCCTGCCATTGCGCGCAACATCGTCGATTTCCTCGCCGGTCGCACCGTGAACGACGCCGTGCTGGACGTGCCGCCGCCGGTGTTCGCCACCGGCAACAGTGACCTGCTGGGCAGCGGAGGACGCTGAAGGAAGCGCGTGGTGCCAGGCACCCGAGGGGTCCGGCGCTGCGCCATTTCCTCTACATTGGGGCCATGAAAGACATCATCGTCCCCCTGAGTCGCGCGAGCTTGAGCGTTCTTGCGCTGGCCGTGCTTGCTGGCTGCTCCACCCCGGGCACGCGCCCTGACGCTCCGGCAGCAGCGAGCAAGCCTGCCGCCACCTACGCCAAGGTCGACTGGAAGGTACTGCCGGCGGTCTCCGATGCCGACCTGCAGGCCGGCTTCGCCGCCTGGCGCAGCAGCTGCACCCGCCTGAAGAACGACGCGGTCTGGGCCCAGCCCTGCGCGACCGCAGCCACGGTGTCCGACAAGGACCCGGCGGCGATCCGCCAGTTCCTGCAGCGCGATCTCGACGTGTACGCGCTGCGCGCCGGGGGCCACCAGGCCGATGGCCTGATCACCGGCTACTACGAACCCATCTACCCCGGCAGCCTGACCCGCACAGCCACCGCCACGGTGCCCGTGTACGGCACGCCCGACGATCTGATCGTGGTGCAGCTGGACAGCCTCTACCCCGAACTGAAGGGCAAGCGCCTGCGTGGCCGCCTCGACGGCAAGGTGCTCAAGCCCTATGACGACGCCGGCACCATTGCCAGCAAGGGCTCCAAGGCGCCCGTGCTGGCCTGGCTGACCGATCCGATGGACCTGCAGCTGCTGCAGATCCAGGGCTCGGGCCGCGTGCGCCTGGCCGATGGCACCCAGGTGCGGCTGGCCTATGCCGAGCAGAACGGCCACCCCTACCGCGCCATCGGCCGCTGGCTGGTGGACCAGGGCGAGCTGAAGAAGGAAGACGTCACCATGGACGCGATCCGCGCGTGGGCGAAAGCGCACCCGGCGCGCGTGCCGGAGCTGCTGCGCAGCAACCCCAGCTACGTGTTCTTCGTGCGCAGCGCCGACAGTCCGGAAGGCCCGCGCGGGTCGCTGAACGTGCCGCTGACCGCCGGCTACAGCGTGGCGGTCGACCGCAGCGTGGTGCCGCTGGGCAGCCTGCTGTGGCTATCCACGACCCGTCCGGATGGCAGCCCGGTGGTGCGTCCGGTGGCCGCGCAGGACACTGGCGGTGCCATCGCCGGCGAAGTGCGCGCCGACCTGTACTGGGGCAGTGGCGATGCCGCCGGCAAGCTGGCCGGTGACATGAAGCAGAAGGGCAACCTCTGGATGCTGTGGCCGAAGGGCGCGCCCCTGCCGAACTGAACCGGCAAGGGGTCGGATCCCTTTCCAGAGGAAAGGGCTCTGACCCCGTATGCCTGATAATGGGCCCATTCCGAACTCTCCGGCCGCCGCTTCGGCCAGGACCCCTGCAATGAAGAACATCAAGAACAACACCGCCAGGAAGTACTACAAGCACTGGGCCGAATCGGGCCTAGGCAAGGGCAACGTGCTGATGGAAGCCCGCGGCGAGAAGATCGTGCGCCAGGTGGAAATCTACGGCACCAAGCTGGTCTGGTCCGACGAGCACGGCCAGAGCGACGACCGTTTCCTGCTGGCCGACCAGCCGGTGTCGTTCCTCGATTTCGACGAGGACGACGAAATCTCCGCGCGCGAATTTGAAGGCGCCTGGAAGAAGGCCAGGGAAGCCACCGGCTACCCGGTGTAAGCACCGCTCCACCCCGCTTCGTAGAGTCGAGCTTGCTCGACTGCTCCACCCCGCTTCGTAGAGTCGAGCTTGCTCGACTGCTTCACCGCCTTTGTAGAGTCGAGCCATGCTCGACTGCTGTTTGCCAGAAGCAGTCGAGCAAGCTCGACTCTACGGGCTCCACGCGTGAAATGTTATATAATTACATTTCATCTACCCCCTTCTACCCCCATGAAGACCTCCACGCTGGTGGCTGCCCTCGCGGCCGCCCCGTTCGCCCCTGAAGCTTTCGCACAGTCGGCCGATGCCGCGCTCACCCTCGGCAAGGTGCAGGTGCACCAGCATGGCGAAGGCCAGTTGAGCGCACACCAGGTCCTGACCTCGGTGGACGTGCTGGGCGCGGACCAGATCGAAGACCGCAACGTCTCGCACAGCTGGGAGCTGCTGGGGCAGATGCCCGGCATCCAGCTCACCGAAACGCGGCAGGGTGCCGAATCGGGCAAGGTCAGCTTCCGCGCCTTCAACGGCGAGGGCTACCTCAACGCCATCAAGACCCTCATCGACGGCATCCCCAGCAACGTCAACAGCGGCAACCAGCGCTTCATCGACATGCTGTTCCCGCTGGAAATCAGCTACATCGAAGTGGTGCGCGGGACCAACGACCCGCGCTACGGCCTGCACAACATCGGCGGCAACGTGAACTTCGGCACGCGCCAAGGCGGCAACTACACCGATGCGCGGCTGGCCTACGGCAGCTACAACACCCGCGACGCGCAGCTGGCGGTGGGCCGCGAAGCGGATGGCTTTGCGCAGAACTACTTCGTCGGCACCCAGGCCAGCGATGGCTACCGCGACCACGACACCTCGAAGAAGTACTCGCTGGGCGGCAAATGGTTCTACGGCTCGCTTGACGACGGCCTGCGCGTGGGCCTGACCGCGCGAGCGTACCACCACGAAGCCGACGAACCCGGTTTCATGACCGCTGACGAACTGCACGCGCATCGCCGTGGCAGCGATCTGCGCAACGGCAACGATGGCGATGACCGCGACATGCGTCAGATCGCCGCGCACGTGGACCTGAAGCTGTCCGACGCGCTCACCTTCGGCACGCGGCTGTACTACAACCGCTACGAAGACGACCGCCGCGTGACCTTCAGCGACCTGCCCACCGGCAACCTGCCGCGCCAGCGCCGCGTCTGGGATGAACGCCAGACCGGCCTGCTCAGCACGCTCACTTGGCAGGCCAGCCCCGCGCTCACCGTGGAGGGTGGCCTTAACTACGAGCAGCAGGACAACGGCTACATCCGCGAGCGCTACGCCTACGCCGAACCCACCGATTTCAGCCAGGCACCGGCGCGCGTGCAGAACGATGACCGCCACAGCTTCGACAACTGGGGTGCCTACGTGCAGGCCATCTACCAGCCTGCCGAGGCGTGGAAGATCGTGCCGGCCTACCGCGTGGACCGCTTCAGTGGACGCACGCATCTGATGAACGGCGTCAGCGGCCGCCTGCAGGACTACGGCACCATCGGCCAGCCGAAGCTGAGCGTCATCCACAGCCTGGGCGAAACCACTCACGTCTACGCCAACTGGGGCCGCACCTTCCAGGTGCTCACCGGCTCCACCGCACCGGCCTACCTCACCCCGGGGCAGGCGCCGATGCAGCCGTCCACCAACACCGGCATGGAGCTGGGCCTGAAGTTCGAGCCGTTCGCCGGCAGCCAGGCGCGCCTGGCGGTGTGGCAGCAGGACGCGGAAAACGAGGTGTCCAACATGCCGGCCACCGGTACTACGGTCACTCTGGGCAAGACCCGCCGCCGCGGCGTGGATGCGCAGCTGAGCCTGCAGCTGGGCGATGACTGGACGCTGTGGGCCTCGCACGCCTACCAGGAAGCGAAGATCACCCGCGACGACCGCGATGCCAGCATTTCGCTGCAGGGCAGGGAAGTGGCGGCGACCCCGCGCCGCATCAGCAACCTGGGCGTGGATTACCGCGCCAGCGACGCGTTGCGCCTGGGCCTGCAGGCCCGCGCGCAGGGCGACTACTACCTGGAAGAGCGCAACGTGGCCGGCAAGTTCGGCGGCTTCGCCGTGCTCGACCTCAGCGCCGCGTACCAGATAAACCCGCGCTGGAGCGTGGACCTGCAGCTGAAGAACGTCACCGGCCGCGAGTACGCCTACGCCTGGTACGACAGCTTCTTCTGGGACAGCGCCCGCCCGATGTTCTCGCCGGCCCCGGGCCGCAGCGTGTTCGTCGGCCTGAACATGAAGCTGTAAGCGGCCACGGTTTTGGTAGTGGTCGAGCTTGCTCGACCTGCAGGGGGCAGAGCCCTTTCCTGATGGAAAGGGATCCGACCCCGGACAGGTTCATGCCACCGCGTTGTAAGGCTCGATCCGCGCCAGAACCTCCGCCAGCTTCTCCTTCGTCATCGCCGCGTCGAAATCCGCCTGCAGACCGATCCAGAACTTGTCGGACACGCCGAAGTAGCGGGACAGCCGCAGTCCAGTATCTGCCGTCACGGCACGCTGGCCGGTAACGATCTCGCCGATCCGGCGCTGCGACACGCCGATTGCTTTGGCCAGGCGGTACTGGGTGATGCCCAGCGGCTCCAGGAACTCATGCAGCAGGATCTCGCCGGGAGCGGGGTACGGGACGGTTCGCATGCGCGCGGCTCCTTCAGTGGTAATCGACAATTTCGACTTCGGCGGCGCCTTCTCGGGTCCAGACGAAGCACAATCGGAACTGATCATTGATGCGGATGCTGTACTGGCCGCATCGGTCCCCGTGCAACGGCTCCAAGCGATTGGCCGGAGGTATGCGCACATCCCGCAGATCGGCCGCAACGTTGAGCATCGCCAGCTTGCGCAGGGCAGCGGCTTCGATGTGGCGCCACCTCGGCACGCGTTGGCCATCGAACAGCGCCTGCGTGCGTTTGCAGGCGAACGACTGGATAGGCATGGCAGTAACGATTGTCGATAGTATCGTAAGGCGTTAGTATCCAATCAGCAAGCCGGACAGGTAATTCCAAAGCACGGCATCCGGTGACGCATACGAAGCGATCTGATACCCGCCCCCCGTTTTGCACTACATTGGTGCAATGTCCGACCCCGCACCCCCGCCGTCCCTCGACGCCCTCGGCACGCCGCTGGCCTGGGCCGGGGCCGATGGCCGCATCATCGGCTGCAATCCCGCCTTCGCCCGCTGGCTGGGCGTCAGCGTCCGCCGCCTGATCGGCCAGCCGCTGGCCGCGCTGGAAGTGCAGGGCGAGGCGCTGGCCCATTTCCTGGCCCGCGACGAGCGCGACAGCCTGCGGCTGAACCGCCTGGCGCTGGCTCTGCCGGGCGAGGGCGCGCGCTTCGCCGAAGGCTGGATGAGCCGCCGCGACGATGGCGGCTGGCTGCTGGAAGCGCATCCGGTCGACGAGTTTCCGGGTCTCGACCCGACCCAGGCCCTGCCCAGCGCGCTCAGTGCCGCGCTGAAGGGCCTGGCCCACGAGCTGCGCAATCCGCTGGCCGGCCTGAAGGGCGCGGCGCAGCTGCTGGCCCGCCGTGCCGCACAGCGCGACGCCAGCGAGCGCGAACTGATCGAGCTGATCGGCTCGGAGATCGAACGCCTCAATGGCCTGCTCGACCAGCTGCTGTCGCCGGCCCCGGCCGCACCGCATGCGCCGCTGAACATCCACGCCTCGCTGGAACGCGTCCTGCGCCTGGCCGAAAACGAGGCCGGCTGGGCCGTGCGCCTGCAGCGCGACTACGACCCCAGCATTCCAGAGTTCCATGGCGATGCCGACCGCCTCACCCAAGCGGTGTGGAACCTGGTGCGCAACGCCATCCAGGCCGGCGCCGGCGGGATCATCCTGCGCACGCGCGTCGAACACGGCGTGCGCATCGCCGAACAGCTGCACACCCTGGCCCTGCGCCTGGAAATCGCCGACGACGGCCGCGGCGTGCCCGAGGAACTGGCCGAGCACCTGTTCCTGCCGCTGGTCAGTGGCCGCGCCGAAGGCACCGGCCTGGGCCTGGCGCTGGCCCAGCAGGTAGCGCGCGAACACCGAGGCACGCTCACCTACCGCTCGCGCCCGGGCCATACCGTGTTCACCCTGCTGCTGCCGATCGGCAACGGCGCCGTCCCGGCCGAGGAGGCCCCGCGCGATGTCTGATTCCCCTACCGCCGCGCAGCGCATCTGGGTGGTCGACGATGACCGCGCCGTGCGCTTTGTGCTGTGCACCGCGCTGCGCGAGGCCGGTTACCAGGTTGTCGATTTCGACAGCGCCGCCCCCGCGTTGCAGGCCTTGAACGAAGGCCCGGCACCGGCGCTGCTGTTCACCGATGTGCGCATGCCCGGTGACGACGGCCTGGTGCTGCTGGACAAGCTGAAGGCTGCGCTGCCGCAGCTGCCGGTGGTGGTGATGTCGGCCTACACCGATGTGGCAAGCACGGCCGGCGCGTTCCGCGGTGGCGCGCACGAGTTCCTGTCCAAGCCCTTCGACCTCGACGATGCGGTGGCGCTGGCCCAGCGCGTGCTGCCCGCCGTGGCGCCGGCACTGGCCGCGCCCACCCTGGTAGCCGAAACGCCCATCGACCAGCCGCCTCAGCTGGTAGGTGACACGCCACCGATGCGCGCGCTGTTCCGCGCCATCGGCCGCCTGGCGCAGGCACCGCTGGCGGTGCTCATCACCGGCGAAACCGGCACCGGCAAGGAACTGGTGGCCAATGCCCTGCACCGCGAATCGCCGCGTGCGCAGGGCCCGTTCGTCGCGCTCAATACCGCCGCCATTCCGGCCGAACTGCTGGAAAGTGAACTGTTCGGCCACGAGGCGGGCGCGTTCACCGGTGCGCAGCGCCGCCACATCGGCCGCTTCGAACAGGCCAACGGCGGCACGCTGTTCCTCGATGAAATCGGCGATATGCCGTTGCCGCTGCAGACCCGCCTGCTGCGTGTGCTGGCCCAGGGCGAATTCTTCCGCGTCGGTGGCCGCGAGCTGATCCATGTGGATGTGCGCGTGGTGGCTGCTACTCACCAGGACCTGGAAGGGCTGGTCGCGCAGGGGAAATTCCGTGCCGACCTGCTGCATCGCCTGGACGTGGTGCGCCTGCAGCTGCCGCCGCTGCGCGACCGCCGCGAGGACATCGCGCAGCTGGCCACCACCTTCCTGGCCGCTGCCGCACACAAGCTGGACACGCCCCCGAAGCGACTCACCGCCGCCGCTCTGCAGGCGCTGCGCGAGCACGACTGGCCGGGCAACGTGCGCGAACTGGAAAACGTCTGCTGGCGCATGGCTGCACTCGCTGCCGCCGACACCATCGGCGTGGCCGACGTCGACACTGCGTTGAACCGCAGCCGCAGCCGTCGTGGCAGCAGCGCGGGTGCCGATGCGGGCCAGTGGGAAACGCTGCTGTCCGAATGGGCTCGGCGGCAACTGGCCGAAGGCACCGAGGGCCTGCATGCGCAGGTGCGCGAGCGCGTGGACCACGCCTTGTTGGAAGCCGCGCTGCAGATCACCCATGGCCGACGCGCCGAAGCCGCTGCACGGCTCGGCCTGGGCCGTAACACGCTCACCCGCAAGCTGGGCGCCGGCCGCCGCCGCGGGGGCCATTGAACGTCCCCTGCACGCGGTCCTCGCACCCGCTTGCCGAACTGTTGATCCGCCATGGACGATGCCGTCCGTAGTGTTCCCTGCAAGGAGTTTCCTGATGCGCCTGTCATTTGCCGTCCTGCCGCTGTCCGCCGCCGTGCTGCTGTCTGCCTGTGGCAGTGCGCCGCAGAAGCCGCAGCCCACGCCGCCGCCGGTGGTCACCACGCCCGTGGCGCAGCTGGCCGACGCCAACCTGGCGCCGGCCTCGGCCAGCATCGTCAGTGGCCGCCTGGTGCTGAAGACCGAAAGCGGTGGCGTGCACCTGACCGGCCTGGTCGGTGGCCTGCAGCCGATGCAGCGGGCCGGCTTCCACATCCACGAGCGCGGTGACTGCAGCGCGGTGGATGCCAGCAGCGCCGGCAACCACTTCAACCCCGCTGGCAGCGCGCACGGCCGCGCCGGCAGCGGCAAGCACCATCTGGGCGACATCGACAACCTGCAGGCCGACGCGCAGGGCCGCGCCAATGTCGATGTGCACCTGAAGGGCGTTACCCTTGGGGGAGGCGCCGCCACCGATATCGTCGGGCGTGCACTGGTCGTGCATGCCAACGCCGATGACTATCGCAGCCAGCCCGCCGGCAACGCCGGCGTCCGCATCGCCTGCGGTGTGATCCGGGTTACCCGCTGATCGCCACGGGCATCATTCCAAGGAGAGTTCCATGCGTCTGATCCATACCTCGCTGTTCGCGGCCATCGCCGCCCTGGGCCTGGCGGCCTGCAACCGGCAGCCGGCAGCAGCCCCGGAAGCCCCGGCCACCACCCCGGCCGAAGGCTCGGCCGCACCGGCCGACCCGGCCACGGTACCGGCGACCGACGCGGCGGCGGCTACCGATGCCACGGCCAGTGCTGAACTGGCACCGACCCAGGGCAACGAGACCAAGGGCAGCGTCACCTTCAAGGTCGTCGACGGCAAGGTGCACGTGACCGGCCAGATCACCGGCCTCAAGCCGGGCAGCGAGCACGGCTTCCACATCCACGAGAAGGGCGACTGCAGTGCGCCGGACGGCATGAGCGCCGGCGGCCACTTCAACCCGGGCAAGCAGGACCACGGCAACGTTTCGGCCGATCCGCACCACGGCGGCGACATGCCCAACATCAAGGCCGACGACAAGGGCGTGGCCACCATCGACGGCCCGGTCTCGAGCAACGTCAACATCGGCAAGGGAGATGACTTCGACATCATCGGCCGTGGCCTGATCGTCCACGCCGACGCGGACGACTACAAGACCCAGCCGACCGGCAACGCCGGTGCGCGCCTGGCCTGCGCGGTCATCCAGAAGGCTCCGTAAGGCACGATCGCTTCCTGTAGAGCCGAGCCCATGCTCGGCTGCTCTGCAGGCGGCCTGAGCCGAGCATGGGCTCGGCTCTACAACTAGCCGCCGGGGCGCTGTGGATCAGCGCGCCAGCAGCTCGCGCGCGTCCTGCCCGGCCTCGCAATGCACGAACAGCACCGGCACGCCGTGTGCTTCCAGCACCGCGGCCATCTGCCGCTGGCGCATCAGGAACTGCTCGTAGATGCCCTGCAGGCGGTCGCAGTCGCCCTTGCTGTGGTTGTAGTACGCGCACCAGCCGGCCGGATCGAACAGCGCCATGCGCGCCTCGCCCTGCGTATAGCGCAGCAGCGGCTCGGGTGCGTTTTCCAGCCACTCGTCCTGGCCCGGGGCCATGATCGCGGTTTCGATCAGCGGCCACAGCGCGGCCAGGCCCTGGTTGTCGTACTGCATCGACATCATCGCGGCCAGGTCGTTCACGGTGAAGTAGCGCGCGTGCTCGATGCGCGCACCGAAGCTGTTCTGCGCCATCAGTGCCGTATCGGCATGGGCCATGCCGTTGGCCAGCAGCACGTCCTCCAGCGCGTCGGCCACCGCAGCGGTGGTTGCCACGTCGCTGCCGGTCAGCAGGAAGGGCACCACGCGCAGGCCACCGCCCACCAGCGTCGCATCGGCCTGGAACGGCAGCGGCACTTCACCATCGGCGCCGGCACCGAAGGCAAGCAGGCGCGGGCCCTGGCTGCGGCCCGGGGCACGCATCTGCAGTTCTTCCAGGCGGCGGTGGATCGGCCAGCCCGGGCGCAGGATTTCAGCGGGGTCGAAATGGGCGGCGGCGAACACCAGGTCCAGCTCGGCCACCTGCGGCACCAGCTTGGCCAGATCACGGCCGATACGGTCGGCCAGTTCACCGGCCTGGTCGGCGCTGAGCACCGCCTGGCGGGGGATTTCGCCGTTGGCCAGTTCCAGGGCCAGCACGCCGAGGGCATTCATCGCGGGGTCGGGTTTGCTCATGGTTCCACGGTTGGCCCATCACAGGGCGGCAGCTACACTTGGCTCCATTATGCCTGCTCCGTCGTGCAGGCCATGTTGCAGACACCCTCATCCATGCCAGGTATCTCCATGCCCAACGCTCGTCCCGTCGCCATCCTCGGTGGCGTCCGCATTCCGTTCTGCCGCCAGAACACCGCGTATTCGGATGTCGGCAACCTTGGCATGTCGGTGCGGACACTGGGTGCGCTGGTCGAACGCTTCGGCCTGCACGGCCAGCAGCTCGGCGAAGTGGCGATGGGCGCGGTCATCAAGCATTCCAGCGATTGGAACCTGGGCCGTGAAGCCACGCTGTCCTCGGGCCTGTCGCCGTTGACCCCGGGCATCACCCTGCAGCGCGCCTGCGGCACCTCGCTGGACAGCATCATCACCGTGGCCAACAAGATCGCCCTGGGGCAGATCGAGTCGGGCATCGGCGGCGGCTCGGACACCACCTCCGACGTGCCGATCGTGTACGGCAAGAAGCTGCGCGCGCGCCTGCTGGCCGCCAACCGGGCCAAGAGCACCGGCGACAAGATCCGCGCGCTGACCTCCGGCTTCAAGCTCTCCGAACTCAAGCCCGAGTTCCCCGGCGTGGCCGAGCCGCGTACCGGCAAGAGCATGGGCGACCACTGCGAGGACATGGCCAAGGAATGGAACATCTCGCGTGATTCGCAGGACGAATGGGCGGTGTCCTCGCACAAGAAGCTGGCTGCTGCCTACGAGCGCGGTTTCTTCAACGACCTGATCGCGCCGTTCCGTGGCGTCGAGCGGGACAACATCCTGCGCGCCGATACCTCGCTGGAAAAGCTGGCCACGCTGAAGCCGGCCTTCGACAAGGTCTCGGGCCGCGGCACGCTGACCGCCGCCAATTCCACTCCGCTCACCGATGGTGCCGCTGCGGTGCTGCTGGCCAGCGAGGAATGGGCCCGCGCGCACGGCCACGAGCCGCAGGCCTACCTGCGCGATGCCCACGTGTCGGCGGTGGATTTCGTGCACGGTGAAGGCCTGCTGATGGCACCGACCGTCGCCGTGCCGGAGATGCTCAAGCGCAACGGCCTCACCCTGCAGGATTTCGACATCTACGAGATCCACGAAGCCTTCGCCGCGCAGGTGCTGTGCACCCTGCGTGCGTGGGAGAGCGAGGATTACTGCCGCAACCGCCTGGGCCTGGATGCACCGATGGGCCGCATCGACCCGGACAAGATCAACCTGCTGGGTTCGTCGCTGGCCACCGGCCACCCGTTCGCCGCGACCGGTGCCCGCGTGATCGCGACGGCGGCCAAGCAGCTGGCCGAACGCGGCGGTGGCCGCGCGCTGGTGTCGATCTGCACCGCTGGCGGCATGGGCGTGGTGGCGATCGTCGAACGCTGATTGCCGCTGCTCTGGTGGGTGCCGACCGTTGGTCGGCACGCTTCAGGTACGAACCAAGGTTGGCGACTACCGGAAATGCTTCGGTTCGGCCGTGCAGCGTCATCGCCGGGAAGTGCTTTGGTAGATGCCGACCTTGGTCGGCCGTGCAGTGCCACCGCTCGGATGAGTGCCGAGCGCCAACCAAGGTTGGCGACTACCAGATCAACAAAAAACGCCGCCCCATCGGGCGGCGTTTCTGTGGTTGGCGACTACCGGAAATGCTTCGGTTCGGCCGTGCAGCGTCATCGCCGGGGAGTGCTTTGGTAGATGCCGACCTTGGTCGGCCGTGCAGTGCAACCGCTCGGGTGAGTGCCGAGCGCCAACCAAGGTTGGCGACTACCAGATCAACAAAAAACGCCGCCCCATCGGGCGGCGTTTCTGTTGGTGGGTGCCGACCGTTGGTCGGCACACCTCAGCCATGCTCACGGCACCCGCGGGTTGCCGAACTCATCGCGCACCTCATTGGCGTCGTACACCGGCGGCTGCGCGGCAGTAGGCAGGTCTTCCACCGTGCTGCGCGGCACGGCATCGACCGCATGCACCAGCGCCACACTGTCCTCGCCACGCTGCAGGCGCAGCGCATTGGCCATGCACTGCGCGGCCAGTGCGTGTTCGCCGCGCTGGGCAAACGCTTCACCCAGCGCCTCCCACGCCGGCGCACCGGCACCGGCGGCAATGGCTTCGTGCAGGAACGCATCCGCTGCATCCCACTGCTGCTGAGCCAGGGCGATGCGGCCCTGCGCCAGGCGCAGCGCGGCTGAATCGTCATGCACGTTGCGCCAGCGCGCCAGGTTGGCTTGGCGGGTGGCCAGCCGCTCGGCAGGCAGGCGGCCATACAGCGCCACCAGTTCGTCGTCCCAGCGATGGTCCAGCGCCTGTTCCAGTGCCAGCAGCGCCGGCTCATCCCAATCCAGCGCCACCGCGCGGGTGGCATAGGCCGCCACCACGTCCGGGGTCGGCCGCAGTGCCTTCGGCGTGGCTTCCCACTGCGCGGCCAGCGCGTTCACATCGCCGGCCTCCAGCAGGGCCTGCGCGGCCAGGCGGGCTTCCAGTTCGCTGCTGGCGTCGGCCGGCAGCACCTTGCTCTGCCGCAGCGCGCCCAGCTGGCCGTAGGCCTCGTGCGCGCGCCCGGCCTGGGCCAGCGCTTCGGTGCGCAGCCACAGGCCGCGCGGCGGCAGCGGCTGGATCGCCGCCACGTCCAGCACGTTGATCGCATCCACCGGCAGGTCGCGCGCCAGCAGCTGCTCGGCGCGCAGCAGCGCATGCAGCGTGGCATCGCTTTCACCCAGGCGCTGCAGCAGCGCCTCGCCGGATGCGGCATCGGCACGCGACTGCGCGCTGCGCACCGCGTTCGCCAGCGCCACCGCGCTCACTTCCGGGTCGGCGGCCGCGCCATCCAGCAGCTTTTCCGCACGCTGCCAGTGGCCGTGTTCGTAGGCCTGCAGGCCATCGATCAGGCGCACGCGGCCCTGCTTGCGGCGGTAGCGGCCCCAGGCGCGGAACGGCGCCGCCACCAGGCTCCACAGCAGCCACAGCACCAGCACGCCGATCACCGATAGCAGGGCCACCTTGGGCAGGTTGCTGTGGTAGTCGTAGCCGCCGTAGCGCAGGGTCACTTCGCCATAGCGGTTCAGATCATCGGTGCCGAGCCATTGCGCAGCCACCACGCCGATGGCCACGGCCAGCAGCAGTACGACCAGGGATTGCAGGGGTTTCATCGGGTGTTACCTCCGGTCGGTCTGGGAGCGCAGTTGTTGCAGGGTGCTGCCTAGCACGCTGCTCTCGGCCTGCAGGGGGGCCTTGCGCAAGGCCTGAAGTTCAGCATGTTGCGCGCGCAGGCCCGGTGAATCCGGCCAGCGCCGCTGCGCCCAGTGGGCCACGCGGTTCAGCGCGGCATCACGGCCGCTGCGGTCGCCACGCTCGATGGCCGCGCGGGCCAGGGTCAGTTCCAGCTGCAGCGCGTCATCGGCGGCAGCGCGCTCGGCCTGGGTCAGCGGGCCGTTCAAGCGGGTCGGGGTGATATCCACGAAGGGCGCCAGCGCCGATTGCCACCACGGCTTGGCAGCCGCTTCGGCCGGCGAGGGCGGCAGCTCGGAGGGCAGCCCCTGCAGCGCCTGGGCCACGGCATCCAGTCGGTGCAGCGCCTGCACGCGCGGGCCGGTGCCCAGTGCATCCAGCGCGTCGCGTTCCTGCACCAGCGCCTGGCGCAGGTTCAGGCCTTCGTTGTCCGGCAGGTCGGCCAACGCGGTGGCGGCCTGCGCATACAACCGGCGCGCGCCTTCCACATCGTCGGCGAAGGCCAGCCGTTGCGCGGCCTGGGTCAGCAGCAGCTCGGCCTCGTCGCGCTGCACGGCCTGGCGGCCCTGGTTGGCACTTTCGGTCAGCCGGGTCAGGTTCTCTTCCAGCAACGCGCTGCGCTGGGACAGGCCCAGCATTTCATCGCGCAGCACGCGGTTGGTGGCGGCCGCATCCTGCAGGCGCTGGCTGGTCGCGCGCTGGTCGCGGCGCAGGGCCTCGACGGTCGCCTCCAGCCCCTTCAGCTGCACGTCCGTGGTCTGTGCCTGTGCCGCCCGGTCGCGCTGCTGTTGCTGCCAGTGGTGCCAGCCCGCGTAACCCGCGGCGCCCAGCACCACCAGCACCGCAAGCGGCAGCAGCCAGCGTGCAGGACGGCGGGAGGGGGCAGGTGGCGGAGTGTCGTTCATCGGGCTTCCTTGTCGGCGGCCTTACTGGCGGGGAGCCAGCAGGCAGCGTTGGACACAGCATTACCGTTGGCGCTGAACCCGGCAAGCGTGCGCCGGGTGCCTGTTCAGGTCGCTGCCGGGGCAGTGAGCGCGGCGTGTGCGGCCGCCGTCATCTGGGTGACGGCGGGCCCTTCGCTGCGCACCACGCTGGCAAACCCCAGCGCGCGCGCCTGCTCGGCTAGGCGTTCGCTGGCGGCCAGCACGATGGCCTGTTCACACAGGCGCTGCTGCCCACCGGGGGGCAGCTGCTGCCAGAAGCGCTGCAGGGCCTCGCCGCTGCTGACGGCCAGCAACCACGGCGTCCCCGAGCGGGCCAATCGCGCCAGTTTTCGCCGCGGTATCACCAGCGGCACCCGCTGGTAGACGTCGGCACGGATGATCCGCGCGCCCGCTGCCTCAAGCTGTGCGGCAATCAGGCCGCGGCCGCCGGGTGCAGTCACCAGGCCGATGTCCGTGCCGCGCACGTCGGCCAGCACCGGCAGGCCCAGCAGGCCTTCGCTGTCCATCCGCTGTGGCGCGTGCACGTCGGTAATTCCCTGCGCGTGCAGGGCGCGCGCGGTGCCTTCGCCCACGGTCAGCCACGGACCACGCTGGGCCGCAGGCAGGTGCTGCAGTGCCGCAGCGGCCGCGACCGCCGCCGGGCTGGTGAACACCACCCGCGCGCAGGACAGCGCCCGGTTCAGCCGCTGTTCGACCGCCGCGCCCCGCAGCCGCTGCAGCCGCCACGGCGACAACGCCACGGTGGCCCCGCCCAGCCTGGCCGCAGCCAGCCTCAGCCCGGCATGCTGTCCCTGCGGCCGCAGCGAAATCAGGGTCCAGCCAGTGGGTATCGTATGGTTGGCCATTGACGTCATTATGCGGGCCCTTCGTTGTCGTGGTTGCTGCTCGATGTCCGCTGATGCCCTGACCTCCTCGCTGGCCTCCCTGCAGGACGTGCTTGACTGCATGCCGGCGGTCCGTGCGATGCAGATCCGCCTGGATGGCTATGCCGACGGCGTCCTGCGCATCACCGCGCCCCTGGCCGCCAACGTCAACGACAAGGGCAACGCCTTCGGTGGCAGCCTGGCCTCGGTGCTCACCCTGTCGGGCTGGGCGCTGGTCAGCCTGCGCCTGCGCCTGGCCGGGCACGATGCCGAGGTCTACGTGGCCGACAGCAACCTGCGCTACCTGGCGCCGGTCTACGAAGACCTGCACGCCCACGCTGAAACCGCCGAAGCCGGCAGCTGGGATACCTTCCTGGCCACCTTCCGCCAGCGCGGCAAGGCCCGCATCAGCATCGTCGCCCGCCAGCCGGGAGCCGATGGCCGTTCGGCCGCCGAGCTGAGCGGTCGCTTCGTCGCCTTCGCCAGAGGGTAGGATGGCAGGCTGACGTCCTGGGGAAACCACCGATGCGCCGCCTGATCCAGTTCCTGATGTGCTCCCTGCTGCTGGTCAGTGCAGTGGCCGGTGCCGCTGCCGACGACCTCACCCGCAAGCAGCGCAAGCTGCTGGAAGAGACCCAGATCGCCTACGGCGCGACCATCCGCTGGGGCAGCATGGACGATGCCATTGCCTACCTGGACCCGGAGCTGCGCAAGGAAAAGCCGCCCACCGAGTTCGAGCTCAACCGTTACGCGCAGCTGCGCGTGTCCTCCTACCGCGAGCGCAGCAGCGCCTCGCTGGACGGTGGCCAGGTCGAGCGGCGGGTGGAAATCGGGGTGATCAACCAGAACACCCAGGCCGAGCGCACCGTGGTGGTGGTCGAGCGCTGGCGCTGGGACCCGGAAGCCAAGCGCTGGTGGCAGGCGGCCGGCCTGCCGGACCTGTGGAAGGGGCAGTGACGGGCCGCCTGCGGCTTGTGCGACAATCGGCGCCCGCTTAATCGACCCGTGACCTGAGTGAATTACGAAGAGTTGCTGGCCTTTGCAGGCCGAAACCCGATGCTGTCCGCGGCCCTGGTCGGCCTGACCGTGGCCCTCATCGTCACCGAAACCCGTCGCCTGTTCCGGGGCTACAAGGGCATCAAGCCAGCCGAGCTGACCCACCTGATGAATGCCGGTGGCGCGGTCGTGGTCGATCTGTCGCCCAGCGCTGACTTCGAAAAGGGTCACATCGCCGGCAGCCGCAGCGCCCAGGCCAGCGCCTTCAACGCCGAGCACAAGCTGGTGGCCAACGCCAAGCAGAGCCCGGTGGTGCTGGTGTGCCGCAGCGGCAACGCGTCGGAAACCGCCGCCAAGACGCTGAAGAAGGCCGGTTTCGAGAAGGTCTTCGTGCTGGAAGGCGGCATTCCCGCCTGGCAGCAGGCCGAATTGCCGCTGGTCAAGGGCCGCAACTGATTGCAGGGGATGGCGGAACTGGCCTTGTATGGGCCTGCCGCTGCCCCCAACCCTGTAGTTCGACACTCGTTTTCATTGCATTCATTGGAGTTACTGGAAATGTCCGAAGAGACCACCAACGGCGCCGTCGCGCCGGTCGATGCCGCCAACGGCCCCGCGTTCACCGTCGAGAAGATCTACGTCAAGGACGTTTCCTTCGAATCGCCGAATGCCCCGACCATCTTCAATGACCAGGTGCAGCCGGAACTGCAGCTCAACCTGAACCAGCAGGTGCAGCGCCTGGGCGAGAACGCCTTCGAAGTCGTGCTGGCCGTCACCCTGACCTGCCAGGCCGGTGAGCGCACCGCCTACGTGGCCGAAGTGAAGCAGGCCGGCGTGTTCGGCCTGGTCGGCCTGGACCCGCAGTCGATCGACGTGCTGCTCGGTACCCAGTGCCCGAACATCCTGTTCCCGTACGTGCGCCAGCTGGTCAGCGACCTGATCCAGGCCGGCGGCTTCCCGCCGTTCTTCCTGCAGCCGATCAACTTCGAAGGCCTGTACGCAGAAACCCTGCGCCAGCGCCAGGAGCAGGGCGACGCACCGTCGCTGGCTGACTCCGAGCCGGTCGGCAACGCCTGATCCCCGCTGCGACGTCACGGATGAGCACTACCGCTGACAAGATCGCCGTGCTGGGCGCCGGTTCCTGGGGAACCGCGCTGGCCACCCTGCTTGCCCGGCACGGTCACCCGACCGTGCTGTGGGGGCGCGATGCCGCCGTGGTCGAAGCCATCGACCAGCGCCACGAGAACCCGCGTTACCTGCCGGGCATCCCGTTGCCGGACAGCCTGCGTGCGACCACCGACATGGCGGCCGCCCTGCAGGATGCCGCCTGGGTGCTGGTGGTGACGCCGTCGCACGCGTTCAACGAAACCGTGCGTGCGCTGGCACCGCTGCGTCCGGCTGGTGCCGGCGTGGCGTGGGCCACCAAGGGTTTTGAACCCGGTTCGGGCCGCTTCCTGCATGAAGTGGCGCGCGAGATCCTGGGGGACGACGTGCCGCTGGCCGTGGTCACCGGGCCGTCGTTCGCCAAGGAAGTGACCCTGGGCCTGCCCACCGCCATCACCGTTCACGGCGACGTGCCGGAGTTCGCGCAGACCGTGGCCGAAGCCATGCATGGCCCGGCGTTCCGCGCCTACACAGGCGATGACATGGTGGGTGCCGAGCTGGGCGGCGCGATGAAGAACGTGCTGGCCGTGGCCACCGGCGTGGCCGATGGCATGCAGCTGGGCCTGAACGCCCGTGCCGGCCTGATCACGCGTGGTCTGAACGAGATGCTGCGGCTTGCCGCCGCCATCGGTGCCAAGCCGGAAACCCTGATGGGCCTGGCTGGCCTGGGCGACCTGGTGCTGACCTGCACCGGCGACCTGTCGCGTAACCGCCGCCTGGGCCTGGCCCTGGGCCGTGGGCAGACGCTGCAGGATGCCATCCGCGAGATCGGCCAGGTGGTCGAGTCGGTGCAGACTGCCGATGAGGTGATGCGACAGGCACGCCGCCATGGCATCGACCTGCCGATTTCCGACCGCGTGCGTGCCGTCCTGCATGGCGAGCAGACGCCGGAAGAAGGCCTGCGCGCCCTGCTGGCGCGGGAACAGAAGCCGGAATACCCGGACACGCTGTTCAAGTGAATCGAAAAGCCCCGGCCACGCGCCGTAATGCTGTTCACTTAAGCGGTGCAGCCTTGCGATCTACCGGATAGCGGGTCTTGGAAATCTTCACCGTCCTCGGCGTTGTCGGCCGGGGGCGGTGTTCCAGGAAAAGGCTGGCAACCCCGGATCGCAGTTGAGACAGGCGTCTTCCGGTAGCCGATGCTGGTT
>NZ_VYKI01000010.1:23303-142978 GCF_008710035.1 Stenotrophomonas cyclobalanopsidis | reverse complement strand
GTGTCGGATTGCGGGGTGTCCGCCGCATGGATGCGGCGGCCAAGCCTACAAGGACGTACTTGCGGCGTCCCCGCAATCCGACACCGCCCCGCCAACTCCCGGATAGCCCGCTTTTGAAGTTGACGTTGCTTCCGCAGGTGCAGGGCGCAGCCCTGCCGAAAACACAAAAAAAAACAGCAGGCCGAAGCCTGCTGTCTTGGTGTAATGGTGCGCCCGGAGAGATTCGAACTCCCGACCGCCTGGTTCGTAGCCAGGTACTCTATCCAACTGAGCTACGGGCGCCAATTACATAAACTTGTTGTATCGATCGTGTGTGGTGCGCCCGGAGAGATTCGAACTCCCGACCGCCTGGTTCGTAGCCAGGTACTCTATCCAACTGAGCTACGGGCGCGCGGTACACAATCAATTTTGTTACTACATTTTACTGCATCCTCCAGCGGCGGATGCTGGAAGCCTGTCGAGTGGTGCGCCCGGAGAGATTCGAACTCCCGACCGCCTGGTTCGTAGCCAGGTACTCTATCCAACTGAGCTACGGGCGCCCTGCGACAGGAGCGGAATTATGCGGATGTCGGCGGCTGTCGTCAACGCTTTTGTGAAAATTTTCATTCAACTGAATGAAAAAACTTTCAGCCACGGCATCCGGGGCCTTCATCCAGGCGAAGTGATCGGCGCGCGTGCCCAGGTCCTGCGCGGACAGCACGCGCACGCGTGAGGCGACATTCGGCAGCTTGGCCAGCAGCGCCTGCATCGAACCGAGTGGCGCGAACCAGTCATCGGCCATCAGCACCGCCTGCGCGCTGCCACGGATGCGTGCCAGCTGCGCATCGAGGTCTTCGTCCATGCCCACGGCCGCGTAGTGGTTGTTCAGGCCCACCCGCGCCCAGTCGGCGATCAGCCCGCGTGCTTCGGTTCCGCCAAAGCCGAGGCGACGGCCGTGCAGCACCCCCTGGCGGCGCGCGATCCACGGCAGGAACCGGTAGAACAGTGGCAGCAGCCAACCGCGTGGGGGCGGGAACACGCGCCAGAACGGCGTGCCGCTGGCCGCTAGCCACAGGCGCTGGAATCGATCCGGATTGCGGCCGGCATGCAGGCAGGCGAGCTGCCCGCCCAGACTGTGCCCGCCGATGATCCAGGGCAGTGCACTGCCTGCGTCGTCTTCGCGGTCCAGCATGGCCTGGCCGGCCGGCAGATCCTGTTCGAGGATCTCGCGGTAGCCCCAGTCGGCCGTGCGCGAGGGGCGCAGTGAACTGCTGCCGTTGCCGCGCCACTCATGCAGGTAGACAGCGATGCCGCGTGTGGCCAGGGCCTGCGCCAGCGGCACGTAGTGGCGTGCGGCCACGCCCAGTGCCGGCAGCCACAGCAGGCGTGCCAGTGGCCGTGGCGGCACGCAGGCGATGATTTCGTAACGGTGGCCATCGCCGCTGTCCACGGCGATAGTGCGCGGCGTATCGCTCATGCGTGCGGTGCCGCGCCGAAGTGGTCCAGCACAAGCACCTCGCTGCGGCCGGGCGCGTACCCCTGCTGCAGGCCGCGTGCCACGTAGTCGATGCCGGCTTCGCAGGCGTTGGCCAGGCTGAGCCCGTTGCACAGCTGTGCGGCGATGGCCGAGGCCAGCGTGCAGCCGGTGCCGTGTGCATCCAGCGGCAGCCGTGCGTGGATGAATTCTTCGCTGCTGACGCCGTCGAAGTAGCGGTCGATCACCCGGTTACCTTCGTGCAGGTGGCCCCCCTTCAGCAGGACGGCGCCGGCACCCATGTCCAGCAGGGCGGCGGCAGCCTGTTCGGCCTGGTCGGCGTTGCTGATGCTGCGGCCGACCAGCAGTTCGGCTTCGGGGGTGTTGGGCGTGATCAGCGTGGCCAGCGGTATCAGGCGTTCGCGCATGGCCTGCAGCGCGCTGTCTTCCAGCAGGCGCGCGCCGCTGGTGGCGACCATCACCGGATCGAGCACCACGTGTGCCGGGCGGCGTTGTTCAAGCACGTCGGCGACGGTGTGGATCACCTCCGCATTGGCCAGCATGCCGAGCTTCACCGCGTGGATGTCGAAGTCATCGAAGCAGGCATCGAGCTGCGCGCGCAGGAAGGCGAGCGGCGGCACGTGCACGGCCGTCACGCCGCGGGTGTTCTGTGCAGTCAGCGCAGCGATGGCGGACAGGCCGTGTACGCGATGCGCGGCAAAGGCCTTCAGGTCGGCCTGGATGCCGGCGCCGCCGCCGGAGTCGGAACCGGCGATGGTGAGGGCGGAAGCGGGAGTGGTCGGGCTCATGCCTCGATTGTGCCGTGGTCCCGCAGGGGAAAGTAGAGTCGAGCTTGCTCGACTGACTCCATTGCCCGTGGATGCAGCTGACTCAATGCCGCCAGCGCGCCCATTGCTGGTACATCACATACACGATGCCGGTCAGGCCGGTGAGCAGGGCGGGGGCGAGCAGGGCGTCGTAGCGGAAATGCATGAACAACCAGGCACCGAGAATGCCGCCGCCGAGGAAGCCGCTGATGATCAGCCCGCTCAGGGTCAGCCGGCGGACCTGCAGCGGCAGGCCGCGCAGCAGATGGCCCAGGCCGATGCCGAGATCGGTGAACATGCCGCTCAGATGGGTGGTGCGCACCACCGCGCCGCTGAAGGTGGTGGCCATCGCGTTCTGCAGTCCGCAGGCCATGGCCGCGGCCAGAGCACCCCAGATCTGGTGCTGCTCGAACAGTGGAATGGCGACCAGCAGCAGCGCCGATTCAATCGCCAGGGCCACGCCGTAGCGCCGGCCCAGCTGCAGGGTGTCGGCCTGGATCAGCAGGCCACTGAGCATCGCGCCCAGCGAGAAGGCGATCAGCAGGCCCCACAGATGGCCGACCGCGCGCCAGTCACCCTGGGCAATCGCCATGCCCAGCTGGCTGGTGCTGCCGGTCATGTGGCTGACCGCCTGGTGCTCGAAGCCCAGGAAGCCCACCACGTTGACCATGCCGGCCACGCTGGACAACGCGACCGCCCCGATCCAGACCCAGGTGGGCAGGCGGATTCCCATGCCCCCGCCTCAGGGCGACGGCACTTTGCCGCCGTTGAACTGCAGGTCGCTGAAGGTGCCGGTGGCCGGGTCGTACACCGCGCCCCAGAACTGCCGGCCGCCATCACACACACGGATCGCTTCGCGCGCGGGATTGGTGCTGGCATCTTCCGGCAGGTGGAAGGCGTTGATGTAGATCAGCTGCCGGCCATCACTGTCGATGCCCACGTACTGGCGGTCGAAGTCCAGTACGTGCGGCACCTGTGCTTCCAGTGAGGAAAGCTTCGCTTCCATCTGGTCCACCTGCTGTCGGCTCGGCGCCCAGTAGCCGCTCACCCGCCCGGCCTCACGGCCGGGGCTGGTGCGCGAGCAGGTGTCCAGCACCTGCGCGGCGATGACGGGGCGGGTGACCACCCACGATTGGCCGGTGCGCTCGGCGGTCGGCACGCTGGCCGGGCCGCGCGTGGTGGTGCAGGCGGCCAGTGCGGCTGCGAGGGTGATCGCCGCCGTGGGCAGCAGCAGGCGGGTGCAACGGTTCACAACACCTCCGAAGCGTAATCGGCCAGGCGCGAACGTTCGCCTCGGCGCAGGGTGATGTGCGCACTATGCGGCCAGTTCTTGAAGCGGTCCACCGCGTAGGTCAGGCCCGAAGTGGTTTCTGTCAGGTACGGGGTGTCGATCTGCTCGACGTTGCCCAGGCAGACGATCTTGGTGCCGGGGCCGGCACGGGTGATCAGCGTCTTCATCTGCTTCGGGGTGAGGTTCTGCGCTTCATCCAGGATGAGGTAACGCGAAAGGAACGTACGTCCGCGCATGAAGTTCATCGAGCGGATCTTGATGCGGCTGGCCAGCAGGTCGTTGGTGGCCTGGCGGCCCCAGGTGCCGCCTTCCTGGTTGTGGGTGAGCACTTCCAGGTTGTCGGTCAGCGCGCCCATCCACGGCGTCATCTTTTCTTCCTCGGTGCCGGGCAGGAAGCCGATGTCCTCGCCCACGCTGACCGTGGCGCGGGTCATGATGATCTCGCGGTAACGCTGCTGGTCCATCGTCTGCGCCAGGCCGGCGGCCAGCGCCAGCAGGGTCTTGCCGGTGCCGGCGGTGCCGAGCAGGGTGACGAAGTCGATCTCCGGGTCCATCAGTGCGTTGAGCGCGAAGTTCTGCTCGCGGTTGCGCGCGCTGATGCCCCACACGGCGTGGCTGCCGTGGCGGAAATCATCGACCAGCGACAGCACCACCTTGCCATCGCCGACCACGCGGCTGACGCGCAGTTCGACCTCGTGTTCGCCGGGCAGGTAGACGTACTGGTTCGGGTACCACTCCTCGCCATCCTGGGCGAGGATCTCGTAATGCGTGCGGCCCTTGTCGCTCCAGCTGCGCAGGTCCTCGCCGTGGCGCTTCCAGAAGTCTTCCGGCAGCTCGGTGGCGCCGGTGTAGAGCAGGCTGAAATCATCCAGCGCGCGGTCGTTCTCGTAATCCTCGGACACGATGCCGGCGATGGCGGCCTTGATCCGCAGGTTGATGTCCTTGGAAACGAACACCACCGGCAGGTCCGGGGTTTCTTCCTTCAGCGCCAGGATCGCGCCGAGGATGGCGTTGTCCGGGATGACCTTGCCGAAACTCTTGCCCGCGTCGAAATGGCTGGTCTGGAAGCGCAGCTTGCCGGCGCTCTGCTTGCCGCGCAGCTGCAGGCCGTTGGGGCGCTCCAGCGCAATGCCGTCGGCCAGGTTGTCCAGGCCCGATTCCTGCACCAGCTCGTTGAGGAAGCGGCTCACCTGGCGGGCGTTGCGGCTCGCTTCGGAGGTGCCCTTCTTGCCGTTGTCCAGTTCCTCGATCACCTGCATGGGCAGGTAGACGTCATGTTCCTCGAACTTGAACAGCGCGGTGGGATCGTGCATCAGCACGTTGGTATCCAGCACGTAGATGCGCTTGCCTCGGGTCATCGTCATTTCCTGGTTACGGACAGGGAAAAACCACCACGGCCTGCTGCAGGGCAGGGTGGTGGCGGACACAGTGGGCGTTGGAACTCACTTGGATTGGGCGGCCTTCAGTTCGGCAAGCACGGCGTCGGCATGGCCGGCGACCTTGACCTTGCGCCAGGACTGCACGAGTTGGCTGTCAGGAGAAATCAGGAAGGTGCTGCGTTCGATGCCACGTACCTGCTTGCCGTACATGTTCTTCATCTTGATGACGTCGAAGGCGGTGCACAGCGCTTCGTCGGCATCACTGACCAGCGGGAAGTTGAATCCCTGCTTGGCGCAGAAGTTGTCGTGGGATCTGACCGAGTCGCGGGAGACGCCCAGCACGACCGCACCAGCCTTCTTGAATTCCGGCAGCAGGGCGTTGAAGTCGAGGCCTTCGGTGGTGCAGCCGGGCGTGCTGTCCTTGGGGTAGAAGTACAGCACCAGCCACTGGCCGGCGTAGTCGCCGAGGGTGGACTGGTCACCGCCGGACAGCGCCAGCGGCAGGGAAAGGGTGGTGCTGTCCAGGGTATCGCCGTTGTTCATGAGGTCCTTCTGTCGAGCCTGGGTTGTTTCTACGACAATTGCATGAAACGCCACGCGCCCGTGAGAGGCGCGCGAAAATCCGCACGTCCGATCAGAATTTCATCGGGTCCATGATCGCGTCCAGGTTCAGGTGGTCGCAGAACTCGAGGAAATCGTCGCGCAGCGCGGCGATGTGCATGTTGGCCGGCACGCCGATGGTGACCTGCGCGCTGAACATTTCAGCACCGGTCTGCATCGCGCGGTATCGCGTGCTCTGCAGGGTCTCGATGGTGATGCCCTGGCGGTCGAAGAAATCGGCAAGCTGGAACAGGATGCCCGGCTTGTCGGCGGCGATCACTTCGACGATGTACGGCAGCAGGTTGGACTGCGCCTGCTTGGCCTCGGTGCGGTACCAGACCAGCTTCAGGCCTTCCTCGCGCTCGAGCCGGGTCAGCATCGCTTCCAGCTTGGCGACCGAATCCCAGGAGCCGGTGGCCAGGGCGGTGACCGAGACATCGCGGCCGACCGTGGCCAGGCGCGCGTCCACCAGATTGCAGCCGCTGTCGGCGATGCGGCGGGTGACGGACAGCAGGGGGGACTCCGGATGCGTCGTGTAGGCGTTGATCAGGAGGTGGTTTTCGCTCGGCGCGGGGCGCGGGGTGGTGTCGGTCAAGGCGATTCCGGGTAATGCAAGGCGTGAGTCTGAATGCCCGCCGGGGGCGGGAATCCACCGGTGTCCAGCATACTTGCCCGTGCTTTCGCGCCGCAAGTAACATTCAGGTGCCCCCGGCCTGTCGTGGCGGGCGTCTCCCTTCCCAGCCAAGAGCAGTACGTCCTTGTCCCTTTCCGGCCTTATCACCGCGCTGGCGACCCCGTTCCGGGCCGACGGCTCCCTCGACCCCGACGCTTGGCAGCGCCTGCTGCACCTGCAGCTGGAGGGCGGCGTCCAAGGCGTTGTCGTCGCCGGCTCGACCGGCGAAGCCGCCACCTTGTCCGATGCCGAATACGACCAGCTGCTGGCCGGCGCGGTCGAAACCATCGCCGGCCGTGTCCCGGTCCTGGCCGGTACCGGCCTGTCGGGCACCGCCAAAACCATCGAGCAGACCCGCCGCGCCGCCGCGCTCGGCGCCACCCACGCCCTGGTGGTGACCCCGCCGTACGTGCGGCCCACCCAGGCCGGCCTGATCGCGCATTACCGCGCCGTGGCAGACCAGGGCGGCCTGCCGGTGGTGCTGTACAACGTGCCCGGCCGCACCGGCTGCGACATGCTGCCGGAGACCGTGGCCGAACTCGCCAGCCACCCGAGTATCGTCGCCATCAAGGAAGCGGTGGGCGACATGGGTCGCGTCCAGGCCCTGCTGGCTCTGGCCGGTCCGGAGTTCGCCGTGCTCAGTGGCGATGACGGCACCGCCGCCCGCTCGATCCAGGCCGGCATGGCCGGTCTGATCTCGGTCGGTTCCAACGCGCTGCCCGGTGCCTACCGCCGTATGTGCGCGCTGGCCGCCGCCCACGAACATGACGCCACCGAAGCCTGGGATGCGCGCCTGCAGCCATTCCATGATTTCTGCGGCGTCGAGCCGAACCCGATCCCGGTCAAGGCGCTGCTGCGCCGCATCGGCATCGGCCATCACCTGCGCCTGCCGCTGCTGCCGCTTTCGGCCGCACACCAGCCCGCGGCCGACCATCTCGCCGGCGACATCGCCGCCCTTGAAGCCCTTTCCAGCCACTGACCCTTTGTCGGGGCCTGATCCAGGAGATCCACATGCGTCAATCCGTTTCCACTGTCCGCGTGCTGTCCTACGCCCTGCTTGCCGTCGCCGTCGCTGCCGGTACCAGCGGCTGCTTCAAGCGCGGCGCCAAGGGTGATTACGCCCTGGCTCCCGAAATGCGTCCGCTGGAAGTGCCGCCGGATCTGAACGTCCCGGCAGGCGCCGGTGGCAACCAGGTGCCGGCGCTGAGCTCGGCCACCAAGCCGGCGGCTCCGGCCGCCGCTGCCGCCCCGGCTGCTGGCAACAGCGGTTTCACCATCCCGGGCAGCAAGGAAGAGGCCTTCGGCAAGGTCGGCACCGCGCTGGAAGGCGTCGAAGGTGTGACCATCGCCAGCCGCGCGCAGCTGCTGGGCTCCTACGACGTGGCCTATGAAGGCAGCAACTTCCTGGTCCGCGTGGTTGCCGTCGATGCCGGTGCCTACATCTCCGCGGTCGACCCGCGTGGCATGCCGGCCACCGCCGAAGCCCCGGTGAAGCTGATTGCCGCACTGAAGGCGAAGCTGGCGCAGTAAGCGCCGGTGCCCTTGGCACCACCCACAGGAAAGGGCGCCGCAAGGCGCCCTTTTCGTTGCCGTTCTTTGCTTTGGTAGACGCCAACCTTGGTTGGCGCCGGAGTGCCAACCAAGGTTGGCATCTACCGGATACCGCGCACCCACAGAAAAGGGCGCCGCAAGGCGCCCTTTTCGTTGCCGCAACAGGCGCTTCTCAGCGCTCCAGCAGCGGCAGCTTGTCCGGCTTGCCGTCCCACTCGCCGGCATCGGCGGGCGGATCCTTGCGCACGGTCAGCACCGGCCACTCCTTGGCGAGCTCGGCATTGAGGCCCACGAACACTTCCTGGCCGGCCGGCACATCGTCCTCCGGGAAGATCGCGTTGACCGGGCACTCCGGCTCACAGAGGGTGCAGTCGATGCACTCGTCCGGGTCGATCACCAGGAAGTTCGGGCCTTCATGGAAGCAGTCCACGGGGCACACTTCCACGCAATCGGTGTGTTTGCACTTGATGCAGTTTTCGGTGACGACAAAGGGCATGGGCGGGGCTGGAATCGCTTACTGAACGCGCCAATTCTAGAACAGGTTGGGCCCCGTTGTCGGCCCAGGGGCAGGGAAGGGCCGCCAAGGCTCGGGGGACGGCCCATTGGCGTGGTCGCGGGGCTGTGCGACGCTGCGCCGTCAGCCCGGCCTTGCGCGGCCGCTTTCCCATTCCAGCAGGATCTTCCATGAGCCCAGCCCAGACCGCCACCGCCGCCTACGGTGGTGAAAACACCGCCTTCATCGTCCTGATCAGCTGCGTGGCCACCCTCGGTGGCTTCCTGTTCGGCTTCGACAGTGGCGTGATCAACGGCACCGTCGACGGCCTGCGCCAGGCGTTCAATTCCAGCGAGGCGGCCCTGGGCTTCGAGGTGGCGTCGATGCTGCTGGGCTGCGCGATCGGTGCGCTCGTGGCCGGGCGCCTGGGTGACCTGCTGGGCCGGCGCAGCGTGCTGATCATCTCGGCGGTGCTGTTCCTGCTGTCGGCGCTGGGTGCCGGCGCGGCGCATGCTTCGTGGCTGTTCGTGGCCGCGCGCATGGTAGGCGGCTTCGCCGTGGGTGCGGCCAGTGTGATGTCGCCGGCCTACATCGCCGAAGTGGCCTCGGCCCGCTACCGCGGCAAGCTGGCCACAGTGCAGCAGATGGCGATCATCAGCGGCCTGTTCGCGGCTTTCCTCAGCAACTTTCTGCTTGCCCGCGCGGCGGGTGCCTCCACCGAGGTGCTGTGGTTGGGGCAGGAGGCGTGGCGCTGGATGTTCTGGATGCAGGCGATTCCGTCGCTGCTGTTCCTGGTGCTGCTGCTGGCCATCCCGGAAAGCCCACGCTTCCTGGTCGCCAAGGGCCGCCAGGCGCAGGCCGAGGCAGTGCTGGTGAAGTTGTACGGCGCGGCCGAGGCCCGCATCAAGCGCAGCGAGATCGAGGGCAGCCTGGCCCAGGACCAGCACCGGCCGAGCTTTGCCGACCTGAAGGACAAGGCCACGGGGCGCCTGCGCAGCATCGTCTGGGTGGGCATTGGCCTGGCCGTATTGCAGCAGCTGGTGGGCATCAACGTGGTGTTCTACTACGGCGCGGTGCTGTGGCAGGCGGTGGGCTTCTCGGAAAACGATGCGCTGCTGATCAACGTGCTGTCCGGCGCGCTGAGCATCGGTGCCTGCCTGGTGACGGTGCTCCTGATCGACCGCATCGGCCGCAAGCCGCTGCTGTGGGTCGGTTCGGTGGGCATGGCCGTTGCGCTGGCGCTGATGGTGGTGGCCTTTGCCAGCGGCAGTCTGGTCGATGGCAGGCTGCAGCTGTCCGACGGCATGGGCCGGTTGGCGCTGGTGGCGGCCAACGTCTACGTGGTCTTCTTCAACATGTCCTGGGGCCCGGTGATGTGGGTGATGCTGGGCGAGATGTTCCCGAACCAGATCCGCGGCTCGGCGCTGGCGGTGGCCGGCGCGGCGCAGTGGACGTCGAACTTCGCCATCACCGTCACCTTCCCGATGCTGCTGGCCGGCATCGGCCTGGCCGGCGCCTACGGCATCTATACCGTGGCGGCCTTCCTCTCCATCTTCTTCGTGGTCCGCTACGTGCGCGAAACCAAGGGCAAGGAACTGGAGCAGATGGAAGGCTGACGCGCCTTGGCTTCGGAGGCGCTGCGTTCGCGCCTCCCGGCTACGTGGGGGAGGGGGCAGGCCGCCCTCTCCAGGACACGCAAAATCCCCGCCATGGGGCTCGTTGGCGCCATCCATGGCGCCAATGGTCCTGGAGAGGGCGGCCTGCCCCCTCCTGACAGTTTTATGGTGCGTGCGGCAACCGCGGGTCAATGGCCGATTGCTGCCGCAGTGCGCGATCAACTGTCCGGAGACGGTGGGGTCACCCAGGCCAGGACCGCAGGCGCCATGGGTTGGGCGCATGCGCCCGACGGGTTGGGCAGGAGCCCAACCCCGGTCTTGCCGTGTGCGCAGGACAGCGCACGCGAGCAAGGCGCCATCGAGCACCATGGATGGGCTTTTGCGTGTCCAGGCCAGGGTGGCCCGCCCCCTCAAGCGCAGGAACAGGCGGGCGCCGCAGCGACCAACCCACCGCAGCCATCAAACCCCGGAAAACGGAAAAGCCCGCACGAAGGCGGGCTTTTTCGGTTCCTGCTGCTGCGACTGGTGCTCCCTAGGGGACTCGAACCCCTGTTTTAGCCTTGAGAGGGCCACGTCCTAACCACTAGACGAAGGGAGCATAAAATTGTCGCTGCCGAGGCAGGAGCGCTAGTATATGCACCTCGATGCCATTGGGCAATCCCGAAACTTCAACCGGAAGCGCCAACATCAATTCCTCTGCTCCATCACCGTTCAGCCTGCGCGTCATCCCGCGCGACCAGCACACGATCTCCCGCAAGGACATCAGCCCGAACGCTCTGCGCGTGCTGTACCGCCTGCGCGATTCCGGCTTCGGCGCCTATCTTGTCGGTGGCGCCGTGCGCGATCTGCTGGTCAATGGCCGCCCCAAGGATTTCGACGTCGCCACCGACGCCACGCCCGAACAGGTCAAGCAGCTGTTCCGCAACTGCCGCCTGATCGGCCGCCGTTTCCGCCTGGCCCACGTGGTCTTCGGCCGCGAGATCATCGAAGTCGCCACCTTCCGCGCCAACAGCGATGACGGCAGCGGCGACCGCGAAATGGAAAACGGCATGCTCGTGCGCGACAACGTGTACGGCACCATCGAAGACGACGCCGTCCGCCGCGACTTCACCTGCAACGCCCTGTACTACGCCATCGAGGATTTCTCGGTGCGCGATTACACCGGCGGCTTCGAAGACGTGCAGGCGCGCCTGATGAAGCTCATCGGCGACCCCGTGCAGCGCTACCAGGAAGACCCGGTGCGCATGCTGCGTGCGGTGCGCCTGGCCGCCAAGCTCGGCTTCCAGATCGAAGAAGGCACCGCCGCACCGATCCCGCACCTGGCCAACCTGCTCAACGAGGCCGCCCCGGCGCGCCTGTTCGAGGAAGTGCTGAAGCTGTTCCTGTCCGGGCACGGCGTCGCCAGCTTCGAGGGCCTGGAACGTTACGGCCTGTTCGACGTGCTGTTCCCGGAGAGTGGCAAGGCCCTCAAGTCCAACCGCACCGGTGCGCTGCGCCGCATGCTGGTGGAAGGCCTGGCCAATACCGATGCGCGCGTGGCCAATGACGAGCCTGTCTCGCCGGCGTTCCTGTTCGCACTGCTGCTGTGGCCGGCGTACTGCCGTGCCCAGGCAAGCCTGCTCAAGCAGGGCGTGGCGCCGGAAGAGGCGCAGCGTCGCGCCGCCGACCGGGTCACCGTGCAGCAGCTGAGCACCATCGCTCTGCCGCGCCGCTTCTCGCTGCCGATGCAGGAAATCTGGCTGCTGCAGTCGCGCTTCAGTTCGCGCCAGCGCAAGCGCGTGTTCCGCACGCTCACCCATCCGCGTCTCCGCGCCGCGTTCGATTTCCTGGCCCTGCGCCAGGTCGCCTCGGCCGAGCACGAAGCCGACGTGGCGTTCTGGCGCGAAGCGCAGGCGCAGTCCGGGCATGAGCTGGAATCCTCGCTGGATGCCATCCACACCGATGGCGGGGACGAAGAGGGTGGGGCACCGCGCAAGCGTCGCCGCCGTCGTCGTCGCACCGGTGCGGCCGCCGGCGGCGCCGCCGAGTAAGCCATGACCCTTGCCTGGATCGGCCTGGGGGCCAACCTGGGTGACGCGGTCACCACCGTCCGCGCGGCCATCGCCGCGCTGGATGGCCTGCCCGGCACGCAGCTGCGGCAGGCCTCGCGCCTGTACGCCACGCCGGCCTGGGGCAACGAAAACCAGCCGCCGTTCGTCAACGCGGTCGCGGGGGTCGAGACCACCCTGGCCGCCGGCGATCTGCTGCAGGCGATGCTCGCGCTGGAACAGCAGTTCGGCCGCGTGCGCGACCCCGCCGTGCACTGGGGCCCGCGCGCGCTCGACCTGGACCTGCTTCTGTACGGCCGGCAGGTGCTGGATGAGCCCTGCCTGCAGGTGCCGCATCCGTACCTGCACGAGCGTGCGTTCGTGCTGGTGCCGCTGGCCGAAATCGCCGTGGATCTGGTCATTCCCGGCCATGGCCGCGTACGGGATGCAGTGATGCGGGTGGATGCCTGCGGGATCGCGCCGATCAGGTGATAATGCCCGGGTTATCTCTTCCGGTTATCAGTACATGAGCACTCACGCAGACAGCAAGCCCTGGACCGTTCCTGCCCTGGTCGACGCCAAGCGCACTGGCCAGAAGCTGGTCATGTTGACCGCCTACGACGCTGGTTTCGCCCGCACCTTCGATGCAAACGGCGTTGATCTGATCCTGGTCGGCGATTCGCTGGGCATGGTGGTGCAGGGCCATGACTCCACTCTGCCGGTGACCGTGCCCGAGATGGTCTACCACACCCGTGCGGTGTCCAGCGTGCTGCAGCGTGCGCTGCTGGTGGCGGACCTGCCGTTCGGCGCCGACGCCACCCCGGAACGCGCGCTGGACGCTTCGCTGCAACTGCTGCAGGCCGGTGCGGAGATGGTCAAGATCGAAGGTGCCGGCTTCAAGGTCGACATCGTGCGCTACCTGGTCGAGCGAGAGATTCCGGTGTGCTCGCACCTGGGCCTGACTCCGCAGTCGGTGCTGCGCCTGGGCGGCTTCAAGATCCAGGGCCGTGGCGATGCCGCGCGCCAGCTGGTGGAAGACGCCAAGGCCGTGGCCGCGGCGGGTGCCACGCTGATCGTGCTCGAATGCATGCCGACCCCGGTGGCCGCGGAAGTGACCGCCGCCGTCGACGTGCCGACCATCGGTATCGGTGCCGGCCCGCACTGCGATGGCCAGGTGCTGGTGCTGCACGATTTCATCGGCCTGGACAGCGGCCACCGCCGTCCGAAGTTCGTCAAGGACTTCCTGGCCGAAGGCGGTTCGGTGGCCGGTGCCACCCGCGCCTATGCGGATGCCGTGCGCGACGGCAGCTTCCCCGACGAACAGCACGCCTACGCCCAATGATCCAGACCTTCAACGAGCTCGGCGCGCTGCGCGGGCAGATCGCGCAGTGGAAGCAGCAGGGCATGCGCGTGGCGCTGGTGCCGACCATGGGCAACCTGCACGGCGGCCACCATTCGCTGGTGACCCTGGCGCGGCAGTACGCCGACAAGGTCGTGGCCAGCATCTTCGTCAACCCGACCCAGTTCGGGCCGAACGAGGACTTCAGCCGCTACCCGCGCACGCCCGAGGCCGACGTGGCCGGGCTGGAGCAGGTGGGCTGCGATGCGGTGTGGCTGCCCAGCGTCGAGGCGATGTACCCGCTGGGCGTGGACAAGACCACGCAGATGCACGCCCCGGGCGTAAGCGAAGTGCTGGAGGGCGCCAGCCGCCCCGGTCACTTCGATGGCGTCTGCACGGTAGTCGCGCGCCTGTTCCTGCAGGTGCAGCCGGACGTGGCCGTGTTCGGCCGCAAGGACTACCAGCAGCTGGCCGTGATCAAGCAGATGGTGGCCGAGCTGTCTTTCCCGATCCAGATCGTCGGTGCCGAGATCGTGCGTGACGATGACGGCCTGGCCAAGAGCTCGCGCAACCAGTACCTGGACGCCGGCCAGCGCCCGCTGGCCACCACCCTCCACCGCACCCTGCTGGGCATGCGCGAGGGCTACGTGGCCGGGCAGGCGCGTGCGCAGATCGAGGCCGATGCCACTGCCGCGCTGCAGGCTGCCGGCTTCCTGGTCGACTACGCCGTGCTGCGCACCCCCGAGCTGACCGAGCCGACCTTTGACGGGGGCGGCCGGGTGGCGCTGATCGCTGCCCGCCTGGGCGGCACCCGGTTGATCGACAACCTGGAATTCTGAGTTCCGCTCGACGAGGGTAGCGCCGGGCCATGCCCGGCGGACCACGACCCGCTGCCGCTGTGCTCGCCGGGCATGGCCCGGCGCTACCTGAACGGGTTGCCGGCCGTGATGCCCCGCTCCGCGCGGGTGCTAGAATCCCCGCTTTCCTTTGCGTTGTGCCGTGCCATGCATCTGTCCCTGCTGAAGACCAAGATCCACCGCGCCACCGTTACCCATTCCGAGCTGAACTACGAAGGCTCGATCGCCATCGACGACAACCTGCTGGCTGCCACGGGCATCCGCGAGTTCGAGCAGGTGCACATCTGGGACGTGACCAACGGTGCGCGCTTCTCGACCTACGCCATCCGTGCCGAAGCCGGCAGCGGCGTGGTGTCGCTCAACGGTGGCGCTGCACGCCACGTGCAGGTCGGTGACATCATCATCATCGCTGCGTTTGCCAGCATGACCGAGCAGGAAGCCGACAGCTTCAAGCCGAAGCTGGTGTACGTGGACGGCAACAACCAGATCACCCACACCAACGACACGATCCCGACCCAGGCCGCATGACAAACAACAACGGATTCGACTCGCTGCATTCCCACGCCCAGCGCCTGAAGGGCGCAAGCATCCCCAGCCTCCTCGCCGCCGAGCCCGGCCGCGTGCAGGACCTGGCGCTGCGGGTCGGTCCGTTGTACGTCAATTTCGCCCGGCAGAAATACGATGCCGCGGCGCTGCAGGCGTTGCTGGCACTCGCCGCCGACCGGGATGTCGGCGGTGCCATCACCCGTCTGTTCCGCGGCGAGCAGGTCAACCTGACCGAAGGCCGCGCTGCGCTGCACACCGCGCTGCGTGGGGATGGGGTTGATGCGCCGGTGGCGGCCGAGGCCTATGCCACCGCGCGCGAAATCCGCCAGCGCATGGGGGTGCTGGTGCGCGCGCTGGAAGACAGCGGCGTGACCGACGTGGTCAGCGTCGGCATCGGCGGTTCCGACCTGGGCCCGCGTCTGGTGGCCGATGCGCTGCGCCCGGTCACCGGTGCGCGCCTGCGCGTACATTTCGTGTCGAACGTGGACGGCGCCGCCATGCAGCGCACGCTGGCCACGCTGGATCCGGCCAAGACTGCCGGCATCCTCATTTCCAAGACCTTCGGTACCCAGGAAACCCTGCTCAACGGGCAGATCCTGCACGACTGGCTGGGTGGCAGCGAGCGCCTGTACGCGGTCAGCGCCAACCCCGAGCGTGCGGCCAAGGCCTTCGCCATCGCCGCCGATCGCGTGCTGCCGATGTGGGACTGGGTGGGTGGCCGTTATTCGCTGTGGTCGGCGGTCGGTTTCCCGATCGCGCTGGCCATCGGTTTCGAGCGTTTCGAACAGCTGCTGGACGGTGCCGCGCAGATGGATGCGCACACGCTGGACGCGCCGCTGGAGCGCAACCTGCCGGTGCTGCACGGCCTGACCGACATCTGGAACCGCAACGTGCTGGGCCACGCCACGCACGCGGTGATGACCTATGACCAGCGCCTGGCGCTGTTGCCGGCCTACCTGCAGCAGCTGGTGATGGAAAGCCTGGGCAAGCGCGTGCAGCGCGACGGCCAGCCGGTCACCACCGACACCGTGCCGGTATGGTGGGGCGGGGCGGGTACGGATGTGCAGCACAGCTTCTTCCAGGCGCTGCACCAGGGCACCAGCATCATCCCGGCCGACTTCATCGGCTGCGTGCACAACGATGATCCGTACACGGTCAACCACCAGGCGCTGCTGGCCAACCTGCTGGCGCAGACCGAGGCGCTGGCCAATGGCCAGGGCAGCGATGACCCGCACCGTGATTATCCGGGTGGCCGCCCGAGCACGCTGATCCTGCTGGATGCACTGACCCCGCAGGCGCTGGGCGCGCTGATCGCCATGTACGAACACGCCGTGTACGTGCAGTCGGTCATCTGGAACATCAACGCCTTCGACCAGTTCGGTGTCGAGCTGGGCAAGCAGCTGGCCAGCGGCCTGCTGCCGGCGCTGCAGGGTGAGGAAGTGGCGATTGCCGATCCGATGACCCGCGAAATCCTGGCGCAGCTGAAGCGCTGAGGTACGGCCGCCGGGCATGGCCCGGCGCTACCCTCGTTACGCCGGTAGCGCCGGGCCACGCCCGGCGAACGCAATGCCCGCCTGGTAGCGCCGGGCCACGCCCGGCGAACGTAATGTCCGCCCGGTAGCGCCGGGCCGTGCCCGGCGAACGTAATGTCCGCCCGGTAGCGCCGGGCCGTGCCCGGCGAGCGTAATGTCCGCCCGGTAGCGCCGGGCCGTGCCCGGCGAACGTAATGTCCACCCGGTAGCGCCGGGCCATGCCCGGCGAACGCAATGCCCGCCTGGTAGCGCCGGGCCACGCCCGGCGGATTTGCCGCGTCAGCGGCTCGGGTCGCGTTCCGGGCTCGGCCGCTTGGCCAGCTTGCGCTGCAGCGAGCGTCGGTGCATGCCCAGCAGGCGCGCGGCGGCCGACACGTTGCCGCCCGTCTCATGCATCGCCTGCTGGATGTGTTCCCACTGCAGGCGGCTGATCGGCGTCATCGCGTCGGGCACTTCCATTTCGCCGTCATCGGCCGGGCCGTCGTCTTCCTCGCCCAGTGCACGCAGGATCATCGGGACCGTTGCCGGCTTCGGCAGGTAGTCGTCCGCCCCCAGCTTGATCGCCTCCACCGCGGTGGCGATGCTGGCGTAGCCGGTTACCAGCAGGATCCGCATGTCCGCGCGCAGGGCACGCAGCGGCTGGATCAGCGCCAGGCCCGAATCGCTGCCCAGCTTCAGATCGATCAGCGCGAACGCCGGCGGGTGCTGGCGGGCCAGAGCCAGCGCGCTGGCGGCATCCTGCGCGGTCTGCGTTTCCAGGCCCTTGCGGGCCAGGCTGCGCTGCAGCGTGCGCAGGTACAGTTCGTCGTCGTCGACCAGCAGGCCGAGGGTTGAGGCACTCATGGGGTTTCCTCGTGGGGAGCCAGGGGCAGGCGGAAGCCGACGCGGCTGCCGGCGCCTTGCGCCGGGCGCATCCACATTTCGCCCTGCAGGCGTTCAATGGTGGCGTGGGACAGGGCCAGGCCGACGCCCATGCCCTCACTCTTGCTGCTGCCGAACAGCTTGCCCGGCAGCACCGCGGCGCGCGCATTGAAGCCATGGCCGTAGTCGCGCACTTCGCCGATCAGGTCCTCGCCGTCGATGCGCAGCTCCAGGTCCACGCGCGGTCGCCCGGCCTGTTCGCCGGCATCGGCGGCGTTGTTCAGCAGCACCATCAGCAGGTGCCCAACGCCGGGGTCCAGCGGCAGGCGCAGCGGTGCATCGTCATTGCGGTGCAGATCGATGGTCGGGCGCACCAGGCGCCACTGTTCCAGCACCTGCTGGGCGCTGGAATGGCTGCGGCCCGGGCCGTCGGTGGAGGCCGGTGCGGCCAGCGCCAGCACGCGCTCACGGCATTGCACAAGCAGTTCGCGCAGGGTTTCCATGTCCTCGCGGACTTCCGGTTCTTCACTGCGCTCGGCCACATCGTCGGCGAGCAGGGTCATGGTCGCCAGCGGGGTGTTCAGCTCGTGCGCCACCGACGCGGCGTGCGTGGCCAGGGCGACGATGCCCTCGTTGCGGGCGAAGCGCTCGCGCAGCGCCGACAGTTCCAGTTCGCGCACGCGCAGGGCCATCGCCAAGCGGGTGGAGAAGGTCAGCACCACCGCCGCCGACAGCAGGAAGTTGGCGACCACGCCCCAGCGGTTGAGGTCGAGCGCGCGGAAGTAGCCGCTCGGCAGCGGCTGCCCGAACAGGCCGCTGGCGGCATAGCCGAGCAGGCAGGCGGTGGCCACCGCCAGGGCCCAGCGCAGGGGCAGGGCGAAGGCGGCCAGCGCGATCAGGATGAGAAACAGCGAGCCGAAGGGGTTGGCGATGCCGCCGCTCCAGCCGACCATCCAGGTCAGGATGATGACGTCGACCAGGATATGGCCGAACGCGGTCAGCGGCGCGGTGTCGTCGGGCTCCGGGCGCAGCTGCGTATACAGGTTGAACACGGCGAGCACGGCCACGCCCGCCCACAGCGGCAGCTGCGGCAGCGGCAGGCCAAGGACCCAGGTGGCGACCAGGATCGTCGCGGCCTGGCCGGCCACGGCCAGCCAGCGCAGGCTGCACAGGGTACGTAGGAAGGGGGCGTCGGGACCGGTCATGCCCGACCATCGTATGCGTTCACCGGGCAACCTGCCTGCGACAATCGGCCGCAGACGTGCCGACGGCTGAATGGGAATCGCCCGGAATGCAGGGCCGGGCGGTAGAATGCGCCCATGCACGACGCCGTCACCCGCCCGACCCAACCCTTCGATGCCACCGCCTGGTCCCGTCGCCAGACCCATGCCGTCCAGATCGGCGGGGTCACCGTAGGTGGCGGCAAGCCCGTGGTGGTGCAGTCGATGACCAACACCGACACCTCCGACGTTGCCTCCAGCGTGAAGCAGGTGGCCGAGTTGTGGCGGGCCGGTTCGGAAATGGTGCGCTTGACCGTCAACACTGTCGAGGCGGCCGCGGCCATTCCGCGCATCGTCGACAAGCTGGCGATGATGGGCATCGACGTACCCCTGATCGGCGACTTCCACTACAACGGCCATCAGCTGCTGACGGCCGAGCCGGCCTGCGCCGAAGCGCTGGCCAAATACCGCATTAACCCGGGCAACGTCGGCTTCGGCAAGAAGAAGGACCTGCAGTTCGCCCAGTTGATCGAATTCGCCATCCGCTACAACAAGCCGGTGCGCATCGGCGCCAACTGGGGTTCGTTGGACCAGGCCCTGGCGGCGAAGCTGATGGACGAGAACAACCACCGCGAACACCCCTGGGACGCCGGCCGCGTGCTGCGCGAGGCGCTGATCCGTTCGGCGCTGGATTCGGCCGAGCAGGCGGTGGAGATCGGCCTGCCGCGCGATCGCATCATTCTGTCGGCCAAGGTCAGCGGCGTGCAGGAACTGATCGCGGTGTACCGCGACCTGGCCCAGCGTTCGGATTTCGCCCTGCACCTGGGCCTGACCGAAGCCGGCATCGGCAGCAAGGGCATCGTCGCTTCGGCGGCGGCGCTGAGCGTGCTGCTGCAGGAGGGCATCGGTGACACCATCCGCATTTCGCTGACGCCCGAGCCGGGGCAGTCGCGTACGCAGGAAGTGATCGTCGCCCAGGAACTGCTGCAGACCACCGGCCAGCGCGCCTTCACCCCGCTGGTCACCGCCTGCCCGGGCTGCGGCCGCACCACCTCCGAGTTCTTCCAGGAACTGGCCAAGGTCGTGCAGAACCACGTGCGCGAGAAGATGCCGGTCTGGAAGGTGCAGCACCCCGGTGCGGAAAACATGACCCTGGCGGTGATGGGCTGCATCGTCAACGGCCCGGGTGAGTCGCGCCACGCCAACATCGGCATTTCCCTGCCGGGCACCGGCGAAACACCGGCCGCGCCGGTGTTCGTCGACGGCGAGAAGAAGGTGACCCTGCGTGGCGACAACATCGCCCAGGAATTCGTTGCCCTGATCGACGATTACGTCGAACAGAAGTATGTCCGGATCGGCGGGTAAGCCGCCTATCCTGGCCGCGCCGGAACCGGCGTCCGGCTTCCGACACTGGATGGGGCGCAATACGTGGCGCCTGGTGCTGCTGTTTGCCGGCGTGCTGCTGCCGCTGGCCGGCTTCGTCGCCCTGGCAGATGAAGTGCACGAGTTCGAGTCGTTCCACTTCGACGCCCCGCTGCTGTGGCAGATGCACGGGCTGCATTCGCCGTGGCTGGACCGTTGCTTCGTGCTGCTGTCGAAACTGGGGTACGAGTGGTTCCTGATCCCGACGGACGTGCTGATCGCTGGCGCGCTGCTGTGGCGGCGGCGCTGGCGCGAGGCGACCTTCGTGGCGGTGTGCTTCGTCGGCTCGGCGCTGCTGAACATGGGCAGCAAGCAATTCTTCCAGCGCGACCGCCCTAGCCTGTGGGAATCGATCGCGCCGGAATCGACGTTCAGCTTCCCCAGCGGCCACGCGATGGGCACCATGACCCTGGCCGCGACCCTGGTGCTGCTGGCGTGGAACACCCGCTGGCGCTGGCCGGTGCTGGTGCTGACGCCGCTGTTCAGCCTGCTGGTCAGCCTCTCGCGGGTCTATCTCGGGGTGCATTACCCCTCCGATATCCTCGCCGGATGGTGTGCGGCGCTGGTTTGGGTGGTAGGGTGCTATCTGGTCATGTTCAGTCGCCGGCAACCTTGGCGACGCAGCGGTTCGCCGCCATCAGCGGCCAGCGAAGCGATCGCAACAGGGGAGTGACGTGGATGCCCCTTCGGGGACGTCCATGCAGCAGCGGGTTGTTTCGTTGTTACGGGTTCTGTGGGACAGGGGGCAACATCGATGTGCGAAGAATGTGATGCGCAAGGCAGAACGCCGTTTTTGCGCAGTCATCGTGCTTGCGGTGCGCGCATGCCCTGCCTAGCGTGGCCCGCAATGGCCGCATTCGAAGAGGTACGTGAATGACGATTCGAGTCTACCTGGTGGACGACCACGCGCTGGTCCGCACCGGTATGAAGATGATCTTGTCGAGTGAAACCGACATCGAGGTGGTGGGCGAAGCCGAGACCGGCGAAGACGGCTTGCGCGAGATCCGCCAGCTGCTGCCGGACGTGGTGCTGTGCGACCTGCACCTGCCCGGCGTCAGCGGCATGGAAGTGACCGAACGCATCGTCCGAGGCCACCGTGCCACGCGCGTGGTGATCGTGTCCGTGCTGGAAGACGGCCCGCTGCCGAAGCGACTGCTGGAAGCGGGCGCCGCCGGCTACATCGGCAAGGGCTGCGATGCGCAGGAACTGCTGCGTGCGGTGCGTGACGTCGCGGCCGGGCGCCGTTACCTGGGCACCAGCATCGCGCAGAACCTGGCGCTGTCCACGGTGGAAGGCAATGCCTCGCCCTTCGATACGCTGTCGCCGCGCGAGCTGGAAGTGGCGCTGCTGCTGACCCAGGGCCTGCGCCAGGAAGACATCGCGCGGCGCTTGAGCCTGAGTGCGAAGACGGTGAACACGCACAAGGCGCGGTTGTTCGAGAAGATGGGGATCAGCGACAACATTGCGTTGGCGCGCATGGCCAGCCAGTACGGGTTGGTGGATCCGGCACGGCCGCTGTAACTGATTCGGACTTCTGTAGAGCCGAGCCCATGCTCGGCTGCCTTCCGGTCCGCAGGCGCGGAGCCGAGCGTTGGCTCGGCTCTACACCTGGGTTGGGCTCAGTGGCCGCGGACGCGCTTGATGATCTTCGCGGCGTCGGCGGCGCTGGCGCGCACCTTGTCCCACGCGCCGTCGGCGATCCAGTTGCCCGGGACCATCCACGAGCCACCGATGCAGACCACGTTCTTCTGCTCGAGGTACTCGGCGGCGGTGTTTTCGGTGATGCCACCGGTCGGGCACAGCTTGAGGTCGGCGACCGGGCCGGCCAGGCCCTTGATCATCGCCAGGCCACCCACGGCCGTGGCCGGGAACAGCTTGCACACGCGGAAACCGCGCGCGTAGAGCGAAAGCAGCTCGGTCGGCGTGGCCGCACCTGGCACCACCGGCAGCGGTGCCGCCGCCAGTGCATCGGCCAGCACTGGCGGCGTACCCGGCGTCACCAGGAAATCCGCGCCCGCATCGATCGACTGCTGCATCTGCTCCACGGTCAGCACCGTGCCCGCACCCACCACCACATCGGGCAGCTCGCGCTTGAGCATCGCCAGCGCTTCCATCGCCACCGGCGTACGCAGCGTCAGCTCGATGGCCGGCAGGCCACCCTCCAGCAGCGCCGCACTCACCGCACGCGCCTGGTCAAGCGTATGAATCGTCACCACCGGCAGGATGCCCGCCGCATGCAGCAGTTCCGCCGCCTTCACCTGATGTTGTTCGATACCCATGCTTTTGCCCTTGCTCTTGTTTGTGCTTTTCAGTGATCACTTCGCGGCGCGAGGGCGCCAGCAAACTGTCCGGAGGCGGTGGATAGGCCCCACCAGGACCGCAGGCGCCATGGATGGCGCCTACGAGCCCCCATGGATGGGTTCACGGCGTGTCCTGGTGGGGCCTATCCACCGCCTCAACCAGGACACTGACCGCCAACGCGAACCCGCAGCGCTCTTCCAACAACTCAGGCGTCTTTTGCCTCATGCGGCGCCGCCGCTGCCGCAGCATCGTGCCCCAGCTCATATTCCGCATCGTAATCCCACGGCCCACCATCGGCCGCCGCCGGCCCGCACGAAATCGAAATCGCCCCCTGGTCCGCCGGACCCACCACGCGACGGTTGATCGCGAACAGGTTGCGGCCGAGGTCATGCGCCGCCGGTGCCGTGTTCGGCGCCAGCGAACGCGCCGCCCACTCGGCCGCATCCACCAGCACTTCCAGCGTGCCGGCTTCACCGTCCAGGCGGATCATGTCGCCTTCGCGCACCTTGGCCAGCGGGCCACCGCGCGCCGCCTCCGGCGTCACGTGGATCGCCGCCGGGATCTTGCCCGATGCACCGGACAGACGACCGTCGGTGACCAGCGCCACGCGCCGGCCCTGGTTCTGCAGCAGGCCCAGCAGCGGCGCCAGCGAATGCAGTTCCGGCATGCCGTTCGCACGCGGGCCCTGGTAACGCACCACCGCCACGAAATGCTCGGGCAGCAGGCCACCGGCGTGCAGCTTGTTCAGCACCTGCGGCGCGTCGACCACCACGGCCGGTGCCTCGATGGTGCGGTACTGCGGCTTCACCGCCGACAGTTTGATCAGGGACTTGCCCAGGTTGCCGCGCAGCAGGCGCAGGCCACCCTGGCTTTCGAACGGGTTGTCGACGCTGCGCACCACTTCTTCATCGGCGCTGCGTTCCAGGCCCGGCAGGTACACCAGCTTGCCATCGCGCAGCTGCGGCTCGCGGGCGTAGTCGGCCATGCCGCCACGGGCCACGCTGACGATGTCGCCGTGCATCAGGCCGGCCTTGATCAGCTCGCCGAACACGAACGCCGGGCCACCGGCCGCGGCGAAGCGGTTCACGTCGGCTTCGCCGTTCGGATAGACGCGGGCCAGCAGCGGAACCAGCTGCGACAGCTCGTCGAAATCGTCCCAGGTCAGCACGATGCCGGCGGCGCGGGCCACGGCGACCCAGTGGATCGTGTGGTTGGTCGAACCGCCGGTGGCCATCAGCGCGATGACCGCGTTGAGGATCGCGCGCTCGTCGATGATGCGGCCCAGCGGACGGAAATCGTCGCCCAGCGCGGTGATGTCCAGCGCACGCTCGGTGGCTTCCCGGGTGAGCGCATCGCGCAGCGGCGTATCCGGGTTGACGAAGGATGCGCCTGGCAGCTGCACGCCCATCGCTTCCAGCAGCACCTGGTTGGAATTAGCGGTGCCGTAGAAGGTGCAGGTGCCGACGCCGTGGTACGAGGCGGACTCGGCTTCCAGCAGTTCCTCGCGGGTGGCTTCGCCGGCTGCATAGCGCTCGCGCACTTCGGCCTTCTGCTTGTTCGGGATGCCCGGGGTCATCGGGCCGGCCGGCACGAACACCGCTGGCAGATGGCCGAAGGCCAGTGCGCCGATCAGCAGGCCCGGCACGATCTTGTCGCACACACCAAGGTGGATCGTGGTGTCGAACATATCGTGGCTGAGGCCGATGGCCGTGGCCTGCGCGATCACATCGCGCGAGAACAGCGACAGTTCCATGCCGCCACGACCCTGGGTCACGCCGTCGCACATCGCCGGCACCGCGCCGGCCACCTGCGCGGTGGCGCCGAGTTCACGCGCGATCTCGCGGATCTGCTCCGGGTAGGTCTCGAACGGCTGATGCGCCGACAGCATGTCGTTGTAGGCGGTGATGATGCCCAGGTTCGGGGTCACGCCGCCGCGCAGGCGGCTCTTGTCGGTCGTGCCGCAGGCGGCGAAGCCGTGGGCGAGGTTGCCGCAGCTCAGGCGGCTGCGGAACGGGCCATCGCGCAGGGCGGCGTCGATCGCGGCCAGGTAGGCGGCGCGCGACGCGGCGCTGCGGCGGATGACGCGATCGGTGATGGCTTGCAGTTGCGGATGGAGGCTCATTGGCTACCAGCGTTCAAGGTGGCGAGAGGCAAGCGGCAGCGGACGCCGCCGCCGACGTCAATCAGCCCAGTGCACGCGCAGGCGCGCGCCGTCCAGGTTGATTGCATTGAGGATCGGGTACTGCTGCGGGTCGTTGCTGTCCAGCGCCTGGCGCAGGACCTGCAGCTTCTGCTTGCCGCGCAGCAGCAGCAGGCGCTGGCGGCACTGGCCCAGACCGCGCGGGGTCAGGGTGATGCGCAGCGGCCACTGGTTGGCACCGGGGCAGCCGGTGGCGTCCAGCGCGGCGTAGGGCAGGGTGCTTTCCAGGGCGCGGGCCAGATCCTTCGCGCCCGGGAACAGCGAGGCGGTATGGCCATCGTTGCCCATGCCCAGCGCCACGAGGGTCGGCGGCTGGCTGTGCTCGGCCTGCAGGTTGGCGGTGTATACGCATTCGGGCAGCGGCTTGCCGATGCGCACCAGCGGATCGAAGTGGGCACCTTCGGCGCGCTTGAGCAGGTGCTCGCGTACCAGCCAGGCATTGCTGTCGCGATCCTGCGGCGACAGCCAGCGCTCATCGGCCAGGCTCACTTCGACCCGGTCCCAGAGCACGTCCAGCTCGGCCAGCGCCTGGTACACCGGCGCCGGGGTGGTGCCACCGGACAGCAGGATGCGGGCGCGGCCCACTTCGTTGATGTCGTGGTTGATCGCCTGGGCCATTTCGGCGGCCACGGCTTCGATCCAGCCATCGGCATCGCCATGGCTGATGAAGTCGATGCGGTCGTCGTGGAAGACAGCATTCATACGGCAACTCCTGGTGCGTCACGTTCGGCGTCGGCAGCATAGGCGGCGGCACCCAGCAGCCCGGGGCAGGGGTGCATGATCGCCAGCGACGGCACCCGCGCCATGATCGAAGAGAACCGGCCCTTGTGTTCGAAGCGCTGGCGGAAGCCGGAATGCTGCAGCGAATCAAGCATCTTCGGCACCAGGCCACCGGTCAGGAACACGCCGTCCCAGGCACCCTGCACCAGCACCAGGTCACCGGCGATGGCGCCGAACACGGCACAGAACACGTCCACTGTGCGCATCGCCTGCGGGTCGCCCAGCGCGGCGCGGGCGGTGACATCGGCCGGCTGCAGCTGGCCCGGATCGAAGCCTGCCATTTCGCAGACCGCCCGATGGATGTTGACCAGGCCAGGCCCGCAGATCAGGCGCTCGTTGGAGACGCGGCCAAACTGCTCGGAGAGGATTTCCAGGATGCGGATCTCCTCGGGCGTGCCCGGCGGGAAGCTGACGTGGCCACCTTCGGTTTCCAGTGCGTAGCCACGGTGGTGGCGCACGATGAGCCCACCGACCCCGAGCCCGGTACCCGGTCCGATCACGCCGTAGTTGCGCGGCTCGCCCGGTGCGGCCGGGGCCCAGTGCGCGCCGCCGATCTGGACCACGTCATGCGGCTGCAGCAGGGCCACGGCCATCGCCTGGGCAGCGAAGTCATTGATCAGATGCAGTTCGTCGAAGCCGAGCATGGCGGCGGTGCGGCTGCGCGAGATCACCCACGGGTGGTTGGTGATGCGTGCTTCGTCACCGTCCACGCGGCCGGCCACCGCGAACACACCGCGGCGGGCGGTGGCACCCACCTGTTCCAGGTAGTGGCGCGCGGCATCACCCAGCGAGGGGAACTCGGCCACGGCGTACTCGCGGATGCTGTCCTTCTGCAGGGGCGCGTCCAGCGAGGTGTCGGCGAGGGCGAAGCGGGCGTTGGTGCCGCCGATGTCGGCGACCAGCACGGGCTGGCTGCCGACACTCATGCCGATGCTCCGCTGTCCGCGGCGTCAACACCCTGCGGCAGGAAGTCGGTGGCGTTGTCCGGACCCCACTGGCCGGCCGGGTAGGGTTCCAGCGGCAGGTTGGCGGCCTTCCAGGCATCGGCCACGCTGTCGATCCAGGCCCACGCCGCGCGCACTTCGTCATCGCGCACGAACAGGGTGTGGTTGCCGTTGAAGGCATCCAGGAACAGGCGCTCGTAGGCGATGCGGCGATGCAGGCCGGTCGGCACGGACAGTTCCAGTTCCAGCGGGTGCAGCTCCAGCGCGCCCCATTCCGGGCCGGCCAGGCTGCTCATCAGGCCCAGTTCGATGTTTTCCTGCGGCTGCAGCTGGAACACCAGGCGGTTCGGCGCGGCCTGTGCACGCTGCGGGCGCTCGAACAGCCAGTGGGTGACCGGCTTCAGCGTGACCACCACGCGGGTGGTGCGCTCGGGCAGGCGCTTGCCGGTGACCAGGTGGAACGGCACGCCGCTCCAGCGCCAGTTGTCGATGTGCGCGGTGACGCCGGCGAAGGTTTCCACGTCGCTGCCTTCCGGCGGCTGGTAGGCCTGGGCCGGCTGGCCGTTGATGCTGCCGGCGGTGTAGCGGCCGCGGATGCTGTCACGGGCGGCATGCTTGGCGTCCAGCGGGCGCAGGGCGCGCAGCACCTTGACCTTCTCGTCGCGGATGCGATCGGCTTCCAGCGAGGCCGGCGGTTCCATCGCCACCATGCACAGCAGCTGCAGGATGTGGCTCTGCACCATGTCGCGCAGCGCGCCGGAGCGGGCGTAGTACGCGTCGCGGCCGTCGACGCCTTCGCTTTCGGCCACCAGGATGTGCACCGATTCGATGTAGTTGCGGTTCCACACTGCTTCCAGCAGCGTGTTGCCGAAGCGCAGGGCGATCAGGTTCTGCACCGCCGCCTTGCCCAGGTAATGGTCCAGGCGGAACACGCGGTCTTCGTCGATCCACTGGCCGATGGTGGAGATGATCTCCTCGGCGCTTTCGCTGTCGCTGCCGATCGGCTTTTCCAGCATCAGGCGCGACGGCGCTGCGAGGGCGCCGCCCTTGGCCAGGCCCTCGCAGGTGGAGATGTACAGGCCCGGCGGGATGGCCAGGTAGCTGACGCAGCGGCGGTCGACCAGGTCGGAGACGGCGGCGGCGACCGAGTCGACGTCGCGCAGGTCCACCGAGCGGTAGTCGATGCGGCGCAGCAGGGAGGCGATGTCCTCCTGGCTGGCCATCGGCATGGCCTGCTGCAGGCGCGGCCGCAGGATATCGTGGAAGGCTTCGGTGTCATGGCCGGACAGGGCCAGCGCACGGATGCGGAAGTCCTCCGGCAGCAGGCCGTCGCCAAGCAGGCGCAGCAGCGAAGGGAACAGATAGCGCTGGGCCAGGTCGCCTGTGGCACCAAACAGGAAGAGGGTGTCGTGCATCGCTCGAGTTTCAGATCCGGGTGACATCGTTGTCAATCGCTTCATGGCTGGGTTCAGGGGACATCCGCGCTACTGTCTGTCCGAGGCTCGATGGGGGCGGATTTCCGGCGGGCCGGAACACCGTTCCATTCGTAACCACTACGACGATGACCTTTCGTCTGGTCGTCGAAGCAGATCGGCGCGCACCGACGTTCGGATAGTGCCACGTGAAAACGTTTACATGGCAGAATGGGCAACTGTATTCGATTGCAGTGGTCGCCGTCATGCGGCAGCTGCGCAATCATCACTGCCATCGGGAGGGCCGAGGCAGTCCCCAATGACAGCCCGGCGTCGGGCGGACTGGATAGATTGAAATGGCAAAAGTGCAGTTGCAGGGTGTGCGCAAGGTCTACGACAACGGCCAGGTCGCGGTGAAGGACGCCACCTTCGAGGTCGCCGATGGCGAGCTCATGGTGCTGGTCGGACCGTCCGGCTGTGGCAAGTCGACCCTGCTGCGGATGGTGGCGGGTCTTGAGGAGATCAGCGGTGGCACGCTGACCATCGGCGACCGGGTGGTCAACGATGTGGCGCCGAAGGATCGCGACATCGCCATGGTGTTCCAGAGTTATGCGCTGTACCCGCACATGACCGTGGCCGAGAACCTGGCCTTCGGCCTGAAGCTGCGCGGCCACGACAAGGCGACCATCGACAAGCGCATCGCCGAGGCGGCGCAGACGCTGGGCCTGACCGAGATGATGGACAAGCTGCCCAAGGCGATGTCCGGTGGCCAGCGCCAGCGCGTGGCCCTGGGCCGTGCACTGGTGCGCGAGCCGGCGGTGTTCCTGCTCGACGAGCCGCTGTCCAACCTGGATGCCAAGCTGCGCCACAGCGTGCGTACCGAGATCGCGCAGCTGCACCGCAAGCTGGGCACCACCATGATCTACGTGACGCATGACCAGGTCGAAGCGATGACCCTGGGCCAGCGCATCGTGGTGCTGAAGGACGGCATCATCCAGCAGATCGACACGCCGATGGCGCTGTACGACCGCCCGGCCAACCTGTTCGTGGCCGGCTTCCTCGGCAGCCCGGCAATGAACGTGCTGCGCGGCACGCTGCAGGGCGATGCCGGCGGCGTGACCGTGGTCGATGGCGAGTGGCGCGCGCCGCTGGGCCAGGCCACTATCGATCCGGCATGGCTGCAGAAGTCGATTGCCGTGGGCGTGCGTCCGGAGCACCTGCAGCCGGCGACCGCCGACGATACGCATGCGTTCACCGCACGCATCGAGGGCATCGAGCCGGTCGGCAACGAGATCTTCGTCAACCTCAGCAGTGGCAAGCATGCGCTGACGATGCGTGTGGCGCCGCAGTCGTTGCCGGGCGTGGGCGAGGACATCCGCGTGGCGATCCACCCGCAGGGCCTGCATTTCTTCGATGCGCAAAGCGGCGAACGTCTGTAAGCGGCGGTAGCGCCGGGCCATGCCCGGCGTCATGAACGGCGTGCGGACCAACGGTCCGCACCCTCCCGATTGTGTAGAGCCGAGCCCACGCTCGGCTGCTTCATCCGGGGTAAAACCTCAGCGCCCCAGGCCGTCCAGCAGCGGCATGCGCTGCGCGGCCACGCCGCCCACCTGCAGTTCGGCGTCGCTGGTTTCCAGCGGCAGCACTGCCAGGGCCAGGTCGCCGGCCACGCTGGCAATGCTGCCCAGCGCCGCACCGTCCTGCTGCACGCCATCGCCGGCCTGTGCCGGGGCGGCGGTATGCAGCAGCTGCACCGCACGCTTCGCTTTGCCAAGGAAATGGGTGCGGGCCACGATTTCCTGGCCCGGGTAGCAGCCCTTCTTCACGCTGTAGCCGTTCAGCCGGTCCAGGCCCAACTGCTGCGGCGTCCACACTTCGCGCTGGCTCTCATCCAGGCGCGGCAGGCCGAAGCGCAGGTCGGCCTGGCGCCAGGCCAGCGCGAACGCGGCTTCATCGGCCTCGCTGCCGGCCGCAAATCCCTCAGCCGGACCAATGCGCAGGGTGCGCGGCAGGGCATCGCTGCCCAGGTCCAGCTCCCAGCCCGCCTCGCCACCCCCGGTGATCGCTGCGCCACTGGCCGCTTCCGGTGCGGTGAAGGCACCGGCCACGGCCAGATCCGCGTGCACCTGCAGCTTCACCTTGCGGCGGAACACGAAGCGCTGCAGTTGCGACGCAATCGCATCTGCATCGCCATCGGCCAGCACCAGCATCACGTGATCCTCGGCCAGCCGCAGCAGCTGGAACACCGCCAGGGTGCGGCCCTTGGCGCTCAGCCACGCGCTCCATTGCCAGTGCTGCAGGGGCAGGGCGGTGACGTCGCTGCTGAACTGGGCATGGGCGAAAACGGCCGCATCCACGCCCTGCAGGCTCAGCAGCTGGTGGCCGGGCAGGCGCGGATATGCGACGAAAGCAGGGGGAAGGTTGTCAGGCACGTGAACGAGGTCTAAAATTTGTGCGTTGCGAGACCGAACATGATAGGCCAAACAACCCCCACTCCCGACGACGAAACTGAAGCCCCGCTGGCTCCCGCAGCACCTGTGCCCGTGGAAAAACCAGAGGTGGAAGAGGAATTCGGCGGCCGCGGCGGACTTGATCCGGTGCGGTATGGCGATTGGGAGAAAAACGGACGCTGCATCGATTTCTGATCAGCATTGAGCCAACGCGGCATCGTGCCGCCCAGCCGAGACAACGAGCCCAGCGAAATGGCGACCAGACAACGCCCCCTATCCCCGCACCTCCAGGTGTATCGCTGGCAGATTCAGATGGCCACCTCGATCCTGCATCGAGCCACTGGCGTCTTTCTGTCCGTGGGTGCCCTCATCATCGCTGCCGGCCTGCTGGCCCTGATGATGGGCCCCGATTCGTGGAACTGCTTCACCGGCCATGCCGGGGCCTGGTATGGCCGCGTGTTCCTGTTTGCGTGGACATGGTCGTTCGCCTATCACCTGTGCAATGGCATCCGCCACGTCGTGCAGGACTTCGCCGTTGGTTTCAGCATCCCGGCCTTCGTCCGCAGCAGCTGGATTTCGGTATTCGGCAGCCTGGTGATCACCGCGCTGGTCTGGGCCTACGTGTTGTTCGGAGGTGCCGCATGAGCAAGTTCCGTACCCCGCTGAAGAACGTGCGCGGCCTTGGCTCGGCCAAGACCGGTACCGAGCACTTCGTGCACCAGCGCCTGACCGCCGCCGCTCTGGTGGTGCTGGGCCTGTGGTTCCTGGTGTTCGTGGTGCGCATGGCCGGCGCCGATTACGCCACGGCTGTGGCCACCATCGCCAAGCCGTGGAATGCCGTACCGCTGATCGGCCTGCTGATCACCATGTTCTGGCACGCACAGCTCGGCATGCAGGTCGTGCTGGAAGATTACATCCACGAATCGCTGCTGGCCCTGGTGCTGCAGACCGCGGTGAAGTTCGTCGCCGTGCTCGGCATGATCGTCAGTGTGTTTGCGGTGGGCCGCATCGCCCTCGGCGTTGCCTGAGCCCAGGCACCAAGACAGGAATCCAGACTAGATGTCCGCTTACAAGATCACCGAACACAAGTACGACATGGTCGTGGTGGGCGCCGGCGGCGCCGGCCTGCGCGCCACGTTCGGCCTTGCCGCCAAGGGCCTGCAGACCGTGTGCCTGACCAAGGTCTTCCCGACCCGTTCGCACACCGTCGCTGCACAGGGTGGCATTTCCGCCGCGCTCGCCAACATGGGCGAAGACGATTGGCGCTACCACTTCTACGACACCATCAAGGGCTCGGACTGGCTGGGCGACCAGGACGCCATCGAGTACATGTGCCGTGAGGCCATCCCGGCCATCATCGAGCTCGAGCACTACGGCGTGCCGTTCAGCCGCACCGCCGAAGGCAAGATCTACCAGCGCCCGTTCGGCGGCATGACCACCAAGTACGGCGAAGGCCCGGCGGCGCAGCGTACCTGCGCGGCGGCCGACCGTACCGGTCACGCCATGCTGCACACCCTGTACCAGCAGTCGCTCAAGCACGACGCGCGCTTCATGATCGAGTACTTCGCACTCGACCTGATCTTCGATGACGAAGGCGTGTGCCGTGGCGTGCTGGCCCTGGACATGGCCGACGGCACGCTGCACCTGTTCCGCGCCCAGGGCGTGGTGCTGGCCACCGGCGGCTACGGCCGTGCGTACTTCAGCGCCACCTCGGCGCACACCTGCACCGGCGACGGTGGCGGCCTGGCCATGCGTGCCGGCATCGCCATGCAGGACATGGAGTTCGTGCAGTTCCACCCGACCGGCATCTACGGCGCCGGCTGCCTGATCACCGAGGGTGTCCGCGGTGAAGGCGGCATCCTGCGCAACAGCAGCGGCGAGCGCTTCATGGAGCGCTACGCACCGCACTACAAGGATCTGGCCTCGCGTGACGTGGTGGCCCGTTCGATGACCATCGAGATCCGCGAAGGCCGCGGCGTCGGCGAGCACAAGGATCACATCCTGCTCGACCTGACCCACCTCGGCCCGGGCGTGATCGACGAGAAGCTGCCGGGCATCGCCGAAAGCGCCCGCATCTTCGCCGGCGTCGACGTCCACAAGCAGCCGATCCCGGTCATCCCGACCGTGCACTACAACATGGGCGGCATCCCGACCAACTTCCACGGCGAAGTCGTGCGCAAGGATGGCGACAACCCCGATGCCGTGGTGCCGGGCCTGTACGCCATCGGCGAAGCGGCCTGCGTGTCCGTGCACGGCGCCAACCGCCTGGGCTCGAACTCGCTGCTCGACCTGGTGGTGTTCGGTCGTGCCGTGGCCAACCGCTGCGCGGAGACCATCAAGCCGGGCGCTGCGCACAAGCCGCTGCCGGCCGATGCCTGCGACAAGGCACTGGGCCTGCTGGACAAGCTGCGTTACGCCAATGGCGATACGCCGACCTCGGTCATCCGCGACAACATGCAGCGCACGATGCAGGCCGACGCCGCCGTCTTCCGTACCAGCCAGACGCTGAAGGAAGGCTGCGAGAAGATGGCGACCGTGTTCGACTCGTTCCAGGACGTGAAGGTCAGCGACCGTTCGCTGGTCTGGAACTCGGACCTGATCGAGACCTACGAGCTGAACAACCTGCTGCTCAACGCGGTGGCGACGATCAATTCGGCCGAACAGCGCAAGGAAAGCCGTGGTGCGCACGCGCACGAGGACTTCCCGGACCGCGACGACGTCAACTGGCACAAGCACACGCTGGTCACCGTCGACGAGAAGGGCAAGTGCAGCTTCGACTACCGTCCGGTGCACATGTACACGCTGACCGACGAGGTCGACGTGGTGCCGCCGAAGCCGCGCGTGTACTGATCGCGACCCCCGCCTACCATGCAATCCGCGCCTTGATGGCGCGGGCCGCCTGAGCCAACGAGAGCAGCCATGGCCGAGTTTTCACTCCCCAAGAATTCCAAGGTCACGAAGGGCCAGCACTTCCCCGCCAAGAGCGGTGGCAAGAACCTGCGCACCTTCAAGATCTACCGCTGGAGTCCGGACGACGACAGCAATCCGCGCACCGATACCTATGAGATCGATCTGGACGCCTGCGGCCCGATGGTTCTGGACGCGCTGATCAAGATCAAGAACGAGATCGATCCGACCCTGACCTTCCGTCGCTCCTGCCGCGAAGGTATCTGCGGTTCGTGCGCGATGAACATCGACGGCACCAACACCCTGGCCTGCACCCGCGCCATCGCGGACTGCGGCAAGAAGGAAGTGCCGATCTACCCGCTGCCGCACATGAGCGTGGTCAAGGACCTGGTTCCGGACCTGACCCACTTCTACGCGCAGTACGCCTCGATCAAGCCGTGGATCCGCACCCAGACCCCGGCACCGCCGGACCGTGAGCGCCTGCAGTCGCCGGAAGACCGCAAGAAGCTCGACGGCCTGTACGAGTGCATCCTGTGCGCCTGCTGCTCGACCAGCTGCCCGAGCTACTGGTGGAACGGCGAGCGTTACCTGGGCCCGGCGATCCTGCTGCAGGCCTACCGCTGGATCATCGACTCGCGCGATGAGGACACCGGTGCGCGCCTGGACGATCTGGAAGATCCGTTCAAGCTGTACCGCTGCCACACCATCATGAACTGCGCCCGGACATGCCCGAAGGGCCTGAACCCGGCGCTGGCGATCGCCGAGATCAAGAAGCTGATGATGGAACGCCGCGCCTGATACGGCGCCGCGTTGTTGCATGACCGCAGCAGAGCCACGCCATGCGTGGCTTTGCTGTATCTGGAGAAACACGATGGACGAAGACACCCTGCTGAAGAAGCTGCGCTGGCGCTGCCGCCGCGGCATGCGCGAGCTGGACCAGCTGTTCGGCCGCTACCTCGACCGTGAATGGAGCACTGCACCGACTGAAGAGCGCGAGGTTTTCCTGTTCCTGCTCGAGTGCGAGGACGATAAGTTGTGGCGCTGGTTCATGGGCTACGAGGCCTGCCCGCATGCCCACGCCGTGCCCCTCATGCAGAAGATCCTCGCCCTCAAGGCTTGAGTGGCGACCCTCGCGGCTGCAGGCCGGCGCGCAGGCGCTGGTACTGCTGGCCGCGCCTTGGCTGCTGCGCGCCTCGGCCCTTCCCGAAGACCGGTACTGGCTGGTGCTGGCGGTGGCCTGGCTGCTGGGCCTGGCCCAACTGGGCTGGCGACTGCGTCGGCCCGCACGCAGGCTTGAGCTGACCACGCTGCCGGCGCCGCTGCAGCTGGATGGCGCCGATATCGACGCGCCGCGGCTGGTGGTGCGCGGCCCCTGGCTGCTGCTGCACTGGCGTGTCGACGGCCAGCGCGGGCGCCTGTTGTTCTGGCCGGACGTGCTCAGCCACCGGCAGCGACGTGAACTGCGACTGGCCGTGTCCGCACGCAGCGTTTCACGCCGACCCCGTACGATGGCACCATAGACTGAATTGACTGGCGTGCCTGCATGTTCAAACCCATTCCCGTGGCCATCGGCCTGCGCTACCTGCGCGCCAAGCGCCGCAACGGCTTCATCTCCTTCATCTCGATGGCATCGATCCTGGGCATCGCGCTCGGCGTCACGGTGCTGATCACCACCCTGGCGGTGATGAGCGGTTTCCAGAAGGAAATCCGCAGCCGCCTGCTGCAGATGACCGCCCACACCACCATCAGCCGCGACGGCGAGCCGATGCCGGACTGGATGCGCGTGGTCGACGTGGCCAACAAGGATCCCCGCGTGGCCGGTGCCGCGCCGTACATCGAGATCCAGTCGATGATCAGCGGCCCGCGCGTGCAGGGTGCGATCATCCAGGGCATCGATCCGGCGCTCGAGCCGAAGGTCTCGGTGATCGACAAGAAGATCACCAAGGGCAGCTATGACAGCCTCAAGCCGGGCAGCTTCAACCTGCTGCTGGGCAAGGAGCTGGCCATCTGGCTCGGCGTGGACGTGGGCGACCAGGTGCTGGTGACGTTCGCCGAAGTGCAGGGCACCCCGGCCGGCGCGGTACCACGGATGAAACGCTTCACCGTCAGTGGCCTGTTCGAGGCCGGCTACAACGAGGTCGACCGTGGCGTAGGCTTTGCCAACATGAAAGACCTCGAGCGCGTGCTGCGCTCCGACGGTGCCACCGGCGTGCGCCTGAAGCTGCACGACATGGACCGCTCGCTGGAAGTGGGCGTGGACCTGGCGCAGAACCTGGGCGGCGCGTACCGGGTGAGTGACTGGACCCAGCAGAACGCCAACCTCTACCACTCGCTGCGCATGGAGAAGGTGGTGATGGGCATCCTGCTGTCGCTGATCATCGCGATGGGTGCCTTCAACCTGGTCTCCTCGCAGGTGATGCTGGTGACCGACAAGCAGGCCGACATCGCCATCCTGCGCACGCTGGGCCTGACACCGGGCGGGGTGATGCAGGTGTTCATGGTGCAGGGCTCGCTGATCGGCATCTTCGGCACGCTGGCCGGCCTGATCGGTGGCATCACCCTGACCTTGAACCTGGAGCGCATCCTCGGTGCCATCGAGTCGCTGTTCAACGTCAAGCTGCTGCCGGAGGACGTGTACTACATCACCGGCCTGCCGACCGACATGCAGACCGGCGATATCGTGGCGATCACGCTTATCGCGTTGCTGATGAGTTTCCTGGCCACCCTGTATCCCGCCTGGCGGGCAGCACGCACCCAGCCGGCGGAGGCCCTGCGCTATGAATAAGGTCGTCAACCGCGGCGATGAAGTGATCCGTGCCGAGGGCCTGGGCAAGACCTACGCCGAAGGCCGCATGCAGACCCCGGTGTTCGACAGGCTGGACCTGAAGGTCAATGCCGGCGAAACGGTGGCGATCATCGGTGCCTCCGGCGCCGGCAAGAGTACCCTGCTGCACCTGCTGGGTGGCCTGGATGTGCCGACCGCAGGTGAGGTGTTCGTCACCGGCCAGCGCATGTCGACCTTGTCGGACACTGCGCGTGGCCTGCTGCGCAATCAGGCGCTGGGCTTCGTATACCAGTTCCACCACCTGCTGCCGGAATTCACCGCGCTGGAAAACGTGATGATGCCGGTGATGCTGGCCGGTACCGGCGTGCCTGAAGCCAGCCAGCGTGCGACCGCGCTGCTGGAAGCGGTGGGCCTGGGCCATCGCCTGGACCACAAGCCGGGCGAACTGTCCGGTGGCGAGCGCCAGCGTGCCGCCGTGGCGCGTGCGCTGGTCAACCATCCGGCCTGCGTGCTCGGCGATGAGCCGACCGGCAACCTGGATGACCGCACCGCAGCCACCGTGTTCGAGCTGATGCTGGAACTCAACCGTGCCCGCCACACCAGCCTGGTGCTGGTGACCCACGACCGCAGCCTCGCGCGTCGCCTGGACCGCGTGCTGGAGCTGCGCGAAGGGCGCCTGCACGCACTGGCACACGCTGACGTCTGAGGCGCTGGCCTCGGTCTGGTAGATGCCGACCTTGGTCGGCTGCTTTTGCAGGGCGTTCGCCAACCAAGGTTGGCGACTACCAGACGCGGGGGCTGGCCTCGGTCTGGTAGATGCCGACCTTGGTCGGCTGCTTTTGCAGGGCGTTCGCCAACCAAGGTTGGCGACTACCAGACGCGGGGGCTGGCTTCGCTCTGGTGGATGCCGACCTTGGTCGGCTGCTTTTGCAGGGCGTTCGCCAACCAAGGTTGGCGACTACCAGACGCGGTGGCTGGCTTCGCTCTGGTGGATGCCGACCTTGGTCGGCTGCTTTTGCAGGGCGTTCGCCAACCAAGGTTGGCGACTACCAGACGCGGTGGCTGGCTTCGCTCTGGTAGATGCCGACCTTGGTCGGCTGCTTTTGCAGAGCGTTCGCCAACCAAGGTTGGCGCCTACCGGGCCGCGCCGACCGGCGGCTGAATCGGGCCGCCGGCCGTTGCGCCGGCGTTGCCAGGCCGGGCGCATGATGTGCGCAGTTCCCCGCTGGAGATCGCCATGAAGACCCCTTTGCTGATCGCCGGCCTGTGCCTGGCGCTGGCCGCTTGCGCCACCACCGGCCTGACCAGTGCCGACCGCCTGGAGCTGTACCGCGTCCACGCCGGTCCGGCGCAGAAGGACATGCAGTTCCTGGGCACGCTCAATGGCTGGACCGAGCTGGGTGACAGCGCGCTGGCGGTCTGGACCAAGCCCAGCGAAGCCTACCTGCTGGAACTGACCGGGCCGTGCCCGGATCTTTCGTATGCGCCTGCCATCGGCCTGACCAGCCACATGGGCCGCGTCAGCGCGCCGTTCGACAGGGTGATCGTACGCGACCCGACCGGCGGCCCGCGCCTGCCGTGCTTCATCAAGACGATCCGCAAGCTGGACGTCAAATCGCTGCGCGCGCAGGAAAAGGACATGCGCCAGGCGCAGGTGCAGGAGCGCGAAGAACCCGCGAAGTAATCGGGTAGCGCCGGGCCATGCCCGGCGGATATCTGGTCGCCGGGCATGGCCCGGGGCTACGGGCTCAGGCTTCGGGGGTGAAGCCGGCCGGCTTTTCGGCGTCTTTCTCGAACAGGAACTTGACCAGCTCCGCTTCCAGCATCGCGCGGTGCTCCGGCTTGCGAGGCGACAGGCGGTTTTCGTTGATCAGCATGGTCTGGTGTGCCAGCCAGGCCGCCCAGGCGTGCTTGCCGATGTGGTTGAACACGCGCTGGCCCAGGTCACCGGGGTAGGGCACGAAGTCAAGGCCCTCGGCATCGCGTTGTTCGTACTGGCAGAAGACGGATCGGGGCATGGCACTCACTCGTGGTTGCGGGGTTTGGTGGCTCTGCGTTTCGGCGCCTTCACCGGCGTGCCGTCCAGCAGCTTGCGGATCGGCGCGGGCAGGCCCAGCGCCGGAAGCTCATCAGCGGCGACCCAGCGCAGCGCGGGTTCCTCCACGCGCAGGCCGCGCACCTGCCGCGACAGTACCTGCAGCTGCAGCCGATAGTGGCTGAACGTGTGCTGCAGCACCGGCAGTTCCTCGGCCTCTTCCAGCGAACCGTCGACATGGGCGTCGAACCAGTCCTGCAGGTCGCTGCCAGCGTCGGCCTGCGGCAGCGTCCACAGCTGCGCCCAGATACCGGTGTCCGGGCGCTTCTGCAGCAGCACGCGCTGCTGGGCGTCGCGCAGCAACAGGGCCACGGCCTCGCGCTCGGGCAGGGTCTTGCCGGGTTTCGGCGTGGGCAGGTCGGCGGTGCGGCCTTCGCGGCGTGCCACGCAGTCTTCCTGCATCGGGCAGATCACGCAGGCCGGCTTGGCACGGCTGCACACGGTTGCGCCCAGGTCCATCTGCGCCTGGGTGTAATCGGCCATTCGCCCGGCCGGCACCTGCGCTACATGCGCTTCGGCCAGCGGCCACAGCTGTTTCTCTATGGCCGGAAGCCCGGGGAAGCCCTCGATGCCGTGATAGCGGCTGAGCACGCGCTTGACGTTGCCATCGAGGATCGCGAACGGGTCGTTCCAGGCCTGGCTGAGGATCGCGCCAGCGGTGCTGCGGCCGACGCCGGGTAGGGCGTGCAGGGCATCGAAATCGCGCGGCAGGTCGCCATCGTGCAGCTCCACGCAGCGCTTGGCCGCGGCGTGCAGGTTTCGGGCGCGGGCGTAGTAACCGAGGCCGGCCCACTGCGCCATCACCGCGTCGTTGCTTGCGGCGGCCAGGTCGGGCAGGGTCGGGAAGTGCTGCAGGAACCGCTGGAAATACGGAATGACCGTGGTCACCTGGGTCTGCTGCAGCATGATCTCCGACAGCCAGACCCGGTAGGGGCTGCGCGGATGCTGCCAAGGCAGATCGTGGCGGCCGTGGTCATCGAACCAGTGCAGCAGACGGGCGACGAAGCCGTCTGCGGGGTCGGTTGCGGCGCTGGCGTGCGGCTGGCGGGGCATGGGTGTTCCGCGATAGTGCAGTAGAGCCACGCCATGCGTGGCTGAACCGCGTATCAGGCGCCCAGCGCCTCAGGCAGCAGGGCGTCGACAAAGGCTTCCGGGTCGAACACGCGCAGGTCTTCCGGGCGCTCGCCGATGCCGGCAAAGCGGATCGGAATGCCGAACTCGCGGGCCAGGGCAAAGACCACGCCACCCTTGGCGGTGCCGTCCAGCTTGGTCACCACCAGGCCGGTTACCTTCACCGCGGCATTGAACTGGCGCAGCTGCGAGAGCGCGTTCTGGCCGGTAGTGCCGTCGATGACCATCAGCACTTCGTGCGGAGCGGTCTCGTCGATCTTGCCGAGCACGCGGCGGATCTTGCCCAGCTCGTTCATCAGGCCGGACTGGGTATGCAGGCGACCGGCGGTATCGGCGATCAGCACCGAGGTGCCGCGAGCCTTGCCGGCCTGCAGGGCGTCGTAGGCCACCGAAGCGGCGTCGGCGTTCTGCCCCTGGGCAACCACCGCCACGCCGTTGCGCTCACCCCAGGCCTGCAGCTGGGCCACGGCGGCGGCGCGGAAGGTATCGCCGGCGGCCAGCATCAGGCTGTGGCCCTCGTCCTTGAAGCGCTTGGCCAGCTTGCCGATGGTGGTGGTCTTGCCGACGCCGTTGACGCCGACGGTGAGCACCACGAAGGGCTTGGCGTTGCGGTCGATCACCAGCGGCTTGGCGACCGGCTGCAGGATTGCGATCAGTTCGCTGCGCAGCGCGGCGAGCAGCGCATTGGCATCGACGAATTCGCGCGACTTCATGCGCTTGCGCAGGCCCTCGACCAGGTCGGTAGTAGCGCCCACGCCGACGTCGGCAGTGATCAGTGCGGTTTCCAGCTCGTCCAGCAGGTCGTCGTCGAGCTTGGGATTGCGCGAGAACAGGCCGCCGAAGCTGCGGGCGATGACGCTGTTGCGCAGGCGCTCGCGCCAGCCGGGCTTGCCGGCCGGAGCCGGGGCTGCATCGACCAGCACCGGCAGGTCCGTGGCAGGTGTGGCCGGCGCTTCGGCCGGGGTGACCGGGGCCAGCGGCGCGAGCACGGCGGCCGCAGCCAGGGCCTCGGCTTCGAAGTCCTCCGGAGCAATGACGCGTTCCGGGGCCGGGGCCGGGGCCGGCGGCGCAGCGGCGACCGGCGGCTCGGGCGCTACGACAGGCGCAGGCGCGGGCGTGGCGGCCTCGACGCTGGCCGGCGCGGCGATCGGGGCGGCCGGGGCTTCTTCGACCGGGGCAGCGGACGGGAACGCCGCCGCCAACTCCTCAGTCGAGTAATGCTGGGTCTTGGGCACGTCCGGCGTGGCGGCGTCCTGGGGCTTCTTGCGGCGGAAAAAACTGAGCATTGGCAAAAGGCGCTGAAATCAGAGGGATATGCTACCACTCGGGCCCGTTGACCCGGTGTGGACTCAAGGTTGCGCAGGTCCGGCCGTTAACCGGTCCGAGGGGCTGCGCAGGGTGGCCTGGAGACCGCCGATGAACGTGATGGAAACTGCGCTGTCCGGAATGCGTGTGGCCCAGCAGGGCGTGCAGGTGGCCGCACACAACGTGGCCAACCTCGCCACGCCGAACGCGCAGCGTCTGCAGTTGCAGCGCAGCCCGGTGGAGCAGGGCGGGGTGGAAACCACCGTCAATGCCACCGATCCGGACTCGACGGCGCCGCTGGGCGACCTGCTGGCGGCCAGGGCCGAAGTGCTGGCGTTCGCCGCCAACGCCACGGTGATCCGCCGCCAGGACCAGATGCTGGGCTCGCTGCTGGATCGCAACGCCTGAGACGACTGGCCTTGGTGGGTGTCAACCTTGGTTGACACGCCTTTGAAGCGCCAACCAAGGTTGGCATCTACCAGAGCAGGAATGCCAACCAAGGTTGGCATGTACCAAAGCATCACCCGGTAGCGCCGGGCCATGCCCGGCGCCCACCCCATCAATCAGGCCGACAGCTCCAGCAGCAGCTTGTTCAGGCGCGCCACGTACGCACCCGGATCCTTCAGGCTGTCACCGGCGGCCAGCGCGGCCTGGTCGAACAGCACCCGGCCCAGGTCGTCGAAGCGCGAGCCATCGGCTTCGGCATCGAGCTTGGCGATCAGCGGGTGGCCCGGGTTGATCTCCAGCACCGGCTTGCTCTCCGGCACCTTCTGCCCGCTGGCTTCCAGGATCTGGCGCATCTGCAGGCCGAGGTCCTGTTCGCCGATGGCCAGCACCGCCGGCGAATCGGTCAGGCGGTGCGAAACGCGCACTTCGGCCACGTCATCGCCCAGCACCGACTTCAGGCGCTCGACCAGGCCCTGCTTGTCCTTTGCTGCCGCTTCCTGTTCCTGCTTGTCGGCTTCGCTTTCCAGCGCGCCCAGGTCGAGGTCGCCACGGGCGATATCGACGAAGCCCTTGCCGTCGAAATCGGTCAGGTAGCCCATCAGCCACTCGTCGATGCGATCGGTCAGCAGCAGCACTTCCACGCCCTTCTTGCGGAACACTTCCAGGTGCGGGCTGTTGCGCACCTGGCTGTAGCTCTCGCCGGTCAGGTAATAGATCCTGTCCTGGCCCTCGGCCATGCGGCCGATGTAGTCAGCCAGCGACACGCTCTGTGCATCGGCCTCGCCACGGGTGGAGGCGAAGCGCAGCAGGCCGGCCACCTTCTCGCGGTTGTTGTAGTCCTCGGCCGGGCCTTCCTTCAGCACCTGGCCAAATTCCTTCCAGAACGTGGCGTACTGCTCCGGCTTGTCGGCGGCCAGCTTTTCCAGCATGTCCAGCGAGCGCTTGGTCAGCGCGGCCTTCATCGAATCGATGACCGGGCCGGACTGCAGGATCTCGCGCGAGACGTTCAGCGACAGATCGTTGGAATCGACCACGCCCTTGATGAAGCGCAGGTACAGCGGCAGGAACTGCTCGGCCTGGTCCATCACGAACACGCGCTGCACGTACAGCTTCAGGCCCTTCGGCGCGTCGCGGTGGTACAGGTCGAACGGCGCGCGGCCGGGCAGGTACAGCAGCGAGGTGTACTCGAGCTTGCCTTCGACCTTGTTGTGGCTCCACGCCAGCGGATCGCTGTGATCGTGCGCGACGTGCTTGTAGAACTCGGTGTACTCGGCGTCGCTGATCTCGGTGCGCGGGCGGGTCCAAAGCGCGCTGGCACGGTTGACGGTTTCCCACTCGCCGGCGGCGTCGTCGCCTTCCTTCGGCATCTGGATCGGCAGGCCGATGTGGTCGGAGTACTTCTTGAGGATGCTGCGCAGGCGCCAGCCATCGGCGAAGTCGTGCTCGCCGTCCTTCAGGTGCAGGACGATGCAGGTGCCGCGCTCGGCCTTGTCGATGGTGGCCACGTCGAAATCGCCTTCGCCACGCGAGGTCCAGCGCACGCCCTCGGCGGCAGCCAGGCCGGCGCGGCGCGAGGTCACTTCCACTTCGTCGGCGACGATGAAGGCGCTGTAGAAGCCGACGCCGAACTGGCCGATCAGCTGCGAATCCTTCTTCTGGTCGCCGGACAGCTGGCGCAGGAAGTCGCCGGTGCCGGATTTGGCGATCGTGCCGAGGTGGGCGATGGCTTCGGCGCGGCTCATGCCGATGCCGTTGTCTTCGATGGTGATGGTGTGGGCGGTGGCGTCGAAGCTGACGCGCACGCGCAGTTCGCTGTCGCCTTCCAGCAGGGCAGGCTGGGTCAGGGCTTCGAAGCGCAGCTTGTCGGCGGCGTCGGCGGCGTTGGAGACCAGCTCGCGGAGGAAGATCTCCTTGTTGGAATACAGCGAGTGGATCATCAGCTGCAGCAGCTGCTTGACCTCGGTCTGGAAGCCAAGGGTTTCGGTCTGGGGGGTCTCGGTCATCGATAGGGCTCCGTGTGCAATGCCGCGCCAGCGCGTGCGGCCTGGCCAAGGGGTATGGCTGATTGTCCCGAAATCAAGGGGTGGGTCGGGCAAGGGGGGCTCTGCTTTCCACTGGAACCTCGCGCTGGGTCGCTTCTGCCATGTCGGCGGGTTGGCAATAGCCCGGCGAGTACTACCCAGTTCGTAGGCGATGGCTGGGCATTACGCTCGCAGAGAAGGCATCGCGGGAAAATGCCCGATATGTCGCCTTCACACTCTTGTGTGACCCCGCAAAGTCGTGCACGGTCGTGACACAATTCCCGGAGCGCATCCATGGCGATCTTCCCAATGGCAAGGCATCTGGATTTCGATCACTTCCTGAAGGAGCAGAATGCAGCGCGGTCCGGCAGTGGCAACCTGACCGAGCGCAGGAACCAATGGCTGGAGAAGATCGAGCTTCTGTACACGAGGGTCCAGGAGATCCTTTCTGCGTACATTGAAAGCGGCGCCATGAAGATCACTGTGTTCAGCTTGGAACTTCGTGAAGAGAGGCTCGGCAGCTATCAGGCGCCGGGTTTGAGCATCGACCTGGGAGGCAGCAGCGTCCGCTTCGTTCCCATAGGAACGATCCTGCTTGGGTCGCCCGGAAGGGTGGACCTGGTGGGGCTGAATGGGAACGTCCGCTTCGTACTGACCTTGCCGGACGCAGAGGAACCGATGCTTTTTGGGTGGACCTCCTCCGAAGAGGCTCCCTCCGATAGATATTCGAAACCGACAGATTTGGCCGCATACGTCTGGAAAGTGTCCACCTCACCACCCCGGATCCGCTATCGCAGGCTTGATGCCGAGTCCCTGCAGTCGGCCATCATGGAAGTCACCCGTGGCCACTCCATTCGTCGTTAATCCGGATGTTCCCAATTACATGCAGGTGATGGGCCATCACGTGACCGCCCATGCCGCCATCGGGCTGCACTTCTCCGAATCGAATCCAGATAATGCCGACCTGTCACGGAAGGAGCTGGAAACGCTCCGCGCGGCATGTCTGCAGGTGCAGCAGCACCGGGACATGATGGCGCTGCTGGCTTTTCTGGAAGCATGTTTCCGCTTGGATTACGCAAGCAGAAAGCGTTTGAATCTCAAGGATGGGCTGTCCAAGGTTCTCACCAAACTGTTCAATCGCAAGCGCAACAAGGCCGCGCTGATGGACGATATCGTCAAGGCTTGGCTGCAGCAGGGCGTACTGACCCATCACCAGTACGACCGGATCAACAGCGCATTCCAGCTTCGGCACTGGATCGCCCATGGCCAGTACTGGTCCCCGGCGAAGATCAAGCCGCACGACCTGTGGGAAGTGACCGAGTTCGTCGAGAGCCTGGTCAATGCGCGGCTGTTCCAGAGCGATGGAATCGACCTGGCGGGAGCTTGACCTGGCTGTGAGGCGGATACCCCCTCCATCCCTTGGAAAGCCCGCTGTTGAGTTTGTACTCAGCCGAGCAAGTTCGACACTACGGGGTTCCAGGCGCCGCCCGGGCGACTACAATCCCGCCCATGCTGAATTTTCCGAATACCCTCCACCGAGGCAGCCGGTGAGCGGCCGTGGTGGCAATGACGGCCAGGTCCGCATCATCGGCGGGCGCTGGCGCAATACCCGCCTGCCGGTGCCGACCCTGCCGGGCCTGCGGCCCAGCAGCGACCGCGTGCGCGAAACCCTGTTCAACTGGTTGCTGCCCAAGCTCGGCGGGGCCCGGGTGCTGGACCTGTTCGCCGGCAGCGGCGCGCTGGGCCTGGAAGCCGTTTCGCGCGGTGCGGCCCACGCCACCCTGGTCGAGCGCGATGCCCAGCTCGGCCGCAACCTGACCGCCGCCGTCGCCAAGCTGCAGGCGGACGAGCAGGTCAGCGTGGTCCAGGCCGATGCCCTGAGCTGGCTGCGGAGCGCGCCGGCCCAGCAGGCTACCCTGGTGTTCATCGACCCGCCCTTCGGCGACGGCCTGTGGCCGGACGTGCTCGCCCAGCTGCCGCGCCACCTTGCCGCCGATGCCTGGCTGTACCTGGAATCCCCGGCCGGCCACGTGCCCGTGCTGCCGCCGGATTGGCTGCTGCACCGCGAGGGCGGCACCCGCGAGGTGCGCTTTGCCCTGTACCGCCGCGCCACTGCTACACTTTGACCTCATCTGAAGATCTGCTACCGCCCATGACCGTGGCCAACCGCCGCATCGCCGTCTACCCCGGCACGTTCGACCCCATCACCAATGGTCATATCGATCTGGTGAGCCGGGCCGCGCCGTTGTTCGAAAAGGTCGTGGTCGGCGTGGCGCAGAGCCCGTCCAAGGGCCCGGCGCTGCCGTTGGAGCAGCGCGTGCAGCTGGCCCGGGGCGCCCTGGGCCATCACAGCAATGTCGAGGTCATCGGCTTCGACACCCTGCTGGCCCATTTCGTACGTTCGGTCCAGGGCGGGGTCCTGCTGCGCGGCCTGCGCGCGGTGTCCGACTTCGAATACGAATTCCAGATGGCGAGCATGAACCGCCACCTGATCCCGGAGGTCGAGACCCTGTTCCTGACCCCTGCAGAGCAGCACAGCTTCATTTCGTCCTCGCTGGTCCGCGAGATCGCCCGCCTGGGAGGCGACGTGTCCGGTTTCGTGCCGGCCGCCGTGCTCGAGGCGCTGCGCAAGGTCCGCGAAGCGAAGTCGGCGCAGTCGTAAATCCTGCCCGCGCGGCAGGGCCAGTAGTACCACGCACCCCCATTACGTAAACCACACGCACCACTCGGGAGGAAACCCATGAACACCACCATGCGCGCGATGCTGATCGCTTCGTTTGCCCTGGCCTTCACCGCCTGCAAGAAGGAAGAGGCCGCTCCGGTCGAAGACGCCAAGCAGGCCCTGGTCGCTCCGGCCAAGGAAGACGATGCAGGCTGGAAGAAGTACCTGCAGGAAGTGGCGATCCAGAACATGGGCAACATCACCAACAGCCCGTTCCTGTATTACCTCTCGCCGGAATCGGACCCGGACTTCCAGGCCAAGTACGAGCGACAGACCGAAAGCGCGACCCAGGCCGTGGCCCGTGGCGTGCAGCCGGGCAACATGCTGGCCTTCGGTTCGTCGGCCTCGGCCAAGATGGCTGACATGATCCAGGCCGTGTTCAAGGACGTCTCGCCGGATTCGATGAAGGGCGTGCGCGTCGTCTTCATCGGCCAGTCCGCTGACAACGCCCGCGTGCAGGCTGCCGTGCAGCCGACCGGCGCCGAGTACATTTTCGTCGAAGCCAAGTAAGACCGTGCCATGGCGGCCATGCTCCGGCATGGCCCGGGCGGCGCTCCGCAAGGGCGCCGCTGCCGACCTGACCGACCCGCGCGCCCGCGCGGGCCGGTCCTTGTCCCAAGGCGCGGGCGAGGAGTATCGCCATGTCGCTGAAAATCAACGAGCTCTGCGTCAACTGTGACGTCTGCGAGCCGGCCTGCCCGAACCAGGCCATTTCGATGGGTGAAACCATCTACCTGATCGACCCTGCGCGCTGCACCGAATGCGTGGGTCACTTCGACGAGCCACAGTGCGTGGTCGTCTGCCCGGTCGAATGCATCGATCCGGACCCGGAGATCGTGGAAACGGAAGTCCAGCTGCTGGCCAAGTTGCGCCGACTGCAGCACGATCACCCCGAACTCTACGCGGAGCCCCCATCCGAATGAAGACGCTGATCGTCCGCCCCCTGCTGCTGCTCGGCCTGGTGCTGAGCCCGCTGGCCTGGGCCGAAACCACCGCCCGTGCCGAACGCCCTGATGGCGCGGCCATCGCCAGTGGCCATGCGCTGGCCACCCAGGCCGGCATCGACATCCTGGCGCAGGGCGGCAACGCCTTCGACGCCGCGGTGGCGGTGTCCTCCACCCTGGCCGTGGTCGAGCCGATCAGCTCGGGCCTGGGCGGCGGCGGCTTCTTCCTGCTGCACGATGCGGCCACCGGCAAGGACATCATGCTGGATGCGCGCGAGACCGCCCCGGCGGCTGCGACCCCGCAGGCGTTCCTGGACAAGCAGGGCAACCTGGACCGCGACCGCTCGGTCAACGGCCCGTGGTCGGCCGGCATCCCGGGCCTGCCCGCCGCGCTGGTGGAACTGTCGGCCAAGCACGGCAAGCTGCCGCTGTCGGCCTCGCTGCAGCCGGCCATCCGCATCGCCCGCGAAGGCTTCCCGGTCTATGACCGCATGGCCAAGGGCTATGCCTCGCGCCGCGAGGTGATGGAACGCTTCCCCGGCACGCGCGAGGTCTACCTGCGCAACGGCAAGCCGATCGCTACCGGCGATCTGTTCAAGCAGCCTGAGCTGGCACAGACCCTGGAGCGCCTGGCGGCCGGCGGTCGCGATGGCTTCTACAGGGGCCAGACCGGCAAGCTTCTGCTGGAAGGCGTGAAGCAGGCCGGTGGCAAGTGGACGGCCGACGAGCTGGCCGGCTACCAGGTCAAGCTGCGCGAGCCGATCGTGTTCGACTACAACGGCTGGAAGATCACCACCGCGCCGCCGCCGTCGTCCGGTGGCATCGCTCTGGCCAGCATGCTGCAGATCCTGGAAGGCTGGGACATCAAGCAGATGGATGCGGCCCATCGCACCCACCTGGTGGTGGAAGCGATGCGCCGCGCCTACCGCGACCGCACCTTCTTCCTCGGCGATCCGGATTTCGTGCAGATCCCGCAGAAGGTGCTGACCAGCAAGGATTACGCGCAGGGCCTGCGGGCCACGATCCACCCGGACAAGGCCACCCCCAGCGACCTGCTCTCGGGCAACCCGACCCCGCTGGAAGATGACGAGACCACGCACTTCTCGATCATCGACCGCGATGGCAACCGCGTCGGCGCCACCCAGACCGTCAACCTGCTGTACGGCTCGGGGCTGATTCCCAAGGGCACCGGCGTGCTGCTGAACAACGAGATGGACGACTTCGCGCTGAAGCCGGGTACCCCCAATGCCTTCGGTGTGATGGGTTATGCGGCCAATGCACCGAAGCCGGGCAAGCGCATGCTCAGCTCGATGACGCCCACCTTCATGGAGAACGCCGACAAGGTGGTGGTGCTTGGCACCCCGGGCGGCAGCCGCATCATCACCATGGTGCTGCTGGGCATCCTCGGCTATGACGCCGGCCTGGACGCGCAGCAGGTGGCCGCGTTGCCGCGCTACCACCACCAGTGGTTGCCGGACCTGATCGAGGCCGAGAGCGATGCCTTCGACGCCGATACCGTGAAGCAGCTGCAGGCGATGGGCCACAGGATCGATCTGCCGGGCGACGTCGCCGCCGGCGGCCGCGGCTCCAGCCACGTGTGGGGCAACCTGCAGACGGTGGAGTGGGACCGCAAGGCCAACAAGCTCTACGGCGGCAGCGATCCCCGCAACCCGGTGGGCGGCGCCCAGGTCGTACCGGCGCACTGAGGCGGCGGTAGCGCCGGGCCATGCCCGGCGAAGCAGGAATCACCAGACCCCGCCACCCGGCGGGGTTCTGCATTTTGCGGCTAGCGATTATTTAACGGGGTGCCCTCGATAATTGCCGCATGAAACTCTGGTCGATTCGTGGGAACTCGCAGCGCCTGGATGGCGGCGCGATGTTCGGCAACGCGCCGCGTGCGGTGTGGGAAAAGTGGGCGGCACCGGACGAGCTCAATCGCATCGAGCTGGCGTGCCGTGCGCTGCTGGCCAGCCCGCTGGATGGCAAGACCGTGCTCTTCGAGACCGGCATCGGTGCGTTCTTCGACCCGCGCATGCGTGACCGTTACGGCGTGCAGGAAAGCCAGCACGTGCTGATCGATTCGCTGCGCGAAGCGGGTTTCGAGCACGAGGACATCGACGTGGTGGTGCTCAGCCACCTGCACTTCGACCACGCAGGCGGCCTGCTGGCGGCATGGAGCGAAGGGCGTTCGCCGGAACTGCTGTTTCCCAACGCGACCTTCGTGGTCGGTGCGCAGCACTGGCAGCGGGCGCTGCAGCCGCATCCGCGCGACCGGGCCAGCTTCATTCCCGAGCTGCCGGGCCTGCTGCAGGCCACGGGCCGCCTGGAAGTGGTGGAGGGCGAGTACGCCAAGGTGCTGGGCAGCAGCGTGCGCTTCAGCTACAGCGACGGCCATACGCCGGGCCTGATGCTGGCCGAGATCGTCGGCCACGCGGATGCCGGCGAGGATGCGCACGGCGGCGTGGTGTTCTGTGCGGACCTGATCCCGGGGCGCTCGTGGGTGCACGTGCCGATCACCATGGGCTACGACCGCAATGCGGAGCTGCTGATCGACGAGAAACGGCGCTTTCTGGAAGACAAGCTGGCGCGCAATGTGCATCTGTTCTTCACCCATGACCCGCAGGTGGCGCTGGCGCAGCTGGGGCGGGATGAGAAGGGGCGTTTCGTGACCCTGCATGAGCAGGGGGAGCTGAAGGCGCGGGCGTTGGGCCTGTAGAGCCGAGCCGATGCTCGGCTTGCTTTGGGCTTGATCGGCTGAGCCGAGCGTGGGCTCGGCTCTACATCGCCTGTCTGCACTACGAGGCTTTCAGGCAGCTGCTCATGAAGGTCTTGCGGGCGTCACCGGCGAGCTTCTTCGTCGCGGCATCCGCATTGCACTGTTTCATCCGCTCCTGCGGGGTGGTCGCCTTGGTTTCAGTAGCGTGGCCGCTGAGGCACGCGCTCTGCGCGGTCTTGTAGGCGTCGCCCTTCAGCCCTTTGTTCTTGGCCGAGCAATCGGCCATGCGCTGCTGTTGCGGGGTGGCGGCGGTGGCGGCCAAGGGCAGGCCGATGAGCAGGGCAGCGGCCAGCAGGAACGAGGCTTTCATGGCATCTCCAGGGCGAGCGGTGCGGGGTGCGCGGAGCATTCGCCTGCTGGCCGGAAGACGACGTGAAGATGGATCTGGGGGCAGAGCCCTTCCTGCGGAAGGGATCCGACCCCGGGGTCAGATTCCATTGCGATGGCAATGGGCTCTGACCCCAGCCGCAGGATCACACCACGCGGGTACCGAAGATACGGTCGCCCGCATCGCCCAGGCCCGGCAGGATGTAGCCCTTGTCGTTGAGCTGGGCATCGATGGCCGCGGTGTAGATCTCCACGTCCGGGTGCGCGGCCTTGACCGCCTCAATGCCTTCCGGTGCGGCGACCAGGAAGATGCCCTTGATGCGGCGCGCGCCCGCGCGCTTGAGCATGTCGATGGTGGCGATCAGCGTGCCGCCGGTGGCCAGCATCGGGTCCAGGATCAGCGCATCGCGCTCTTCTAGGCGGCCGGTCAAGCGCTCGAAATAAGGCACCGGCTGCAGGGTTTCCTCATCGCGCTGCAGGCCGACCACGCTCACGCGCGCGGCCGGGATCAGCGACAGCACGCCGCTGAGCATGCCCAGGCCGGCACGCAGGATCGGCACCACGGTGATCTTGGCGCCAGCGATGCGCTGCACGGTCACCGGGCCGGCCCAGCCGGGGAGGGTGTGCGGTTCGGTCTCCAGGTCGGCAGTGGCCTCGTAGGCCAGCAGCGTGCCCAGTTCGTTGGCCAGCTCGCGGAAATCCTTGGTGCTGAGCGCGGCGTTGCGCATCAGGCCGATCTTGTGCTGCACCAGCGGGTGGCGCACTTCGACGATCTTCATGGTCGGGAATGGGGGCTGTAGAGAGGCCTCCATTTTGCCGGATCGGCGCTGCGAAGCCCACGCCGGATGCAATGAATGTGCTGAACGGTGTCACCGCCGTGCAACGTTGCGGACATACCTTGCAGACCCATTCTTCACAGGTATGGGGCTCCACCGTGCACATCAAGACTCCGCTGGCCATGGCCATCACCGTGACCCTGGCGCTGGGGGCCGCGGCACCGCTGCAGGCCGCCGGGCAGCAGGCCTTGGCCGCCACCGGCGCGGTTGCCGCCGATGCGGTCGATCTGGACCGCATCGAAGTGCGCGCGCAGCTCGAATCGCAGGTCCGCGCGGTTGATCTGAAGCGCAGCAGCGACGCCATCGAAGATGCAGTGTCCTCCGATGCCCTGGGCCAGTACCCGGACAAGAACGTGGCCGAGTCGCTGCAGCGCCTGCCGGGCATCAGCGTGACCCGCGACCAGGGCGAAGGCCGCTTCGTGGTCATCCGTGGCCTGGATGCCAACCTCAACAGCGTCAGCATCGATGGCATCGCCGTGGGTACCCCGGAAGATTCCAGCCGCGCCGCGCCGCTGGACGTCATTCCCTCCGATTCGACCGAGCGCCTGCGCGTGGTCAAGTCGCCGACCCCGGACATGCCGGGTGACGCCATCGGTGGCGCGGTCCTGGTCGAATCGGCATCGGGCTTCGACCGCGACGGCCGCAGCCTGCGCGGCAAGATCGAAGCCAGCCACCAGCAGCTGTCCGGCGAGACCAGCCCCAAAGCCTCGTTCAACTACAGCGAAGTGTTCGCCGACACCTTCGGCATCGCGCTGGGCGTGAACTACCAGAACCGCACGTTCGAGTCGGACAACACCGAAGTCGAGTACGACGGTGAGAAGGATGCCGCTCCGGGCGATGTCACTGCGATCAACCTGCAGAACCGCAAGTACGAGATCGAGCGCAAGCGCATCGGTGCCAACCTCAACATGGACTGGCGCCCGGACGAGGACAGCACGTACTACCTGCGCACGCTGTACAGCCAGTTCGACGATGCCGAAACGCGCCAGCGCGTGATCTACAACTTCGACGACGCCGACATGGTCGCCACCGGCACCGACCAGTTCCGCCTGGACGACCTGCCGTCGGATGCGATCCAGAAGCGCATGCGCTACCGCACCAAGAAGGAAAACACCTTTGCTGCCAGCCTGGGTGGCGAGAACAAGCTGACCAACGCGGTGGTCGATTACAGGATCGGTTACACCCGTACCGAAGAGCGCGTCAACGACGAGATGGAAGCGCGCTTCGAACTGGATGCCGACGACCTGTCCGGCACCCTGGACCAGCGCAGCCGCCTGCCGACCTACACGCTCAGCAGCAGCGACTGGATGGACAACGCGAACTACGCGTTCGACCGCTTCGTGATCTCGCCCAAGCAGGTCAACGACGAAGAGCGCAGCGCGCAGGTCAACGTGCGCTTCGACGGCGAAAGCAGCAGCATCAAGTTCGGCCTGCTGGGCCGCTGGCGCGACCGTGATGTCAACGTGGACGAAAGCGAGCTGCGCCGCGGCCCGGACATCGACCTGACCACCTGGACGGCCGCCGACCCGGAACACCGCCACGGCGTGATGGGGCAGGGCATGAGCTCGGCGGCCATGCGCCGCTACTGGGCGCAGAATGGCAGCCGCTACACCGCGCGCCCGCAGGACGTTGCCGGCAACGCCGCCACCTCGCTGGAAGAGGACTACACCGCCAGCGAAGACATCTTCGCCAGCTACGCGATGGGTACTTGGGACATCGGTGCGCTGCGCATCATCGGTGGCGTGCGCGTGGAAAACACCCGCTTCAAGGCCACGGGCAACAGTGTCGAGCTGGACGACGATGACGGCTACACCGTCAACCCGGTGCAGGCCAACCGCAGCTACACCAACGTGCTGCCGGGCCTGCACCTGCGCTACGACGCGGCCGACGACTGGGTGCTGCGCGCCTCGGCCAACAAGACGGTCTCGCGTCCGTCCTTCGGTGACATTTCGCCGCGCCGCGCCCTGAACGCCGGTGACGAAGCGCTGCGCCTGGGCAACCCGCAGCTGGATCCCTACGAATCGAAGAACATCGACCTGTCGGTCGAGAAGTACATCGGCAGCACCGGCATCGTCTCGCTGGGCCTGTTCCACAAGTCCATCGACGGCTACATCGTGGAAACCGTCAGCCAGAACGATCCGGCTTACGACGGCCTCGACGTGACCCGCCCGATCAACGGCCGCAAGGCCACCGTGCGCGGTGCCGAGTTCAACTGGCAGCAGCAGCTGGCGTTCCTGCGCGGCGCGCTGGACGGCCTGCTGGTCGGTGCCAGCGGCACCTGGCTGGACACCAGGTTCGATGCAGGCATCGACGGCCGCGAGGGCGAAGAATTCATGCTGCCGCGCGCTTCCAAGCACGTGTACAGCGCGCACATCGGCTACGAGAAGTACGGCCTGAGCACGCGCCTGGCCGCGGTCTACCGCAGCGAGTACCTGGACACCGTCGGTGCCGGCCGCGCGTTCGACATCTACGTCGCGCCCAACACCCAGCTCGACTTCTCGCTGGATTACAAGTTCACCCCGCGCATCAGCATGCACTTCGAAGCGCAGAACCTGCTCGACAAGCCGCTGGAGCTGTACCAGGGCACCCGTTCGCGCACCCTGCAGATGGAAGAGTACGGCCGGACCTACGCCATCGGCCTGAAGGTGGCCCTGTGATGGCGCGTGGCATGACCCTGCTGGCAGCCGCGATGGCCGCCTGCCTTGCCGCCGGCTGTACGCCGGCGGCCGCTCCGGCCGGCGCCGATGCCGCCGCGAAGGCCCCGGCCGGGACCGCACGCTCGGTGTCGACCATCGCCGAGGCGTTCCTCAGCCCGATGACGCCGGACGACAACATCGATTCGCCGGCGGCCTGGAAGGCACCGGACGGCAGGACCTGGCTGATCGCCACCGCCAAGGCCACCGACAAGCTGGTGGTGTATGACGGCAGCACCGGCCAGCACCTGCGCGACATCGGCACCGCCGGCACCGCGCTGGGCCAGTTCGACCGCCCCAACGGCATCTCGATCACCGACGACCTGCTGTGGATCGTCGAACGTGACAACCACCGCGTGCAGGTGTTCTCGCTGCCCGATTTCACTCCGCTGGCGGTGTTCGGTGCCGACGACCTGCGCAAGCCGTATGGCCTGTGGGTCGACCGCCGCGCCGATGGCTACAGCGTGTACGTCACCGATTCGTGGGACAACGGCGAGGATGCACAGGGCAAGGACATCCTGCCGCCGCTGGCCGAGCTGGACAAGCGCGTGCGCCAGTACCACGTCACCCGCGATGGCGCCAAGGTCGAAGCGACCCTGGCCGCCAGCATCGGTGACACCAGCGAAGCCGGCGCACTGCGCGTGGTCGAGTCGATCTGGGGTGACCCGGCCAACGACCGCCTGCTGATCGCCGAGGAAGACGAAACCTACGCCAGCGAGTTCAAGGTCTACACGATGGCCGGCCGCTTCACCGGCACCACGTTCGGCCGCGATGTGTTCAAGGCGCAGGCCGAAGGCGTGATGCTGCGGACCTGCGGCAGAGACGGCTGGTGGATCACCACCGAGCAGGGCAAGCAGCGCAGCGTGTTCCACCTGTTCGACCGCCATACCCTGAAGCCGGTCGGTGCCTTCCAGGGCAACACGGTCGCCAACACCGATGGCATCTGGATGATGCAGCAGCCGAGCCCGCGCTTCCCGCACGGCGCGCTGTATGCCGTGCATGATGACCAGGGCGTGGTGGCCTTCGACTGGGAAGCCATCGCCAAGCAGCTGTCGCTGCCGCTGGAGTGTGGCGCATGAGCCGTCGTTGCATAAACGCCCTTGCGCTGGGCCTGCTGCTGGCGATGCCCGCACTGGGTTTCGCCGCCGCCGAACCGAACACCCAGGTGCCGGTGGGCAGCCATCACTACGCGGCCACCACCGTGCCGGACCGCATCGTCGCCTCGCCGTCGGTCGATCCCAGCCAGGGCTTCGCCGTGGCCTGGCGTACTGATGACAGCGTGCGTGCGCCGCTGCTGGAAATCGCCCTGGCCGGTGATTCGCCGGCCATCGAGGGCATCCGCCAGGTACGCGCGAAGACCCAGGTGCTGCAGGCCGAGAACGGTGTGTCGCACCACCATCGCGCCGAGGTTGATGGGTTGAAGCCGCACACCCTGTACGTTTACCGCGTGCAGGGCAATGGCAGCTGGAGTGCCTGGAACCAGCTGCGTACGCTGGGCAAGGCCGGCGAGCCACTGACCCTGCTGTACTTCGGCGATACCCAGAACAAGAACCTGAGCCATGTCAGCCGCGTGGTGCGTGCCGCGCAGAAGTTCGCACCGGAGGCGCGCATGAGCCTGTTCGCCGGTGACCTGGTCAGTGGCGGCGACGGCGCCGATGACAGCGAATGGGGCGAGTGGTTCGCCGCCACCAGCTGGCTGGCGCAGGAAACGCTGGTGGCCCCGGCCATCGGCAACCACGAGTACTTCGAAGCGTTCGAGGACACCCCGCAGGAACGCCGCGTGCTGGGCAAGCACTGGCCGGTGACGTTCGCGCTGCCGGGCAATGGTGCTGCAGCGGCTGCCAGCAGCACCTACTGGTTCGATGTGCAGGACGTCCGCGTGGCCGTGCTCGATGGCACCTCCGCGCTGGATCTGGGTACGGCCCAGGCGCAGGCGCAGTGGCTGGACAGGGTGCTGGCCAACAACCCGCACCCGTGGACCATCGTGCTGCTGCACCAGCCGTTCTATTCGCCGCGCGAAGGACGCGAGAACGCCGCCCTGCGCGACGTGCTGCTGCCGGTCGTGCGCCGCCACAATGTCGACCTGGTGCTGCAGGGCCACGACCACACCTACGGCCGCCGCGGCGAAGGCGAGGCCGCCACCCCGCAGTACGTGGTGACGGTGGCCGGGCCGAAGCAGTACCGACTGTCCGGCGAGGCACGCCGGACCATGGATCCGGTGGCCGAGGATACCCAGCTGTTCCAGGTGCTGAAGATCGATCCGCAGCACCTGCGCTACGAAGCACGCACCGTCACCGGCCGGTTGTACGATGCCTTCGAGCTGCGCCGCGATGCCGCCGGCGGCAAGCAGCGGGTGGAACTGCGCGAAAACCGCATCGCCCCGCGCGACTGCCCGCGTGCGCAGACCGCCAAGGGCCGGGCGGACCGTTGCTGGGAATGAGGAGTGACCGCATGAACACAACTCGACGCATCGCCCCGCTGGCCGCCCTCGGCGCAGCCCTGTTGCTGGTGGCCGGTGCCGTGACCGCCGCCGACAGCGTGCTGCATCCGTTCCTGGCAGCGCAGCCGAAGCAGGCCCCGGCCGAAGTGAACCTGGCGGTGGAGATCCCGGCCGGCAGCTTCACCAAGTACGAGATCAAGGAAGATGGTCTCGTCCATGTGGACCGCTTCCAGTCGATGCCGGTGGCCTATCCAGCCAACTACGGCTCGATGCCGCGCACGCTGGCCGGTGACAACGACCCGCTGGATGCGCTGGTGCTGACCCGCGAACCGCTGCATCCGGGAGTGATCGTGCGCTTCCGCCCGATCGGTTACCTGAAGATGATCGATGGCGGCGAGCACGACGAGAAGGTGATCGGCGTGCCCACCGACAAGGTCGACCCGACCTACGCCAACATCCGCGACCTGTCCGATCTGCCCGAGATCGAACGGCAGCGCATCGAGGCGTTCTTCCGGGTCTACAAGGACCTGCCGGCCGGCCGTAATCCGGTGCAGCTCAATGGCTGGGGCAATGCGGCCGAAGCCCGTGCGCTGATCAGCGAGGCGATGAAGCGCTTCGAAAAGTAGATCCACGCCATGCGTGGATGTAGCTCGAGTAGATCCACGCCATGCGTGGATTCAGCCCTGCAGCGTCTCGATGAATGACTCGGCCTGCCGGCGGTCGCCCAGCACCTGGGCCACCGCCTGCACGGCTGCCTCCTGGTGCTCGGCGCGGATGCCGCCATCGTCATCATCGTTGTAGAGATCATTGCCGGCATCGAAGTAGACCGTGCCTGCGGCGGCCAGCGCAGCCATCAGGGTCGGCACATCCGTAGCGATCTCGCCGGCCTCCAGCAGGCCTGCGCCGTGGTGGCTGAACAACACGCGGCCGACATCCAGGTCGAGGATGAACGGATCGGCGCCGCGATCGGCAATCACCAGCCAGTTCGACGGCCAGCTGTCGATCGGCTCGCCGCTGATGCCATTCCAGCGATACCCTGCCTGGTGGCGCCACAGGCGTTGCAGCGGGGGAATCCACACCTCCAGACCGGGAATGGTGATGCCGGCACGGCCGACCTTGGCATTGATCTCGTGGCCCAGTGGCCCGACCTGTGCGTAGAAACGCGCCAGCTCTGGCGGCAGCGGGAACGGGCCGTCCCAGTCACGTCCGTCCTGTGCCTGCAACGGGCCGAAATGGGCGAAGGCAGCGTGCAGGTCATCCATGGCGTCATTGTTCCGGTAACGGGCCCGGCAGCCTAGCAGACGGACCCGCGTGCAATGCCTTCACCGCGGCTGGCTATCATGTGCGCCATCCAGAACGAAGGCGATGCACGTGTCGGTAGCGTTGGTGTGGTTCCGCCGCGATCTGCGGCTGCAGGACAATCCGGCCCTGCAGGCCGCGCTCGATGCCGGCCACGAGGTGGTGCCGGTCTACATCCATGCGCCGCAGGAGGAGGGCGAATGGGTGCCCGGCGCAGCATCGGATGCCTGGCGAAACCGCTCGCTGGCCGCGCTCGATGCCGACCTGCGCGCGCGCGGTTCGGCGCTGGTGCTGCGCAGCGGCGACAGCCTGGACGCGCTGCAGGCGCTGATCGAAGAGAGCGGCGCCGAGGCCGTTTACTGGAACCGCAAGTACGAGCCGGCCACCCAACCGCGCGACGCCAGCATCAAGCGCACCCTGCGCGAGCAGGGCGTTGATGCGCAGAGCTGCAACGGCAGCCTGCTGTTCGAGCCGTGGGATGTCGCCACCCAGCAGGGGCAGCCGTACAAGGTGTTCACCCCTTACTGGCGCAACGTGCTCAGCCACTGGCGCCTGCCTGCGCTGCAACCCGCGCCGAAGAAGCTGGCATCGCACGGCGTCGCCAGCCTCGCGCTGGAGGAGCTGCAGCTGGCGCCGACGCTGGACTGGGACACCGGCTTCTGGGAGCACTGGCAGCCGGGCGAGGCGGGTGCGCTGGAGGCGTTGTCGGTGTTCGAGGATGGCGCCCTGCGCGGGTACCGCGAGCAACGCGACCTGCCGGACCGTGTAGGTACCTCGCGGATGTCGCCGCACCTGCATTTTGGTGAGATTGCACCGTGGCGCATCGCCCATGCGCTGGAAGGCCTGCGCAGCGCCGGCACCGATGCCGACATCGATGGTTACCTGCGCCAGCTCGGCTGGCGTGATTTTGCCTATCACCTGCTGCACCATTTCCCGAAGACGACGAACGAGAACCTCAATCCGCGCTTCGATCGCTTCCGCTGGGCCAATCCCAGCAGCGCGCAGCTGCATGACTGGCAGCGCGGCAACACCGGCGTGCCGCTCGTCGATGCGGGACTGCGCGAACTGTGGCACACCGGCTACATGCACAACCGGGTGCGCATGATCGTCGCCAGCTACCTGTGCAAGCACCTGCGCGCGCACTGGCTGCACGGCGCGCGCTGGTTCTGGGACACGCTGGTCGATGCCGACCTGGCCAACAACACCATGGGCTGGCAGTGGGTGGCCGGTACCGGCGCTGACGCGGCGCCGTATTTCCGGGTGTTCAATCCGGTCACCCAGGCCGAGAAATTCGATCCGCAGGCGCGCTACATCACGCGCTGGGTGCCGGAACTGGCGGCGCTGCCGGTCAAGGCGCGGTTCGCCCCGTGGCAGCACCCGCAGCTGCTGGCGGAGAAAGCGCCCGGTTACCCACGCACGCCGCTGGTGGATCTCGCCGCAGGCCGGGATGCTGCGCTGGCCGCTTACCGGAGCACGGGCGGGCAGTAAAGTGCACGGATGAAGGCCGGCTCAGAAAGCTGAATGCTGCACGTCCGGACGTCACATCCATCATCCCGGCATCGCGCCGGGCTGTATATCCTCCGGACCGTTCACACGCCGCATTGGCCGGCATCCAAGGAGACCACCATGATCCGCAACACCACCCGCAACGTCGCCCTGGCCCTGATGACCGCTGCCGCGCTGACGGCGTGCGCCACCGGCGGCTCCTACGTGCAGAGTGACCAGTACGGCAACCCGACCGAGCAGCAGAACCGCACCGGTCGCGGCGCCCTGATCGGTACCGCCGTCGGCGTGGCTGCAGGCCTGCTGAGCGGCAACAGCGCTACCGAGCGCCGGCAGCACGCGCTGGTCGGTGCCGGCATCGGCGCGCTGAGCGGCGCAGCCATCGGCAACTACCAGGATCGTCAGGAGCGCGCCCTGCGTGAGCGTACCGCCAACACCGGCATCGACGTGCAGCGCCAGGGCGACAACATCACCCTGAACCTGCCGGACGGCATCACCTTCGATTTCGGCAAGTCGGCGTTGAAGCCGCAGTTCTACGGCTCGCTCAATGGCGTGGCCAGCACGCTGAACGAGTACAACCAGACCATGATCGAAGTGGTCGGCCACACCGACAGCATCGGCAGCGACGCGGTGAACAACCGCCTGTCGAAGGAGCGCGCGGATTCGGTGGCCCAGTATCTGGTCGGCCAGGGCGTGCAGCAGGTGCGCATTGAAACCTTGGGCGCCGGCAAGGCCTATCCGATTGCCGACAACAGCACCGACGCCGGCCGCGCGCAGAACCGCCGCGTGGAAATCCGTGTGATTCCGCTCAAGCAGTAACGCGCAGCGTTACTGCTTGAGCCGGTCCGGCCTTGGGCCGGAACGAAAATGCCGCCCTTGCAGGCGGCATTTTTGTGGGTGCCGAGCGTTGCTCGGCACGCTCGACGGCTCCGGCTCGGGCTCTGGTAGGTGCCGACCTTGGTCGGCACGCTCTGGCCTTGTAGAGTCGAGCCATGCTCGACTCCGTAAAAGCAGTCGAGCATGGCTCGACTCTACAAAAAGCAGTCGAGCAAGCTCGACTCTACACATCACCCCGCTGCGGTCGGCCGCACCACGATTTCGTTCACGTCCACATCGCCCGGCTGCTCGATCGCAAACCGCACCGCGCGGCCGATCGCATCAGGCTGCAGCGCGATGGCGCGGTACTGCACCATCGCCTCCGCGGCGACCGGGTCGGTGATGGTGTCGGCCAGCTCGCTTTCCACCACACCCGGGTGGATGCAGGTCACCCGCAGGTCGCGATGCTCCTGGCGCAGGCCCTCGGAGATCGCGCGCACGGCGTACTTGGTCGCGCAGTACACCGCTGCCGTCGGCACCACCGACAGCGCACCGATCGAGGCGATGTTGATGATCTGCCCTTGGCCACGCGCCTGCATGTGCGGCAGCACAGCGGCGATGCCGTGCAGTACCCCGCGAATGTTGACGTCGATCATCCGGTCCCACTCCTCCACCTTCAACGAGGCCATCGGCGAGAGCGGCATGACGCCGGCGTTGTTGACGATCACATCAATGCTGCCGAGTTCCGCAAGCGCGGCGGCGGCGAAGGCCTCGACCTGCGCACGCTGGGTCACGTCCAACGCCTGCACCAGCACCTGCGCGCCTCGCCCGCGCAGTTCGTCGGCCAGTGCCTGCAGGCGGTCCACGCGACGGGCGCCGAGCACGAGGCGCGCGCCGGGCTGCGCCAGTGCGCGGGCAATGCCGGCGCCGATGCCACTGGACGCGCCGGTGATGAGGATGGTTCGGGAAAGGCTCATGGCAGGACTCCTGATCGGATGGAAAGGGTCGGTCTGGACCCGGTGTCGCCACGGTAAATCGATCGCGTTGTCGCGATAAGATGGCGATTGCCGATCAGCGTGTTAAGGATTGCTAACCAATGTCTGTCGATCTCAATGCCCTTGCCGTGTTCCAGCGGGTGGCCGAGTGCCGCAGCTTCACCGGCGCGGCCGACCAGCTGGGCGTGACCCGGTCCGCGGTAAGCCAGACGATCAGCAAGCTGGAACAGGCGCTGGGCATCGCTCTGGTCCTGCGCACCACGCGCAGCGTCAATCTGACCGATGCGGGGCAGGCACTGCTGGCGTCGGTGCGTCCGGCGCTGGCCGAGCTGGATACCGCACTGGAGGCCACCCAACGACGCCAGGCCGCGGTGTCCGGGCAGCTGCGGCTCGCCGTCTCTTCCATCGCCGAAGCCTTCCTTGCCGGACCGATGCTGGCCAGCTTCGCGGCAAAGCACCCCGCGCTGCAGCTGGACATAACGGTGAGCGATGAAGAGTTCGACATCGTCGGCGCTGGCTTCGATGCGGGCGTGCGCCTGGGCGAAGTCATCGCCCAGGACATGGTTGCCGTGCCCGTATCGGCGCGGCAGCGGCAGCTGGTGGTGTGCGCACCGTCGTACCGCGATCAGCACACGCTCCCCGCGCATCCGCGCGAGCTGGCCGAGCATCGCTGCATCGGCTGGCGCAGTGCGCCGGGCAAGGCGCCGTATCGCTGGGAATTCGAGGAGCGCGGCCGCGAGTTCAGTGTCGATGTGCAGCCGGAAATCCCCAGCAACGACATGGGTGTGATGGTGCGCCTGGCGCTGGCCGGCGCGGGCATCGCCATCGGCATGGAAGAGACGTGGCGACCGTGGTTGCAGCGCGGTGACCTGGTGTCACTGCTGGAGCCGTACTGCCCGCGTTTCGCGGGCTTTTTCCTGTATTACCCGAGCCGTCGCCAGGCCGAGCCGAAGCTGCGCGCGCTGGTCGAGCACGTGCTCTCCGACCTATAGAGTCGAGCCATGCTCGACTCTACAAAAGCAGTCGAGCATGGCTCGACTCTACAAAGGCCAGTCGAGCATGGCTCGACTCTACAAAGGCCAGTCGAGCATGGCTCGACTCTACAAAGGCCAGTCGAGCAGTAGATCCACGCCATGCGTGGATGCGTCGATCATGCCGTAGCAGTGACCTTTTCCAGGATGCGCTTGCCACTGCTTTCCAGCGCCGCGTCTTCCTTTTCCTGCTGCTGCCGCGCCAGCTTCGCCGCCGGGCACTGCGCCAGCATGTAGTTGGCGTCGAAGTTGAGCTTCTCCACCAGGAAATCGACGAAGGCACGCACCTTCGGCGAGACCAGGCGGCCGCCGGCAAACACCGCGTTGAAGTCCACTTCCGGCCCGGTCCAGCCGGCCAGCACGCGGCGCACCATGCCCGATTCGACGAACGGCTTGGCCATCACGTCGCCGGTCAGCAGCAGGCCTTCGCCACACACCAGCGCGCCGTTCAACGCCGACATGTCGTTGGCGGTCATCAGCGGCGTCACCGGGAAATCGCGCAGCTCGCCACCGTTCTCGCCCAGCTGCCAGGTGAATCGCGGCGAATTGCCGGTGTGGTATGGCTTGCGCATGGCCAGGATGCGGTGGAACTGCAGTTCTTCGGGGTGCAGCGGCTCGCCGTAGCGTTCGATGTAGGCCGGGCTGGCAAACACCTGCGTGCGCAGGCTGCCGAGCTTGCGCGCGACCAGGTTGGAATCGGGCAGGGCGCCGACGCGCAGCGCAAGATCGGCTTCGCCTGCAATCAGGTCCAGCTTCTCGTTGCCCAGGTGCATGTCCAGGCGGATTTCCGGGTACTGCGCATGGAACTGGCCCAGCAGCGGCGCGATCCAGGTGATGCCGATGGCGTAGGGCACGGTGAAGCGCAGCCAGCCACGCGGGCCGGACTGCAGCTGGCTCACCGCGCTTTCGGCTTCTTCAAGTTCGCGCGCGATGCGCTGGCAATGCTCGTGATAGATCGAACCGGCTTCGGTCAGGCCGAGGCGGCGCGTGGTCCGATGCAGCAGGCGCGCACCCAGGCGCGTTTCCAGCTCCTGCACTTTGCGGCTGACCGTGGTCTTGGGCAGGCCGAGCGATTTGGCAGCGGCAATGAAGCTGCCTTGCTCGACCACCTTGACGAAGATCAGCGTCTCGTTGAGATCGTGGGACATGGTCGGGATCCTGGACGGCGGGGATGGGACAATCGTGACAGAACGATTGGACCGGGGACGGGATGATTATTCCCCTTAATCCGGACTAATCAAGTAAAGGTTTGAGGTCTATCGTGGCGCCATTCCTGAAATGGAGCTCGTCCCCCATGAGCCTGCGCAACATTCTTGACCACTTTCGGCGTGCCGGCCAGAACGCTCTGGACCAGGCCATGACCGTGGAAGCCCGTCCAAGTTCCTTGGTACATAAGGATTTCCGGGAGTTTACCGCGCCCGTCCGTAGCCAGCGCGGCAGTTCGATCCGTCTGGTCTCCCGTCAGGGCGATCGGCTGCGTCGAATTGGGACTATCCCGGATTTGGGAGGAAATGTCCCGTGAATGGGATTCTGACGCCCGAAGTCCTGGTCCTCGGCGGCACCGGTGCCGTCGGCCAGGGCGTGGTCGGCGCCCTGCTGGAGGCCGGCAGTCCGGTCCTGGTGGTGGGGCGCGACCCGGGCCGACTGGCGGCACTGCATGAGCTGTTCGCCGACGAGCCGGGCCTGCAGACGATGCTGGGTTCGCTCAGCGACGACGGCTCGGCACGGGTGCTGGCCGAACGCGTGGCGCAGCGTCCGCGCCCGCTGGCCGCGGTGGTCGCGGCGATGGGCGGCCCATACAACCGCGGCCGTGTCATCGACCGCAGTGGCGATGCCCTGCTGGATGCAATGCGGGCTGACCTGATGCCGCATGCCCACGCGGTTCGCCACCTGCTGCCGCTGCTGCAGGACAACCCTCATGCCCGCCGCTACGTGATGATCGGCAGCCCCGCCGGTGCCAAGCCCTGGGCTGGCTACGGTGAAACCTCGATCACCACCGCCGCACTGCGCATGTACGCGCAGGTCGTGCACCAGGAAGCGCAGGCAGTGGGCGTGCGTGCGCAGATGCTGGAAGTGTGCAGCCCCGTGTGTACCCCGGCCAATGCGGCCAACGCGTGCATCGAGTGGCCCAGCTCGCTGCTGGTCGGCCGCCGCGTGGTGTCCCTGCTCGATGGATGCCGCGACAACCGCGCCATCGTCCGCTGCGACAGCAGCGATGCGGAACTGCCGCGCGGCCTGTTGAACCTCGACCTGCCACCGCTGTGGCGCGACACCGCAGGCATTGCTTGACCTCAACCATCGTTGAGGTCGCAGGCTACGCCGCCGATTCACCGATCTTAGATTTACACGCACTACCACCCCTTCCGTACGGATGCATGCCATGACTTCTCCCAACACCACCCCAAACCGTTTCAGCCATCGCCTGGCAATGGCCGGCGTGTCGATCCTGGCCGCCGCGGTGCTGGCTGCCTGCAATGGCGGCCATGCCGAAGAGGCCGGCGCACCGCCGCCGCCGCAGGTCAGTGCCGCCCCGGTGCTGGTCAAGCCGATCAGCCAGTGGGACGAGTTCAGCGGCCGCGTCGAGGCCGTGCAGAGCGTCGAACTGCGCCCGCGCGTCTCCGGCTACATCGACAAGGTCAACTACGTGGAAGGCGAAGAAGTGAAGAAGGGCGCCGTCCTGTTCACCATCGACGCCCGCAGCTACCAGGCCGAGTACGACCGCGCCGCTGCTGAAGTGGCCCGCGCCCGTACCCAGGCCAGCCTGGCCCGCAGCGAGTCCGAGCGTGCCAAGCGCCTGTCCGAGCAGCAGGCCATCTCCACCGAGACCGCCGAACAGCGTCGCGCCGCGGCCGACCAGTCCGGTGCCGCGGTGCAGGCCGCGCAGGCCGCACTGGATGCCGCCCGCCTCAACCTGGAATTCACCAAGGTGCGCGCGCCCATCGATGGCCGTGCCGGTCGCGCGATGGTCACCGCCGGCAACCTGGTCACCGCCGGCGACAGCGCCAGCGTGCTGACCACGCTGGTCTCGCTGGACACGGTGTTCGTGTACTTCGATGCCGACGAAAGCACCTTCCTGCGCTACGCCCAGATGGCGCGCAAGGGTGAACGCCCCAGCGAGCGTGACAGCGAACTGCCGGTGAAGGTCGGCCTGTCCGGTGAAGAGGGTTACCCGCATACCGGCAAGGTCGACTTCCTCGACAACCAGGTGGCCCGCAGCACCGGCACCATCCGCGTCCGCGCGCTGCTGGACAACGCCGACCGCCAGTTCACCCCGGGCCTGTTTGCCCGTGTGCAGCTGCTCGGCAGCGGCCAGTTCCAGGCCATGCTGATCGATGACAAGGCCGTGCTGACCGACCAGGACCGCAAGTACGTATACGTGGTCGACAAGGATGGCAAGGCCCAGCGCCGCGACATTCAGCTCGGCCGCACCGCCGAAGGCCTGCGCATCGTCGAGAGCGGCCTGGCCGCCGGTGACAAGGTCATCATCGACGGCGTGCAGAAGGTCTTCATGCCGGGCATGCCGGTGCAGGCCAAGGCGGTGGCGATGCAGCCGCCGGCCGCCGCACCGGGCCGCGATGCCACCGCCGCTCTGAACCACTGATCCGCCGTCCTCTGATCCAGGTTTCCGCTTAGCTGCCGGCGCCAGCAGCAGCCTTCCCTGCCTTCGTCAGACTGACGAGGGGCAGGGCGGCTGTTGCCCGTCGGCGGCATTTCCCAGGAATTTTTCCATGGACTTTTCCCGTTTCTTCATCGACAGGCCGATCTTCGCGGCGGTGCTGTCGATCGTGATCTTCGCCGCCGGCCTGATCTCGATCCCGTTGCTGCCGATCGGCGAGTACCCCGAAGTGGTGCCGCCGTCGGTGGTCGTGCGCACGGTCTACCCGGGCGCCAACCCCAAGGTCATCGCTGAAACCGTGGCCACCCCGCTGGAAGAGGCGATCAACGGCGTCGAGGGCATGATGTACCTCAAGTCGGTGGCCGGCTCCGATGGTGTGCTGCAGATGACCGTCACCTTCCGCCCGGGCACCGACCCGGACGCGGCGGCGGTGAAGGTTCAGAACCGCGTGGCGCAGGCGCAGGCGCGTCTGCCCGAGGACGTGCGCCGGCAGGGTGTGACCACCCAGAAGCAGTCGCCGACGTTCCTGATGGTGGTGCACCTGACCTCGCCCAATGGCAAGTACGACACCCTGTACCTGCGCAACTACGCCCGCCTGCACGTCAAGGACGCGCTGGCGCGTATTCCGGGTGTGGGTGATGCGCAGATCTTCGGTGGCGGTGACTACGCCATGCGCGCCTGGCTGGACCCGGACAAGGTGGCCTCGCGTGGCCTGACTGCCAGCGACGTGGTTGCCGCCATGCGCGAGCAGAACGTGCAGGTTTCGGCCGGCCAGCTCGGTGCGGAACCGCTGCCCAACAGCCAGTTCCTGACCCTGATCAATGCCCAGGGCCGCCTGAAGTCCGAGAAGGAATTCGGCGACATCGTGCTCAAGAGCGGCACCGATGGCGAGATCGTGCGCCTGGCCGATGTCGCCCGCGTGGAACTGGGTGCCGGCGATTACACCCTGCGCTCGCAGCTGGATGGCAAGAACGCGGTGGGTATCGGCATCTTCCAGGCGCCGGGCGCCAACGCGCTGGAAATCCGTGATGCGGTCATCGGCACCATGGACGAGATGCAGAAGACCATGCCGGCCGACGTGAAGTACGAGGCGGTGTATGACACCACCATCTTCGTGCGTGACTCGATCAAGGCCGTGGTGTCCACCCTGCTCGAAGCCATCGCCCTGGTGGTGCTGGTGGTGATCCTGTTCCTGCAGACCTGGCGTGCCTCGATCATTCCACTGATCGCCGTGCCGGTGTCGGTGGTGGGTACCTTCGCTGCACTGTACCTGCTGGGCTTCTCGATCAACACGCTGAGCCTGTTCGGCCTGGTGCTGGCGATCGGCATCGTGGTCGACGATGCGATCGTGGTCGTGGAAAACGTTGAACGCAACATCGAGGAAGGCCTCACCCCGCTCGCGGCGGCCCACCAGGCCATGCGCGAAGTGTCCGGCCCGATCATCGCGATCGCGCTGGTGCTGTGCGCCGTGTTCGTGCCGATGGCCTTCCTGTCCGGCGTCACCGGCCAGTTCTACAAGCAGTTCGCCGTCACCATCGCCATCTCCACGGTGATCTCGGCGATCAACTCGCTGACCCTGTCGCCGGCCCTTGCCGCGCGCCTGCTGAAGCCGCATGACGCTGCCAAGGATGCGCCGACGCGCATCATCGACCGCCTGTTCGGCTGGGTGTTCCGTCCGTTCAACCGCTTCTTCAAGTCCAGCTCGGAGAAGTACGAGCGGGGTGTCTCGAAGATCCTCGGCCGTCGTGGTGCGGTGTTCGTGGTCTACGCGATCCTGCTGGTCGGTACCGGCATGATCTTCAAGCTGGTGCCGCCGGGCTTCATCCCGACCCAGGACAAGCTGTACCTGATCGCCGGCGTGAAGCTGCCGGAAGGCTCGTCGATCGCGCGTACCGATGAAATGCTGCGCAAGGTCGCCAGGATCGCCCAGGAAACCGATGGCGTTGCCCATACCATCTCGTTCCCGGGCCTGAACGCGCTGCAGTTCACCAACACGCCCAACACCGGCGTGGCGTTCATTCCGCTCAAGCCGTTCGCCGAGCGTCATGGCCGTACCGCTGCGCAGATCAATGCCGAGATCAACCAGAAGATCGCCGGCCTGCAGGAAGGCTTTGCCTTCGCGATGATGCCGCCGCCGATCCTCGGCCTGGGCAACGGCAACGGCTACCAGATGTTCATCCAGGACCGTGGCAACCTGGGCTACGGCGCGCTGCAGAATGCGGTGCAGGCGATGCAGGGCACTGTCGCGCAGACTCCGGGCATGGCCTTCCCGATCACCAGCTACCAGGCCAACGTGCCGCAGCTGGATGCGGAAGTGGACCGCGTCAAGGCCAAGGCTCAGGGCGTGCAGCTCACCGAGCTGTTCGACACCCTGCAGACCTACCTGGGTTCGGCCTACGTCAACGACTTCAACCAGTTCGGTCGTACCTGGCAGGTGATCGCCCAGGCTGACGGCCCATTCCGTGAGAGCGTCGAAGACATCGGCAAGCTGCGAACCCGCAATGCCCGTGGCGAGATGGTGCCGATCGGTTCGATGGTCACCATCAAGCAGACCTTCGGTCCGGACCCGGTGCTGCGTTTCAACGGCTACCCAGCTGCCGACCTGGCTGGTGAAGCCGATCCGCGCCTGCTGTCCTCGGCTGAAGCGATGAACAAGCTGACCGAGATCGCCGGCAAGGTGCTGCCGGTGGGCATGACCACCGAATGGACCGACCTGAGCTACCAGCAGGCCACCCAGGGCAAGGCCGCCTTCATCGTGTTCCCGGTGGCGATCATGCTGGCCTTCCTGGTGCTGGCGGCACTGTACGAAAGCTGGTCGCTGCCGTTGGCGGTGATCCTGATCGTGCCGATGACCCTGCTGTCGGCCCTGTTCGGCGTGTGGATGACCGGTGGTGACAACAACGTGTTCGTGCAGGTCGGCCTGGTGGTGCTGATGGGCCTGGCGTGCAAGAACGCGATCCTGATCGTCGAGTTCGCCCGCGAACTGGAAATGAGCGGCAAGGGCATCGTTGAAGCGGCGCTGGAAGCCTGCCGCCTGCGCCTGCGTCCGATCGTGATGACCTCCATCGCGTTCATCGCCGGCACCGTGCCGCTGGTGCTGTCCCACGGTGCAGGCGCCGAAGTGCGCTCTGTCACCGGCATCACGGTGTTTGCCGGCATGCTGGGCGTGACCCTGTTCGGCCTGTTCCTGACCCCGGTGTTCTACGTGGCCCTGCGCAAGTTCGTCACCCGCAACGGCGGTGGCCAGCTGGTGCAGCACGGCGATCCCACCCTCCATCACTGACATGCACTCCCGCGGTCGCCGCCCCGAGCGGCGGCCGCTTCCCCCAAACCAAGGCATGAATCCATGAACACCCATCAGAACAAGATCGCGCTGGTCACCGGCGCCACCCGTGGCATCGGCCTGGAAACCGTGCGCCAGCTGGCCCAGGCTGGCGTGCACACGCTGCTGGCCGGTCGCAAGCGCGAGACCGCGGTGGAGCAGGCACTGCTGCTGCAGGGCGAAGGCCTGCCGGTGGAAGCCATCCAGCTGGACGTGACCGATGCCGCCAGCATCGCCGAGGCCGTCGAGCAGGTGCGCCAGCGCCACGGCCGCCTGGACATACTGGTCAACAACGCCGGCATCATGATCGAGAACCCGGCGCAGGCGCCGTCCGAGCAGTCGCTGGACACCTGGCACCGCACCTTCGACACCAACGTCTACGCGCTGGTCGCGGTCACCCAGGCGTTCCTGCCGCTGGTCAAGCAGGCCAAGTCCGGCCGCATCGTCAACGTGTCCAGCATGCTCGGCTCGCAGACCCTGCACGCCGACCCGAACTCGGGCATCTACGATTTCAAGGTCCCGGCGTACAACGCGTCCAAGGCGGCCGTAAACAGCTGGACCCTGGCGCTGGCGTACGAGCTGCGCAACACGCCGATCAAGGTCAACACCGTGCATCCGGGCTACGTGAAGACCGACATGAACGGTGGCAACGGCGAGATCGAGATCAGCGAAGGCGCGCGTTCCAGCGTGGAAATGGCGCTGATCGGCGAAGCCGGTGCCAGCGGCAGCTTCACCTACCTGGGCGAGGTACTGCCATGGTGATCCGCACGTTGGCGATGGCCATCTCCAGCCTGGTGCTGGCAGGGTGTGTCAGCGTCGGCCCCAACTACACGGCCCCGGCGCAGGAGCCGGTGGTCCTGCAGGGCGCACAGCAGGCGGTGTTCAGCACCGCCTCGCCGGTGGCCAGCTGGTGGGCGCAGTTCGATGATCCGGTGCTGGAAGAACTGGTGCACGGCGCACTGTCGGAGAACCTGGACCTGCGCGTGGCTGTGGCCCGCGTCAGCCAGGCCCGTGCGGTGTTCGTCGAAAGCCGCTTCGACCAGGCCCCGCATGTCACCGCTGGCGGCAGCTACGATCGCCGCAAGCAACCTGATCCGCAGCTGGGTGGGCAGCGGGTGTTCAGTGAAAGCTACCAGCTCGGCTTCGACGCCGGCTGGGAGCTGGATCTGTTCGGCCGCAAGCGCCGCGCTGCAGAAGCCGCACGCGCCGATCTCGGTGCCGAGCAGGCCAACCTGGCCGATGCCCAGGTGCTGGTCGCCGCCGAAGTGGCGCGCAACTACTTCGAGCTGCGCGGCACGCAGAAGCGCATCGCGGTGGCCCAGCACACGCTGGAGAACCTGCGCGATACGCAGAAGCTGACCGAAGCGCGCTGGGAACTGGGCGCCGGCAGCGAACTGGATGTGCAGAGCAGCCGCGCCCGCCTGAAGGCGATCGAGGCCGACATCCCGCTGCTGGAAGTGTCCGAGGCACAGTCGCGCAACCGCCTGGCGGTGCTGCTGGGCCAACGCCCGGACGTGTTGACCGCGATGCTGGCACCGCAGGACGTGCCGGCGTTTGCCAAGGCGCTGCCTCTGGGTGACACCCGCGAACTGCTGCGCCAGCGTGCCGATGTGCGCGTGGCCGAGCGTCGTCTTGCTGCCGCCACCGCGCGTATCGGCGTGGCCACGGCCGATCTGTTCCCGCGGCTGTCGCTGTCCGGTTTCGTCGGCTTCCTCGGCGGCGATGCCAGCGGCCTGGTCAACGGTAACAACAAGGCCTGGTCGCTGACTCCCTCGCTGAGCTGGGCGGCGTTCGATTTCGGCACCGTGCGTGCGCGCCTGCGTGCCAGCAAGGCCGAGGCCGAAGGCGTGGCCGCGCAGTACGAACAGGCCGTGCTGCTGGCGCTGGAAGACACCGAGAACGCGCTGACCCGCTACTCCAAGCAGCAGGCGCGGCTGGCCATCGTGGTCGAGCAGGCGCAGGCGGCGCGGCGTGCCGAATCGCTGGCGCAGATCCGCTTCCGCGAGGGTTCGGAGGACTTCCTGACCCTGCTGGATGCGCAGCGCACGCAGCTGGCCGCCGACGATGCATTGGCCGCAGCCGAGGCGGAGGTCAACGTCAGTGTGGTCGGTGTCTACAAGGCACTGGGCGGCTGGGGGCAGTCGCCGCAGGCGCCGAGCGTGGCGCAGGTGCAGTAACCGCGGGGTTGCAGTACCCACGAAGGGGCGGATGCGCAGGCATCCGTCCCTTTGTTGTTTCTGGCCCGGCTGCCGCAGTGACGCTTCTGACTCTGCCGGAACGCTGGCCCGCCGTAGTAACTAATGGGGCAGGTTCCAGGGAGCGGCGGCAATGAGTGGCGACAAGCAATCGACGCAGCGGGTGCTGTTCGGTGATCCCGGCCTGCCTGGCGCAGGCCTGTCCGTAGTGGTGGTGGCGCTGCTGGTGCTGGCCGCGCTGGCAGTGGCCATCGGCTTCCTGCGCCTGCCCGATTCGCTGCTGGCGCCAGGCCTGGTCGGCATCGGCCTGTTCCTGGCCATCGCCGCGCGCATCTGTCAGGCGCGCGACCAGCATCAGGCGCTGTATCGCCTGCTGGGAAGGCGGCCACCGCCGTAGCGATGGCCCCACGTGCTCAGGGCTTCGGCCAGTCCAGTTCAACTACCAGCGGGAAGTGGTCCGACGGCAGCACGCCGCCGATGCGACGGTCGTCGGTGGTGAAGCTGCGTGCATGGAAGCCACGCACCAGTACCCAGTCCAGCTGCACGGTGGCCTTGCCGGTGAAATCGTGGAAGGTCTCGCGCGGGCCCTTCGGCGCCTTCACCTGGGTGCGGGTGTCCTGCAGCACGCGGGTGAACGCCTTGTAGGTCTCGCTGCCCGGCTCGGTGTTGAAATCACCGGTCATCACCACCGGCAGGTCGGCCGGGAGCGTTGCCAGGCGCTTGGCGATCAGCTCGGCACCCTTGATCCGGCGCGGCTCGTCCTCGTCGCGATAGGGCAGGTGGGTGTCCATGAAGTAGAAGCGGCGGCCATCGTCCAGGCGGCGGAACAGCGCCCAGGTGACCATGCGCGGGTACAGGTTGCCCCAGGTGATGCTGCCCGGCACGTCCGGCGTATCGGACAGCCAGAAGTTGCCCGACTCCTCGATGGCCAGCACCTTGGTGTCGTAGAACACGCCCATGTGCTCATCGCCGTCGCCACCGCGGCGGCCTTCCCCGAACCAGCGGTAGCCGGGCAGGTGGGCGGCCAGGTAGGTGGCCTGTTCCTGCACCAGTTCCTGGGTGCCGACCACGGCCGGGTGCGCATCGAGGATGACCTTGACCATCACATCGCGACGATCGTCCCAGCGCTTGCCGGGCTCGGTATCGGCGGGGGTGCGCACGTTGAAGGACATCACCTTCAGCGGAGCGGGCGATTGGGCTGCCCAGGCAGCGGCGGGCAGAGCAAGAGCCAAAAGCGCGCACAATGCGGGCCGGCGAAGACGCGACAACATCGTGGAATCCCTCCATTCCATGAAAACGGTTTCACGGAGCATGCCATGGAACGGGAGCAGGCGGTGTGCCGGGATGGGCGGCTGGCGAACGCCGCGGCCCCTTTGGCCCGGCGCATGGATTTGACGCATTTCGGCGCGTCGGGAAAGATACGCCCCTGTTCCGGGCCAGCCATATCGCCACGCCCTCCCCCCAAGAGGAGTTCACGTGCTGAGATGTTCGCGGCTGACGGTCGCCATTTCGTTGCTGGTCTGTGCCCACGCCCACGCCGAGCAGGCCCCGCCCGAAGCGCAGACGCTCGACAAGGTCATCGTGACCGCCTCGCGTACCGGCCAGGACGCCGCTACCGCGCCGCAGACGGTGGTGATCATCGGCAAGGAACAGATCGAGCAGCAGCTGCGGCTCAGCAGCAATTCGTCCGATGTGCTGTCCAGCCTGCTGCCGTCCTACACGCCGAGCCGCGGCAAGATGAACGGCAGCGGCGAGACCCTGCGCGGTCGCACGCCGCTGATCCTGGTCGATGGCATTCCGCAGTCGAACCCACTGCGCCCGACCGGCCGCGAAGCCCACACCATCGATTACGCACTGGTCGAGCGCATCGAGGTCATCCAGGGCGCCAACGCCATGAACGGCCTGGGCGCCACCGGCGGTACCATCAACCTCATCACCCGGCGCCCGGAACCGGGTGCGGTTAACCAGCACGTGGGCGTGCAGACCACGCTGCCGACGTCCGAGGTGCGCGGCGAAACCGCCGGCTATCGCGCCGATTACCGCATCAGCGGCAGCAAGGGCAAGTGGGATTACCTGCTGGGTGCCGGTTATGAGGACCAGGGTCTGTGGGTGGACGGCGAGGGCACGCCGATCGGCGTGGACGTCACCCAGGGCGATCTGATGTCGACCCGCGCCTACGACCTGCACGCGAAGCTGGGCTACTGGATCGACGACAACCAGGAGCTGCAGTTCAGCAGCAACCGCTACCGCATCAAGTCCAAAGCCGAGTACGTGCCGGTGGCAGGCAACCGCGGCCTGGGCATCGCCACGACGTCGGTGCGCGGCACGCCGCCGGGTACGCCGGCCTGGAACGATGCCTGGACCACCGGCCTCAGCTACACCCACCACGACCTGGCGGGCATGGAACTGAAGGCGATGGTGTTCAACCAGGAATTCGAAGGCCTGTTCGGCGCCGACAATTCGTCCACCTTTCAGGATCCGCTGATCGCACCGGTCGGGACGCTGTATGACCAGTCGCGCTCGACCGCTTCCAAGTGGGGGTCCAAGACCAGCCTGGGCCGCGATGATCTGCTCGGCGGCGACCTGAAGATCACTGCGGGCGTGGACACGCTGCGCGACAGTGGCAAGCAGGATCTTTACGGCACCGGCCGCACCTACGTGCCCGATTCGCGCTACAGCAGCGTGGCCGGCTTCGTGCAGGCTGACTACACGCTGCTGCCGCAGCTGACCGTGCAGGGTGGCTGGCGCCGCGAAGAGGCCGACCTGCGCATCGACAGCTACACCACGCTGTACCGCTACAACCGCGTGGCAGTGCAGGGCGGCACGCTGAAGTTCCAGCAGAACCTGCGCAACATCGGCCTGGTGTACGCGCCGACCGAGCGCTTCAACACCTTTGCCAGCTATTCTGAGGGGTTTGGCATGCCCGACGTCGGCCGCGTGCTGCGCTCGATCAACACGCCGGGCACTAACGTGGAATCGCTGCGCTCTTTGCAGCCGCTGCTGACCCGCAACAGCGAGATCGGCGTGCGCTACCGCTCGCCGTCGTGGGAAGCCGAGGCCAGTGCGTTCCAGTCGCGCTCCGAGTACGGCACGCGGGTGATCGCGGTCGACGGCGCGTTCCAGCTCGCCCGCGAAAAGACCGCCATCGAAGGCCTGGATGCGAGCGTGCGCTATCGCCTGAGTGATGCGCACCGCCTGGGCCTGTCCTATGCCTGGACCCGCGGGCGCTACGACAGCAATGCCGATGGCCGGCTCGACGCACGCCTGGACGGCCTGAACATCGCGCCGAACCGCGTCATCGCTACCTGGTCGGCGCAGTGGACGCCGGAGCTGTCCACCTTCGTGCAGGGGCAGTACGCCTTCAGCCGCAACTTCGATGAGGCCGCCAAGGAATTCAGCGGCTATGCGCTGTTCGATCTGGGCGCGGACTACAGGCTTGCCAAGGGCAAGGTGAACCTGGGCATCGCCAACCTGTTCGACCGCCAGTACATCACCTACTACTCGCAGAGCGCGCTGATCGAACCGGCGCGGTACTTCGCCGGGCGTGGGCGGACGGTGACGCTGGGTTACAGCCTGGATTTCTGAGGCGGGCCGCGCGGGCAGAATTACTTCTGCCCGCCATCATGCGCCTGCATGTCCTCATGCAGGATGCGCCGCAGTTCGACAATCGCCGGCGTGGCTTCCTGCACGCTGTGCCCGGACACGATCACCTTTTCCGACACCGCGTTGGGCAGGTGCGAGCTCCAGTACGGCACCAGCCCGTCGTTGGTCTTTTCCAGCGGGCCGTCTGCGCTGGCGCGGGCGATGATCGAGTGGTAGCGCACGCGCGGTGACATCGGCAGGTCGGCCACCGCCTTCACGAAGGGATCGTCCTTGTCCAGATTCTGGATGCTGTTCATCTGGTAGCCTTGTCTGGCGTCCTTCTCGCTGAAACTGCCAGCGTCGTCGGCGCCGGCGACATCCTCCAGCACGGTCAGCGGCAGCCGTACCAGGCGGCCGATCCAGCGCCCAAGCCGGGTGCCTGCCACGTCGGTACCGCGGTGCGGCGTGGCGATGAACACCACCCGCGAGATTTCCGGCTCCGGCTGGAACGTCAGTACGGGCGCGCCTCGCGTGCGCAGCAGTTCGCGCTGTGCAGGGCTCATCTTCGCCGTCGCCAGCAGCGTGTCCACCAGATGGTCACCGGAGGAGGACACCAGCAGTCTTGAAATCACCCCGCCCATGCTGTGGGCGACAACGACCATGTCATGTGATGCGCGCGCTTTGCCAGTGGGGTCGTAGTGCTGCATCACGTCGTCCAGCGTGTGCCGGATCGCATCGTGGCTCAACGCAATCGGCATGTTGGTCGGGTAGTAGAACTGCCAGACCTGGAAGTTGCGGCGGATGTCGTCGTCGCGCATCAGCTCATTGGCAACATTGACCCATGCTTCCGGGCTGCTGGCCAGGCCGTGGATCATGAGCAGCACGCGCCGATTAGGGTCGTAAGGCTGCAGCATGAACAAGTGCGGGCGATCAATGCCGCCCTTGCTGCCGAACAGGCTGCGCAGCGACTGCCGGCTGAAATTGGAACGTGCCAGCCACAGTGCGTAGCCTGCGGTGAAGTTGGCGGCCAGCGGCACCTTCTGCCCATGCAGTTCCACTGCAGCAATCTGATAAGGATCGTGGATCTCCACCGACGGTGCCTCGTCGTGCAGCACCTCCCAGAGGTTGGCACCGGAGAAGCGCAATAAAACGGTGATCGAGGGCGACGGCATTCCGCTCCAGCTTGGGGAGGAAGCCGCCTCCTTCCTGTCTGTGCTCTGTGCGGGCGCAGCCGCTGATGACGACTCGTTGGCAGGGTCGGCCATTACTGCCACCAGCTCGGCGCCGAAGCCATCGCGCCGCTGGACCCGGCGCAGGGTGCCGGTGAAAGACAGCGATGCCGCCGGCACCAGTTCGACGGGCTCACGGGTGTCCTGCACCACATCCTTGTCGGGCGGTGCAAGGACGAAGGTCCAGCGGCCCAGCGTCAGCCGGCCGTCTACGTTGCGGACGTGCTGGCTGGAATACGCGTCGAACAACATCACCGCAGCTTCCTGGGCTGCCAGATTGTAGTAGTCGCGAACCTGGGTCTGGCGGTCTTCAAAGCCGCGCTGGTTGGCCGTGCGCTCGGTGAAGAACAGGTACGCGTAGGCCTGCCGAGCGACCTGCATCCATGCATCCATCCGGGGCTGGAAGCTGGGGTCGGCCACCCGCATGGCGGTTGTCGTACCTCGCTTCTGCTTGGGGGCGGGCATGGCCATGGCCTGCTGCAGCCACAGCTCGGCCAGCGTCGACCGCTTGTCTTCCTCGCGCACCACGATGCTCGCTTCCATCGCCTCGATGCAGGGCAGACCGGGCTTGGCACAGGTGGTCTCGTCCAGGCCGGCCACCCGTAGCGTTTCCATCGTGGCCGCACTCAGCCTGCCGCTGGTGAGGATGTCGCCGCGCTTGAGCGCGATGTACTGGCCCGGGGTGACCGAGGCCACCTGCACCGAGGGGCCGAACTGGCGCAGCGTGGCGCAGCCGCTCAGCAGGAGCAGCGCGGTGATGATGAGGGTCGTGTGGCGGATGACGCCGAAGCCCGTGGTTGCCATGCGATCCTCCAGCGCGGTGGCGCCACTCTAGCGGCCGGGGTGTCAACGCGGAAGCACGTGGCTAAACGCGCGCTGGACGGACTGTGGCACCATCGCCGGCAGGGCATTCCAGGGAATGACGATGCACCTGCTGGAAACGCGGATTCCGCCGCCGCTGGTCATGCTGCTGTGCGCGGCGTTGGGCTATGCGCTGGCCCGCGCTTGGCCGTGGCCCTCGCTGCCGGTGCCGGGCTGGATGGCGCTGCTGGTGATGCTGCTGGGCCTGGCCCTGAACCTGTTGCCCAAGCTGGCCTTCCGCCGCGCCAGGACCACGGTCAATCCGCTGCGCCCGGCCGCCGCCACGGCGCTGGTGACCGGCGGCATCTACCGACACACGCGCAACCCGATGTACCTGGGGCAGGCGCTGGTGCTGCTGGGCGGAATGCTGTGGCTGGGCAGTGCTGCGGCCCTGCTGGTGGTGCCGCTGTTCGTCGGCTGGATCACCCGCTTTCAGATCCTGCCGGAGGAGCGGGTGCTGTCTGCCAGGTTCGGCTTCGACTATGCCGCCTTCAGGCGCGACGTGCGGCGCTGGCTGTAGGGCAGGGCGCCTGCGCTCAGCCGGCGATCTGGCAGGTCACCGACGCCGAGTACCCTTCGTACTCATCGGCGGCACCGACATGCAGGGTGTGCTTTGCGTCCACCTTGCGGATGTACGACGGCGCTTCGGTCTCCGCGTCCTCGTTGACCGTGGTGACCGACAGCTGGCGGCCCACCTGCTCGGCGGCCACGTTCTTCAGATAGACATGCAGGCTCCTGCTCCCGCCCGGGGCGATGTCGACGCTGGCGCTGTCCACGCTGCCGCCGAACAGGGCGACCTTGCCGCCCTGGGCCTCGAACACGCCGCCCCGCAAGTGCGTCAGGCCGGCAGCCTGCAGTGCTTTCTCGGCCTGGGCCTGGGTGAAATCCGAGCCGGCCTTGCAGGCCAGCAGGGTTTCCAGGGCAGCGGTGCCCTGGTTCGACGGCGCAGCGGCGAGGGCGGTGCTGGTGGCCAGGGTGAGGAGCAGGGCGGTGATCTGGAGCTTCATGGCAGGTCCTTCTGGCATCGGGGGCCGGGGTCGGGCAGGGATCGAGTGTGGGCCAGGCTGCGGCCGATTGCACGGGATGCAAGACAGGCAACAAAAAAGCCGGACCCCAATCGACGGGTGTGTCCGGCTTTTCGTGCCCCGAGGGGCGGTACAGATGGTGGAGGTGGGCGGAATTGAACCGCCGTCCGAAGGCACTCCATCCCCAGCACTACATGCTTAGCTCACCGTTGAATCTCATCCCCGAGCAGCACGGTGTGCAAAGCGCACCCGGGAACCAGCCTGTTGTGTTCTAGTGCCGGACTGACAGGCAGCCGCCCAGCGCGATTCCATGATAATGACTCTACGCTGCGAGCATGGACACAAGCAGTTTCGAGGCTCCGCCTAAGTCGGCAGAAGGTCACGCACCGCAGTTTTTAGGCTGCGAGAGCGACCGGAGCGTAGTTGTCGTCGTTGGCAACTAGAGTTTTGCAGCTGGATTTACGAGGACAGCTACCCCCTCGGCATGCGCCAGGCGACTTCACAACCCCCGTCGAAACCAATGCACCCCCGGTTTCTTCAAGTCTTGCAAGGCTTTCAGGTGCCTGGTTGCCCAGAGACCTGCCTAACGATGCGAATAATACGGCAATCTTCCTGAACAGTCACGCCCGGCGGACGTCTGGCCGGATGAGGGCCCCTGTCGATGGACACGTTGTGACTACGTGCTGGCCGTGTTCGAATCAGGCTATTCAGTCTCCAGGGGGACGCCGGATGTCAGTCAGGTCGTGGGCAGCGCTGTTCGCGTGCATTGCTGTTCTGTTGCTGCTGGCCCCATGGGCCCGTGCCGAGCCGCAAGGCGTTTCGCGACGGGCGCCGCCTCTTGTGACCGTGGGCTACGACGAGTCCTTTGATCTGTTCAACCTGCTCGACAACCTGCCTGACTGGCTGCCGGGCTATACCAGTGCGATCTACAAGGAGGACTGGGAGCGCCGCTTCCGGCTGGACGCGCAGGATCTTGCAGCGATCGAGGAGTACGCCCGCTTCCGCCAGCGCACGTCGCCCATGGCCCGGGATGATGACGAAACGCGGCCCGTGGCGGAGCGCCTGTTTGCCGGCAGCGACACCCGCGTTGGCGACCCCTACACCAGCTACTTCCAGAATGCCGCGTCATTTACGGCTGCCGTCAAGGCAGCAATCGCTGCGCAGGCACCTGGCGACCACGAGCTGTTGCGGCGCTACTACGCGCGGTTCGAGCCCCGTGCGCGTGAGCTGCTGACAGTGACTGGACGCTTCACCCAGCAGCAGGAAGCCTTGACCCGGGAACTGGCGGCGCCGGAGACAGCAGCGTTCGTCGCGCGCATGCGCACGTTCTACGGCGCCGAGGCTGCGCCTGTCTTCCAGGTGCGGTTTGTGTGGTGGCCGTACACCAACCGCACCCAGGCCAAGCTGCGCGGCGGTTCCATCGTGCTGTACTCGCCGCCGGGCGTGGAGGACGACTGGGCGCCGATCGTGCTGCACGAGTACGCGCACTTCCTTTCGGCTGGCCAGCCCGCGGCCGGTCGTGAGGCATTGGCGGCAGCGTTCGCACGGTTGTGCCCTGCAGCCCTGGCCCTGCCCAATCCGTTGAACGCACTGGAGGAGCCGCTGGCGATCTACTGGGGCCAGTACCGGTTTGAGCGGGAGGTGCATGGAAGGACGCTTTCGAGCCAGTCTTCGTGGTACTTCCAGCCTCATGCCGACCGCGCGGCGAAGGCGATCGCGGCCGCATTTCCGGCGGATCAGCCGGCGCCCGTACTGAGTGAAGGCCCGCTGCTACAGGCTGCGGCGTCGGTCTGCGAGTGAAGTCGAGGGATTGCCGCATGCCCGTCATAGCGGATTGCTAACTTCATTGGCACGATTTTGCGACACACTGGCGGCCAACATTCGACCAGGAACGACACGGAGACCCTGGGTGACTGACACCCTCCAACAACGCAGCCTGCGACAGCTGATCGGGCCGGTAGGCGCCGACTACCGCCGACGCGCGTTGCCGCCCGGCTGGGTCTGGGCGGTGCTGGCCGCGATCATTACTGCGGGCTGCCTGACCGCGCTGCCGGCGACGGCGGCGGTGTTCCTGGTGGCCAGTGCGGTGGTGGTGTACTGGCCGCGACGCGACCAGGCCCTGGTGCCGGGCTGGCGGATGCTGGCCCTGGCCGTGCTGGCGGTGATGGTCTGGGGCCCGGACGTCATCGCGCTGTGGTTCGAGCACGGGGCGGCCGTTGCCCTGCTGACCCTGGCGTCGTTGAGCATCCTGACCCATGTCCGCCGCAGCTGGGCGCTGTCGCAGCAGCTGCAGCACCAGGCCGATGCGCTGGATGACCAGCAGTTGCTGGCCCTGTTGCCTGACGATGCGGCCCAGCTGGCAAAGCAGTGGCGGGCGGGTGATGACCGCCATGCGCCGGAGCTGGCGGTGGTGATGCACCTGGCGGTGATGCATGCGGCGCTGGCGCCGCGGATGCGCGGGCAGGGCATGCTGGCGGGCTGATGGCACCTCGGTAGAGTCGAGCTTGCTCGACTGATCGGGAACCTTGTAGAGCCGAGCCCATGCTCGGCTGCCGCGAAAGCGCGGTCGAGCAAGCTCGACTCTACGAACCCCCAGTCGAGCAAGCTCGACTTTACATGACAGCTGTTACGCGTCGCGGTTTCCGCGACGCATCACGCGCTGCTTCTCGATTGCCCAGTCACGGTCCTTGGCGGCATCGCGCTTGTCGTGGGTCTGCTTGCCCTTGGCCAGCGCCACCTCCAGCTTGATCTTGTTCTTGCTCCAATACATGGCCGTGGGCACGATCGTGTAGCCATCGCGCTCGACCTTGCCGACCAGCTTGTCGATCTCGCTACGGTGCAGCAGCAGCTTGCGCTCGCGCCGGTCGTTGGCCACCACGTGGGTGGAGGCCTGGATCAACGGGGTGATCTGCGCGCCGATCAGGAAGATCTCGCCCTGCTTCACGTAGGCGTAGGCGTCGATGATGTTGCCGCGCCCGGCGCGGATCGACTTCACCTCCCAGCCCTGCAGGGCCAGGCCTGCCTCGAAGCGTTCCTCGATGTGGTACTCGTGGCGGGCACGCTTGTTCAATGCGATGGTTTTGTTGGCCGTCGCGTTCTTTGCTTTATCCTTGCCGCTGTTCTTGCTCATTTCCGTATTGTCTCCGATTCGGGCCCGCCCGGTCGATTGCCGAAACGCGCCGTCCTTATGCCTACTATCCGCCGCAGCGCCCTGGTCGAACACTCGGCCGCGCGCATGTTCGACCTCGTCAACGACGTCCAGGCCTATCCGCGCCGCTTCCGCTGGTGCTCGGACGCCCGCATCCTGGAACAGGGCGAGGACCGCTTGGTCGCCCGCCTGGATCTGGGCCTGGGCTCGTTCAGCACCTGGTTCCAGACCGAAAACACCCTGCAGCGCCCACACAGCATCGATATGCAGCTGCGCGACGGCCCGTTCAAGCAGCTGCACGGCCGTTGGGAATTCCATGCCCTGGCCGAGAATGCCTGCAAGGTCACCCTGACCCTGGAGTTCGAGCCGAAATCCCGCCTGCTTGCGCCGGCGCTGGCGATCGGTTTCCAGGGCCTGGCCGACCGCATGGTCAACGACTTCGTCCGCGTTGCCGACGAGGGCTGAGCGATGATCGAGGTCGAGGTGGTGCTGGCCTGGCCGCAGCAGGTGCTGTCACGCCGGCTGCAGCTGCCGGAAGGCGCGACCGTGGCCGAGGCCATTGCCGCCGCCGCCCTCGAGGGCAGTGATGACCGTCCGGCCGCCGCCGTGCATGGCGTGCTGGCACGCCCGCAGCAGGTGCTGCTGGATGGTGATCGGGTGGAGCTGCTGCGGCCTCTGCAGGCTGATCCCAAGGAAAACCGCCGTCGTCGCGCGCGCGGCGATTGATTCCAGGGTCCTGCCCCGAGGGGCGGGCAGAAGGGCTCAGCGGCTCTTCTTCTTGTCCTTGGCCAGGTTGCGGCCGAACTGGCGGACCGTCTGCTGGGCCAGCGCCTTGTCGTTGGCCGGGAAGTAGTCGCCTTCCCAACGGGTGACGGCGTCGTTCTCGAAGTACACGGTGAAGTTCTTCACTTCGGTACGGCCGAGACGGTCGATCCGCTGGCTGGCGGTGTAGTCCCAGCGCTGGGCGTGGAACGGGTCCGGCACGGACGGGGTGCCCAGCAGGGCGTTCACCTGCTGCTTGCTCTGCCCGACCTGCAGCTTGGACACGGCATCTTCCCGGATCAGGTTGCCCTGATAGATGGGTTGCTTGTAGATGATGCCGCACCCGGTGGTGGACAGGGCGACGGCGGCGACCAACAGAAGATTGCGCATCGGTACTGGCGTTTGGGGAAATCAAACCGATGATACACTCCCGGCGTGCCACCGCGACCCAATCCGAGGCAGCTGGCGCTAAATCGCCAATGAACGGAGACCTATGGAAACCCACGACCTGCGTAAAGTCGGCCTGAAGGTGACCCATCCGCGGATGCGGATCCTGGCGCTGCTCGAGCAGCGCGATGCGCAGCACCACCACCACATGACCGCCGAAGACATCTACCGCCAGCTCTTGGAGCACGGCGATGAAATCGGCCTGGCCACGGTGTACCGGGTGCTGACCCAGTTCGAGGCCGCCGGCCTGGTGCTGAAGCACAACTTCGAAGGCGGCCAGGCCGTCTACGAGCTGGACCGTGGCGGCCATCACGACCATATGGTCGACGTGGACAGCGGCAGGATCATCGAGTTCGAAAGCCACGAGATCGAGGAGCTGCAGCGCAGGATCGCCGCAGACCACGGGTACGAGCTGGAAGAGCACTCGCTGGTGCTGTACGTGCGCAAGAAGCGCAAGTAAGGCGCTGCAGCCAGCTGCGGATGTACGAAGACCCCGGGCCGGCCCGGGGTTTTTCATTGTTGGGCCTGGGGCTGGGGTCAGAGCCCTTTGCTGGTGCAAAGGGATCCGATGCCGGCCGACCCCTGATCTCCAAGCAGCGTGTCCAGATTCACTGCCTCGGCCATGGCCCGGTTACCGGCATCGCCGGGGTGCAGGTGGTCACCGGAATCAAAGGCAGCGGCCATCTGCGACGGTTCCGCCGGGTCGCGCAGGGCCGCATCCAGGTCGACCACCGCATCGAAGGGGTTGTCCGTGCGCAGCCAGTCGTTCAGCTGGCGGCGCAGTGCGTCCTTGTCTGCGTCGTAGTAGTCCTTCAGCGGCGTGCCAGCCAGGGCGCCAGCAAACGGCGGCAGGGTGGCGCCGAGGATGCGCAGGCCGTGGCGGTGAGCCTGCTGGGCCAGCGCCCGGTAGCCGGCCTGCAGTTGGCCCAGTGTTGGGCGGGGCTCGTCGCGGGCGAAGGCCGTGCCCGGCCAGCTGATGTCGTTGATGCCGATCAGCACGATCACGCTGGCCACACCGGGCTGGTCGATCACGTCGCGTTGGAAGCGGGCGAGGGCGGCTGCGCCCATGCCATCGCGCAGCAGGCGGCCGCCGGAAATGCCGGCATTGACCACGGCCACGCCGCGCGGGGCCAGACGGGCGGCCAGATGGTCGGTCCAGCGCTGGTCCTGGTCCAGGGTGGCGGTGGCGCCATCGGTGATCGAATCGCCGATGACCACGACGCTGCGCGCGCTGGCCGGCGCCTCGACGTCGATCCCCGCCAGCACCACGCGCGCCGTGGTCGGGCGGGCGTCGTGGAGCGTGCTCGACCGGCTCTGCTCGCCCGGCGCGATCCAGCTGGTCTGCCGGCCGTCCCAGTGGAAGGTCTGCACCAGGGTCGGCCTGGACAGGTAGGTACTGACCTGCACCTGCTGCAGGTTGCGCGTAGGCAGGGCGAGCGGGTCGCTCAGGCGCTGCTCGCCCGGCGCGATGCGCACGTCCGGCTGGCCATCGAAACGCAGGGCCAGCGGCGGCGAACCGGCCTCCACCGCCACGCTGGCCGCATCGATCTGCAGCGGATGCGTGCCGTGGGCGTTACTCAGCCGCACTCTCAGGCGCGGGCCGCCCAGAGTGAGGCGGGCTGCCTGGCGGAAGGTCTGGTTGTCCAGCTGCGCGGGCAACAGCGTCGGGAACAGGAAGTCCGGCCCCCATACCGGTTGCGGGCTGGCCTGCCAGCTGGCGACCCAATGGCTGGGGCTGGCAGGTTCGGCATTGGCGGTGCCGGACAGGGCGATCAGGGCAGTGGCGGCAAGATGGCGAAGGCGGTTCATCGGGCAATCCCGGCAGGTGGGAGCGCCATGGTGATTCCGCACCCATCTGTGAACTAGACTGCGGATGGATAATCATCTGTGAACTGGATTCACTGGCATGGCACGACCCGACATCAACCGATCCGGCGAACTGGAAGTATTCGTGCGGGTCATCGAGACCGGCGGGTTCTCCGCTGCCGCGCGCTCGCTGGACATGACGCCCTCGGCGGTCAGCAAGCTGGTGGCGCGACTGGAACAGCGGCTGGGCACGCGCCTGCTGCAGCGCTCCACCCGCCAGCTGCAGCTGACTCCGGAAGGCTGCGCGTTCTACGAGCGCGGCCTGCGCGTGCTGGCCGACCTGGAGGAGGCCGAGCGCTGCGCCAGCGCCCATGCCGAGCCGCGCGGGCGCCTGCGGGTCAATTCCAACGTGCCTTTCGGCCAGCACTTCCTGCTGCCGCTGCTGCCCGCGTTCCTGCGGAAGAACCCGCAGGTGGGCGTGGACCTGACCCTGAACGACGAGGTGATCGATCTGCTGGAGCAGCGCACCGACGTGGCCGTGCGCGCCGGGCCGCTGAAGAGTTCCAGCCTGGCGGCGCGGCGCCTGGGCTCGACCCGGATGATGATCGTCGCGGCACCGGCCTATGCGCAGCGCCATGGCCTGCCGCACACGGCCGAGGCGCTGCAGGCGCACAACCGGCTGGATATCGGCCATGCGCGGGCGATGCAGGGCTGGCCGGTGCTGCAGGACGAGCGCGAGCGGATGGTGCTGCCCAGCGGCAATGCCCGCGCCAGCAATGGCGATGCGCTGCGCCAGCTGGTGCTGGGTGGGCTGGGCATGGCGCGGCTGGCCGCGTTCCAAGTGCAGGCTGACATTGCGGCGGGGCGGCTGCTGCCGGTGCTGGAGGAGGCGAACCCGGGTGACCTCGAAGAGGTGCACGCGGTGTTTCTGGGGCAGGGTGGTTACCTGCCGCTGCGGGTGCGGGCGTTCCTCGATTTCCTGGTGGAGCACGTGGATCTGGCGCGGCCGGTGGGGTGACATGCGCCGCGCTGCCGCGCGGAAGCCGAGCATGGGCTCGGCTCTACACGTCGGTTCCGTTCGAGATTCCTGTAGAGCCGAGCCCACGCTCGGCGCTATCAGCCTCAGGCCTGCAACAGCTTGCGCGCGGCGGCGCGTGCTTCCTTGCTCACTTCCACGCCACCCAGCATGCGTGCCAGTTCTTCCTCGCGCGCCTTGGTGTCCAGCTTCTCCACCGCGCTCTGGGTCATGCCTTCCACCGGGGCCTTGCTGACCCGGTAATGGGCGTGGCCCTTGGAGGCGACCTGCGGCAGGTGGGTGACGCACAGCACCTGGCGCTTCTCGCCCAGTGCGCGCAGCTTCTGGCCCACGATGTCGGCCACCGCGCCACCGATGCCCGAGTCGACTTCGTCGAACACCATGGTCGGCACTGCATCCAGATCCAGCGCGGCCACTTCGATGGCCAGCGAGATGCGCGACAGTTCACCGCCGGAGGCGACCTTGCGCAGCGCCCGCGGCGGCTGGCCGGCATTGGCCGCGACCAGGAACTCGACGCGCTCGGCGCCCTGCGGGTCGGGCTTGCCGCTGTCCTGTGCTTCCAGCTCGATCAGGAACTGGCCGCCGCCCATGCCCAGCTCGGCGATGATGCCGGTGGTGGTGGCCGACAGCTCGGCGGCGGCCTTGCGGCGGCAGGCAGTGAGCACCTCGGCCTGCACGCGCCAGGCGGCGGCAGCCTTCTCCATCTCACCGGCCAGGCGCTGCAGGCGCTCATCGGCGCCGCGCAGCTGCTCCACTTCGGCATGCATGCGCTCGCGCTGCGCGCCCAGTTCGTCCATCGGCACGCGGTGCTTGCGGGCCAGGTCGTGCAGGCGGCCGAGGCGGCGCTCGTTCTCCTCGAACTGTTCCGGGTCGGCATCCAGGTCGTCGTGCACGCGGTCCAGCAGCGACAGGGCTTCGTGCAGCTGGATCGAGGCGTTCTCGATCAGGCCGTCCACTTCGCCCAGGCGCGGGTCGTGTTCGATCAAACGCGACAGTTCGTGGCGCACCTGCTGCAGCAGGTCCATGGCCGAGCTGCCGTCGTCGCCGTTGAGCTGGTTGCTGGCCGCCTGGCAGGCGCTCAGCAGGGCGCTGGCGTGGGCCTGGCGGCGGTGGCTGGCGCCCAGCGCGACAATCGACTCGGGTTCCAGGTCTTCGCGGTCCAGCTCGCGCAGCTGGTGCTCGAGGAAGCCGATGCGGTCGGAAACGTCGCCCTGTTGCGACAGGGCCAGTGATTCATCGACCAGGGTCTGCCAGGCCGCAGCGGCGCGGCGCACCTGGCGGCGCTCGTCCTCGTTGCGGGCATAGGCGTCGAGCAGGGCCAGCTGCGACGGGCGCGTCAGCAGGGCCTGCTGCTCGTGCTGGCCATGGATTTCCACCAGCCGCCCCGCCAGATCGGCCAGCTGCGCCAGGGTCACCGGGCGGCCGTTGATCCACGAGCGCGAGCCGCCATCGGCGCGGATCACCCGGCGCAGCTGGCACTGGTCCTCGTCATCCAGCTCGTTGTCGGCCAGCCACTGGCGCGCGGCCTGCAGCTGGTCCAGGGCGAACTCGGCCGACAGCTCGGCACGGGCGGCGCCATGGCGGACCACGCCGCTGTCGGCGCGCAGGCCGGACAGGAAGCCGAGCGCGTCGACCATCAGCGACTTGCCGGCGCCGGTCTCGCCGGAAACGACGGTCATGCCCGGCCCGAACTCCAGTTCGGTAGCGCGGACGACGGCAAAATCCTTGATCGAAAGATGTCTGAGCATGGGTACAGGGGTGTCTGAGCCGCGCAACGCTAGCACGCGCGGCGGGGTGGTCCAATGACTTGCCAAGGCGACGCACCGCCATTATCTAGTGTCCGTGTCTCACAGGTTGATTCCATGCACGGTTCCGCTGACCAGCTTGCCCCGCGTGCGCGCCATCTGCTGCGCACGCTGATCGCGCGTTACATCCAGGACGGCGAGCCGGTCGGCTCGCAGACGCTGGCGCGCGTGGCGGGCCTGGAGGTCAGCCCGGCCACCATCCGCAACATCCTCGGCGATCTGGAGGACCTGGGCCTGCTGGCCTCGCCGCACACCTCGGCCGGGCGCATCCCGACCGCGCACGGCTACCGGGTGTTCGTCGACAGCCTGCTGCAGATGCAGCCGCCGGGCGAGGGCGAACTGGCCCGGCTGCGCCACGAGCTGGCCGGTGGTGGCAGCACCCAGGCCCTGCTGGGCAGCGCCTCGGAGCTGCTGTCGGCGATGAGCCACTTCGTCGGCGTGGTCAGCGCGCCGCGCCGCGAGCAGTTCGCCTTCCGCCAGATCGATTTCGTGGCGCTGGATGGGCGCCGGGTGCTGGCGATCCTGGTGTTTGCCGACAACGAGGTGCAGAACCGGGTCATCGAAACCCGCCAGGGCTTCGAGCCGGGCCAGCTGGAACAGGTGGCCAACTACCTCAATGCGCATTTCGCCGGCCTGCCGCTGGCCGAGATCCGCACCCGCCTGCTGCTGGAGCTGCGCGACGCCCGGTCCGCGCTGGAACAGCTGCTGGCGCACAGCATCGAGCTGGCCGAGCAGGCCCTGCAGCCGCCGGCCGACGATATGCTGGTGGCCGGGCAGACCCGGCTGATGGGGGTGCAGGACCTGTCCGACCTGGAGCGCCTGCGCGAGCTGTTCGAGCTGTTCTCCAGCAAGCGCGAGATCCTGCAGCTGCTGGAGCGGACCATCCAGGCCCCGGGCGTGCGCATCTTCATCGGCGAAGAGACCGGGATGATGCCGCTGCAGGGCGTCTCGCTGGTCACCGCGCCCTATACCGCCAACGGCCAGGTGCTGGGCGTGCTGGGGGTGATCGGGCCCAAGCGGATGGCCTACGACCGGGTGATTCCGCTGGTCCAGGCCACCGCGGACGTGCTTGGGGCGGCCTTTTCGCCCCCGCGACGCGGTCCGGGGCCGGCAGACGCTTGAAACGCAGCATCCCGCCCACACTAGGGTGGGTGGAGGCGGAGAGTGACCGCCAGGGACCCAGACATGAACCAAGAACATCCAGATATCGAATCCCAGCAGAGCGCCGCCGATGCGGCCGCTGCCGCAGGCAACCATGACGAACTGGAGCGCCTGCGCGCCGAGGTCGAGCAGGTCAGGGCCGATGCGCTGCGTGAGCGCGCCGACCTGGAGAACCAGCGCAAGCGCGTCGCCCGCGACATCGAGCAGGCCCGCAAGTTCGCCAACGAGAAGCTGCTGGGCGAGCTGTTGCCGGTGTTTGACAGCCTGGATGCCGGCCTGAAGGCCGCCGGCGACGATCCCAACCCGCTGCGCGAGGGGCTGGAAATGACCTACAAGCAGCTGCTGAAGGTCGCCGCCGACAACGGCCTGGTCCTGCTGGACCCGACCGGCCAGGCGTTCAACCCGGAACACCACCAGGCCATCAGCCAGGTGCCGGCCCCCGGCGCCGCCCCCGGCAGCGTGGTGACCGTGTTCCAGAAGGGCTACCTGCTCAACGAGCGCCTGCTGCGGCCGGCGCTGGTGGTCGTGGCCGCCGATTGACGGGCCGGGCGCGCGACCGCCGGGCATGGCCCGGCGCTACCCCCGGCATTGTTTTCCAGGCGCTTAACACAGCGTTCGGGTGATGGCTTGAATGTTCCACGAGCCTCCCCCACATCCCATTCATCCACCGGCCGACCGGCCGGATTGACACCAACAAGCAATCTTCAGGAGTCTCCCCCATGGGCAAGATCATTGGTATCGACCTCGGCACCACCAACTCGTGCGTGGCGATCATGGACGGCGGCAAGGCCCGCGTCATCGAGAATTCGGAAGGCGATCGCACCACCCCGTCGATCGTCGCCTACACCAAGGACGGCGAAGTCCTGGTCGGCGCCTCGGCCAAGCGCCAGGCCGTCACCAACCCCAAGAACACCTTCTACGCGGTGAAGCGCCTGATCGGCCGCAAGTTCACCGATGCCGAAGTGCAGAAGGACATCGCCCACGTCCCGTACAGCATCCTGGCCCATGACAATGGCGACGCCTGGGTGTCGACCAGCGATGCCAAGAAGATGGCGCCGCAGGAAATCTCGGCCAAGGTGCTGGAAAAGATGAAGAAGACCGCCGAGGACTTCCTCGGTGAGAAGGTCACCGAAGCGGTCATCACCGTGCCGGCCTACTTCAACGACAGCCAGCGCCAGGCGACCAAGGACGCCGGCCGCATCGCCGGCCTGGACGTCAAGCGCATCATCAACGAGCCGACCGCGGCCGCGCTGGCCTATGGCCTGGACAAGGGCGACAACAAGGATCGCAAGATCGTGGTGTACGACCTGGGCGGCGGCACCTTCGACGTCTCGGTGATCGAGATCGCCAACGTCGACGGCGAGAAGCAGTTCGAAGTGCTGGCTACCAACGGCGACACCTTCCTGGGCGGCGAAGATTTCGACAACCGCGTCATCGAGTACCTGGTTGAAGAGTTCAACAAGGACCAGGGCATCGACCTGCGCAAGGATCCGCTGGCCCTGCAGCGCCTGAAGGACGCTGCCGAACGCGCCAAGATCGAACTGTCCAGCGCCCAGCAGACCGAAGTGAACCTGCCGTACGTCACTGCTGACGCCTCGGGTCCGAAGCACCTGAACATCAAGCTGACCCGCGCCAAGCTGGAATCGCTGGTCGACGAGTTGATCCGCAAGTCGATCGAGCCGTGCCGCGTCGCCCTGAACGATGCCGGCCTGCGTTCGAGCGACATCAGCGAAGTGATCCTGGTCGGTGGCCAGACCCGCATGCCGAAGGTGCAGCAGGCGGTGACCGAGTTCTTCGGCAAGGAACCGCGCAAGGACGTCAACCCGGACGAAGCCGTGGCACTGGGTGCGGCGATCCAGGGTGGCGTGCTGGGCGGCGACGTCAAGGACGTGCTGCTGCTGGACGTGACCCCGCTGTCGCTGGGCATCGAGACCATGGGCGGCGTGTTCACCAAGATCATCGAGAAGAACACCACCATCCCGACCAAGGCCTCGCAGGTGTTCTCCACCGCCGAGGACAACCAGTCGGCCGTGACCGTGCACGTGCTGCAGGGTGAGCGCGAACAGGCCCGCTTCAACAAGTCGCTGGCCAAGTTCGATCTGTCCGGCATCGAGCCGGCCCCGCGCGGCCTGCCGCAGGTGGAGGTGTCCTTCGACATCGACGCCAACGGCATCCTGCATGTGTCGGCCAAGGACAAGAAGACCAACAAGGAACAGAAGGTCGAGATCAAGGCCGGTTCGGGTCTGTCCGAGGAAGAGATCGCACGCATGGTCGCTGATGCGGAAGCCAACCGCGAAGAAGACAAGAAGTTCCAGGAACTGGTGCAGGCCCGCAACCAGGCTGATGCCCTGATCCACGGCACCCGCAGCGCCATCACCGAGCACGGCAGCAAGGTCGGCGGCGATGTCATCGGCAAGGTCGAGGCGGCGCTGGCCGACCTGGAAACCGCGATGAAGGGCGACGACAAGGCACAGATCGAAGCCAAGTCGAAGGTGCTGGAAGAAGCCGGCCAGGCGCTGTTCGCCGCTGCTTCGGCCGACCAGGGCGGTGCCCCGGGTGGCGATGCAGGCAACACGGGCAAGGCAGCGGATGACGTGGTGGACGCCGAGTTCACCGAAGTCAAGGACGACAAGAAGTCCTGATCCGGACCGACACGGGACGCTGCCTGCCAGCGTCCCGTTGTCGAACCAGGGTCCTGGCCGCCGCCCGGCGTGTCGGGGCGCCCGACGCAAGAGCGGACCTCGTTCCGCTCTTCCGCTTTGACGAATCCCGACTTTCCGGAAACTGATTCACCTTATGAGCAAGCGCGATTACTACGAAGTGCTGGGCGTTGCCCGCACCGCCACCGACGACGAGCTGAAGAAGGCCTACCGTCGCTGCGCGATGAAGTTCCACCCGGACCGCAACCCGGGCGATACGGCCGCCGAAGCCTCCTTCAAGGAGTGCAAGGAAGCCTACGAAACGCTGTCCGATGGCAACAAGCGCCGCATGTATGATGCCCACGGCCACGCCGCGTTCGAGCACGGCATGGGTGGCGGCGGTGGTCCGGGCGGCCCGGACATGAACGATATCTTCGGCGATATCTTCGGCAACATCTTTGGTGGCGGCGGTGGTGGTCAGCGCCAGGCCCGTCGCGGCGCCGATATCGGCTACGTGATGGAACTGGACCTGGAAGAAGCCGTGCGCGGCGTCGAGCGCCGGATCGAGATCCCGACCCTGGCCGAGTGCGGCGACTGCGATGGCAGTGGCTCCGAAGACGGCAAGGTCGAGACCTGCAACGTCTGCCATGGCCGCGGCCAGGTGCGCATCCAGCGCGGCATCTTCGCCATGCAGCAGGCCTGCCACAACTGCAACGGCCGTGGCCAGATCATCGCCAAGCCCTGCAAGACCTGCCATGGCAACGGCCGCATCGAGGAAGACAAGGTGCTGTCGGTGAAGGTGCCGGCCGGCGTCGATACCGGCGACCGCATCCGCCTGCAGGGCGAAGGCGAGGCCGGCCCGGCCGGTACGCCGCCGGGTGACCTGTACGTGGAAGTGCGCGTGCGCGAGCACCACATCTTCCAGCGCGACGGTGACGACCTGCACTGCGAAGTGCCGATCCGCATCTCGCAGGCCGCACTGGGCGACACCGTGCGCGTGGCCACCCTCGGCGGCGAAGCGGAAATCCGTATTCCGGCCGAGACCCAGACCGGCAAGCTGTTCCGCCTGCGCGGGAAGGGCGTGCGTTCGGTGCGCAGCCGCAGCGAAGGCGACCTCTACTGCCGCGTGGTGGTGGAGACCCCGGTCAATCTCACTGCGGACCAGCGCAGGCTGCTGGAGCAGTTCGAGGCGACCTTCAACGGCGAGGAGGCGCGCAAGCACTCGCCGAAGTCGGCCACGTTCATCGATGGCGTGAAGGGCTTCTGGGACCGCATGACGTCCTGAGTTCTTGAACGGAAAACGTACGACGGTAGCGCCGGGCCATGCCCGGCGTTTCTGTTTGTGGGCATCGAACGCATTCTGCCGGGCATGGCCCGGCGCTACCAGGAGTGCTGCTTTCTGGTAGATCCACGCCATGCGTGTGCGTCGTTCAAGGAATCAGCGGAAGAATGCCGCCGGCGTCTGCCCCAGCTGCCGCTTGAACATGCTGGTGAACGCGCTGGGGCTGTCATAGCCCATTGCCAGCGCCACATCGATCACCTTTTCGCCCACGGCCAGGCGTTCCATCGCGGCCAGCAGCCGGGCCTGTTGCCGCCACTGGCCGAAGGTCATGCCCAGTTCGCTGGCGAAATGGCGCTGGATGGTTTTGACGTCCACCGCCAGGGCTTCGGCCCAGTCCTGCAGCGTGGCTTCGTCGCCGGGATGCTTCTGGATGTGCTGGCAGATGCGCTGCAGGCGTGGATCGACCGGCGTCGGCAGGTGCAGGGGCAACGCGTCCATGCGGTGCAGTTCATCCAGCAGCAGGCGCACCACGCGGCCATCGCGGCTGTCGTCCTCGTGTTCGCCCTCGATGAGGGTCGCTGCATGCAGCAGTTCGCGCAGCAGCGGCGCCACCTGCACCGCGAAGGCCTCGGTGGCCAGCTGCGGGGCGAATGCCGGGTCGATGTAGAGGCTGCGCATGTGCACGTCGGCGATGCAGTCCACCGCGTGGGCCATGCCGGCGGGCATCCAGATGGCGCGCGTGGACGGCACCACCCAGCGGCCGACCTCGGAGCGCACCACCATCAGGCCGGACATCGCGTAGACCAGCTGGTGGCGGCGATGACGGTGTGGCGATACCCGGGTGCCGGCCGGGTAATCCTTGACCCGGCAGGTCACCGGCCGGTGGCCGGGCACCTCATTCCAGGGCGCGGATTCCCTGATGGAGCAGGGAGTGTCCTTTTTGCGATATGGCATGACCAGAACGCGGCGGAAGGGAGGGGGAGGGCACCGTAGCATGCAGGGCTCGCCCCCAACCTGACTGCGCACCATGTCCAGCCTGGCTACACCCGCCCCCACCGTCCGCAGCTCGACCCGCGGCGTGCTGGCGGCGATTTCCACCTCCCACATGGTCAACGACATGATGCAGTCGCTGATCCTGGCCATCTATCCGGTGATCAAGGGAGGCTTCAACCTCAGCTTCACCCAGATCGGCCTGATCACGCTGACCTACCAGCTGACCGCCTCGATCTTCCAGCCGCTGGTCGGTCTGGCCACCGACCGCAGGCCGGCGCCGTACTCGCTGCCGATCGGCATGGCCTCGACTCTGTGCGGCATGCTGCTGCTCGGCTTCGCGCCGAACTACGCGATGGTGCTGCTGGCCGCGGCGATGGTCGGCATCGGTTCGGCCATCTTCCACCCGGAAGCCTCGCGCATCGCGCGTCTCGCCTCCGGTGGCCGCCACGGGCTTGCCCAGTCGGTGTTCCAGGTCGGCGGCAACTTCGGTACTGCCCTGGGTCCGCTGATTGCCGCCGCGGTGATCGTGCCGTTCGGCCAGCACGCCGCCTCCTGGTTTGCCGGCGCCGCGCTGATCGGCATCGCCCTGCTGACCTATGTCAGCCGCTGGTATGCGCTGCATCTGGGCGCCCCGCGCCCGGTCGGACAGGCCACGGCCGCCCCGCGTCATCCGACCCGCACCGTGGCCCGGGTGATGGCGATCCTGCTGGTGCTGATCTTCAGCAAGTACTTCTACATGGCCAGCATCGGCAGCTACTTCACCTTCTACCTGATCCACCACTTCGGCATTCCGGTGGCGCAGGCGCAGCTGCACCTGTTCGCGTTCCTGGTGGCGTCGGCGGCCGGCGGTTTCCTCGGTGGCCCGCTGGGTGACCGCATCGGCCGCAAGCCGATCATCTGGACCTCGATCCTGGGCGTGGCGCCGTTCGCGCTGGCGCTGCCGCATGCGGATCTGTTCTGGACGACGGTGCTGGCGGTGCTGATCGGCTTCGTGCTGTCGTCGGCGTTCTCGGCCATCGTGGTGTATGCGCAGGAGATGATGCCGCACCGCATCGGCATGGTGTCGGGGCTGTTCTTCGGCTTCGCCTTCGGCATGGGTGGGCTGGGTGCGGCGGTGCTGGGTCTGTTGGCGGACAAGACCAGCATCGAGTACGTGTACCAGCTGACCGCGTTCCTGCCGTTGCTGGGCATCATTGCCGCCTGGCTGCCGCCGTCGCGTCCTGCTGCTCACTGAGCGGTTGGGGTTTGCAGGGCTTGCAGCCCTGCACCTGCTTCAATCAACGTCAACGGCAGAAGCGGGCTATTCGTGGGATGGCGGGGTGGGTCCGGTTGAGGGGGACGCTGCAAGTACGTCCATGTAAGCTCGGTCGCCGCTTGCTCGTGCGCGCTGTCCTGCGCACACGGCAAGACCGGGGTTGGGCGTCCTGCCCAACCCGCCCGAGGCATGCCTCGGGCCCATGCGGCTCACGCCCCCTCAACCGGACCCACCCCGCCTTCGACAGTTTCCCGCGATCTGTCGGAACGGCGTTCTGCTCTGGTGGGTGCCGACCGTTGGTCGGCACGGGGTCTGATGTCGATATCTGACAGACGTGTCGACCAACGGTCGACACCTACCAACAACGGCACAGTAGATCCACGCCATGCGTGGATGAATTCAGTCGATGTCTGACAGATGTGCCGACCAACGGTCGGCACCCACCAACAGGCGCCGGCCAACTGTCGAAGGCGGGGCACTGTGGGTTTGCGGGGTGTGAGCCGCATGGGCCCGAGGCATGCCTCGGGCGGGTTGGGCAGGACGCCCAACCCCGGTCTTGCCGTGTGCGCAGGACAGCGCGCACGAGCAAGCGGCGACCAAGCCTACAGGGACGTATTTACGGCGTCCCCGCAAACCCACAGTGCCCCGCCGTTCCACGGAATACCCGCTTTTGACGTTGACGTTGACGTTGATTCTGCAGGTGCAGGGCTGCAAGCCCTGCCGAAAACCCCCTTGGGCGTAGAATGCCGGCATGAGCGAATCCCTCGACAACCACCTGCTCCACGGCCGTCGCCAGCGCCCCGACGGGCCCTCGCCGATCGACGTCATCTCCGTCCAGTCGCAGCTCGTCTACGGCCACGCCGGCAACAGCGCCGCTGTCCCGCCGATGCGCGCCCTCGGCGTGCGCGTGGCGGAAATCCCGACCGTCCTGCTCAGCAATGCGCCGTTCTACGACACCACCCGCGGCCGCGTGCTGCCCGCTGACTGGTTCGCCGACCTGCTGCTCGGCACCGGCGAGCGCGGCCTGCCGCAGCGGGCGAAGATGCTGGTCTCCGGCTACTTCGGCAGCGCCGCCAACGGTGCCGCCTTCGCCGATTGGCTGGACGGGATCCTGCCGGCCTGCCCGCAGCTGCGCTATTGCCTGGACCCGGTGATCGGTGACACCCACACCGGCCCCTATGTGGAGCCCGGGCTGGAGACGATCTTCGCAGAGCGCCTGCTGCCGCATGCCTGGCTGGTCACGCCCAACGCATTTGAACTCAACCGCCTGACCGGCATGCCGGCCCTGGCCGAGGCCGATGCCATCGCCGCGGCGCGCGCGCTGCTGGCGCGTGGCCCGCAATGGGTGATCGCGCACAGCGTGGGCGGCCCCCCGGGCGAGCTGGTGACCCTGGCCGTAGGCCGCGAAGAAACCTGGCGCTGGACCTCGCCGCTGCTGCCGGTGGACGTCGCCGGCACCGGTGATGTGCTGATGTCGCTGGTGGTGTCCTTCCTGCTGCGCGGCGAGACGATGCAGCAGGCCATTTCGCGCGCCATCGCCGGTACCCATGCGGCGCTGGAAGCGACCCTGGCCAACGGCTTCGAGGAGTTCGACGTGATCGCTGCCGCGCCTGCTGCGCTGGCGGAGGCCACCCGCTTCCACGCCGAACGCGTGGCATGAGCGGGCTGCAGACGCGTACGCCGCGCACGGTCGGCATCGTTGGCAGTGCCGGCGCCTACGGGCGCTGGCTGGCCCGCTTCTTCCAGCAGCACATGCAGCTGCAGGTGATCGGCCATGATCCGGCCGATCCGGCCTCGCATACGCCCGAGCAGCTGCTGGCACAGGCCGATGTGCTGGTGTTTTCGGCACCGATCCGGCACACGTCGGCGCTGATCGCCGACTACGTGCAGCAGTCGGCTGGCCGCGAACACGGCCGCCTGTGGCTGGACGTCACCTCGGTGAAGGATGCGCCGGTGCAGGCGATGCTGGCCTCGCAGGCCGAAGTGGTCGGCCTGCACCCGATGACCGCGCCGCCCAAGGCGCCGACCCTGAAGGGCCGGGTGATGGTGGTCTGCGAGGCGCGGCTGCAGCACTGGCAGCCGTGGGTCGACAGCCTCTGCGCGGCCCTGCAGGCCGAGTGCGTGCGCGCCACGCCCCAGCACCACGACCAGATGATGGCGCTGGTGCAGGCGATGGTGCATGCCACTCATCTGGCGCAGGCCGGCGTGCTGCGCGAGTACCAGCCGCAGCTGGGCGATCTGGCCGCGATGATGCCGTACCGCTCGGCCTCGTTCGAACTGGATACGGCGATCATCTCCCGCATCCTGTCGTTGAACCCGGTGATCTACGAAGACATCCAGTTCGGCAACCCCTACGTGGCGCCGATGCTGGATCGGCTGGTCGGCCAGCTGCAGGCACTGCAGGCACAGGTCGGGCAGGGCGACGACGCAGCGCGTGGCTGGTTCCGCGAGCAGCTGCTGGCCGCCAACCACGACGCCTTTGGTGAGCCTGCGCTTGCCGCGGGCAACTACACCTTCGAACGCGTGGGCTACCTGCTGGCCGACCTGACGGAGCGCAACGCCTTGTCGGTGCACCTGCCGGAGGATCGGCCGGGTTCGCTGCGCGAGCTGCTGCACGTGTTCGAGCAGCACAGCATCAGCCTGGCCTCGATCCACTCGTCGCGTACGCCGGGCGGCGAGGTGCATTTCCGTATCGGTTTCGTGGCGGGCAGTGATCCGCTTTCCATCGCGCGGGCGGCGGTGGCGGTCGATTCCAGCGGCATCGGCCGGGTGCTGGGACAGGCCTAGTCATCCACAGGCGGTGTGGATGATTTCTGAGCAAACGTGTGGATAACCGCGCGCAGCCCTTGGCAGGCAAGGCTGTCAAGATGGTTGGTTAAAAATTGACCACAATATTTTTCATGCCCGGCGGCCGGAGCGTGTCGACCAAGGTCGACACCTGCCAGAGCGGGGGGGTGCCAGATCCGGTAGCGCCGGGCCGTGCCTGGCGAACCTCAGATCGTCAACCGCAGCTCGCCGCCACTGGTGGTGAACTCGCGGCCATTGCGCACCAGATGACGGCCGTCATCCAGTTCATAGCGCGGGCTGGTCTCCACCTTCTGGCCGCTACCGCCGGCATCGGGCTTGAACTCGATGATGATGTGGCTTTCGCCATTGGCGTCGATTGCAGGGAACTGACGGAACGACATCGTGCACCTCCTTCAGCAGATCCTTCGGTTTCGCCGCCAGCTTGGGCCGGCCGGTGTTAGCCGGCCGTCAATCAATCGACGAACTGCAACCGCGCCAGCTCCGCATACAGTCCACCTTCAGCCAACAGCTGCGCATGCGTGCCTTCGGCGACGATGCGGCCCTGGTCCATCACCACGATGCGGTCGGCCTTGAGTACGGTCGCCAGGCGGTGGGCGATCACTACGGTGGTGCGCCCGGCCATCAACCGTTCCAGTGCCTGCTGCACGCTGTGCTCGCTCTGCGCATCCAGCGCGCTGGTGGCCTCGTCCAGCAGCAGGATGGGCGAATCCTTCAGCAGGGCGCGGGCAATCGCCACGCGCTGCTGCTGGCCGCCCGAGAGGCGCGCGCCGCGCTCGCCCAGCTCGCTGTCGTAGCCCTGCGGCAGGGCGCGCAGGAAGCCATCGGCTTCAGCCGCACGCGCCGCGGCTTCCACCTCGGCATCGCTGGCCTGCAGGCGGCCGTAACGGATGTTGTCGCGCGCACTGGTGGCGAACAGGGTCGGCTGCTGCGGCACCAGCGCAAGCTGCGCACGCAGGTCGGCCGGATCGACTTCGCGCACGTCGTGGCCGTCCACGCAGATGCGGCCGCTGGCCGGATCATGGAAGCGCAGCAGCAGCGACAGCACCGTGCTCTTGCCGGCACCGGACGGGCCGACCAGAGCCACGGTCTCGCCGGGACGCACGTTCAGGCTGAAGTGGTCCAGCGCCGGCTGGTCCGGCCGCTGCGGGTAGTGAAACACCACATCGTCGAACTGGATCTGCCCCTGCAGCGGCTGCGGCAGCGCATGCGGCTGCGCGGGTGCACGGATCTCGATGTCTTCCTGCAGCAGCTCGCCGATGCGGCCCATGCCGCCGGCCGCGCGCTGCAGTTCGTTCCAGACTTCGGCCAGCGCACCCACCGAGCCGCCGCCGATCAGCGCGTACAGCACGAACTGGCCGAGGGTGCCGGCACTCAGGCGGCCATCGATGACATCGTGCGCGCCCAGCCAGAGCACGCCGACGATGGCGCCGAACACCAGCAGGATGGCGCTGGCGGTGACCAGCGACTGTGCACCGATGCGACGGCGCGCGGCGGTGATGGCATCGCCGAGCGCATGGTCGAAGCGACCGCGCTCGTACGGCTCGCGGGCATGGGCCTGCACGGTGCGTACCGCGCCCAGGGTCTCGCTGGCCAGGCTGTTGGCATCGGCGATGCGGTCCTGGCTGTTGCGGGCGACCACGCGCAGCTTGCGCGCGCCGATGATGATCGGCAGCACCGCCAGCGGGATGCCCAGCAGCGACCATGCGGCGAGGCGCGGGCTGGTGACGAACAGCATCGCCAGGCTGCCGACCACGGTCACGCTGCTGCGCAGGGCCACCGACATGGTCGAGCCGACCACGCTGCGCAGCAGTTCGGTATCGGCGGTGAGGCGCGAAACCAGTTCGCCGCTGCGGCTGCGGTCATGGAAGCCGGCGCCGAGCTGGATCAGGTGTGCGTACAGCTGGCTGCGCAGGTCGGCGACGACCTTTTCGCCCAGCAGCGACACGAAGTAGAAGCGCGCGGCGGTGCCCAAGGCCATCACCACTGCCACCAGCATCAGCAGGGCGAAGGCACGGTTGATCTGGCCGCCGCTGCTGAAGCCATGGTCGATCATCTGCTTGACCGCCGGCGGCAGGCTCAGCGTGGCGGCTGAGGAGACCGCCAGGGCCAGCAGCCAGGCGGTGAACAACCCGCTGTGGCGGCGCACGAAAGGCCACAGCGTACGCAGGCTGCCCAGGCGGCGCAGCGGCGGGGTTGAAGCGGACGTCTCGTCCTTGTCAGTCATCCTGGTCGTCGTCTTCTATGCGGATACGGTCACGGGTGGCGTCGCGCAGGCGGATTTTCAATGCGTCGACCTGGTCGGCGGGCAATTCCACCCGCAGCCGCACACCGTTGGCATCGAACTGTTCATCGCGCTTTTCGGCGGCGAAGGCGGGCAGGGCGGCGTGCAGGGTGCCAAGGTCTTCGAAACCAGCCAGCAGCTGCAGGCGCGCCATCGCCACCAGCGGCAGACGGGGCGCGGTACGCAGGCATTCGGCGGCAGTGCCACCGTAGGCGCGCACAAGGCCGCCTGCACCCAGCTTGATGCCACCATACCAGCGGGTCACCACCACCATGACGCGGTCGAAGCCCTGGCCATCGATGGCCGCCAGGATCGGCCGGCCGGCGGTGCCTGCGGGCTCGCCATCATCGCTGGACCGGTAATCCAGGCCATGTCGGTAGGCCCAGCAGTTGTGGGTGGCATCGGCCACAGCCACCTGCTGCAGAAACGCCAGTGCACCCGCGCCGCTGTCGATGGGCGCGGCGTGGGCGGTGAAGCGGCTGTGCTTGATGTCAAGCGTATGGCTGACGGGCTGGGCGAGGGTATCGGGCATTCCCACCATTCTACGGGGTCGGCGCGGGCCTGCCTCAGTCGTCCAGCAGCGGGCGCAGGTCCTTGGGCAGGCGCGCTTCGGGATACAGCTGCAGGTAACGCTCCAGGCTGGCCCGGGCCAGATCGCGCTGGCCGTTGTCGCGGCGTTCGCGGATCTTCTGCAGCCACTGCCGGCGCGGCAGCGAGGCGTCGGCGGCCACCTCGGCGTGCACCGCCGTGGCGCTGAGCGCGGCATCGCTGGACCGGCGCAGCATCACCCCCGGTGCGCTGGACGGTGCGGTGGCGTTGGCCTTGGATGCCGCCGGGGCCATGCGGCGCTGGCCGCGGACCGCGTCGGCGCTGGCCGCAGCTGCGCCCTGGATCGAATCCAAATCCATTGCAGCCGGGGCTGGAGCCGAGTACGCGGCCGGGGCTGCTGCGGGTGCGGGGGCAGCAGGCGCTGGCGGCGCGAAGACTGCCTCGGCAGCGGGCTCGGCAGGCCGGCTGCGTGCGGCCATGCGCGGTGCGGACTCGGCCGCTGGCGGGGCTGCCGGCGCTTCGGGCGTACGTGCAATGACGGTCTTGGCGGACGGCGCCGGTGCCGCAGGCGCCGCCTGTGGTGCAGGCAGCGGCGAAGGCGGCGGTGGGGGCGCGATTTCGGCTGCAGCGGACATCGGCTGCGGCGCCTGGGCATCGGCTGCCGCACGTTCGTCGGCCACGGGCGCGGCGACGATCTGTGCTTCCTGTGCCGGCACGACCGGCGGCTCTGGCCGCATCTGCCAGGCGATGCCGACCGCAAACACCACCGAGGCGGCGATGCCGAACACCGCCGGCCAGCGCGGCCGCGACCGGCGCGCGCGCGCGCTCGACGGTGGGGCGGTGTCGGCTGCTGCGGGTGCGCCACCTTCAGCAGCGTCCCCGGCAGGCGTGGACACCGACGCGCGCGCGGCCGCCAGGATCGCCGCGTCCAGCGCAGCGGGCGGGGCGTGGTCGTGGCGGCGGCCGATCAGGCCGGCCAGCGCACGTTCTTCAGGCGACAGGGGGTCGTCTCGGTTCATGCCTTCAGTCCCGCACGCAGCTTGTCCATCGCATAGCGCAGCCGCGATTTCACCGTTTCCCGGCCGACGCCGGTGATCTGGCCGATCTCCTCCAGGCTCAGTTCCTGTTCCAGCCGCAGCTGCAGCACTTCGCGCTGCTCGGGCGGCAGGTCGTCCATCGCCAGCTGGATGCGCCGGCGCTGCTCGAATTCAGACAGTTCAGCTTCCGGGGTCTGCCCGTCTTCCAGCGCAGCCAGGCGCAGGTCGGCATCGGCCGGCGCGGCAGGGCGGTGGCGGGCAGCACGCCAGTGGTCATTCAGGCGGTTGTGCGCGATGCGGAACAGCCAAGTGCTGAATGCGGCGTCAGGCTGCCAACCGGCGCGCGCGCTGATCACCCGCTGCCAGACGTCCTGGAAGATCTCCTCGGCCAGCGCGGTGTCGCGCAGCTGCCGCAGCAGGAAGCCGAACAGGCGCTTGCGATGGCGCGCGTACAGGCCTTCGAAGGCCTGCAGGTCGCCGCCGGCCCAGGCCAGCATCAGCGCTTCATCGGTTGGCAGGGCGGTCGCTTCCACGGCAGACAGGGTAAGGCCTGCAGGCGGTGGCGCATAGCCGGTGGCGGGGGCGGGCAGGGCGCAGTTCACGGCGGTTCGTGAGTGGGGGTCCACATCAACAACGCCCGGAGGCACGAAACGGGGTTTGCGGTCTTCCATTTCCCCCCCGGTGCCGCGTTATGCTCGCGCACTCAGGGGAGGCGACGCAGCAGCGGCGCCAAGAGAACGTCATTTTGTCCACGCATGCCGACCGTGTGTCATTGCTGTCACCTCACGAGGCCGTCTTGAGCACGGCGCTGGTGCGCGCGCTGCAGGCGCTGCTGCCGGACACCGCGATCGTGCGGGTGGGCTGGAACGACCCGCAGCTGGGCCGTGGGCAGGACAGCTGGCCGCAGGGCGCCAGCGAAGCCGAGCTCGACCGGGACCAGTCAATCTGGGAGCACACTGTTTGGGAGCAGGCTGCCTGGGAGCACGACGGCGCACAGCTGTCGCTGCGGGTGCGCGGCGGGTCGCCTTCGGAGGCCTGGTGGGGGGTGTCGCGGCAGGCGATGGAACTGGCCCTGCAGCGCGGCCGCCAGGCGGGGCAGATCCGCGCACTCGAGCAGGCTGAACGTCTTCAGCAGGCGCTGTACCAGATCGCCGATCTGGCCGGTGCCGACCTGGAGATGGGCGAGATGCTGCGCCACGTGCACGGCGTGCTCGGTTCGCTGATGTACGCGGAGAACTGCTACATCGTCGAGTACGACGATGTGCGCGACCAGATGCGCTTCCTGTATTTCGCCGACCAGGTGGATGAGTTCGTGGCCGATCCTACGATCAGCTACGACGCCGGGCAGATGCCGCGCAGTCTGACCGTTGCGCTGCTGCGCCATGGCAAGCCGCTCAGTGGCCCGTCGCGCGAGCTGCTGGCCGATGCCGAGGAAGCGCACGATCCCGAGCGCGGCCCGGAAAGCCTGGACTGGCTGGGTGTGCCGATGCTGCGCGATGGCCGCGTCTGTGGCGCCATCGTGGTGCAGAGCTACGAACAGGCCGCGCTGTACGGCGAGGCCGAGCGCGCACTCCTGGGCTTCGTCGCCCAGCATGTGCAGACCGCGATGGACCGGCGCCAGGCGCAGGTGCGGCTGGAACAGCAGGTGGAACGGCGCACGCTGGAACTGCAGCGCGCCAACCGCAGCCTGCAGGACGAAGTGGCCGAGCGCCGCCGTGGCGAGCAGCTGCAGACTGCCCTCTACAACATCGCCGAAATGGCCATGTCGGCCGACAGCCTGGCCCAGTTCTACGGCCAGGTACACGGGGTGGTGGGCCGGTTGCTGGATGCGCGCAATTTCTACATCGCCCTGGTCAACGCGCGCGGCGACGGCCTGGACTTCGTCTACTCGGTGGACGAGCACAACAGCTCGCGCGCGCCGCGTGCCTTCAGCCGCGGCCTGACCGAATACGTGGTGCGCCACCGGCGCCCGCTGCTGGCTTCGCGGGCGCAGATCGACGCGCTGCTGGCCGCCGGTGAAGTGCGTGAATCCGGTGCGCGCTCGCACTGCTGGCTGGGCGTGCCGCTGCTCCGCGACGACGAGGTGGTCGGCGCGATCGTGGTGCAGAGCTACACCGACCAGATCGCCTTCAGCGTGCACGACCAGCGCCTGCTGACCTTCGTGGCGCAGAACATCGGCACTGGCCTGGCCCGCCAGCGCGACCAGCAGCAGCTGCGTTCGGCGCATGCCGAGCTGGAAAAGCGCGTGGAAGAGCGCACCCGCGAGCTGGGCGAAGTGAACGACAAGCTGCTGGGACAGATTGCCGAGCGCCTTCGCGCCGAGCAGCGCCTGACCCACCAGGCCATGCACGATGCATTGACCGGCCTGCCCAACCGCCTGCACCTGCTGGACCGCCTGCAGGACGCGCTGGCCCTGGCCCGCCGCGAAGGTGGCCCGGTGTTCGCGATGCTGTTCCTGGACCTGGACCGCTTCAAGCTGGTCAATGACAGCATCGGCCACGCCGCCGGCGACCGCATGCTGGTGGAAGTGGCCAAGCGCATCGTGTCCATGGCAGGCGACGGTGACGTGGTCGCGCGCCTGGGCGGTGATGAATTCGCGGTGCTGCTGCAGTGCCCGCAGGGCCTGGGCCAGGCGCTGGATTTCGGCCAGCGCGTGCTGCTGGCCCTGCAGGAATCGATGTGGATCGACGGTCGCGAGCTGTTTCCCTCCGGCAGCCTTGGCATCGCCCTGTGGAACCCGCACTACCGCACCGGCGAAGAGCTGCTGCGCGATGCCGACGCGGCGATGTACCGGGCCAAGGCCCAGGGCCATGACCGCTGCGCGATCTTCGACGAGGACATGCGCGAGCAGGCGATGCGCAGCCTGGACCTGGAAGCGGACCTGCGGCGGGCGATCAACAACCGCGATTTCGTGCCGTTCTACCAGCCGATCGTGCGCCTGTCCGATGGCGAAGTGGTTGGCCACGAGGCGCTGCTGCGCTGGAAGCACGAGCGCAGCGGCCTGCTGCTGCCCGGCGCCTTCCTGGAGCTCGGCGAGGAAAGCGGCCTGATCGAGCAGGTCGACTGGCTGATCTACGAGCAGGTCATCGCCAGCCTGGCCGACGGTGGTCGCGGCTATGTGTCGGTGAACGTGTCACCGCGGCATTTCCGCTCGGCCGATTTCAGCAAGCGCCTGTTCGGCCTGCTGGAAGCCAACGATGCCGACCCTCAGCGGCTGCGCCTGGAAATCACCGAGGTCGCGCTGCTGGACGATGGCCCACACACGCTGCGCATCCTCAAGGGGCTGCGCGAGCGAGGCATCCAAGTGCAGCTGGATGATTTCGGCACCGGCTTCTCGGCGCTGTCCTACCTGCACCGGTTCCCGATCAGCACGCTGAAGATCGACCAGAGCTTCATCGCTGGCCTGCACGGCCCGGAGGCGCAGAGCACGCGCGCGCTGGTGGAGGGCGTGCTGTCGCTGGCGCGCACGCTGGGCATCGAAACGATCGGCGAGGGCATCGAGACCGAAGCCCAGCAGCAGTGCCTGTTCGAGCTGGGCTGCGACTACGGCCAGGGCTACCTGCTGGGGCGGCCGGCACCATGGACGCGCGCGGTGGCCTGAGCCACCGCGCAGGTCCGGATTCACCCGGCCAGGTTCAACGCAGCGCGGCGCGGCGCTTCTCGTCGATCCACTTCGAGGCCTGCGCCGGCTTGTAGGCCTGCATCCAGGCCAGCATCTCGTCGATGTCCGAGCCGTACCACAGGTCCTGGCGCTGTTCCGGGTGCAGGAAGCGCTCTTCCACCATGCGGTCGATCATGCCGATCAGCGGGGCGTAGAAGCCGTCCACGTCGAGGAAGGCGCAGGGCTTGTTGCCGATGCCAAGCTGGCGCCAGGTGAGCATCTCGAAGATCTCTTCCATGGTGCCGAAGCCGCCAGGCAGGGCGACGAAGCCGTCGGACAGATCGAACATGCGCGACTTGCGCTCATGCATCGAACCGACGATCTCCAGTTCGGTCAGGCCGCGGTGGGCCACTTCCCAGTCGGCCAGCTGGCGCGGGATGACGCCGGTCACTTCACCGCCAGCGGCGAGCACGGCATTGGCGACGGTGCCCATCAGGCCGACGTTGCCGCCGCCGTAGACCAGGCGCATGCCATCGCGGGCGATGCGGTCGCCCAGCGCCATGGCGCGTTCGGTGTAGACCGGCTTGCTGCCAGCGTTGGAGCCACAGTAGACGCAGAGGGACTTCATGGGGGATTCCTGTCTCTTGGTGCGGAAACGAAAACGCCCCGCCGGCAACCGGGTCGGCGGTCGCGGGCGGGGTGTTGGTCAATTATGACGCGTTGGCGCGGGTTACGCGGCGGCGGCCTGCTCACGGCGCGGGCCTTCACGCAGGGCGCGGCCGACCAGGCCCACCAGCAGGTCCAGCTCGTCGCTGTCCATGCCGAAGTGCGGGGTGAAGCGCAGCGAGTTCTCGCCACCGTGGATCACGTTGATGCCGTGCTGGCGCAGCCACTCCTCGGTGGAACCGGCGCCATAGCACTTGAACTGCGGGGCCAGCTCGCAGGAGAACAGCAGGCCGGTGCCCTGCACCTTGGTGATCAGCCCGCCCAGCTCGCTCTTCAGCTGTTCCAGCTTGCGCACCGCCTCGGCGCCGCGTTCGGCGATGTTGGCGCGCACCTGCGGGGTCAGCTGGGCCAGGGTGGCGCAGGCCACGTCCAGCGCACGCGGGTTGCTGGTCATGGTGTTGCCGTAGATGCCCTTGCGGTACAGCTGCGCGGCATGCTCGGTCACCGCCAGCACCGACAGCGGGTACTGCGCGGCATTGAGCGCCTTGGAATAGGTTTCCATGTCCGGCGGGTCGAGGCCTTCGAAGCCTGGGTAATCCACCACCGACAGCACGCCGTGGGCACGCAGGCCGGCCTGGATCGAATCGAGCAGCAGCAGGCTGCCGTGGGCGCGGGTCAGTTCGCGGGCCACCGCATAGAACGCTTGCGGCACCGAACGGCCCGGGTCTCCTTCGCCCATCACCGGCTCAAGGAACACCGCTTCGATGAACCACTGGTTGCGCTCTGCATCCTCGAACACCTGGCGCAGGCCAGCCTCGTCGTACGGCGCGACGGTGATCACCGAGTCCTCGCCACGGTAGCTGGCCAGGTGCTGCTGGTAGCTCTTGCGGCTGGAATCGGAATACAGCGCCGGGCGATCGGTGCGGCCGTGGAAGCTGCCCTTGATCACCACGCGCTTGATGGCGGCGCCGGCATGGCGCGCGCCCGGGTCGGTCTGCAGCTTGGCGTTGACGTCGGCAATGCGCGCGGCCAGGCCGACCGCTTCGGAACCGGAATTCAGGCACATGAAACGGGCAAACGGGCAGCCGCCGCGACGGTGGCCGATCTCTGCGCGCAGGGCGGTGATGAAGCGCTGCTGCGACAGGCTCGGGGTCATGATGTTGGCCATCACCTGCGGGCGAGACATCGCTTCGAGCACCGCATCAGGGGTGTGGCCGAAGCCGAGCATGCCGTAGCCGCCCGCGTCGTACAGCACCGCGCCCTTCAGGGTGACCACCCACGGGCCGCGTGCGGCCAGTGCCACATACGGGGTCACCGCATCATCGGCATAGAAATTGACGAAGCCGTCCTGCATTGCATCGATCTGCGCCTGCTCGTCCTGCGCCAGCAGCGGCCCCAGTTCCTGCTGCACGCGCGCGAACTCGGCGGCGGCGGCGTCCACGGCAGCGACCAGCTGCGGGTGGCGGGCGGACAGTGCGGTCAGGGTGGCGTCGTCCAGGCCGGTGGTGAGGCGGGTGCCGGGCTGGGCGCGGAGGGGGGCGAGGCGTTCGATGAAGCTCATTGCAGATCTCCTGAAACGTTGGGTCGCACGGGCCTTCAAACGCAAAACGCGCGTCATCACGCGCGCTTGGGGCGGACTCGTGCTGCGGACTTCCTTCCCGATGCTAGCACTTGTTTTTTTGCGCGATAACCCCGCAGAAACCTGCTGCATAGCAGCATATTGCCCGACGTTCGGCACGAAGCACGCCGGCTCTCAGGCGCTGGACGTACAATGCGCGCCATTGCCGACCTGTTGCCGATCACTGCCTTGAAGAAGTCCGATTTCCACTACGACCTGCCGGCCGAACTGATTGCCCAGGCGCCCCTGGCCGAACGCTCGGCCAGCCGTCTGATGCTGGTGCCGCCGGCACCGGCCGCCTTCACCGATGTGCAGGTGCGCGACCTGCCGTCGCTGCTGCAGCCGGGCGACCTGATGGTGTTCAACGACACCCGGGTGATCCCGGCGCGCCTGTTCGGGCAGAAGGCCAGCGGTGGCCGCGTCGAGATCCTGATCGAGCGGCTGCTCGGTGCCCAGCAGGCGCGTGCCCAGGTCGGTGCCAGCAAGTCGCCCAAGGCCGGCAGCCGCATCGCCCTGGATGCCGGTGGCGAGGCCGAGGTGCTGGGCCGCGACGGCGAGTTCTACGTGCTGCAGTTCCACGTGCCCGAATCGCTGGAGCAGTGGCTGCTGCATGCCGGCCGCCTGCCGCTGCCGCCCTACATCCAGCGCGAGCCGGGCCTGGACGACCGCGAGCGCTACCAGACCGTGTTCGCCCGTGAAGTGGGCGCGGTGGCCGCACCGACCGCCGGCCTGCACTTCGACGAGCCGCTGCTGGCGGCGCTGAAGGCCAAGGGCGTGGATTTCGGCCACGTCACCCTGCACGTGGGTGCGGGCACCTTCCAGCCGGTGCGTGCCGATGACCTGAAGGACCACGTGATGCACCGCGAGTGGCTGAACGTGGGTGCGGAGCTGGTCCAGCAGGTGCGCCGCACCCGTGATGCGGGCGGCCGGGTGATCGGCGTGGGCACCACCGTGGTGCGCGCGCTGGAAAGCGCGATGCGCGACGGCGAGCTGCTGCCGTTTGCCGGCGAGACCCAGATCTTCATCACCCCGGGCTACCGCATCCGCAGCGTCGACGCGATGGTGACCAACTTCCACCTGCCGGAAAGCACGCTGTTGATGATGATCTCCGCGTTCGCCGGCAAGGACCGCGTGTTCGAGGCCTACCGGCACGCGATCGAGCAGCGCTACCGCTTCTTCAGCTACGGCGACGCGATGCTGCTGTTCCCGCAGGCGGGCTGACCTCTGCCTGCGGGTGGTGGGTGCGCATCGCTGGTGCGCACCCCTGGGGGTGATATCAACGCCATGCGTGGATGAACCCGGTACCCCTGGCCGTCTCCTCCGGGCATGGCCCGGCGCTACCGACAGCGGCCTCTTTCGGAGACAATAGGCAACTATTTGCCTGAACGACCGTTCCATGTCCCGATTGCAGTTCCAGCTCCAGACCCGCGACGGCCGTGCCCGCCGTGGCCGCCTGACCTTCCCGCGTGGCACGGTGGAAACGCCGGCCTTCATGCCGGTGGGAACCTATGGCTCGGTCAAGGGCATCCTGCCGGACCAGGTGCGCGCGCTGGGCGCCGAGATCATCCTCGGCAACACCTTCCACCTGTACCTGCGGCCGGGCCTGGACATCATCGCCGACCACGGCGGCCTGCATGGCTTCTGCCAGTGGGATGGCCCGATCCTGACCGACTCCGGCGGCTTCCAGGTGTTCTCGCTGGCCCACCGCCGCAAGATCACCGAGCAGGGCGTGACCTTTGCCTCGCCCACCGACGGTGCCCGCGTGTTCCTGGGCCCGGAAGAGAGCATGAAGATCCAGAAGGTGCTCGATTCGGACGTGGTGATGATCTTCGACGAGTGCACCCCGTACCCGGCCACCGAGGATGTTGCCCGCCGTTCGATGGAGCTGAGCCTGCGCTGGGCGCAGCGCAGCCGCAACGCGCATGACGAGCTGGGCAATGACGCGGCGCTGTTCGGCATCGTCCAGGGTGGCGTGCACACCGACCTGCGCAGCCGCTCGGCCGAGGCCCTGCAGGCGATCGGTTTCGACGGCTACGCCATCGGTGGCCTGGCCGTGGGCGAGCCGGAGCACGAGCGCAACGCCATGCTCGACCACCTGGACCCGGAACTGCCGGGCGACCGCCCGCGCTACCTGATGGGCGTGGGCCGGCCGGAAGACCTGGTCGAGGGCGTGGCCCGTGGCGTGGACATGTTCGATTGCGTGATGCCGACCCGCAATGCCCGCAATGGCCACTATTTCACCTCGTTCGGCACCGTACGCATCCGCAACTCGCAGTACGCGCGCGACCTGGACCCGATCGAGCCGGGCTGCGGCTGCGTGGCCTGCAGCGGCGGCTACACCCGCTCGTACCTGCGCCACCTGGACCGCTGCAACGAGATGCTGGCGCCGATGCTGGGTACCCTGCACAACCTGTTCTACTACGAGAAACTGATGGCTGACATCCGCGCGGCCATCGAGGCGGGAACCTTCCAGGCCTTCCGCGAGTCCTTCTACGCAGCACGCGGGGCGGTCGCGCCGCCCCTGTGACCCCAGAGCACCCCTGCCGAACGGCCCAAGGACGAACGTCCGGGGCCGTGGCATACTTCAAGGCTGACCCAGATCCGCGGTCGACACCCTGCGCCCGTCAAACGGGCCTGAGCGCCGCCCAACCAAAGGACCAACGATGAACCTGCTTGCTTTCCTGATTCCCGCCGCCCACGCCCAGGCCGCCGGTGGCCAACCGCAGGGCATGGGCCTGACCACGCTGCTGTTCCCGATCATCCTGATCGCCATCATGTACTTCCTGATGATCCGCCCGCAGATGAAGCGGCAGAAGGAGCACAAGGCCATGCTGGAGAAGATCAAGCGCGGTGACGAAGTGCTGACCAACGGCGGCATCGCCGGCGTGGTCACCGACATCGGCGACAACTTCATCACCATCGAAGTGGCTGACAACGTGCGCATCCGCGTGCAGAAGGGCGCTGTCGGCAACGTGCTGCCGGCCGGTACCCTGAAGTCGGCCCAGTAAGCCACTCCCTTTCCGATGCACAACCGCGGCGCCGGGGATGGCGCCGCGCGGGACCCAAGCAATGCTCGAATTTCCACGCTGGAAGTACGTCGTCATCCTGATCGTACTGGCGCTCAGTGCCCTGTACGCGCTGCCCAACATCTACCAGAAGGACCCCGCCGTCCAGATCACCGCCAACCGTGGCGGTACGGTCGACGACGCGCTGCGCGACCGTGTGCTGGCCGACCTGAAGAAGGCCGGTATCACCACGATCGGCGCCGAGAAGGAAGGGGAAAGCCTGATCGTCCGCCTGCCGGACCTGAAGGCCCAGTCCGCGGCCAGCGATGCGCTGCGTGACACCGTCGGCGAGAACTACACGGTGGCCCTGAACCTGGCCTCGACCGTGCCGGACTGGCTGGCCAAGCTGGGCGGCCGCCCGATGGTGCTGGGCCTGGACCTGCAGGGTGGCGTGCACTTCGTGCTGCAGGTCGACCAGAAGGCTGCGCTGGACAAGCGCCTGGACGCCTACACCGAAGACGTGCGCAGCACCCTGCGTGACGCGCGCATTCCGTACCAGTCGGTCGAACGCCGCGCTGACAACACCATCGTGGCCAACCTGAGCCCGTCGGCCGGTGACGATGCCGCTGCCAACGCCCGCACGGCGCTGGTCAAGTCGCAGCCGACCCTGGGTTACGACGTCAGCGGCAGCCGCATCACGGTGACCATCCCGGACACCGAGATCTCGCAGATCGCCAACGGCGCCATCGAGCAGAACATCAACACCCTGCGCAACCGCGTGAACCAGCTGGGCGTGGCCGAGCCGATCATCCAGCGCCAGGGTGCCGACCGCGTGGTCGTGCAGCTGCCGGGCGTGCAGGACACCGCCGAAGCCAAGCGCATGATCGGTGCCACCGCCACGCTGGAATACCGTGCGGTGGTCGAGGGCAATGCGCAGGACGCGATCGCCTCCGGCCGCATCCCGCCGGAAGCCAAGGTCTACCAGCGTCGTGAAGGCGGTGGTCCGGTGCTGCTGAACAAGCGCGTGATCGTCACCGGCGACCAGATGGTCGGCGCACAGGCGGTGACCGACACCAGCAGCGGTGCCCCGGCGGTCAGCGTGACGCTGAACAACGTCGGTGGCCAGCGCATGTTCGACTTCACCAGCGCCAACGTAAACAAGCCGATGGCCGTGGTGTACACCGAGCGCGTGCCGACCGTGACGGTCGTTGACGGCCAGGAGGTGCGTGGCTTCAAGGTCAACGAGGAGGTGATCTCGGTGGCCAACATCAACGGCGTGTTCGGCAAGAACTTCCAGACCACCGGTCTGCAGAAGAAGGAAGCCGAGGACCTGGCCAAGCTGCTGAAGTCCGGCTCGCTGGCAGCGCCGATGGACTTCGTCGAAGAGCGCGTGGTCGGCCCGAGCCTGGGTGCGGAGAACGTCAAGAACGGTATCACCGCGGTGGTCTACGCGTTCCTGTTCACCCTGGTGTTCTTCACCATCTACTACCGCATGTTCGGCCTGATCACCTCGCTGGCGATGCTGTTCAACCTGCTGATCGTGGTGGCAGTGATGTCGCTGTTCGGCGCGACGATGACCCTGCCTGGCTTCGCCGGCCTGGCGTTGTCGGTCGGCCTGTCGGTGGACGCCAACGTGCTGATCAACGAGCGTATCCGTGAAGAGCTGCGTGCCGGCGTGCCGGGCAAGACCGCGATCGTGACCGGTTACGAACGTGCGTCGGGCACGATTCTTGACGCCAACCTGACCGGCCTGATCGTCGGTGTGGCCCTGTTCGCCTTCGGCACGGGTCCGCTGAAGGGCTTCGCCCTGACCATGATCATCGGTATTTTCGCCTCGATGTTCACTGCGATCACCGTGTCGCGCGCCCTGGCGACGCTGATCTATGGCCGTCGCAAGAAGCTCCAGAACGTGGCCATCTGACGGGACGACACGCACATGAAAATTTTTCCGCTGCACATCCTCCCGAACGACACCCAGATCGACTTCATGCGCTGGCGCCATGTCGCGATGGTCGTCACGATCATCGTGTTCCTGGCATCGATCGGCATCATCGGCTTCAAGGGCTTCAACTACGCCCTGGACTTCACCGGCGGCACCCTGATCGAAGCCCGCTTCGATCACGCGGTGGACGTCGAGCAGGTCCGCACCAAGCTCGAGGACAATGGTTTTGAAGGCGCCCAGGTGCAGAGCGTCGGTGGCAATACCGACCTGCTGATCCGCCTGGCCCCGCACGGTGAGCACGCCCCGGGTACCGGTGCGGCCGCCGCCGAGGACAAGGCCACCGCTGCGGCGGTGGTCAAGGCGCTGTCCACCGCCGACAACCAGGCCACCGTGCTGCGCAACGAGTTCGTTGGTCCGCAGATCGGCAAGGACCTGGCGATGAACGGTCTGTACGCCACCATCTTCATGCTGGCCGGCTTCCTGATCTACATTGCGGTGCGCTTCGAATGGAAGTTCGCGGTCACCGCCAGCATCGTGGCGATGTTCGACCTGATCGTGACGGTGGCTTACGTGTCCCTGCTGGGTCGTGAGTTCGACCTGACCGTGCTGGCCGGCCTGTTGTCGGTGATGGGCTTTGCGATCAACGACATCATCGTGGTCTTCGACCGCGTGCGCGAAAACTTCCGCAGCCTGCGTGCCGAGCCGATGGAAGTGCTGAACCGTTCGATCAACCAGACGCTGTCGCGTACGGTGATCACCGCGGTGATGTTCTTCCTGTCGGCACTTGCGCTGTACCTGTACGGCGGCAGCTCGATGGAAGGCCTGGCCGAGACCCACATGATCGGTGCGGTGATCGTGGTGCTGTCCTCGATCCTGGTGGCGGTGCCGATGCTGACCATTGGTGCGCTGCGCGTGACCAAGCAGGATCTGCTGCCGAAGGCGAAGGACGTCGAGGCCCTGGCCCGTCGTCCGTAAGCCCCCGCTGCACGCAGTACACAGAGAACCCCGCGCAAGCGGGGTTTTTTGTTGGCAGGGCTGCGCCCTGGTACGCGTCATCGCATGCGCGCTGCCGCTCCCACGCTTCGCTGCGCGAACCGTGGGCCCCACTTACCAGCTCCCAGACCCCCGCCGCTTCGCGTCCGCCCCCCGGCTCAGGGGGCTTTGCCCCAGACCGGTTCCGCACGGCTGTTGGTGGGTGCCGACCGTTGATCGACACATCTGTCAGATGTCGAATGAATTCATCCACGCATGGCGCGGATCTACTGGGGCGCGCGGCTGTTGGTAGGTGTCGACCTTGGTCGACACGATTTTTCTGTCAGACATCGATGTTCGACCCCGTGCCGACCAACGGTCGGCACCCACCAGAGCAGAACGCCGTTCCGGCAGATCGCCGAGAACTGTCGAAGGCGGGGTGGGTCCGGTTGAGGGGGCGTGAGCCGCATGGATGCGGCGACCGAGCTTACAGGGACGTACTTGCAGCGTCCCCCTCAACCGGACCCACCCCGCCAACCCTCAGGACCCCAGCTTTTGACGTTGACGTTGACGTTGCAGTGGCTTGAAGCAGGTGCAGGGCTGCAAGCCCTGCAAAAAGAAAACCCCACCCTACGCCAGCGTCGGTTGTGCATTCTTCCCCCGCGCACTACGATCCTGCGGTTCGCGCGCGCCTGCGCGCGCCCGTATTCCTGCTGAGCGCCCCGTGCGCCGCATCTGCCAACCCGAGGTATCCATGGTCATCAAACCGCGCGTCCGCGGCTTCATCTGCGTCACCACCCACCCGACCGGCTGCGAGGCCGCGGTCAAGCAGCAGATCGACTATATCCGCGCCCGCCCGCCGATCCAGAACGGCCCCAAGCGCGTGCTGGTCATCGGTGCCTCCACCGGCTATGGCCTGGCCGCGCGTATCACCGCCGCCTTCGGCAGCGGCGCCGCGACACTGGGCATCTTCTTCGAGCGTCCGGGCAGCGAAACCAAGCCGGGCACCGCGGGCTGGTACAACTCCGCCGCGTTCCACAAGTACGCCGACGAAGCCGGCCTGTACGCCAAGAGCATCAACGGCGATGCCTTCTCCGATGAAGTGAAGGCCAAGACCATCGAGATGATCAAGGCCGATCTCGGCCAGGTCGACCAGGTCGTCTACAGCCTGGCTGCGCCGCGCCGCAAGCACCCCAAGACCGGCGACATCATCAGCTCGACGCTGAAGCCGATCGGCGAGCCGATCGTCCTGCGCGGCCTGGATACCGACAAGGAAGTGCTGACCGAGACCCACCTGCAGCCGGCCACGGCCGAGGAAATCGCCGGCACCGTCGCGGTGATGGGCGGCGAAGACTGGCAGATGTGGATCGACGCGCTGTCCGAGGCCGGCGTGCTCGCCAACGGCTGCACCACCACCGCCTTCACCTACGTGGGCGAGGAGATCACCCAGGCGATCTACTGGAACGGTTCGATCGGTGCGGCCAAGAAGGACCTCGACGACAAGGTGCTGGGCCTGCGCGCATCGCTGGCGAAGATCGGCGGCGACGCGCGCGTGTCGGTGCTGAAGGCGGTGGTCACCCAGGCCAGCTCGGCCATCCCGACCATGCCGCTGTACCTGTCGCTGCTGTTCAAGGTGATGAAGGCGCAGGGGACCCACGAAGGCTGCATCGAGCAGCTCGACGTGCTGTACGGCATCCTCTACGGCGGCAAGGCTGACGGCGTGGCCGTAGACCGCCTGCGCCACGACCTGGTCGATGGCCAGGGCCGTACCGTCGCCCTGGTGGACGAGGAAGGCCGCCTGCGCGCCGACTACAAGGAAATGGCCCCGGAAGTGCAGGGCAAGGTGCTGGAGCTGTGGCCGCAGGTGACCAACGAGAACCTGTACGAGATCAGCGACCTGGCCGGTTACAAGGCCGACTTCCTGCGCCTGTTCGGGTTCGGCGTGGAAGGCGTCGATTACGAAGCCGACGTCAACCCGGACGTGAAGATCGCCAACCTGGTCGACCTGACCTGACCTGACGCGATAGACGGTGGCGCCGGGCCATGCCCGGCGGATGCCGTGGATCCCGCTGCGCTCGCCGGGTATGACCCGGCGCTACCTGCGCGACCGGCGGTAGTGCCGGGTTCAGCCGAAATCGAAGTTCATCGACGGCAGCGCCGGGCCGACGAACTCGCCCTGCACGTAGTCGACGCCCGCGCTGAACAGCAGGGTCATCGAGTTGGCATCGCTGACGAACTCGGCCATGGTGCGGATGCCTGCTTCCTGCGCACGCGCGGTGATCTGGCTGATGCGGTCGATGTTCTCGCGGGTCGCCGCCAGGTCACTGGTGAAGCCGCGATCCAGCTTGAGGAACTGCGGCTCGAAGTGGGCCAGCAGCTGGAACGAATCCAGCCCCGAACCAAACTGCTCCAGGCCGATCCGGCAGCCCAACGGGGCGACGTCGGCCAGGAACTGCTGGGCGGCACGCAGGTGGGTGAACACCTTCGCCTCCGGCGCATGCAGCCACAGGCGCTCGCCCGGCACGCCCTGTGCCTGCAGCTGCTGGCGCAGCGTAGCAATCAGCTTCGGGTCGTCGAACGACTCGGGGGTGACCTTGACCAGGATCTGGGTCTGATGGCCTGCGCGAGCACGTGCGCCCAGCACGCTGATGGCCTGCGAGACGACCCAGCGGTTGATGTCGCCCAGCAGGCCGTGCTCCTCGGCGATGCCGAGGAAGGCGGTCGGGCTGAGCAGCTCGCCGTTGTGCTCCAGCCGCAGGTAGGCCTCGTACAGTTCCAGCGGCTCGCCCTGCAGGTTCAGCACCGGCTGGTAGTGCAGCTGGAAGCCGTCGCCGGCCAGCGCTTCGCGGATACGCGCGACCCAGCGCTGCACGCGCTCTTCCTCGATGCGGTCAACCGCGGCCGGGTCGAAGATGCGCGTGGTATTGCCGAGTGCGGCAGCGGCCTGCGCGCATTCGCTGGCACGCGCCAGTACCTGGCCGATACTGGCAATCTTTTCGCCCACCTGCACGCCGCCGAGGCTGACGGTGACCGTGGCCGAGCGCGCGCCGATGGTGAACACGTGTGCGGCAAAGGCTTCGCGGATGCGCTCGGCCATGGCCATCGTCTGTGCGTAGGCGCCGGACTGCAGCACCGCGAAGCTGTGTTCGCCGAAGCGTGCCATCTGCGCGTCATTGCCCACCACTTCAGCCAGCAGCGCGGCCATCGCGCCGATCAGGGCGTCGGCCGAGTCCAGCCCGATATCGGGAATGAGGCGCGCGTAGTGGTCCGGCTCGACCAGCAGCAGGCCGAACTGGCCCTCGCTGCGCCCGGCCTGGGCCACCGCATCTTCCACCTGCAGCATGAAGGTGGGGCGGTTGAGCAGGCCCGTGACCTGGTCGCGCTGGCGCAGGTCCTCGACCTCGCGGGCCAGTTCGGTGTCCAGCTCCAGGCGGCGGCGGAACACCACCTGCAGGCAGGACTCGCCCTCGTAGGTGGCGGCAGTGAATTCCATGGTGGCCGGGAACGCACTGCCATCCTGGTGGCGCGCATCCAGCTGGTACTGCGGCGGCGGCGCCTCGCCACGGCTGAGCGACTTCAGCAGCTGCTTGAAGCTGTCCACGTGCTGGGCGGCGACCATGTCCAGCAGCGAGATGCCTTCGACCTCGTCGAAGTCCTCGTAGCCGAACATTTCCAGATACGCATCGTTGGCACGGATGTGCATGCCTTCGTGGACATAGGCGATGGGGTCGCGCGAGGAGGCGATCAGCGCGTCGCAGCGGCGCTCGGTCTCGCGCATCTGCGCCTCGATGCGGCGCAGGCCACGGCGCGCCTGCAGGTCGACCCACTGGTCGCGGACCACCGCCAGCAGGTGCTCATTGCGCTGGCGCAGCGCCAGGGCACGGACGCCGTTGCTGCTGGCCTGGACCAGTTCGTCCTCGTCGATGCGATCGGCCAGCAGCACCAAGGGGATGTCCTTGCCGCTGGCGGCGATGTGCTGGGCCACCAGCGGCAGCGGGATGCCCTGCGACGGCGAGGCCAGCACCAGGTCGATGGCCTGGCTGGCCAGCACCTGCGACAGCTCGGCCGAATCATGTGGCCGCCACGGGCGCACGGCGATGCCGCTGTTGCGCAGGGTGCTGACGATGGCTTCGGCGTTCTCGCCGCTGTCATCGACGATCAGCAGCCGGATGGTGATGTCGTTCGCGTTCTGCATGCACTGCTCCCCAATCTGCAAATCTAGATACACGATGCGCGGCGGTCCGTCCATGCGCTCGCCCCTTGCGGGGTTGGAACGGCGATGCGGTTCACACCACGCTGCCGGCGGCATGGCCGCTGGCCCAGGCCCACTGGAAGTTGTAGCCGCCCAGCCAACCGGTCACGTCCAGCACTTCGCCGACGAAATGCAGGCCGGGCACGCGCTTGGATTCCATCGTGGCCGACGACACCTCGGCGGTGTCCACGCCGCCCAGGGTGACCTCGGCGGTGCGGTAGCCCTCGGTGCCGCTGGCCACCAGCGGGAAGGCGCCCAGCAGCTGCCCGGCCTGGCGCAGCACCGGTTCATCCAGCTGCCGCACCGGGCGGTCCGGCAGCCAGTGTTCGCACAGGCGCTGGGCCAGGCGCTTGGGCAGCACCTCGGCCAGCACCGTGCGCAGTCCGGCCGCCGGGCGGTCGCGCTTCATCTGCCGCAGCCACTCGGTCGCATCCTGGCCCGGCAGCAGGTCCAGCTCCAGTGCATCGCCGGGTTGCCAGAACGAGGAGATCTGCAGGATGGCCGGCCCGCTGACGCCGCGATGGGTCAGCAGCATGAAGTTCTGGAAGCGCTTGCCGTTGCAGCGCGCCTCGACCGGCAGGGCGACGCCGCTGAGGTCGGCCAGCCGCTCCTGGTGGGTGCCACTGAGGGTCAGCGGCACAAGGCCGGCGCGGGTGGGCAGCACCTGGTGGCCGAACTGGCGGGCCAGCTCATAACCGAAGCCGGTGGCGCCCATGCTGGGGATGGACAGGCCGCCGGTCGCCACCACCAGCGAGGCGCAGTGGAACAGGCCCTGGCCGGTGTGCACGCGGAAGCCATCGCTGCCGTGCTCGATGCGCTGCACGCTGCAGTCGGTGCGGATCTGCACGCCCGCGGCCTGGCACTCGTCCACCAGCATCTTTACGATCTGCTTGGACGAGATGTCGCAGAACAGCTGCCCGAGCTCCTTCTCGTGATGGGCAATGCCGTGCTTGTCCACCATCTCGATGAAGTGCCACGGCGAATAGCGCGCCAGGGCCGACTTGCAGAAATGCGGGTTGGCCGAGACGAAGTTGGCCGGGGTGGTGCCGGTGTTGGTGAAGTTGCAGCGGCCACCACCGGACATCAGGATCTTCTTGCCGACCTTGTTGGCATGGTCGATCACGTGCACGTGGCGGCCGCGCTGGCCGGCGGTGATCGCGGTCATCAGGCCAGCCGCGCCGGCGCCGATGACCAGCACGTCGCAGCGGATCGTGCTCATGCCTTGGCGCGCTTGCGCCAGTTCGGAATGATGTCGAGCTGCATCTGGTCGTTGAGGAGCTGCACCTCGCCGTCCTGGATCAGCACGCTGAAACGCATGGCGCGCTGGATCTGCTGGCCCCACTGTTCGACAAAGGCGCCGTCGAGGTCGACCACCGACAGGTTGTCGAAGCGGGCAAGGCTCTTGCCCTGCTTGTTCCACCAGATCTCGGACGCATTGCCGCCGTAGTTCACCACCTGCACCTGGCGGCTGCGGTTGCAGGCCTTGCGCACGCGCGATTCGTCCGGGTGGCCCAGGTCGATCCACTGCAGGATGTCGCCGGTGTAATCGTGGTTCCACAGGTCCGGTTCGTCGTCGGTGCTCAGGCCGCGGCCGAACTCCAGGCGGTCATCGGCATTGAGGGCGAAGGCGAGCAGGCGCACCATCAGGCGCTCGTCGGTTTCCGACGGGTGCTGGGCCAGGGTCAGGTTGTGGGTCGCGTAGTAGCCGCGATCCATGTCGCTGATCTGCAGCTCGGCCTTGCGAATGGTGGCGGTGAGGGCCATGGGGAATCCGTGCACTAAAGACGAGCATGATAGAGGTTTGCCGGAGGGGTGTCCGTGGTCCGGGTGTCTGCCGGGCGTCAACGGTGGCACCCTTGCTGTCTTCCCCCTGATGGATTGCCCGCTGATGGGACGGACATGACGACGCTGCCCAGCCGCCTGCAGCTGCCGCCGGGGGACTGGCCGAACCTGCTCGACGGGCTGTGCGCGCGTTTCCCGCGCATCGACCGCGCGCAGTGGCAGGACCGTTTCGCCCGCGGCCGCGTGCAGGACGCGCAGGGCAGGGCGCTCGCGGCGGACCAGCACTGGCAGGTCGGGCTGGAGATCCTCTATTTCCGTGAAGTCAGTGACGAGCCGTCCATTCCGTTCAGCGAGCGCATCCTCTACCAGGATGAGCATCTGCTGGTGGCCGACAAGCCGCATTATCTGCCGGTGACCCCCGCGGGCGGCTACGTGCGCGAGACGCTGCTGGCGCGCCTGGTGGCGCTCACCCGCAATGCCGACCTGGTACCGCTGCACCGGCTGGATCGGCTGACCGCCGGGCTGGTGCTGTTCTCGCAGCGGGCGGATTCGCGCGACGCCTACCAGCGCCTGTTCCGCGAGCGGCGCATCGACAAGACCTACGAAGCGCTGGCGCCGGCGCTGCCGGGCCTGGCGTTTCCGTTGCAGCGGCTGAGCCGGCTCGTGGCCGGCGAGCCGTTCTTCCGCATGGCCGAAGTGCCAGGCGAGGCAAATGCGCGCACCCGGGTGGAGGTGATTGCCGCCGACGGAGCGGTCTGGCATTACCGGCTGCAGCCGGAAACCGGGCGCAAGCACCAGCTGCGGGTGCACATGGCGGCCCTGGGCGCTCCGATCCTCGGCGATGACCTGTACCCGCAGCTGCAGCCGGCGGCCGATCCGTTGCAGGCGCCGCCGTTGCAGCTGCTGGCGCGGGCCCTGGCGTTCCAGGACCCGCTGAGCGGAGAGCGGCGGGCGTTCAGCAGCGAGCGCGCGTTGCAGCTGCCGGAAAGGCGCTGATCAGCGCGGTTGCAGCCTCACGGCTTCACACGGGCCAGCCAGCGGTCCAGCTCGGCAGCGAACAGCTGGCGGTCGCGCTGGCCCAACGGCGGCGGGCCGCCGGTCTGGACCCCTGCGCCACGCAGTTCTTCCATGAAATTGCGCATCGACAGCCGCTCGGCCATGTTGTTGGCGGTGTACAGCTGCCCGCGCGGGTTCAGGGCCACGGCCTTCTTTTCCAGCACCAGCGCGGCCAGCGGGATGTCCTGGGTGACCACCAGGTCGCCGGCGGCCACCCGTTCGACGATGGCGCTGTCGGCCACGTCCAGTCCCTGCGGTACCTGGATGGAGCGCAGCCAGCGCGAGGGTGGGGTGCGGATCCACTGGTTGGCGACCATGGTCAGTTCCAGGCCGACCCGCTCGGCGGCGCGGAACAGGATGTCGCGGATGACGCCGGGGCAGGCGTCTGCATCGACCCAGATCCTCGGTCGGCCCTGTTCAGCTTGGGTTTCAGCTTCAGTCATCTACCCAGTGTAGGGTAGGAAAATCCTGAATGGGGACTCGGGTTTAGCCTCGATCCGGTGCCAAGCCTTGCCACGCCTAGCGGGGCTGGCGATGGCAATGAATGTCAGGGCTATCGCTTTTTCCCCAAAACACGCGTATCGTTCGATCCACTGTGTTTGCTAGGGTCACCGTGAATCGTGGCCTGGTGCAGTTGATCTCACGATCCGCTCATCGATCCGCTTTACCAACGCCTGCAACTCAGTCTCGGCCCCGATTCCCGGTGGCTGCGATTTTTTCAACATGTGTTTCAGGAGTTAGTCAAATGTCTGATCGTCAGACCGGCACCGTCAAGTGGTTCAACGACGCCAAGGGCTTCGGCTTCATCACCCCGGAAAGCGGCCCGGACCTGTTCGTGCACTTCCGTGCCATCCAGGGCACCGGCTTCAAGACCCTGCAGGAAGGCCAGAAGGTTACCTTCATCGCCGTCCAGGGCCAGAAGGGTATGCAGGCTGACCAGGTGCAGGCGGTCTAATCCGTCTGCTACCGTTTGGTAGCCAGAAACGCCGGAAGCGAAAGCTTCCGGCGTTTTTTTTGCCTCTCTGTAGAGTCGAGGGGGGGGGGGGAGCGCGGCCGGCCCGACGGGGCCAGGCCGGAAAAAAACAAAACAACAAA
>NZ_VYKI01000010.1:0-23293 GCF_008710035.1 Stenotrophomonas cyclobalanopsidis | reverse complement strand
GCTGTTTTTTTTCTGGCCTCTTATCCCCGCGCCGTCGGCGCGCCCCCCCCCCCCCCCCCCCCCCCCCCCCTCGACTCTACAGAAGCCATACACCCCCGTGCGGTACGATGCGCGCTTCACAAGGAGCCCACCCATGCGCATCGTCCATCACCTGGAAAACTCCCGTTCGCTGCGCGTGCTGTGGATGCTGGAGGAGCTTGGGCTGGACTACGAGCTGCGCCGCTACCCGCGTGATCCGAAGACGCTGCTGGCGCCGCCCGCGCTGCGCCAGGTGCATCCGCTGGGCAAATCGCCGGTGCTGCAGGAGGGCGATCTGGTGCTGGCAGAGTCCGGGGCCATCCTCGATTACCTGGCCGACCGCTACGACACCGATCGCCAGCTCTCGCCCGCGCCGATGCCGGCCGAGGCGGCCGAGCGCATCGACTACCGCTACTGGCTGCATTACGCCGAAGGGTCGGCGATGCCGCCGTTGCTGCTGACCCTGGTGATCGGCCGCATCCGCAGTGCGCCGATGCCGTTCTTTGCCCGCCCGATCGCCCGCAGCATCGCCGACAAGGCCGAGCGCAGCTTCATCGGCCCGCAGCGGCGCCTGCAGCTGGAGTGGATGGAGCGGCGCCTGGCCGAAAGCCCGTGGTTCGCGGGCGACCGTTTCACCGCCGCCGACATTCAAATGAGCTTCCCGATCCAGGCCGCCGCAGCCCGCGGTGGCGGACTGGACGACAAGCCGGCGCTGCGCGGTTTCCTCGCGCGCATCGGCGAGCGCCCGGCCTACCAGCGCGCCGAGGCCAAGGGCGGCGCCCTGCAGGCCCTGCGCGGCGATTGAGGCGCGGCTCCGTCGCCCCCATTCTGTGGGGATGGATACCAACGCCCCCCGTTTCGACAACCGCCTGCTGACCGCCCTGCCGGGCGACCCCGAGAGCGGCCCGCGCCGCCGCGAAGTGCGCGGTGCCGCGTGGTCATCGGTGATGCCGACACCGGTCGCCGCGCCGACCCTGCTGGCCTGGTCGCCAGAGGTTGCCGCGCTGCTCGGCTTCGAGGCGGCCGACGTGCAGGACGATGATTTCGCCCAGGTGTTTGGCGGCAACGCGTTGTACGCCGGCATGCAGCCGTGGGCGGCCAACTACGGTGGCCACCAGTTCGGCCACTGGGCGGGCCAGCTGGGCGATGGCCGCGCAATTTCGCTGGGTGAACTGGTGGCGGCTGATGGACGGCACTTGGAGCTGCAGCTGAAGGGCGCCGGGCCGACCCCGTACTCGCGCGGCGCAGATGGTCGCGCCGTACTGCGCTCGTCCATCCGTGAGTTCCTGTGCAGCGAAGCGATGCATCACCTGGGCGTGCCGACCACGCGCGCCCTGTCGCTGGTCGGTACCGGCGAAGACGTAGTGCGCGACATGTTCTACGACGGTCACCCGCGCGTCGAACCGGGCGCCATCGTCTGCCGCGTGGCGCCGTCGTTCATCCGCTTCGGTACGTTCGAACTGCCGGCCTCGCGTGGCGAGACCGCGCTGCTGAAGCAGCTGGCCGACGCCTGCATCGCGCGCGATTTCCCCGGACTGCAGGACGAGGGCGAGGCGCTGTATGGCGACTGGTTCGCGCAGATCGCGGTGCGCACCGCCGAGCTGATGGCGCACTGGATGCGCGTCGGTTTCGTGCACGGGGTGATGAATACCGACAACCTGTCCGTGCTCGGCCTGACCATCGACTACGGCCCGTATGGCTGGGTGGAGGATTACGACCCGGACTGGACGCCCAACACCACCGACGCCCAGGGCCGCCGCTATCGTTTCGGCACCCAGCCGCAGGTCGCGTACTGGAACCTCAACCGGCTGGCGCAGGCGCTGTCGCCGCTGTTCGCCGACGTGCAACCGCTGCAGGCGGGGCTGGCCGCGTTCCAGTCCACTTTCGTCGCGTGCACGCGCCGCGACGCCGCGGCCAAGCTGGGCCTGGCCGCCGCCGATGATGAAGACCTGCAGCTCTACCTGCGCTGGCAGCAGCTGCTGCAGGAAGGCGGCATGGACATGACCCTGGCCTGGCGCGCACTGATGCGCGTGGACGCGGCGGCGCCGGATGTCGGGGTGCTGGACGCTGTGTACTACGACGACGCGCGCCGGCAGGCGGTGCAGGCGCCGCTGCAGCAGTGGCTGCAGGAGTACGCGGCACGGTTGCGTGCCGATCCGCTGACGACGGAAGCACGGCTGGCGAAGATGGCGGCGGCCAATCCGCTGTACGTGCTGCGCAACTGGCTGGCGCAGGAAGCGATCGACCGGGCGGAGCAGGGCGATCTGGGCGGCGTGCATGCGCTGCAGGACGTGTTGCGTGATCCGTACACGGAGCGGCCGGGGCTGGAGCACTATGCCGGCAAGCGGCCGGCGTGGGCCGAGCACCGCGCCGGCTGCTCGATGCTGTCCTGCAGTTCGTAGGGGTGTTCTCGACAGGGCTTGCAGCCCTGCACCCGCCGAAGCAACAGCAAAGGCAACGTCAAGAGCAACGTCAAAAGCCTGCATTCCTTGGGATGGCGGGGCGGGTCCGGTTGAGCGGGACGCCTTGAACCCATCCTTGGGGTGTCGGTCGACAGACCTCCGCCATCTGTCGGAACGGCGTTCTGCTCTGGTGGGTGCCGACCGTTGGTCGGCACGGGTCGGATATCGATGTCTTATAGAAAAATCGTGTCGACCAAGGTCGACACCTACCAACAGCCGCACGTCCCAGTAGATCCACGCCATGCGTGGATGAATTCATCCGATATCTGACAGATGTGCCGACCAGCGGTCGGCACCTACCAACAGCCGCGTGAACCTGTCAGAGGCGGGGCGGTGTGGGTGGGCAGGACCGTTGGCGCCATGGATGGCGCCATCGAGGCCCCATGGACGGGTTTACGGCGTGTCCTGCCTACCCACACCGCCCCGCCATCACACGGAATGCCTGCTTTTGCCGTTGCCGTTGCTCCAGGCGGGTGCAGGGCTGCAAGCCCTGCAAAGCCCCCCTACAACCAACGTATTACCTGTTAAGTGCGATATTCGCACGTGCAGTCGATTACCGCACTTGAATGGTGCAGTGCGATAAACCTAATTTCACTCCCACAGTTTCATAGCAGTCCAAGCGATCCACCCCTGGCGGGGCGAGGGCAGCAGCCGGTCCGGTGCTGAAGCCAGGTGCAGGGGAAGACCGCCGGATGTCCCCTCACCTGTGCGGAGTGCTCGCATGCGCCGTCGTCTTTCCTTTGTTTCCCTGTCCCTGCTTGCCGTGCTGCCGTCGCTGGCGCTGGCCTACCAGGCCGAACCGCCGCGCGAAGACCTGCAGGTCCTGCGCGTGGACCGCTATGCCGACGATGCCAACGCGGGCTCGCTGCGCTGGGCCATCACCACCGCCAACGCCGCGCCGGGCCGCTACCGCATCGAGATCGAGGCCGTCGGCGCCGCGCCCTACGTCATCAAGCCGGCCGCACCGCTGCCGGAGATCAAGGGCCCGGTGCAGATCATCGGCACGTCGTGGGCGCGCGATGGTCAGTACGTCGCCATCGACGGCTCGGCCTACGTCACCGGCACCGGCACCGATGGCTGCCCGGGCGCCGAACCCGGCCAGTCCGGTACCAACGTGCGCACCACCACGCTGCCCGGCCTGGTCCTGCGCGATACCCAGGGCGTGGAGCTGGCCGGCCTGGAGATCCGCAACTTCTGCATCGGCGTGCTGGTCAACCGTTCCAGCCACAACGAGATCCATGACAACCGCATCGTCGCCAACAAGGGCGGCGCCGGCATCATGCTCACCGGCGACGACGGCAAGGGCCAGTCCACCGCGACCACCACCGTGCACAACCGCATCGTGCGCAACGAGTTCCTCGACAACGGCGACGGCCTGGAGCTGACCCGTGGCGCGGCCTGGAACCTGGTGGCCGACAACCTGTTCCAGTCCACCCGCGCCAATCCGGAACCCTCGCAGGGCATCGAGATCCTGTGGGGCAATGACAACAGCGTGGTCCACAACCGCTTCGTTGATTACTCCGATGGCCTGCAGGTCAACTGGGGCAACCGCAACTACATCGCGGCCAACACGTTCACCGGCAATTCGCTGGGCCTGAGCATCACCGGCAGCGGCAACGTGGTCGACGGCAACACCATCACCGGCAATGGCATCGGCATCGGCGTGCGCCCGCAGCCGGTGAGTGCGCCGAACCGCTTCACCGCCAACCGCATTTACGGCAACGGCCTGCCGATCGAGCGCTGCGAAGCTGGCGGCGCCTGCGTGAAGGGCCAGCCGCGCGGTGCCATTGTGTTCGGTGTGCCGGGCCTGGAGCACGCCAGCTTCGTCGGCTCCCGCGGCCGTGGCGTCGACAATGATCCGTCCAAGCGTGCGCGCATCTGCACCGCCGCCGGCGAGGCCGACTGCCAGCCGCTGCCCAACCTGGGCCAGGCCGCGCCGCAGCTGACCGCCGTGCAGGGCACGGGCGCGCAGCGCCAGCTCAACGGTCGTTTCCAGGGTGTGCCGGATTCCCGCTACCAGGTGGAAGTGTTCGGCAACCGCGCCGCCAACGGCAGCGAGGCCGAGCTGGTGCTGGGCAGCGTCGAAGCCCGCACCGATGCACAGGGGCAGGGCAGCTTCACCTTCGCGCTCGGTGCCGGGGCAGACGCTGCCGCTGCCAGCAGCCTGACCGCCACCGTCACCTCGGCGCAGGGCGCCACCTCCCCCCTGAGCGCGCCGCTGTCGCTGCGCTGATCACCTCCACGAGACCGCGACCATGAATCCTGCGAAATCCCCTTCACTGGGCCTGTCCCTGGGCATCCTCGCCACTGCGCTGCTGCCGGCCCTGGCCAGCGCGCAGTCCAGCAACCTCTACGACGGCAAGACCCTCACCGGCGACTGGGGCGGTACCCGCACCGACCTGTTCGAGCGCGGCATCGCCTTCCGCGGCGATTACGTGGGCGAGGCCATGGGCGTGGTCGATGGTGGCTATGGCGAAACCGGCGCGCGCTATGCGCAGCAGGTGCGCGTGGGCATGGACCTGGACATGGGCAAACTGGCCGGCTGGGACGGCGGTGCGTTCCACTTCACCCTCAACGACCGTCGCGGCCGCAGCACCTCGGTGGACTTCGTCGGCAACCGCTTCCCGATCCAGGAAGCGTACGGCGGCCAGTACACGCGCCTGACCGAGTTGAGCTACGACCAGACCTTCAACGCCGGCCAGTCGTACTACAAGCTGGGCTACTACGCGATGGGCAACCAGTTCGGCCTGCACAGCCTGCTGACCCACTTCGTCAACGCCGCCTTCTGCGCGCACCCGCTGGCGATGTCCGGCAACAGCGGCTGGTACAACTACCCGATGGCGCGCTGGGGCGGCGAGTTCGCGCAGCAGATCAGCCCGGCGGTGAACGTGCGCACCGGCTGGTTCCAGGTCAACCCGAACCTGGGCGGCAACATCGAGCGCAACGCGTTCCGTCCGTTCGTCTCCGGCACCACCGGTTCGCTGTTCCCGGTGGAAGTGACCTGGACCCCGGCCAAGGGCAGCCGCCATGCCGGCGTGTACAAGTTCGGCGGTTACTACGACACCTCGCGCGTGGACAAGCGCGGCCTGGACACCTCGCCGACCACCGGCCGCCACGGCGCCTACGTGCTGGCCGAGCAGCGCCTGACCCAGGAATCGGCCGACCCGAGCCGCGGCCTCACCGCCTTCGCGCAGTACATGGTGTCCGATACCGATACCGCGCAGATCAAGCGCTGGTACGCGCTGGGTGGCGTCTACCAGGGCATCGGCTCGCGCGCGCAGGACAGCATCGCGCTGGGCTACGTGGGCGCCGACATCAACGACCGCCTGGTCGATGCACGCCGGGCCACGCTGATGAGCGGTGGCGTGCCCACCGATTCGCCGCTGTACAACCTCAGCCAGGCCGAGGAGCTGTTCGAACTGTCCTACAGCTTGCAGGTGAACCCATGGCTGATGATCCGCCCGGACGTGCAGTACATCGTCAACCCGGGCACGTTCAATTACAGCGGTACCGACAACGCCTGGGCCGTCGGTGTCCAGGCCAAGGTGACCTTCTGATGGCTGCGCGCTCCCTCCACGCTCTGGTGACTGCCATGAAATTCCCGTTCGCTTCCGTTGTCCTCGCCGGTGCGCTCAGCGTCTCCCCCCTGCTGGCCCTGGCCGCACCGCCGCCGGCGGTGCTGCAGGTCGGCCAGCTGCGCATCGGCGAGGGCAGCCCCCGCACCATCGTGCCGATCACCGGTGCCACCGCTGAGGTCGCCCTGCAGCAGGCCGCTGCGATTGCTGCCAGCAAGTCCACCGACATCGCCGAGTGGCGCATCGACTACCTGGACATCGCCACCGATGGCAAGGCACTGGTTGCGCTGGGCAAGCGCATCCAGGCCACGCTGGGCGGCAAGCCGGTCATCGTCACCTTCCGCACCAAGGCCGAAGGCGGTGCCAAGCCGATCAGCGATGCCGACTACGGTGCGCTGTACGCCACGCTGCTGCGCGGCGGCGTCGCCCAGCTGATCGACGTGGAGATGTTCCGCGACCCGAAGGTCGTGCAGTCGCTGGTGGCACAGGCGCACAAGGCCGGGGTCAAGGTGGTGATGTCCAACCATGACTTCCATGCCACGCCGCCGCGCGAGGAGATCGTCGCGCGCCTGCTGAAGCAGCAGGCACTGGGCGCCGACGTTCTGAAGATCGCGGTGATGCCGCGTGATGCCGGCGACGTGCTGGCCCTGCTCGATGCCACCTGGCAGGTGCGCCAGCAGAGCGACAAGCCGCTGCTGACCATGTCGATGGGCGGCACCGGCGTGGTCTCGCGCCTGGCCGGCGAAACCTTCGGCCAGGCCCTGACCTTCGGCATGATCGGCACCCCGTCGGCGCCGGGCCAGGTCGAGGTCGATCGCCTGCAGGACGTCCTGCAGCTCATCCATGCATCCAGCCAGGCCGGTCACTGAGACCTTCCCCGCCGGACGTTCCACCGCACCACGCTGTTGCAGGAATCCGCACCATGAGCCACGCCTCCGCCGCTGCACCGCCGCTTGTCCTTGAACGGATGAGTCCCTTCCAGTGGACCGCCATCGCCATCTGCGTGCTGTTGAACATGCTCGATGGCTTCGATGTGATGGTCATGGCCTTCACCGCGCCGCACGTGTCGGCGGACTGGGAACTGTCGGGCAAGGTGCTGGGGCTGATGCTCAGTGCCGGCCTGGTCGGCATGGCGCTGGGTTCGTTCCTGCTGGCGCCGTTGGCGGACCGCTGGGGGCGGCGGCCGATGATCGTCTGCTGCCTGCTGATCCTGACCAGCGGCATGGCGCTCTCGGCGCTGGCCGCCAATGCCTGGCAGCTGGGCGCGCTGCGCGTGTACACCGGCATCGGAATCGGCGGCATGCTGGCCGGTGTCGGCGTGATCACCGCCGAGTACGCCAACGCCAAGTGGCGCAGCACGGCGGTCGCGCTGCAGGCTACCGGCTATCCGATCGGCGCCACCGCCGGCGGCCTGCTGGCGGCGTGGATGCTGGAACACTGGTCCTGGCACAGCGTGTTCCTGATCGGCGCAGGCGCGTCGCTGCTGTGCATTCCGCTGGTGCTGAAGTGCCTGCCGGAATCGCTGGATTTCCTGGTCGCGCGTCGCCCGGCCAATGCACTGCCGCGGCTGAACGCGCTGCTGTCGCGCATGCGCATGCCGGAACTGCAGGCACTGCCGCCGGTCCCGGTGCGTGATGGGCAGCGCCGAGGGTACGCCGCGCTGTTCGTCGGCGACCTGCGCCGCGTCGCGCTGCTGATCGCGCTGGCGTTCTTCCTGCACATGTTCGCGTTCTATTTCGTGTTGAGCTGGACGCCGAAGCTGCTGGTCTCGGCTGGCGTCTCGGCGCAGCAGGGCATCACCGGCGGCGTGCTGCTGAACCTGGGCGGCATCGTCGGCGGCAGCCTGTTCGGCTGGCTGGCCTCGCGCTGGTCGCTGTCGAAGCTGACCGCCGGTGCGCTGCTGCTGGCGATGGTGTCGATGCTGGGCTTTGCGGCGTTCAACACGCAGCTGGGCGTGGCCTTCCCGTTGGCCTTCGTGATCGGTGCGGCGCTGTTCGCGGCGATGGCCGGCCTGTACGCGGCAGCGCCGGTGGTGTTCGCCGCCGAAGTGCGCACCACTGGCTTGGGCTGGGCCATCGGCATCGGCCGCGTCGGCGCGATCCTCTCGCCGCTCACCGTGGGCGTGCTGGTGGATGGCCACTGGCAGCCGTCCGCGCTGTACGTGCTGTGCGCCTTGCCGCTGCTGCTGGCGGCCTGGGCATGCCTCGGCCTGCGCGTCGGCGTCGGCCAGAACCGGCGTTGAACCGATGGCCGGCGCAGTTCACTCAATGTGCGATTATCGAAGAAATTGGCCGAATATCGCATTGACCGGACGGGGTGCCATGGCGACCATGTCCGGGTCGTGTTTTCCCTTCGCAGTGGCCCTGCAGCGTGGCGGCGATGACCGCCGGCAGGCAGGGCAAGGAGCAATGCAGTGATCGACAAGACCGTGGCCAGCGTGGAAGCAGCGGTGGCCGATATCCATGATGGCGCCACCGTGATGATCGGCGGCTTTGGTACCGCCGGCATGCCCGATGAGCTGATCGATGCGCTCATTGCACAGGGCGCGCGCGAACTGACCATCATCAACAACAACGCCGGCAACGGCGATACCGGCCTGGCTGCGCTGATCAAGCACAAGCGCGTGCGCCGCATCGTCTGCTCCTTCCCGCGCCAAGCTGACTCGCAGCACTTCGATGCTGCCTACCGCGCTGGCGAGATCGAACTGGAGCTGGTGCCGCAGGGCAACCTGGCCGCGCGCATCCACGCGGCCGGTTCCGGCCTGGGCGCGATCTTCACCCCCACCGGCTACGGCACCGAGCTGGCCCAGGGCAAGGAAACGCGCGAGATCGACGGCCGCCACTACGTGCTCGAGTATCCGCTGCATGCCGACTTCGCGCTGATCAAGGCCGACCGCGGCGACCGCTGGGGCAACCTGGTGTATCGCAAAACCGCGCGCAACTTCGGCCCGCTGATGGCGATGGCCGCGCGCTGCGCCATCGTGCAGGTACGTGAGGTGGTGGCGCTGGGCGAACTGGACCCGGAGGCCGTGGTGACCCCGGGCATCTTCGTACAACGCGTAGTGCCGGTGGCCGCTGAAGGAGTGCAGGCATGAACAAGCTCAGCCGCGAACAGATGGCCGCGCGCGTGGCGCGCGACATTCCCGAAGGGGCCTACGTCAACCTGGGCATCGGCCTGCCGACCACGGTGGCCAACTTCCTGCCGGCCGACAAGGAGATCTTCCTGCAGTCGGAGAACGGCCTGCTCGGCATGGGCCCGGCGCCGGCCCCCGGCCAGGAAGATCCGGACCTGATCAACGCCGGCAAGCAGCCGGTCACGCTGCTCACCGGTGGCTGCTATTTCCACCATGCCGATTCGTTCGCGATGATGCGTGGCGGCCACCTCGACATCTGCGTGCTCGGTGCGTTCCAGGTATCCGCGCACGGCGACCTGGCGAACTGGAGCACGGGCGCTGCCGACGCGATCCCCGCAGTGGGCGGTGCGATGGACCTGGCCATCGGTGCCAAGCAGGTCTTCGTGATGATGGACCTGTTCACCAAGAAGGGCGAAAGCAAGCTGGTGGCCGAGTGCAGCTACCCGCTCACTGGCCTGCGCTGCGTTTCGCGCGTGTATACCGATGTGGCGGTGTTCGACCTCGGCGCCGACGGTGCGACCGTGCTGGAAATGGTCGAGGGAATGGACATCGAACAACTGCGTGAACTGACCGGCCTGCCGCTGGCACTGGCCGAGGGAGCCTGAGATGAGCCTGCACGAGACCTACATCGTCGATGGCATCCGCACCCCGATTGGCCGCTACGGCGGCGCGCTGTCCGGCGTGCGCGCCGATGATCTCGGCGCGATCCCGCTGAAGGCACTGCTGGCGCGCCACCCGCAGCTGGACCCGGCGCGGGTCGAGGATGTCTACCTCGGCTGTGCCAACCAGGCCGGTGAGGACAACCGCAACGTCGCCCGCATGAGCCTGCTGCTGGCCGGCCTGCCAGTGACGGTGCCGGGCAGCACGATCAACCGCCTGTGTGGTTCGGGCCTGGATGCGATCGGCACCGTGGCCCGCGGCATTGCGGCGGGCGAGCTGGGCCTGGCCATCGCCGGCGGCGTCGAATCGATGTCGCGCGCGCCGTTCGTGATGGGCAAGGCGACCTCGCCGTTCGCCCGCGACCAGCAGATCGAAGACACCACCATGGGCTGGCGCTTCATCAACCCGCGCCTGCGTGAACTGCACGGCGTGGAGACGATGGGGCAGACCGCCGAGAACGTGGCCGAGCGCTACGGCATCAGCCGCGAGGACCAGGATGCGTTCGCCCTGCGCAGCCAGCAGCGCGCGGCTGCTGCCCAGACGCGTGGCTTCTTCGACGGCGAAATCGTCGCGGTGGACGTGCCGGGCCGCAAGCGCGGCGAGACCGTGACCGTCGACCGCGATGAACACCCGCGCGGCGACACCACCGCCGAGGCGCTGGCCAGGCTGAAGCCACTGTTCCGCCAGCCGGGCACGGTCACCGCCGGCAATGCCTCGGGCATCAACGATGGCGCCGCCGCGCTGCTGCTCGCGTCGGGCGCACAGGTGAAGGCGCTGGGCCTGACCCCGCGCGCGCGCATTCTTGGCTTTGCCAGCGCAGGCGTGGAGCCGGCCATCATGGGCATGGGCCCGGTGCCGGCCAGCCAGAAGCTGATGGCACGGCTGGGCCTGTCGATCACCGATTTCGATGCCATCGAACTGAATGAAGCCTTTGCCTCGCAGGGCCTGGCCTGCATGCGCCAGCTCGGCCTGGCCGACGATGCCGCGCACGTCAACCCCAACGGCGGCGCCATCGCCCTGGGCCACCCGCTGGGCATGAGCGGCGCGCGCCTGGCGCTGACCCTGCTGCGCCAGCTGGAAGCCAGTGGCGGCCGCCGCGGCCTGGCGACGATGTGCATCGGCGTGGGGCAGGGCGTGGCGCTGGCCATCGAGCGCGTGTAAGCCTTCCCCATATCCATGATCTGCAAGACAGCCGCGGCCTTCAGGCCGCTCGCCAACAGGAGTACGCCATGAGCGATCCCACTGAACTGCGCGGCTACCGCAAGCCGTACCCCGGCAGCCAGCCGCCGCGCATCCATCTGCCGTATGCCTCCACCGCGCTGCGTGGCCCGGGTACCGACCCGATCGCCATCCCGGTGACGCTCTCGGAAGTGACCGGCCCGAGCATCAACCGCATCACCCTGAGTGAGCATGCCGCCGACCTGACCGCCGGCTTCCCCGGCCAGCCGCAGGGCGAGCGCATCATCGTCAGTGGCCGCGTGCTGGACGAGAACGGCCGCCCGGTGCGCAACACTGTGGTCGAGGTCTGGCAGTGCAACGCCGCCGGCCGCTACCTGCACAAGGGCGACCAGCACGATGCGCCGCTGGACCCGAACTTCAAGGGCACCGGCCAGGTGCTGACCGACAGCGAAGGCCGCTACCGCTTCACCACCATCAAGCCCGGCGCGTACCCGTGGCGCAACCACTACAATGCCTGGCGCCCGGCGCACATCCATTTCTCGCTGCACGGCGATGGCATCGGCCAGCGCCTGGTCACGCAGATGTACTTCCCCAACGACCCGCTGCTGGCGTTCGATCCCATCTACAACTGCGTGGATGATGCCAAGGCGCGCGAGCGCATGGTGTCCTCGTTCGACTGGGAGAACACCGCCAACGAATTCGCGCTCGGCTACCGCTTCGACATCGTGCTGCGCGGTCGCAAGATGACCGTCTGGGAGTAAGACCATGAGTTTCCAATCCACTCCGTGGCAGACCGTAGGCCCGTACTACCGCCTGGGCCTGGAACCGCTGTACCGCACCGAAATCGCCCCGGCCACCGCGCAGGGTGAACGCGTGGAGGTGCAGGGCCAGGTATTCGATGGCAACGGCGTACCGGTGTCCGATGCCGTGCTGGAAATCTGGCAGGCCGACGCGCAGGGCATCTACGCCCATGGCGAAGACCCGCGTCGCGGCGACTACGACCCGGCCTTCGACGGCTGGGGCCGGGTGCCCACCGATGACCAGGGCCGCTTCGCCTTCACCACCGTCAAGCCGGGTCGCGTGCCGGGCCTGCGCGGCGAGCCGCAGGCACCGCACCTGGTGGTGCTAGTGTTCATGCGCGGCTTGTTGCAGGCCACCCGTGGCCGCCTCTACTTCAGCGATGAAGCCAGCAACGGCGAGGATGGCATTCTCGCGCTGGTGCCCGCCGAGCGCCGCCACACCCTGGTCGCACAGGCGCAGGGCAAGGGCCTGTACCACTGGGACGTGCGCATGCAGGGCCCGGACGAGACCGTGTTCTTCGATTACTGATCGCGGCGCGGCCAACGCGCCTTCCGGCCACTCCACGCCCGCGTGCAGCGGGCGCGGGTAAGCTGTGGCCACCCAGGATGGACTGCACCGATGAGCCACTCCCCAACGCTGCTGGGCGGTCTGTTCGGCGACCTCGCCGTCGATGCCGTGTTCAGTGATGAAGCACGCCTGCAGGCGATGCTGGATGTCGAACGCGCCCTGGCGCGCGCGCAGGTGCAGTGCGGGGTGATCCCCGCCGCTGCGCTGGCCCCGATCGAAGCGGCGTGCAGCGCCGATCTGTACGCGATTCCTGCGTTGTCCGCGGCGACCGCACTCGCTGGAAATCCGGCCATTCCGCTGGTCAAGGCGCTAACCGCGCAGGTCAAGGCGAACGATGCCGACGCCGCGCGCTGGGTGCACTGGGGCGCCACCAGCCAGGACATCATCGATACCGGCGCAGTGCTGCAGCTGCGCGCGGCGGTCAGCCACGTGCGGGCGCGCCTGCAGGTGCTGTGCTCGGCGCTGGCGCGGCTGGCCGAGGCCGAGCGCGGCACCGGCCTGCCGGGGCGCACGCTGCTGCAGCAGGCGGTGCCGGTGACCTTCGGGTTGAAGGCGGCCGGTTGGCTGGATGCACTGCAGCGCAGCCAGCGGCGCCTTGATGCGCTGGCCGACGACACCCTGGTTCTGCAGTTTGGTGGTGCCGCCGGTACGCTGGCCTCGCTGCAGACACGCGGGCTGGACGTGGCCGAAGTTCTCGCCGCCGAGCTGCAGTTGCCGCTGCCGGCGCTGCCCTGGCACACCGCGCGTGACCGCATCGCCGAGTTCGGCAGCGTGTTCGCGCTGCTGACCGGCAGCCTCGGCAAGATCGCCACCGACATCGTGCTGCTGATGCAGTCGGAAGTTGCTGAAGCCTTCGAGCCGGCGGGCGAGGGCAAGGGTGGTTCTTCGGCGATGCCGCACAAGCGCAACCCGGTCGGCTGCGTGGCCGCCATCGCCGCGGCCACGCGCGTGCCGGGCCTGCTGTCCACGTTGTTCAGCGCCCTGCCGCAGCCGCACGAGCGCGCGGCCGGGCAATGGCACGCCGAGTGGGACACCGTGCCGGAGATCGTGCGTCTGTGCGCCGGCAGCCTGGCCCAGGTGAGCGTGGTGGTGCAGGGCCTGCAGCTGGATCGCGCGCGCATGCGCCAGCATCTGGACAGCCATGGGGGCCTGCTCTATGCCGAAGCCGTGGCGGTCACCCTGGGTGAGCGCATCGGCAAGCCGGCCGCGCATGCGCTGGTGGAACAGGCGGCCAAGCAGGCGCTGGCGCAGTCGCTGCACCTGCGCGAGGTGCTGGCGCAGACGCCGGAGGTCACCGCGCAGCTGTCGCCTGCACAACTGGATGCCCTGTTCGCCGCCGACAGCTGGCGCGGCATGGCCGATACCTGGATCGACCGCGTGCTCGCGCGCGGCTGATCCCTACGTTCAACGCTGGAGCCCCCATGCCTTTCCTCGACCTTCCGCAGCATCGTCTGCATTACCAGACCGAGGGCCGCGCCGATGGCCCATGGCTGACCTTCTGCAACTCGCTCGGTACCGACCTGGGCATGTGGCAGCCGCAGGTGGATGCACTGGCCTCGCAGTACCGCATCCTGCGCTATGACCGCCGCGGCCATGGCCAGTCCAGTGCGCCGCCAGGGCTGTACACCGTGGCCGAGCTGGGCGCAGACGTGCTGGCCCTGTGGGATCACCTCGGCATCGAGCGCAGCCACTTCTGCGGCCTGTCGATCGGCGGCCTGACCGGGCAGTGGCTGGGCGTGCACGCGGGCAACCGCCTGCGCACGCTCACGGTGGCTGCCACTGCAGCAAAGATCGGCACGCTGGACGGCTGGCAGGCGCGCATCGCCCAGGTCCAACATGATGGCCTGCTGCCGCTGGTGGACGGCACCCGCGAGCGCTGGTTCACCGCCGCCTTCGCACAGACCCATGCCAGCCAGGTGGAGGACATCCTGCAGCGCTTCCTCGCCACCAGCGTGGCCGGCTATGCAGGCTGCTGCAACGCCGTGGGCATGGCCGATTTCCGTGATGTGCTGGGCCGTATCGGCGTGCCGCTGCTGGCCATTGCCGGTGACGACGATCCGGTCTGCGTGCCGGCCGAGCTGCAGGCCATCGCCGAGGGCGTGGCCCATGGCCACTTTGCCGCGGTTCCCGGCCGCCACATCTGCAACCTGGAATCACCGCAGGCGTTCACTGCCGCACTCGCCGCGCATCTTTCCGCGCAGCAATGAATCACTCAACAGGGTTATGACGATGGACGAACAGGAACGCTACGAAGCCGGTCTTGCGGTGCGCCGGCAGGTGCTGGGCGAGGCGCACGTTGACCGCTCGCTGCAGGCGCGCACCGACTTCACCACCGAATTCCAGGATTTCATCACCCGCACGGCGTGGGGCACGGTGTGGACCCGCGAGGGACTGCCGCGGCATACCCGCTCGCTGCTGACCATCGTGATGATGGTGGCGCTGGGCCATGACGAGGAGTTCAAGCTGCACATCCGCGCGGCCCGCAACAACGGCGTGACGCCGGAGGAGATCAAGGAAGTGCTGCTGCAGGCAGCGATCTACTGCGGCGTGCCGGCGGCCAACCACGCGTTCGCGCTGGCCAAGCCGATCCTGGAAGAGCAGGCGTCCGAACGCTGATACGGAATCCGCCGGGCATGGCCCGGCGCTACCGGGGCCGCGCTGTGGTAGCGCCGGGCCATTCCCGGCGGCTTTGCCTCAATTCAACAACGTACCCAACCGCTGCGCTGCGTCGCGCAGGCGCGGCAGCAGCTGGGTCTGCATCACGCCCAGGCCGATGCGGCCCGCTTGGGTGCCGATGTTCAGTGCGGCCACCACCTCGCCGCTGCGCGAATGCACCGGCACGGCGATCGAGCGCAGGCCGATCTCAAGTTCCTGGTCGACCAGCGAGACGCCTTCGCGGCGCACCTTTTCCAGCAGGTCGAGGAAATCGTCCATGCGGGTGACCGTGCGTTCGGTACGCGGCCGCAGCGGATTGCGTTCCAGGTAGCCTTCCAGCGTGTCGCGCGGCAGCGCCGACAGCAGCACGCGGCCCATCGAGGTGCAGTAGGCCGGCAGGCGGCTGCCCGCACGCAGGCCGATCGACATGATGCGCACGGTTTCCGCGCGCGCCACGTACAGGATGTCATCGCCGTCGAGCACGCCCAGCGAGCAGGATTCGTGCACGTCGTCGCGCAGGGCATCCAGCACCGGCTGTGCGGCCGCCGTCATCGACGACGAGGCGACATAGGCGCCGCCCATGCCCAGCACGCGCGGCAGCAGCACGAAGCCACGGCCCTGTTCGCCGACGTAACCGAGCTTTTCCAGCGTGTACAGCACGCGCCGTACCGCTGCGCGCGAGATGCCCGTATCGGTGCTGATCTGCGACATCGTCACTTCGCGCGGGTGCTGCGAGAACACGCTCAGCACGGCCAGGCCGCGGCCGAGCGAGGTCATGAAATCCGGGTCGCCCTGGTTGTCCTGGATCTGGTGCATCAGCTCATGGGCCAGGCCACGATCCTGCGGTGGCGCCGGCGGGCGCTTGGGGCGACGGCTGGGGGGAACGGCAGGCATGGCAGCAGCTTTCATCAGGTTCGACCTTGCATGGTAAGCGCTGGAACCGGTAACCGGTACCCACGCGGCGCAGCCATGCAGGCTGCACCGCGTGGCACGGGCTACCTGCGCTCGGGCAGCGCGTAGGCGATCACGTAGTCGCCACGGTCCGGCGACTGGCGTGCGCCACCGGCGGAAATCACCACGTACTGGCGGCCGGTTTTCGGCGAGACGTAGGTCATCGGCGTGCCTTGGCTGCCGACCGGCATGCGGGCCTTCCACACTTCCTTGCCGGTGCGGCTGTCGTAGGCGCGCAGGTAGTAATCCTGCGTACCGGCGAAGAACAGCAGGCCCGACTGCGTGGACAGTGAACCGCCCAGGGTCGGCATGCCGATCGGAATCGGCAGGCCCATCTTGATGCCCATCGGCCCGGTGTCCTTCACCGTGCCCACCGGCACCTGCCAGACCAGCTGGCGGGTGGCCAGGTTGATGGCCGACATCGTGCCGAACGGCGGCTTCTGGCAGGGGATGCCCAGCTTGGACAGGAAGCGGTCGCGCAGCGAGCCGTACGGCGTACCGGTCTGCGACGCCGCACCCATTTCCACGCCACCGGCGCCGCTGGTCATCTGCGCACGCGGGATCAGCTTGGTCCACAGACCCAGGCGCATGTCATTGACGAACAGGTAGCCGGTGGTCGGGTCGACCGAGGCGCTGCCCCAGTTCATGCCACCCAGCGAACCCGGCCACTGCAGTGCGAGGTCTTCGCCCGGCGGCGTGTACATGCCGTCGTAGCGGAACTGCTTGAACTGGATGCGGCACAGCATCTGGTCGATCGGGGTCGCACCCCACATGTCCGACTCGGTCAGCGTCTGCGCGCCGATCTGCGGCAGGCCCACCGACAGCGGCTGGGTCGCCGCATAGCGCTCGCCCTCGGCATTGCCCTGCGGTGCCGGGATGTTGCGCACTTCGCTGATCGGCACGCCGGTCTGGCGGTTGAGCATGAAGATCTGCCCGGCCTTGGTGATCTGCAGCAGGGCCGGCAGGCTGCCGCCCTTGCCGTCGGGCACGTCGGTCAGGGTCGGCTGCGCCGGCAGATCGTAATCCCACAGATCGTGGTGCACGGTCTGGTAGACCCAGCGCTCCTTGCCGGTGGCGACGTCCAACGCGACCACGGCCGAGCTGTACTTGTCGTCCTGCGGGGTACGTTCACCGGCCCACTGGTCCGGCGTGGTGTTGCCGGTGGGCAGGTAGACCAGGCCCAGCTGGGGGTCGTAGGCCATCGAGGTCCACACGTTCGGCGTGGCGCGCGTGTAGTGGATCGACGGATCCAGCGGCACGTCCGGGGTTTCCTTCGACAGGTCCCAGACCCAGGCCAGCGCGCCGGTATGCACGTTGTACGCGCGCACCACGCCGGACGGTTCACCCACTTCGATATTGTCGGCCACACGGCCGCCGACCACGATCAGATCGCCGGCCACCAGCGGGGCGGCGGTGAGGGTGTAGAAGCCGGGCTTGATCTCGCCCATGCCGGTCTTCAGGTCGACCACGCCGTTGCTGCCGAAGTCCGGGCACAGCGCGCCGGTCTTCGCATCCAGCGCGAACAGGCGCGCATCGATGGAGGTCATCAGGATGCGCTTTTCGCACAGGGCCGGACCGGCGCTGGCGGTTTCGGTGGCCGGCTGCGGCGCGGGTGCCGGCGCAGCCGTCGTTGCGGCTGCCGGTGCGGTGGTCGCATCGAAGTAGCCCAGGCCACGGCAACGCTGCCAGTTCGGCGCGGTGGCCTTGGGGTCGAAGGCCCAGCGCTGCTTGCCGGAGTCAGCGTCGATCGCGATCACCTGGTTGTGCGGGGTGCACAGGTACAGGGTGTCGCCGATCTGCAGCGGGGTGTTCTGGTCCTCGGCACCGAAGCCGTTGCTTTCCGGCACGTCGCCGGTGTGCGCGGTCCAGGCGACCTGCAGTTCCTTCACGTTGGCCGGGGTGATCTGGTCCAGCGCGGCGAAGCGGGTGCCGGCGGTGGTGTTGCCCCAGTGCATCCAGTCGCGCTGTTCAGCGCCCTTGGCCACCGGCACCACCGGCGGCGTCGTGCCCTGTGCGGTCTGCACCGGGCGCGGCTGGAAGGCGGAGAAGGCCGTGCCCAGCAGGCCGACCAGCAGCACCGCAGCCACGCCGTAGGCGCCACGGCCGGCGACATGGCCGCGGCTGCGGCGCAGTACCGGCCAGGCCAGTGCGACCAGCAGGGCCAGCACGGCCGGCATCACCAGGCGCGACACCAGCGGCCAGAACTCCCAACCCGCATCCACCAGTGCCCACACCAGCGTGGCCACGAAGGCCAGGCCGTACAGCAGCGCACCGTTCGGCCGGCGCATCACCAGCAGCACGCCGGCCACGGCCGACACCGCACCCATCAGCAGGAAATACCAACTGCCCCCCAGCATCACCAAGCGAACACCACCGACCAGCAGAACCAGGCCGAACAGGGTCACCAGGATGCCGAGCAGGACCACCAGCACACGGCACAGGGCCGGAACTTTCGTCGTCTCGTCCACGTTGCATGAACCTCATTGCGAAAACCCGCGCGGAGGCGGGAAAGCCCCGCGCGCGCCAGGCGTGGCGGGGGCCGTCGGCATCCCGGGCGGCTGCGGGCCATGGCGGCGGGCAGGCGTCTGCCTGCTTATGACGCAGGCGGGGTGAATGGCCGGTTACGGCGATTATCGCACGGGTGTGCGATTTTGGCGTGATGCTGCGAGGCCATGGGTGGAACGCTGCGGCGCGGTGGTGCCGGGAACGGGCAGGGCCGGGGCGAACCGGTTACCCTATGCCGCCATACAAGCTGGTAGCTGCAATGACCGACGCCACCGTGGCCGTCCCCGCCTGGGCCTCGCGCCTGCGCGATATCGCCGATTTCCCGAAGCCCGGCATCCTGTTCAAGGACATCATGCCGCTGCTCGCCCACGGCGAAGACTTCCGCAGCGCGATCACGGCCATGGCCGACCGCTGGCGCGGGCAGCAGCTGGACGCCATCGTCGGCATCGAATCGCGTGGTTTCATCCTGGGCGCCGCCATGGCGCTGGAACTGGGCGTGGGCTTCGTGCCGGTGCGCAAGCCGGGCAAGCTGCCGGGCAAGGTGCTGCGCGAGGAGTACACCCTGGAATACCGCAGCGACTGCATCGAAGTGCATGCCGACGCACTGCCGGCCGGCGCACGCGTGGCCATCATCGATGACGTGCTGGCCACCGGCGGCACCCTGGGTGCCGCGCTGTCGCTGGTGCGTCGATTGGGCGTTGAAGTGGTCGGTGCCGGCGTGCTGGTGGAGCTGGACGGCCTGGGTGGCCGTGCACGCTGGGAAGCGGATCTGCCGCTGCACACCGAACTGGTGTTCTGAGCGGGACGGATCGAATCACCGCAATCCGGTAGTTGCCAACCTTGGTTGGCATTGCCTTATGGGGCCAACCAAGGTTGGCCGCTACCAGATCACATCATCCGCACGCGGAAGCGACGGCCCTTGATCTTGCCGGCTTCCAGCTTCGCCACTGCCTTGTTGACCTGCTCACGGGCGATGGCAACGTAGGAGCGCGTCGGGAAGATCGCGATCTTGCCGATGTGCTTGCCCGACAGGCCGGCATCGCCGGTCAGCGCGCCGAGGATGTCGCCCGGGCGCAGCTTGTCGGTCTTGCCACCATCGATGCGCAGCGTGCGCATCGCCGCCTGCGGCAGCTCGGCCGGGCGCGACGTCGCCAGCGGCGTCTTCTGCCAATCGAGCGGCTGGCCAAGGTGGGCCTCGACGGCCTCGGCGCGGGTCTTCTCGCGACCGGCCACCAGGCTGATCGCCAGGCCGCTGGCACCGGCGCGGCCGGTACGGCCCACGCGGTGCCGGTAGCTCTCCACGTCGGTGGGCAGCTCGTAGTTGATCACCGCCGCCAGCTCTTCCACGTCCAGCCCGCGCGCAGCCACGTCGCTGGCCACCAGCACGTTGCAGCTGCGGTTGGCCAGGCGGAGCAGCACTTCCTCGCGGTCACGCTGCTCCATGTCGCCATGCAGGGCCAGCGCCGAGAAGCCGAACTGCTGCAGCGAGTTGGCGACCTCGTCCACGTCCTTGCGGGTGTTGCAGAACACCACCGCCGATTCCGGCGTGTACTTCAGCAGCAGGCCGGCCAGCGCCTTCTGACGGTGCGCCGGTTCCACTTCGCAGAACAGGTGGCGGATGGCGGGGGCCTGGTCGGCGCCCTCCACGGTCACTTCCAGCGCATCGCGCAGCAGGTCGCGGGCGATCTCGCGGATGCTGTCGGGGAAGGTGGCCGAGAACAGCAGGCTCTGCCGGTCCTTGTGGGTGCGGCCGGCAATCTCGCGGATCGGCTCTTCAAAGCCCATGTCCAGCATGCGGTCGGCTTCGTCCAGCACCAGGGTGCGCACCGCGCCCAGGTTCAGGGCGCGCTTGCGGGCCAGTTCCTGCACGCGGCCGGGGGTGCCGACCACCACGTGCGGATCGTGGCCTTCCAGCGAGGCCAGCTGCGGGCCCAGCGGCACGCCACCGACCAGCAGCAGCAGCTTCAGGTTGGGGATGCCGGTGGCCAGCTTGCGGATCTGCTTGGCGACCTGGTCGGCCAGCTCACGGGTCGGGCACAGCACCAGCGCCTGCACGCGGATCAGGCTGGGATCGATGGCCTGAAGCAGGCCCAGGCCGAAGGCGGCGGTCTTGCCGCTGCCGGTCGGCGCCTGTGCGATCACATCGCGGCGATCGAGGATCGCAGGCAGGCTCTGCGCCTGGATCGGCGTAAGGGTGGTGTAGCCGAGGGCGTCCAGGCCGGGCTGCAGGGCCGGGCTCAGCGGCAGGGTCGAAAAGTCAGTCATGGCACATTGTACCTGTGTGCCCTGACCGGGTTGCAGCCATTGCTGGGGGAAATGCAGCGGTAGAGTCGGCCGTTGGTCGACTATCGTGCAGCCCGGCACCCCCAATCCCAGAGCAGTCGACCAACGGTCGACTCTACCGCCGAGATTCCGGCGGACGCCCGCCAACCCGTACAATAGTGGGATGCCTCTGATTACCCTACAGAACGTCGACTTCAGCGTCGGCGGCCCGTTGTTGCTGGAAAAGGCCGAACTGTCGATCGAGCCGGGCGAACGCATCGCCCTGATCGGCCGCAACGGCGCCGGCAAATCCACCCTGCTCAAGCTGCTGTCCGGCGACCACAAGCCCGACGACGGCGAAGTCCGCGTACAGCAGGGCGTCCGCGTGACCCGCCTGGAGCAGGAAGTGCCGCATGGCGCTGCCGGCTCGGTGTTCGACGTCGTGGCCGATGGCCTGGGCGAACTGGGCCAGTGGCTGGCCGAGTTTCACCATCTCAGCCATGCCGAGGTCTTCGACGGTGAAGCCCTGGGCAACGTCCAGGCCAAGATCGATGCCGCCAACGGCTGGGGCCTGGACCAGCGCGTCAGCGAAACCCTGACCAAGCTCGACCTGGACGGCGAGGCGGAGTTCGGCCGCCTGTCCGGCGGCATGAAGCGCCGCGTGCTGCTGGCCCGCGCACTGGTGTCCAGCCCGGATGTGCTGCTGCTGGACGAACCGACCAACCACCTCGACATCGAAGCCATCGACTGGCTGGAAGCCTTCCTCAAGGGCTGGAGCGGCAGCGTGGTGTTCGTCACCCATGACCGCCGCTTCCTGCGCGCGCTGGCCACCCGCATCGTCGAGATCGACCGCGGCCAGGTCACCAGCTGGCCGGGCGACTGGGCCAACTACGAGCGCCGCCGCGAAGAACGCCTTAACGCACAGGCGCAGGAAAACGCCCGCTTCGACAAGCTGCTGGCGCAGGAAGAAGTGTGGATCCGCCAGGGCATCAAGGCCCGCCGCACCCGCGACGAAGGCCGCGTGCGCCGCTTGAAGGCGATGCGCAACGAGCGTTCCGAGCGCCGCGAACTCAGCGGCAACGTCAAGATGGAAGCCGCGCAGGGCGTCAGCTCCGGCAAGAAGGTCATCGACGTCAAGGACGTTTCGTTCGCCTTCGGCGAGCGCACCATGGTCCGCGACTTCACCACCACCATCCTGCGTGGCGACCGCATCGGCCTGATCGGCCCCAACGGCAGCGGCAAGACCACGCTGCTGAAGCTGCTGCTGGGCGAACTGCAGCCGGCCAAGGGCGAGGTCAACGCCGGTACCAACCTGCAGATCGCCTATTTCGACCAGTACCGTGCGGTGCTGCGCGAGGATTGGAGCGCGATCGAGAACGTGGCCGAAGGCCGCGATTTCCTCGAGTTCAACGGCAAGCGCAAGCACGTGCATGCCTACCTGCAGGATTTCATGTTCACCCCCGAACGCGCGCGCGCGCCGATCACCCGCCTGTCCGGTGGTGAGCGCAACCGCCTGCTGCTGGCCAAGCTGTTCGCGCAGCCGTCCAACCTGCTGGTGATGGACGAACCGACCAACGACCTCGACGTGGAAACCCTGGAGCTTCTGGAAGAGCTGCTGGGCGACTACACCGGAACGTTGCTGCTGGTCAGCCACGATCGTGACTTCATCGACAACGTGGTCACCTCCACGCTGGTGATGGAAGGCGACGGCGTGATCGGCGAATACGTGGGTGGCTACACCGACTGGCAGCGCTATGCAGCCAGCGTGGCCCCGCCTGCGGCGGCGCCAGTGGCCAAGCCGGCTGCTGCTGCACCGGCCGCTGCTGCTGCGGCGGCTCCGGCCGCGCCCAAGCGCAAGCTGGCCTACAAGGAAGCGCGCGAGCTGGAACAGCTGCCCAAGACCATCGAGAAGCTGGAAGGCGACGTGGAAGGGCTGACCGCGGCGATGAACGACCCGTCGTTCTACACCCGCAGCAGCGCCGAAGTGACTGCGCACACCCAGCAGCTGGCCAAGGTCCAGGCCGAGCTGGATGCGGCGTACGCGCGCTGGGAAGAGCTGGAAGGCTGATCGTCGGCCGTTGATCGGCGCTGCCTGCGCCGGTTGCTGTAGAGCCGAGCCCGTGCTCGGCTCATCGCGGACCGGACGAAAAGCAGCCGAGCGTGGGCTCGGCTCTACATGGGTGGCGCCGCGTACCTGCCGTCAGGGCGGACCAACGGTCCGCACCCACCGGAATGGCGCGGTCATTTCACCCCGTGCAGGTCCCGCAGCTGGCTCGGCCGGCTGCCGAAGTACGCGGCCAGGTCGGCGATGTCCTGGTCGCTCAGGTCCTTTGCCTGCGGGGTCATCAACGCGTGCTGGCGGTCGCCGGCACGGTAGGCCTGCAGGGCATGGCCTGCGCCGGTTGCTGTAGATACCGTGTTGTCCTTGCCTAGGCAAGGACGACTTCAGGCTCAAACGGTCGGCCGCTTTTCAGTACTCCCCAGACCAGGTGTATGAGCTTGCGCATCAGCGCACAGATGATGAC
>NZ_VYKI01000001.1:342013-439512 GCF_008710035.1 Stenotrophomonas cyclobalanopsidis | reverse complement strand
CTCGACTCTACGGCCTGGGGTTCCGCAACCGCAGGGCGACGATCACCACCACGGCAATTCCCCAGTACACGTAAATGGGCGTATCCCACCCGTCATAGGTGCTGTGCGGGTTGGAGATGAAAGCCAGCGACGCCAGCCACGCGTAGAGCACGCCGGGCGGCCCAGCGTGGGCCCGGCGCTACAGGGCCGTTCAGCGAGCGAATTCCTTCTCGACGTGGGCGTGGACGCTACGGAAAGCGATGTTGGCGGCGTCGATCATCTGCTCGATCTGCGCAGGTGTCAGCGCTACTGCATCCAGCGCCGTGGTAAAGCGGCGCCAGTGCGCCGCCACCCCGCCAGGGTGCCCGGCCAGGTGACGGGCTCCGAACTGATGGTCCAGCCCCAGCGCGGCGGCCATCCGGTAGAGCACGGCGGCCCCGAGACTGGACCCTTCCACCACGTACATCCAGCCCAATGCTTCCGGCAGCGATGCACCGGGCAGCCGGGCATCGGGGTCCTGCGCAGGCAGATCCACGCCCAGATCCTGGAGGTCGGAGCAGACCTGCTGCAGCCGGCGGCGCTCTGGCAGATCGGGCAACAGAGCCATGAGCGTCGGCATGCCGTAGAGCGCATCAACACTGCAATGCAAGCGGTACTGCACTTTCAGGAAACTACCGAAGCGGGCGCGGTCAGCAAAAATGCCTTCGGCCATGATGCGCTTGTCCAGCGCGTCGTGGCTGGCCCGCGTTGCGGCTTTCAGAAGGGCGCTGCGGTTGCGACCGCATGCGTCTGGGGTGTTCATCACGGGACGACGGAAGACATAGATAATGCAGCTTACCTTTCCTTTGCCAGGCTGTCGCAATGATCACCACCGAACCGAGCATGACCAACCTGTTCCTGCAGCTGGGCCTCGAAGAGAGCCCCGAGGCGATCGCCAGCTTCATCAGCAGCCACCAGCTCGACACCGGGGTGGAGGTGGCCGACGCCCCGTTCTGGAGCGATGCGCAGCGTCAGTTCCTTGCCGAATCGCTGCAGGCGGACGCTGCCTGGACGACGGTGGTGGATGAGCTGAACGAAGCGCTGCACCAGGACGCCGTGCAGGCCACCGCGGCGATCTGAATCCTTTGGGCTACAGGCACTCGGTCAGCCCGTCGTAGACGCTGGTCGAGGTGCCGGGCAACGGCACATCAATGGAGTTCCGTGGAGGCACGGCTTCCAGCGCCTGCAGCAGGCTCTCCAGCGGTGTACCCTTTGCCAGCGGCAACGCGCAGGCATAGCTGCGCAGATCGACATCGATGTGTCCGTCGTCCAGCACCGAGCTGTTGCTGCCGGCAAAGGTCCAGGTGCAACCGGCCACCTGGCCACTGGCCCGCTCCACCGCGCAGCGCAGGCGCATGGCCTGCAGGTTGTAATACTCGCCTTCGCAGAAGGTGTCGCCGCAGACGTCATCGAAGCCGGCCACCAGCGCGCGCTCGACGCTGCGGAAGCGCTCCCATCCACTGGCCGGGTCCGGGTAGAGGCGCGCATCGACATAGCGATCAGCGGCGAGGGCAGGCAGGCTGGCCAGGCTCAGAAGCAGACCCATCATCATTCGTGGCGCGCGCATCATCCCTGCCTCCCCTGGTTGCCAGAGCCCTGCAGACACCCCAGCAGACCGTCGAACAGACCCCGGCCCAGGCCAGGGAAGGACGCCTCCACCCCGTCCGGGCCTGACAGCGCCGCATAGAACTGCTCCACCGGCACCCCGGGCAGCAGATCGACCGGACAGACCCAGCGGCCGTTGTCCACCTGCACCTCGCCGGTAACGGGCTGCACGCGCAGCTCGCTGGCGGCGATCACCCAGGCGCATCCGGTCACTACCCCAGCCAGCCGCTGCACGGCGCAGCGCACCTGCATCACCCTGTAATTGCTGTAGTCGCCCTCGCAGATCGTGTCGGCACAGATACGGTCAAACCCATGCATCAATGAGGCTTCCAGGTCGTAGAAGCGGTCCCAGTTCGCTTCACTGGTGGGGAAATCGACCAGGTCGACATGGCTGCCGGCCACCGCCGGCGGGGCGACGGACAGCAGTACGGCAAGGCCACAGCAGCGTATCCAGGTCATGGCGGTGCTCCTCGGGAATGAGGCTCCAGCCTGCGCCGCTGCACGCTCCGCCCCCATCGGGAAACCCCGCTCCAGGGCCTCCTCCGGCGGCCACTACGAAGGTCGGCCCCGCCCTACCCTGCACAGCGCCCGGCAAAGGCATAAAATAGTCAGCTATCCGTCTACATCCCCCACCTGGAGCACACCATGGGTCTGGAACTCGTCTCGCCCGGCAAGAACCCGCCGGAAGAAATCAACGTCATCATCGAGATCCCGAAGGACTCGGAGCCGGTCAAGTACGAAGTGGACAAGGAAACCGGCGCGATCTTCGTCGACCGCATCCTCTCGACCCCGATGCGCTACCCGTGCAACTACGGCTACGTGCCGAGTACCCTGTGTGGCGATGGCGACCCGGCCGACGTGCTGGTGGTGCTGCCGCTGCCGCTGGTGCCGGGTTCGGTCGTGCGCTGCCGTCCGGTCGGCGTGCTGAAGATGAGCGATGAGGCTGGCAGCGACGAGAAGATCCTGGCCGTGCCGGTCTCGAAGATCTTCAGCGGCTACGCCCACGTCGAAGACATCGCCCAGGTGTCCAGCCACTGGCTGGAGCGCATCGGCCACTTCTTCGAGCACTACAAGGACCTGGAAAAGGGCAAGTGGGTCAAGCTGGACGGTTGGGGTGGCGCGGCCGAGGCCAAGCAGATCCTGATCGAGGCGCACCAGCGCCACCTCGACAGCAAGGCCTGAGTCTGAACAGGATCGCTCCGGTGCCATGCGCCGGAGCGATGCCGGTCACGTTTCAACACTGCGGCCCATCACTGTTGGCGCCGTATTAGGTAAATTGCGTCACTTCACACGTCGTCGACGCGCGCCGTCGAGACAGCCAGGGGAATGTGTCGTGCGTATTCTGCTAGTTGGGGATTCAGCCAGCCTGCCGGCTGAGCTGAGCGAGTTCATTGCCGATCTTGGGGAAGAATGGCAGCCGCTGACCGCCGTCGATGGCCACACTGCGATGTCCGCGGTGGCTGCGCAGGGCGTGGATGCGGTGATCGTCTGCCCGCAGCTGCCTGACCTCAATGCAACCACGTTGCTGGGTCAGATCCGCACGCTGCGGCCCGAAACCATCCGTATCGCGCTGGTTGATGCCGAGCATGGCAACCGGCCGCCGCCGGCGCGCCTGATCGGCGTGGCCCACCGCTTCCTGCCGCTGCCGCTGGCGCCGGAAGTGCTGCTGGAAGCGCTGACCAGCCTGGAAGAGCTGCGCGAGGTGCTGGACAGCCCGCGCCTGCGCGATGCCATCGGCCGTATCGAGAAGCTGCCCTCGCCGCCGCACCTGTACCTGAGCCTGACCCAGGCGCTGGAACATGATGACGACACCGACAGTGCCGACGTGGCCAAGCTGGTGGCCGCCGATCCGGCGATCGCGGCCAAGGTGCTGCAACTGTCCAATTCGGCGTTCTTCAGCCAGGGCCGCACGATTGCCGACCTGCGCACCGCGGTGACCCGCCTGGGCCTGGCCACGTTGCGTGACCTGGTGCTGGCCAGCGAGGTGTTCTCCGCACCCACGCTATCCGGTGCAGAACGCAATTCGCTGCAGCAGCGTGCGCTGATGGCTTCGCGCGTGGCCGCGCGTCTGCTGCCCGAATCCAGCGCCGAGCTGGGTGCGACCGCCGCCCTGCTGGCCGATATCGGCCTGCTGCTGCCGGGCGTGCGCAACGAGCGCAGCGAACCGGCGCTGGCCGACGATCCGCGCCCCGGCCATGCCGAGGCCGGCGCCTACCTGCTGGGTCTGTGGGGCCTGCCGATGCCGATCATTGAAGCGGTGGCCTTCCACCTCCAACCGCAGCGCGCCAACACGCGCAGCTTCTGGGTGACCGGTGCAGTGCATGTGGCGCTGGCGCTGGTCAACGGCGACCCGGTGGACGAGGACTACCTGCAGCGTGCCGGCGTGCTGAACAAGCTGCCGCAGTGGCGTGAGCATGCCAACAGCCTGATGGGGCTGGTACCGACCGAGGCCTGAGCCACACGGCGCCGGCAAGGAACGAGTGGCAGGCCGCGAGGCCTGCCTTTTTTTATGGGCGACCGCCACGCGGCAGGCGCCGCGCAAAGAAAGAGGGCGGACCTTGCGGTCCGCCCTCCTGTGTTGCGTGTTGCGACGCTTCGATGGATCAGAAGCGCTGGGTGTACTTCATGTACAGGAAGCGACCCACGTCGAAGCCACCGTAGTAGGCGAACGCCGAGTTCGGGGCCGAGTACATCAGCGGACCACGGTGATCGAACACGTTGTTGGCGCCCAGGGCGATGGTGGCATCCCACGGAGCCTTGTAGCTGACCTGCAGGTCGTGGAAGGTGTTCGAACCGGTGTGACGCAGCGGATCGGTTTCGCCGTTGGAGTAGTGGTTCGGGGCATCGCACCAGCCATCAGCCAGGCTGATGCAGTTTTCCTTCATGCCCGAGTAGTAACGCGCGGTCCAGTTGACACCGAAATCACCGTACTGCCAGTTCACGCCCAGGTTCGAACGGACGCGGAACAGGCCCGGCTCGCTGACGCGACCGATGGTGATGGTGTCACCAGCGCTGTTCTGGCCTTCTTCGTCGTACTTGGCGGTGTAGCTGGTCTGCCAGTCGATCGAGAACTGACCGATGGCCAGTTCCGGCAGACGGTACTTGACGCCCAGGTCGTAACCTTCGGTTTCCATCTTGCCGAGGTTGGCGGTGCCGTAGGTGATGGCGGTGATGTGGCCATCGTCGCCGCGCACGACGCTGTCGCAACGCGAGGAGTTACCCAGCACGTAGCAGTCGCGCAGGATGCGGTCGACGCTGTCGGCGATGATCATGTCGCTGATCTGGTACTTGTACCAATCCAGCGAGATGTCCAGGCCCTGCACCCACTGCGGGCTCCACACGATACCGGCGGTGGTGCTCTTGGAGGTTTCCGGCTTCAGGTTCGGGTTGGCACCCGAGATGAACTGGTCCGGCGACTGGCACGGCAGGGTCGAGCACGGGACGTTGCCCTGGCCCAGCTGCACGTAGTTGGCCGGTGCACCTGCGGCGAGGCAGGCTGCGTTGCCTGCGACGCTGCCCGGGGCGCCAACGCCGCACGGATCGACGTAGGACTCGAAGCTCGAGCTCAGGCCACCGTACAGATTGTCGATGGTCGGGGCGCGGAAGCCTTCAGCGCGGGTCGCGCGGACCAGCAGGCCTTCGATCGGACGCCAGGTCAGACCGAACTTGCTGTTGGTGGTGCCACCGAAGTTGCTGTAGTCCGAATAACGGCTGGCAACGTTCAGGGTCAGTTCCTTGGCGAAGGCCACGTCAGCGAGCAGCGGCACGTTCAGTTCGAGGTAGACCTCGTTCAGATCGTATTCGCCGCGGGTCGGCTTCTGGCCCAGGCCGGTGGACTGGCCCGACTGCGCGAAGGCGTCCGGCACGAAGGTGCCTTCTTCCTTGCGGTGCTCGACGCCCATCGCGAAGCCCAGATCACCGGCCGGCAGGGTCACGATGGAACCGGCCAGGTTGGCGGTGAAGCTAGTGGTCTTGGTGACGCCACGGGTGGTGAAGGTCGGGAACAGGAAGTCCTGCAGCTCCTGGTTCGCCAGCGAACCCTGGCCGTCAACGCCGTACGGCAGCAGCGGGTTCCACGGGCGGCAGTCACCCAGCGCGATCGGGTCGGCAGCGGTACCGCACTGTGCCACGCCGTTGGCGTTGATGAAGGACGAACCGAGCGCCTGGTTGGCGGCGATCAGGCTCATGTCACCGCGGTTGGTCTTGATCGACTCGTTGCGGTTCCACAGGGCACCGACGTCCCAATCGAAGGTCTTGCCAGCGACGTCGAAGAAGCCGCTGACGGTCGGCGCGAAGCGCAGGGTCTTCAGCTGGCTTTCGGTGGTGCGCGGCACTTCCCACAGACGGCGACGGAAGTCGACGTTCTGGCCAACCGGGTTGAAGGCGCTGTCAGCCGACAGCGGGGTGTCGAAGGACTGCGACTGGTACGGGTAGCCGGCGATCTGCTGGAACGTCTGACGCTCGTTGTAGAGCAGGTCGGTGTTCAGGCTGATCGAATCGGTGAAGTCGTAGGTGCCGTTGACGTAGACCGACTTGCGCTTGACGCCGGTCAGCAGGGTCATCTGCTGGTTGGCGTTCGAGTACTCATCCTGGGTCAGGGTGTGGTAATCGGCCGGGTTGTTCGGATTGCCACCTGCATTGAGCGTCTGCCAGACCGGGCTCTTCGCACAGTCGTAGACAACCGGGTTGCACCAGGTGCTGTTCTGGCTGATCGGGCTCCACTGGGCCGAAGTCGAGTTCGGACCACGCGAACCGTCGCGGCTGAACCAGCGGTCCTTTGCCCACACCGGATCTTCGTTGGAGTACTCGGCCGACAGGGTCAGGCTGCCGCGCTCACCACGGGCACCCAGGGTCATCGAGTACTGCTCGGTGCTGCCGTCGCCCTTGCCGTACTGGCCGACGTAGACGTTGGCTTCGCCGCCGTCGAAGTTCTTGCGGGTGATCACGTTCACGACGCCGGCAATGGCGTCCGAACCGTAGATCGAGGACGCGCCGTCCTTCAGGATCTCAATGCGCTCAACGGCCGACATCGGGATCTGGCTCAGATCCTGGTAACCGGCAGTGGTGGCGCCCAGGCGCTTGCCGTTCATCAGCACCAGGGTGCGCTGTGCGCCCAGGTTGCGGATGTCGACGTAGTAGCCGCCGACGTTCTCGCCCGAAGCCAGGGACTCCGAACGCGAAATGGCCGGCGAACCAGCCGAAGTCATGTTGTTCAGCACGTCAGCGACGCTCGAGAAGCCCTGCTTTTCCAGGCTTTCACGGGTCATCGTCAGGATCGGCTGCTGGGTCTCCATGGCGGCGCCGCGGATGCGCGAACCGGTGACCGAAATACGATCGAGGTCGGTGGTGCCAGAGGCCGCTTCCTGAGCGGAAGCAAACGCAGGCGTCAGCGCCAGCGCAATGCCGGCCGGCAGGAGGCCGAGCCGCACTGCGGGATTACGGAAGTTCATCAATCTCTCCAAGGTACGTGTTAGCAGCGTGTTAAAACACCCCAGCACGTTACGATTGCGTTGCAGCGCTGTATTTGCGCGACACACCCGGAGACTTTGCCGATTGTGGCGGAAGCTTCGCGCCGTTTTCACGAAAACGCGAAGCGGAGGTGCCATAGCGCGCACGGAAGGCACGGGCGAAGCTGCAGCAGTTGTCGAAGCCACTGGCCGCGGCCACTTCACCGACCATCATGTCGGTGTCGCGCAGCAGATCCGCCGCACGCTCCAGCCGCAGGCGCGCCGACAGCGACTGCGGGCTTTCCTCGTACAGGCTCTGGAAGGTCTTGGAGAGATACCAGCTGGAGAAGTTGGTCAGCTCGGCGAGCTCGCCGATGCGCACCACGCGGTGGCTGTTGCCTTCCAGGTACAGGCGGGCGCGCTGCATGCGGCCGAACACCTGGCGCTTGCGGCTGCGCGAGCGACCGGGGCAGCGTTGCACGTTGTCGGCCAGGGTGCGCTGCAGGCCGGCGAGGTGCAGCAGCAGTGGACGCAGCGACGGCGCCGGCAGGCCATTGGCAAGCGCCTCACGCCATAGGCGCAGGCCGATACGGGCGTCGCTGCGGCTCATCCGGCCACGGCCGGCGTACAGGCCGCAATCGGCCATCTCAGCCAGCACCCGCAGCGCCTCGGGGTTCAGGCTCAGGCCGACGCACAGGCCATTGCGGCCGGCCTGTACGAGCGGGCGTGATTCTTTCTCGAACGCGATCCACTCACCCTGGCGCAGCCGGAACCGGCCTTCCTTGGCTTCCACCCAGGAGGTGCCGCGCACCTGCATCCACACGGTGAAGTTGATGCCGGCGGTCTGCAGGCTGCCCAGGCGGGCAACACCCAGACAGGTCGGGGCTGCATCGTCGACGGCCTTGTCGAGGAACACGGTTTGGCCGCGATCGGCCAGAGAGAGTTGACGCATGTGGGCACCACGGATTTGCCAAGTACAGGACTCCGTTTTGCCCAATCAGGTGCTTCCGCGTCAGGAAAGTCTGACGAGATCGCCACGAATTCGCGACGATGACGCCACGAAAAAGTTACGAAGGCCCGTTTTGCTTGAATATCAACCACTTGCTGAAGGCAGGAAACAGCATCGGCGTATGCTTCGGGAGGTGCATCACGCCAATGTCGGCACCGTCACTGACCGCCAAGGCAAGGTACAGATCGTTTCCATCGGCGCTGGCGCTCAAGCCATTGCTGGCACTCAGCCGTTCGGCGTCCAGGCAGCGCTCAGGCTCCGGCTCCTCCTCCGCACCCCGCATGCGCACCAGGGTAGTAGCGCAGGCATTGCTGGTGCCCAGGTAGTCGATGCCACCCTGCCCGGCCAAGGTCCACGTCCGGTAGCGCCAGCGGCTGGGCCGGTCCTGGCTGATCTGCCGTACGCTGGCTGCATCCAACGCCGCATCGATTGTCCACAGGCCACTGGCGGCCAAGCGGGTGAATACAATACGCCCGGCACTGCGATCAAAGCGCGCCTGCGACACGCCCTCCACGCTGGCCAAGCGCTTCCAGGGCTCACTGCTACGGTCGAACAGGCTCAAGCGCGTGCGCTGGTCAGCATCGCGCTCCAGCACCAGCAGCTGGTCCGGCGTCGCACCGTACAGCACCTGCAGGGGCTGCTGGACCGGTACCGGCAGCCGCTGCAGCTGCTCATCGCGCGGTGCGATCTCGTAGACCACGGCCTCACCGTGCTCGTCGCGCCCGACCACCAGCACCCGCCGACTGTCCTCGGACCAGTCCGGCGCCTGCCGACCTTCCGGTCGCAGCCCCTCGATCGGCCGCAACGAATCGGGCCGCTGCAGGTCGGCCCACCACAGCGCGAAGCTGCCGGATCGGTCGGAACTGAAGACCAGCTGGTGGCCATCGGGGGCCAGCATCGGCTGGGCGTCACGACCACTGGAGGCGAACAGGCGCTCGCTGGCACCGGCCGCCGACATCCTGAACACGCCGAACTGGGCGCGCCGGTGCACGAAGGCCAGCATGTCGCCGCGGCGCGACACCGCCGGCCACTGCGCATCATCCAGGCCGGCGTCACGCAGGGTGCGCCGTGCCACGTCCAGGTAGTACAGACGGGCTTCGCTGTCGACGCGGCGGCCGAACACGATGGTGCGGCCATCGCCGAGCCAGGCCCAGCCACGCAGCTCGGCCGATTCATTGGTCAGCTGCTCGGGCGTGCCGCCCGTGGCCGGCACGCGCCACAGATCGCCCAGCTGAGGATTGCGCACGAACACCAGCCACTGGCCATCGGGCGAATAGCGCGGCGCATAGTCGAAATCGTCCTCATCCACCGCGTAGTCGATCGCCCGCCACTGCCCGGTGGGCAGATCCAGCACACGGATGCCGCGATGGGCGAAGCGGCCGACCATGCTGCCAAACACCAGGCCACGACCATCCGGCGTCCAGTCGAAGCTCAACAGTTCGGTGCCATCGCAGCGCGTGGCCTGGCGCAGTGCGCCGCCGGTGGCACTGGCCACCAGCACCTGGCAGCTGCCGTTGGCACCAAAGCGTGCAAAGGCGATCTCTCGGCCATCCGGTGACCAGCTCGGGAAACGATCGTTGGCGCCTTCTGGCGGCGACACCAACTGGCGTGCCGGTGCATTGCCGGAGGTCTGCACCTTGATTGCGTTCCCGCCCTTGCCGTCCTCGTTCGCGCCTTCATAGGCAACCTGCGAACCGTCCGGCGACAACGTGGGATAGGTCTCGAATCCGGCGGTCGCGGTGATCAGGCGATACGGGCGTTCGGGGCTGCCGATCACGCGGGTGCCATCTTCCACCGCCGCATCCACCGGCGAGCTCACCGGCGACGGACGCCGCACCAGCAACCCCGTCAACACCAGCAACGCGAGCAGCATCGCCACGCCCAGCGCCAGCAGCAGGCGACGACGCCAGTAACGCCAGCGACGGCGCGCCGCCGCGTTCGCTGCCGGTTGCGGCGCTGCCACGGATTCATCAGCGGCGAGTGCTTCGGGAGATGCTGCATCCTCCGCACCCTCAGGCGCGGCATCTGACAGCACCTGCACCGGCACCAGCAACCGATAGCCGGTCTTGGCGATGGTTTCGATGTAGGTCTGGCCGTTGTCCTGGTCGGTGCTGAACGCCTTGCGCAACTGCGTCACGGCCTGGGTCAGCACATCATTGGTCGGCAGCGTATCCGGCCACACTTCGGCGAACAGTTCTTCGCGGGTGACCACGCGACCCGGTTGCCGCAGCAGCACGCGCAGCACGCCCAGCGCTTTCGGCGTGAGCCGGCGCGGGCGACGCGCACCCACGACGTCAACCTCGCGCGAGGACAACGTCACGGTGCAATCGCCGATCCTTATGCGGTCGGCTTCAGGCGGCTGGGTTTCGCTGGTCATGTGTTGCTAAAGGTCTGAAACGGGCCACGGAGGCAACTGCCAATCGACACGATTCCGTCCGAGGCACAGCGAGAAGCCAGATTCCGCAAAAAGCATCGGCGCATACCGCAAAAAAAACGAAGCGCGAGAATATTAGCCTATGCAAGTTACCTCGCCTATGCGTGGTCGACATCAGGCTCTCTCTCGCCGACGCATTTACATAAGCAGCAACATCATTCGCGCCCCTTTGGGCGCGAAATTTTTATCTGGGGTTCATTTTCAGAGACGCCGGATCATGGTCAATCCGACCAGCCGCGAAACCACCAGAGCGACGTACATAACGCCGGAAAACTGCTCCAGCATGACCAATGCGCGCGCCTGTGGATGCAGCGGAACCACGTCGCTGAGCCCCACCCCGGACAGCAAGCTGAAGCTCAGATAAAGCAGCTCCATCCAGGTGCGCTGTGGACCCTGTCCACTGCCCTGGAAACTGCCCGGATACCACTGCTGGCAGACCGCGAATGCGAACGCGAATCCCCACGCGAGCAACGTGAACGTAGCACCAACGGCAAACAGTTCATCGCGGGTGACCTTATGGTCCTGCAGCATGTAGGCGATCAGCGCACCTGCCGTATAGAAATACAGCAGGCTTTCCAGCAGCTGCGCCGTGGCTCCGAGCGCGGGTCGGTCCAGCAGTGCCGCGGCAATGGAAAACACCACCGACGGAATGGCCAGCAGCAGCGCCAGCCACGTTCCCAGCGGGCTGCGCTGCACCACCCACAGCGCAAGCCCCAGCACCGCCATGCCGAACACACCCAACGCGGCGCGCCCGCCTGCGGTGTCATCCAGTGCCGGATACAACATCACCGCGACCAGCTGTGCGCCCAGCAGCCAGGCCGATGGATGACGGCGGGCGATGGCCAGCCAGCGGGTGGTGATGGCAACGGGCATGGCGTCCTTCCCCTGGGTGATGGCGCGAGGATAGCCGGTGCGGCGTGGATGCGTGGTGGTAGCGCCGGGCCATGCCCAGCGGTTGCCACAGACCGCTGCGCTGGCCGGGCATGGCCCGGCCCTACCGTTGCCGACCGACGGACGGTCGTTACCGCTGCCACCCCGCTTCGGCATGGTCACGCACATCCTGGGTGATCTTCATCGAGCAGAAGTTCGGACCGCACATCGAACAGAAGTGCGCCTGCTTGTGCGCATCCTTCGGCAACGTCTCGTCATGGAACGCCTTGGCTTTTTCCGGATCCAGGCCGAGGTGGAACTGGTCTTCCCAGCGGAACTCGAAGCGCGCCTTGCTCAGTGCATTATCGCGCACCTGTGCACCCGGATGGCCCTTGGCCAGGTCTGCCGCATGCGCGGCGATGCGGTAGGCCATGATGCCGTCGCGCACGTCCTGGCGGTTGGGCAGGCCCAGGTGTTCCTTCGGCGTGACGTAGCAGAGCATCGCCGTACCGAACCAACCGATCATCGCCGCACCGATGGCACTGGTGATGTGGTCGTAGCCCGGTGCGATGTCGGTGGTCAGCGGCCCGAGCGTGTAGAACGGCGCTTCGCCGCACTCGTGCAGCTGCTTGTCCATGTTTTCCTTGATCAGCTGCATCGGCACATGGCCGGGGCCTTCGATCATCGTCTGCACGTCGTGCTTCCAGGCGATCCTGGTGAGTTCGCCCAGCGTTTCCAGCTCACCGAACTGCGCCGCGTCGTTGGCATCGGCGATGCAGCCCGGGCGCAGTCCATCGCCCAGCGAGAAGGTCACGTCGTAGGCCTTCATGATGTTGCAGATGTCTTCGAAATGGGTATAGAGGAAATTTTCCTTGCGGTGCGCCAGACACCACTTCGCCATGATCGAGCCGCCGCGGCTGACGATGCCGGTTACCCGCTTGGCGGTGAGCGGCACGTAGCGCAGCAGCACGCCTGCATGGATCGTGAAATAGTCCACGCCCTGCTCGGCCTGTTCGATCAGCGTGTCGCGGAAGATTTCCCAGGTCAGCGCTTCGGCGCGGCCGTCGACCTTCTCCAGCGCCTGGTAGATCGGCACGGTGCCGATCGCCACCGGCGAATTGCGGATGATCCACTCGCGCGTTTCGTGGATGTGCTTGCCGGTGGACAGGTCCATCACCGTGTCGCCGCCCCAGCGGATGGCCCACACCAGCTTCTCCACTTCCTCGGCGATGCCCGAGGACACCGCGCTGTTGCCGATGTTGGCATTGATCTTGGTGAGGAAATTGCGGCCGATGATCATCGGCTCGCTTTCCGGATGGTTGATGTTGTTGGGCAGCACCGCGCGCCCGCGGGCGATTTCATCGCGCACGAATTCGGAGGTGACCATGCTCTGGATGGCGGCGCCGAACGACTGCCCCGGATGCTGCTGGAGCAGCGCCGCATCGCGGATCGCTTCGAGCCGCTGGTTCTCGCGGATGGCGACGAACTCCATTTCCGGGGTGATGATGCCGCGCCGTGCGTAATGCATCTGGGTAACGTTGGCACCGACACGCGCGCGCCGTGGCAGGCCGCGCGCGGGAAAACGCACGGGGTCGAGCTTCGCATCGTGTTCGCGGTCGCGACCGAACGCTGAGCTCAGGCCGTCGAGCTGTTCGGTGTCGCCCCGCTCCTCAACCCAGCCGCGGCGCAGCGCCGGCAGGCCTGCGGAGAGATCGATCCGCACCCCCGGATCGGTGTAGGGGCCGGAGGTGTCGTACACCGTGACCGGCGCGTTCTCACCGCCGCCGAACAACGCGGGTGTGCGGGACAGCACGATTTCGCGCATGGGCACGCGCAGGTCGGGGCGCGAGCCCGGCACATGGATCTTGCGCGAACCGGGAATCGGCTGGGTCACCGAGGCGGAGAGTTGCTGGGCCTGCTGCTGCAGGGCGGAGAGCTGTGCGTTCATCGGGCATCGTCCAGGAAAGGTCAGGGACGAAGCGGCGGCGCACTGCGCACCGCCCCCGGACGGTCCTTGGGCGGACTCCGGGCACGGCAGCATTGCAAAGCTTCCCTACGCCGGTATGAGCCGGATCAGGTTCCAAGGGACTATCTCAACCGCGACCACCAGGCCGCGGTACCCCCGCTTCTTGCCGCGCATTAGAGCACAGAGCGCTCATCGTTAACGGAACGATGACATTCCGTTCAGTAACGTGATGCAGTGCCGCATGCGCGGCCCTCGCTGCAAGCTCAGGCTCGCTCTCCTCAATCCTTGATCGGAGAAGCTCCTTCATGGTGTTTCGCGTTTCCATCGCACTGGTCCTGCTGCTGGTGCTGCTTGCCGGTATCGCACCTGGCCCCTTCAACAGCGTCGTGCAGAGCATCCTCGGCGAACTCATCCGCGGCATCGGCTGGCTCTACCTGCTGGTCGTGTTCCTCGCGCTGGTGTTCCTGATGTACCTGGCGTTCGGCCGTTTCGGCAACCTGCGCATTGGTGGAGAAGACGCCGAACCCGAATTCTCGCGTGCCAGCTGGATGTCGATGCTGTTCGCTGCCGGCATGGGCATCGGCCTCGTGTTCTGGGGCGCGGCCGAACCCATCTCGCATTTCAGCAAGCCACCAGAAGGGATTGAACCGCAGAGCATGGACGCCGCACGCGCCGCCATGCGCTACGTGTTCTTCCACTGGGGACTGCATCCGTGGGCGATCTATGCACTGATCGGCCTGGCGATGGCGTGGTTCCAGTTCAACCGCAATGGCCGCGGCCTGGTCAGTGACATGCTGCAGCCGATCATCGGTCGTCATCATCGCGGCTGGATCGGCACGGTGGTCAACGTCGCGGCCGTGGTCGCCACCGCGATCGGTGTCGCCACCACGCTGGGCTTCGGCACCATCCAGATCGGCGCCGGCGTAGAGCGCATTTTCGGCCTGCATGCCGGCGTGCCACTGCAGCTGACCATCATCGCAGTGGCCTTCGTGCTGTACATGGCGTCCACGCTGAGCGGCGTGGACAAGGGAATCAAGTGGCTGTCCAACTTCAACCTGGCACTGGCAGCGCTGCTGCTGGCGCTGGTGCTGGTGCTCGGTCCGACCGGCGCGATCTTCAACACCTTCACCACCACGCTGGGCTCCTACCTCAACCAGCTGGTGACGATGAGCCTGCGCATGTCGCCGTTCTCGTCGAGCACGTGGGTGGCCGACTGGACGATCTTCTACTGGGCGTGGTGGATTTCCTGGGCACCGTTCGTGGGTTCGTTCATCGCCCGCATCTCGCGCGGCCGCAGCGTGCGCGAGTTCGTGGTGGGCGTGGTGCTGGCACCGACGCTGCTGGGCTTCTTCTGGTTCTCGGTGTTCGGCGGCACGGCCATCTGGTCGCAGATCTTCGGCCACGCCGATCTGGTGCAGGCGCTGGGCAATGGCTACGAGACGGTGCTGTTCACCCTGTTCGACAGCATGCCGATGCCCTTGCTGCTGTCGTGCATCGCGCTGGTGCTGCTGATGATTTTCTTCGTGACCTCGGCCGATTCGGCGGTGCTGGTGCTGGCCAGCATGTCGACCGACGAAGCGGGCGATCCGCCGCTGAAGCGCAAGCTGGCCTGGGGCGTGGGCATCGCGCTGATTGCCGGTGCGCTGCTGCTGGCCGGCGGCCTGGATGCGCTGCAGGGGATGATCACGATCTCGGCGCTTCCGTTCGCGCTGCTGATGGTGCTGGTGATGGTGTCGCTGTACCGGGTACTGGATGAGGAGTACACGCGGGAGCGCCGGCAGGCGCTGCGGCAGCGGCACATGATCGATGCGTGGATTGCGCGGGAGATGGCGGCGCAGGAGGAGACGCAGGCGGAGGCGGCGCGGGCGCAGGATCAGGGTTGAGGGTGTTTTTGCAGGGCTTGCAGCCCTGCACCTGCTCAATGCAACGGCAATTGCAACTGCAGAAGCAGCTCTGGGTTGCTGCTGGTTTGGCGGGGAGGGGACCGCTGCCGGGACACGCCGCAAGTACGTCCCTGTAGGCTCGGCCACGGCATCCATGCCGTGGACGGTCCCGCCAGCGGTCCCCTCCCCGCCTCCGACAATTTCCCGGTGACGGCAGTAAATCCACGCCATGCGTGGATGAGGTGTGTCGGAAAACAAGAAGGGGTCGGATCCGTTTTCCTGCGGAAAACGGATCCGACCCCACCCAAAGCGCGCGGCTGTTGCTGTTGCTGTTGCCGTTGCTCTTGCTCTTCTTTTTTCTTTTCCTGCGGTGATGGCCACGGAAACTGTCCCTGGCCGGGCGGGTGGGTTGGCTGGGGGCGTGAGCCGCATGGGCCCGAGGCATGCCTCGGGCGGGTTGGGCAGGACGCCCAACCCCGGTCTTGCCGTGTGCGCAGGACAGCGCACACGAGCAAGCGGCGACCGAGCTTACATGGACGTACTTGCAGCGCCCCCCAGACAAGCCACCCGCCCGGCCAAGCCCCGTATCACTGCCACCACCGCAGAGGGGGCTCAGCCCGTCGGCCGGGAAACTCAGTACCCCGCCGCCTGCCCATCCTTGCGGCTCTCCGACGCGCCGTAATACACGCCTGTGTCCGGGTCACGCATGATCGCCTGGTAGCCACCATACGGGCCGTCGGCGAACACGATGCGGTGCCCCTTGCGCATCAGCGCGCGCACCGTCTCGTACGGGAAGCCGGTTTCCAGATTCACTTCACCGCCATCGCTCATCGCCGTCGCCTGGCCGGTCGGTTCGGTCGAGCCCTCGTGCTGGATGCGCGGTGCATCACCGGCTTCCTGCAGGTTCATGCCGAAGTCGACCAGATTCATCACGATCTGCGCGTGGCCCTGCGGCTGCATCGCGCCGCCCATCACGCCGAAGCTGGCGTACGGCTTGCCGTCCTTGGTGATGAAGCCCGGGATGATGGTCTGGAACGGGCGCTTGCCCGGTGCGTAGCCATTGGGATGGTTCTTCTGCAGCACGAACATCTCGCCGCGATCCTGCAGGATGAAGCCCAGGCCCGGAGGAGCCATGCCGCTGCCCATGCCGCGGTAGTTGGACTGGATCAGCGACACCATCATGCCGTCGGCGTCGGCCACGGTCATGTAGATCGTGTCGCCCTCCTCCAGCTGCTTGGGCGTACCCGGCTGCACTTCCTTCAGTGCCTTGTCCATCGAGATCAGCGCCCGGCGCTGCGCGGCGTAGTCCTTGGAAATCAGCTTCTGCACCGGGGCCGGCTGGAAGGCCATGTCGGCGTAGAAGCGCGCGCGGTCGGCAAAGGCCAGCTTCTTGGCTTCGACGAACAGGTGCACGTGTTCAGGCGAGCCGAACGGGATCTTCGAGAAATCGTAGCCTTCCAGCACGTTGAGGATCTGCAGCGCGGCGATGCCCTGGCTGTTCGGCGGCAATTCCCACACGTCAAAACCGCGATAGTTGCTGCTGACGGGCTCGACCCACTCGCCGTGGTGGTCGGCCATGTCCTGGTAGCTCAGGTAGCCGCCGTTGGCCTTGAAGTAGTCGCCGATGGTGTGGGCGATGGCGCCCTTGTAGAAGGCATCGCGGCCGCCGTCGGCGATCTGCTGCAGGGTGCTGGCCAGGTTCGGGTTCTTCCACATCTCGCCCTTGCGCGGGGCGTGGCCGTTGATCGTGAACTGTTTCTTGAAGCCGGGGTACTGCGAGAGCTTGGGCACCGAGCGGTCCCAGTAATAGGCGATCACCTCGGCTACCGGATGGCCCTCGCGGGCGTAGCGGATGGCCGGGGCAAGGTTGTCGGCCATCGACTTGCGGCCGAAGCGCTCGTGCAGGGCGAACCAACCATCAACCGCGCCGGGCACCGAGACCGGCAGCGGGCCGGTGGCCGGGATGTCCTTCAAGCCGCGCCGCTGGAACTCGGCCAGGGTCAGCGACTTCGGCGAGCGGCCCGAGCCGTTGTAGCCGTACAGCTTCTGGGTCTTGGGGTCCCAGACGATGGCGAACAGGTCGCCGCCCACGCCGTTGCCGGTCGGCTCCATCAGGCCGAGGGTGGCGTTGGCGGCGATGGCGGCGTCGACCGCCGAACCGCCGGCCTTCATCACGTCCAGCGCGACCTGGGTGGCGAGCGGCTGCGAGGTGGCGGCCATGGCATGCGGGGCGATCACCTCCGAGCGGGTGGCGAAGGTGTGGCCGGTGATGCGGTCGGCGGCGAAGGACAGCGCAGGAATCGCGGCCAGCACGGCAGCGGCCAGCAGGGAACGGGCAAGGCGTCGGGACACGGTCGGGTTCCGGGGAAAGGGTGGTGCCCCGATCTTCGCCGCTGTGGCCTTCACGCGGCATCGGGCAGAGGTCATGGAAGGCGCTGGCAATCCGCCCGGCATGGCCCGGCGCTACCTGCACGAGATCCGGTAGCGCCGGGCCGTGCCCGGCGAGCGCAGCGGTAAAAGCCCCTCATTTCCGCGCAAAAAACACGCTGAAAAGAGTGAATTACGGTTCACCGAAACACTTTCAACCGCAACCATCCTTGTGCCACAAGCGATTGCGCCGGATGCAGGGGAAACCAAAAAAATATCCGTTGCCAGGGTTGACACTGCCGAATCGCACATGTTTCTCTCGATCACATGTTGCACCACACCACGCCACTGCGAACCCACGTTGAAGCCGCCGACACCGGCGCCGCCTCGCTGCGTTCGATTCTCGTGCTCGTACTTATTACCCAGCCAACAGGTGCGGGACGAGCCAGCGTGTAAGCAACAGACACACCCGAACTCGACAAAAACCCGCACCCGCCCCGGTGCGGGTTTTTTCATTTCAAGACCTGGTTTCAGACGCAACCACCATGACCACCGCCCACTGCCAAACCCGGACCTGCCACACCACGAAGCCTCGTGGTGGCTGCGCCCGTGCGATGCGCGGCGCCTCCCCCACCGTTTTCCCCTGACCGGCCGGTACGTCGCTTCGACTGCCGGCCGTCTTTTTTCTTCCCACCGCAAGGAACCTCCCCATGAGCACCAACGATCTGCCCCAGACCAAGATCGCCGTCATCGGCTACGGCAGCCAGGGCCGCGCCCACGCACTGAACCTGCGCGAATCCGGTTTCGACGTGGTGGTAGGCCTGCGCCCGGGCGGCCCGACCGAAGCCAAGGCCCAGGCCGACGGCTTCAACGTGGTGGCCCCGGCTGACGCCGTGAAGTACGCCGACCTGGTCGCCGTGCTGACCCCGGACATGGTGCAGAAGAAGCTGTACAACGAGGTGCTGGCGCCAAACATGAAACAGGGTGCCTGCCTGCTGTTCGCCCACGGCCTGAACGTGCATTACGGCATGATCGAGCCGCGCGCCGACCTGGACGTGGTGCTGGTCGCGCCGAAGGGCCCGGGCGCGCTGGTCCGTCGCGAATACGAAATCGGCCGCGGCGTGCCGTGCATCTGGGCCATCCACCAGGATGTCAGCGGCAAGGCCGAACAGCATGCCAAGGCCTACGCGGCCGGTCTGGGCGGCGCCCGCGCCAACCTGATCCAGACCACCTTCAAGGAAGAAACCGAAACCGATCTGTTCGGTGAGCAGGCAGTGCTGTGCGGCGGCGCCTCGGCGCTGGTGCAGGCCGGCTTCGAGACGCTGGTGGAAGCCGGCTACCAGCCGGAAATCGCCTACTACGAAGTGCTGCACGAACTGAAGCTGATCGTCGACCTGTTCTACGAAGGCGGCATCTCGCGCATGCTGGAATTCGTCTCCGAGACCGCCCAGTACGGCGACTACGTCAGCGGCCCGCGCGTGATCGACGCCGGCACCAAGGAGCGCATGAAGGAAGTGCTGAAGGACATCCAGGACGGCACCTTCACCAAGAACTGGGTGGCCGAGTACGAAGCGGGCCTGCCGAACTACAAGAAGTACAAGCAGGCCGACCTGGAGCACCCGATCGAGAAGGTGGGCAAGGAACTGCGCGCCAAGATGGTCTGGTTGCAAGGACAGGCTGCGTAACCACGCAGCCTCCCCCACCCGCTTTGCAAGGTTCCCCCATGAACTCTCCCACACACCGCAGCGCGCCGCCCAACGGCGCGCGCTGGCTGACCCAGGCGCTGGAGGCCGAGGGCGTCCGTACGCTGTTCGGCTATCCCGGCGGCACCATCATGCCGTTCTACGACGCGCTGGTGGATTCGTCGCTGAAGCACATCCTGGTGCGCCACGAGCAGGGTGCGGCGCTGGCGGCCAATGGCTTCGCCCGCGCCAGCGGCCAGGTCGGCGTCTGCGTGGCCACCTCCGGCCCCGGCGCGTCGAACCTGGTCACCGGCATCGCCGATGCGATGCTGGATTCGGTGCCGATGGTCTGCATCACCGGCCAGGTCGGCACACCGCTGCTGGGTACCGACGCCTTCCAGGAACTGGATGTGTTCGGCCTGACCCTGCCCATCGTCAAGCACAGCTGGCTGGTGCGCAGCGTCGATGACCTGCCGCGCGTGGTCGCCGACGCCTTCCGCATCGCCCGCGAGGGCCGCCCCGGCCCGGTGCTGATCGACCTGCCCAAGGACGTGCAGCTGGCCGATGCCAGCCACCTGCCGGTGCACGTGCCGTCCCGCGTGGAACCGCCGGCGGCCGCCGCCGATGCGGCCATCGCCGAGGCCATCGCTGCACTGGCAGCGGCCGAGAAGCCGGTGATCTACGCCGGTGGTGGCATTGCCCTGGGCGAGGCCGTGCAGGACCTGCGCGACTTCGCCGAGGCCAGCGCCATCCCCACCGTGATGACCCTGCGTGGCCTGGGTGCGCTGCCCCCGCAGCACCCGCAGTCGCTGGGCATGCTGGGCATGCACGGCACCCGCGCCGCGAACATGGCGGTGCAGGAAAGCGACCTGCTGCTGGTGCTGGGTGCGCGCTTCGATGACCGTGCCACCGGCAAGCTGGCCGAGTTCGCTCCGTTCGCCCGCGTGGTCCACATCGACGCCGACGCCTACGAGATCTCCAAGCTGCGCAGCGCCGATGTCGCGGTGCCGGGCAATGTCAGCCATGCCATCCGCGCCCTGCGTGCGGCCTTCCCCTCCCCCCAGGCCCACCAGGACGCATGGCGCAAGCGCTGTGCCCAGCACCGCGACCGCTTCGCCGCCCGCTACGACGCACCGGGCCAGCACATCTACGCCCCGGCGCTGCTGAAGCGGCTGAGCGAAGTGGCGCCGGCCGACACGGTCATCGCCTGCGATGTCGGCCAGCACCAGATGTGGGTGGCCCAGCACTGCCGCTTCAACCACCCGCGCAACCACCTGACCAGTGGCGCGCTGGGCACCATGGGCTTCGGCCTGCCGGCGGCGATGGGCGCGCAGTTCGCCTGCCCCGACCGCACCGTGGTGCTGGTGTCCGGTGATGGCAGCTTCATGATGAACGTGCAGGAGCTGACCACCATCGCGCGTTGCCGGCTGCCGGTGAAGATCGTGCTGCTGGACAACAGTTCGCTGGGCATGGTGCGGCAGTGGCAGGAGCTGTTCTTTTCCGAGCGCTACAGCGAGATCGACCTGTCCGACAACCCCGACTTCGTGGCCCTCGCCAAGGTGTTCGGCATCGCCGCTACCCGCATCGACAACCGCGACGACGTCGAGGGTGGGCTGGCCGCGCTGCTGGCCGAGCCGGGCCCGGCCCTGCTGCACGTGGCCATCGATGCACGCGCCAACGTGTGGCCGCTGGTGCCGCCCAACACCGCCAACAGCACCATGCTGGAAAGCAACCCCGCCCACGCCCGCCAGGAGACCCCCAATGCAATACCGGCTTGACTTGGTGCTGCACCCGGCCGAAGGCGCGCTGCTGCGTGTGATCGGCATGGCCGAACGCCGCGGCTTCGCCCCGCGCGCGATCAGCGGCGCGCCGGTGGCCACCGATGACGGACGCTGGCACCTGCAGCTGGTGGTCGATGGCCAGCGGCCGCCGGAGACCCTGTGCCGGCAGATGGAAAAGATCTACGACTGTGTGTCGGTACAGCTGACGCCCGTGGAAGGAGCTGCATGATGAATACCCGTACCGTAGCGACCACGGTGCCGGCACGGAGGCGTCTTCTTCGTCGCCCGTGCCCGCACCCGGCGCAGTCCGGCAATCCGCTGGTGGCCCATGCCGGCCGCTGATGCCAGCAAGGAAAGCGATGTCGGCGACGTAAGCGTCGCCGACGTACTGGCTGCGCAGGCCCGCCTGCGCCGCTTCCTGCCGCCTACCCCGCTGCACCATGCCGAACGCTTCGGCACCTGGCTGAAGCTGGAAAACCTGCAGCGCACCGGTTCCTACAAGGTGCGCGGCGCATTGAACGCGCTGCTGGCCGGCCGCGAACGCGGCGACACCCGGCCGGTGATCTGCGCTTCGGCCGGCAACCACGCCCAGGGCGTGGCCTGGGCCGCCTACCGTCTGGACGTACCGGCCATCACCGTGATGCCGCATGGCGCGCCGGCGACCAAGATCGCCGGTGTCGCCCACTGGGGCGCCACGGTGCGGCAGCACGGCAACAGCTACGACGAGGCCTTCGCCTTCGCCGTCGAACTGGCGCAGCGCCATGGCTACCGCTTCCTGTCCGCCTTCGACGATGCCGACGTGATCGCCGGCCAGGGCACGGTCGGCATCGAACTGGCGCCGCATGCGCCAGACGTGGTGATCGTGCCGATCGGCGGCGGCGGCCTGGCCTCCGGCGTGGCGCTGGCACTGAAATCGCAGGGCGTGCGCATCATCGGTGCACAGGTCGAGGGCGTCGATTCGATGGCCCGCGCGATCCACGGTGACGTCAACGAGATCGCACCGGTGCCGTCGCTGGCCGACGGCGTGCGGGTGAAGGTGCCCGGCTACCTGACCCGCCGCCTGTGCGCCTCGCTGCTGGACGACGTGGTGATCGTGCGCGAAGCCGAGCTGCGCGAGACCCTGGTCCGCCTGGCGCTGGAAGAACACATCATCGCCGAGGGCGCCGGTGCACTGGCCCTGGCCGCCGGCCGCCGCGTGGCTGGCCGCCGCAAATGCGCGGTGGTGTCCGGCGGCAACATCGATGCCGGCGTGCTGGCCGGCCTGCTGACCGACATCCGTCCCCGGCCGCCGCGCAAACCGCGCCGGCGCCGCACTGAAACCCCGCGCTCGCCCAGCAAGGCCAGCGCCCCCGCCTCCCCCACCTCTTCCCCTTCCAACCTGCAAGCCGCCGCGCCCGCTGTCGAGGAGATTTCCCTGTGACCACCATCGAACGAATTACCACCCCGCGCATCCGCATCTTCGACACCACCCTGCGGGACGGCGAGCAGTCCCCCGGCTGCAGCATGAGCCCGCCGCAGAAGCTGGTGATGGCGCGTGCGCTGGACGAACTGGGCGTGGACGTCATCGAGACCGGCTTCCCGGCCAGCTCGCAGTCCGACCGCGAAGCGATGGCCCTGATCGGCCGTGAGCTGCGCCGCCCGAGCCTGACCCTGGCGGTGCTGTCGCGCTGCCTGCAGGCCGATATCGAAACCTCGGCACGCGCCCTGGAAGCAGCGGCCAGCCCGCGCCTGCACCTGTTCCTGTCGACCAGCCCGCTGCACCGCGAGCACAAGCTGCGCATGACCCGCGAGCAGGTACTGGAGTCGGTACGCAAGCACGTCACCCTGGCCCGCACCTACGTCGACGACGTGGAGTTCTCGGCCGAGGATGCCACCCGCACCGAGCTGGACTACCTGATCGAAGTGTCCCGCGTGGCGATCGCCGCCGGCGCGACCACCGTCAACCTGCCCGACACCGTGGGCTTCACCACGCCGGAAGAAATCCGCGCGATGTTCCAGCAGGTCATCGCCGGCGTGGCCGATGTTCCGAACGCGGCCAACGTGGTCTTCAGCGCGCACTGCCACAACGACCTGGGCCTGGCCGTGGCCAACTCGCTGGCCGCCGTCGAAGGTGGCGCGCGCCAGGTCGAGTGCACCATCAACGGCATCGGCGAACGCGCCGGCAACTGCTCGCTGGAAGAAATCGCCATGGTGCTGAAGGTGCGCCAGGCCTTCTACGAGCAGGACACTGCGATCAACACCCCGCGCATCGTCGGCACCTCGCAGCTGCTGCAGCGCTTGGTCGGCATGCCGGTCCAGCGCAACAAGGCCATCGTCGGCGCCAATGCGTTCGCCCATGAATCGGGCATTCACCAGCACGGCATGCTGCGCCACCGCGGCACCTACGAAATCATGCGTCCGGAAGACGTGGGCTGGGAAGATTCGCAGATGGTGCTGGGCCGCCACAGCGGCCGCGCCGCGGTCGAATCTCGCCTGCGTGCGCTGGGCTTCTGGCTGGAAGAAGACGAACTGAAGCTGGTCTTCGAACAGTTCAAGGCGATGTGCGAGCAGCAGCGCGTGGTCACCGACGCCGACCTGCAGACCTTGATGCAGGGCGGCGGCGACAACCAAGGCTACCGCCTGGCCTCGATGACCATCAGCGACGTCGGCAGCCGCGCCAATGCGCTGGTCGAACTGTCCGATCCGGAAGGCAAGCGCGTGGCCGAAACCGCGCAGGGCGATGGCCCGGTCGATGCCCTGTTCGGCGCACTCTCCTCGGCCACCGGCGTGCAGCTGCAGCTGGACAGCTACCAGGTGCACAGCGTCGGCATCGGTGCCGACGCGCGCGGCGAGGCCAATCTGAGCGTGCGCCACGAAGGCGTGGAGTACGACGGCACCGGCACCAGCAAGGACATCATCGAAGCCTCCGCGCTGGCCTGGCTGGACGTGGCCAACCGCCTGCTGCGCCAGCGCCAGGCCGCCGCCAGCAACACCGAAACCCCGACCGCCGCCACCGCCTGAGGAAACTGACATGAGCGCCTTCGACACCGCCACCATGGCCGCCGGCCAGCAGTGGAACGCCCAAGACTATGCGATCGATGCCGGCTTCGTGCCGCTGCTCGGCGGTGCGGTGTCGCGCCTGCTCGACCCGCGCACCGGTGAACGCATCCTCGACCTGGGCTGTGGCGATGGCGTACTCAGCACCGAACTGGCACTGAGCGGCGCACGCATCCACGGCGTGGACGCCTCGCCGGAACTCGTCAATGCCGCCCGCGCGCGCGGCGTCGATGCGCAGGTGATGGATGGCCACGCGCTGACCTTCAACGCCGAGTTCGATGCGGTGTTCAGCAATGCCGCGCTGCACTGGATGGGCAACCCGGACCGCGTGCTGGAGGGCGTGCGCCGTGCGCTGCGACCCGGTGGCCGTTTCGTCGCCGAGTTCGGCGGCCATGGCAACGTGGCCACGATCATCGCCGCGGTGCAGGCCGCACGCGTGGCCCATGGCCACGGCGCCAGCGCGTTCCAGTGGTACTTCCCCACCGCCGATGCCTACGCCGACCGCCTGCGCCAGCATGGCTTCCAGGTGCAGCTGATCGAAACCACGCCGCGCCCCACCGCGCTGCCGACCGGCGTAGCCGGCTGGCTGCGGGTGTTCGCCGCGCCGCTGCTGGACGATCTGCCAGCGGCCGCCCGCGCCACCGTGCGCGAGGCCGCCGTGGCCCTGCTGGACGACCTGCCGCGTGACGCAGCCGGCCAGCCGCTGGCCGACTACGTGCGCCTGCGCGTGCTCGCCCGCCGTCGCTGACTTGACCATTCCACTTTCTTTATTGATGTTCGCTCCTTCGTACTTCTGCCAGGCATACGCATGACTTCCGCACCCCGCACCCTGTACGACAAACTGTGGGACGCCCACGTGGTGGTTCCCGAATCCGACAGCGCGCCCGCCGTGCTGTACATCGACCTGCACCTGATCCACGAGGTCACCTCGCCGCAGGCCTTCACCGAGCTGCGTTCGCGCGGCCTGGCGCCGCGCCGCCCGGATCGCACCAAGGCGACGATGGACCACTCCACCCCGACCCTGCCGGCCGGTGCCGACGGCAAGCTGCCCTACGCCAGCGCCGCCTCCGAAGCGCAGGTCGCCACCCTGGCGCGCAACTGCGCCGAGTACGGCATCGAGCTGTTCGACATGGCCTCGGACAACCGCGGCATCGTCCACGTCATCGCCCCGGAGCAGGGCTTCACCCAGCCCGGCATGACCATCGTCTGCGGTGACAGCCACACCTCCACCCACGGTGCATTCGGTTCGCTGGCCTTCGGCATCGGCACCAGCGAAGTCGGCCACGTGCTGGCCACGCAGTGCCTGCTGCAGCGCAAGGCCAGGACCTTTGCCATCACCGTCGACGGCCCGCTGGCGCCGGGCGTCGGTGCCAAGGACGTGGTCCTGCACATCATCGGTGTGATCGGCGTCAACGGTGGCACCGGCCACGTCATCGAGTTCCGTGGCAGCACCATCGAAGCGATGGACATGGAACAGCGCATGACCCTGTGCAACATGTCGATCGAAGCAGGCGCGCGTGCCGGGATGGTCGCCCCTGACAAGGTCACCTTCGACTTCGTGGCCAATACCCCGCGCGGCCCCAAGGGCGCCGACTTCGACGCCGCCGTGGCGCGCTGGCAGCAACTGCGCAGCGATGAAGGCGCACGCTTCGACAGCGAAGTGCGCATCGACGCCGCCGACATCCGCCCGACCCTGACTTGGGGCACGCACCCGGGCACCGCCATCGCCGTGGACGCGCCGATTCCGGCCGCCAACGATGCCGCCGCGCAGAAGGGCCTGGACTACATGCACTTCCAGGCCGGCAAGGCGCTGGCCGGCACCCCGGTCGACGTGGTGTTCGTCGGCTCGTGCACCAATGGCCGCCTGAGCGACATGCGCGAAGTGGCGCAGGTGCTGCGTGGCCGCCACGTCGCCGACGGCGTGCGCATGCTGGTGGTGCCGGGCTCGGAAATCGTCAAGCGCCAGGCCGAGGCCGAAGGCATCCACGAGATCGTGCGTGCCGCCGGTGCCGAATGGCGGGAGCCGGGCTGCTCGATGTGCATCGCCATGAACGGTGACCTGGTCGCCCCCGGCCAGCTGGCGGTGAGCACCAGCAACCGCAACTTCGAGGGCCGCCAGGGCCCCGGTTCGCGCACCCTGCTGGCCTCGCCGATGAGCGCGGCGTGGGCAGCGGTGAAGGGCCAGGTGGCCGACACCCGCGAGCTGTTCGCACAGGAGGTGGCGTGATGGCAGGTTTCCGTACCCTGACCTCGTCCAGCGTGGTGCTGGCGCAGACCAACATCGACACCGACCAGATCATTCCGGCGCGGTTCCTGTCCACCACCGAACGCGCCGGCCTGGGCCGCAATGCATTCAATGACTGGCGCTGGCAGGCCGACGGTTCGCCGGTGGCCGACTTCGCCTTCAACCAGCCGCACAACGCCGGCCGCAGCATCCTGCTCGCGGGCCGCAACTTCGGCTGCGGTTCCTCGCGCGAACATGCGCCGTGGGCGCTGACCGACCTGGGCCTGCGTGCCATCGTCAGCAGCGAGATCGCCGACATCTTCCGCGGTAACTCGCTGAAGAACGGCCTGCTGCCGATCGTGCTGGACGAAGCCGACGTGCAGGCGCTGATGCAGCGCCCGGACGACGAGCTGACCATCGACGTGGCCGCGCGGGAGCTGCGCACCCCCGACGGCCGCGTCTATTCTTTCCCGCTGGATGGCTTCTCGCAGACCTGCCTGCTGGAAGGTGTCGACCAGTTGGGGTATCTGTTGGGCCGTGTCCCTGAAATCGAACGTTACGAGAGTGAGCATGCACGCTGAAATTGTTGTCCTGCCCGGTGATGGCATCGGCCCGGAAGTCGCCGCCGCCGCGGTTGCCGTCCTGAAGGTCGTCGCCGAACGCTTCAACCACAGCTTCACCTTCAGCGAGCACGACATCGGTGGCATCGCCATCGACCGCCATGGCGAGCCGCTGCCGGCCGCCACCCTCACCGCCTGCCAGGCCGCCAACGCGGTGCTGCTGGGCGCCGTGGGTGGCCCGAAGTGGTCCGATCCGAATGCCAAGGTGCGGCCGGAACAGGGCCTGCTCGCGATCCGCAAGGCGCTGGGCCTGTACGCCAACCTGCGCCCGGTGCGCACCCATGAAGCCGCACTGCACGCCTCGCCGATCAAGGCCGAGCTGCTGCAGGGCGTGGACTTCGTGGTGGTGCGCGAGCTGACCGGCGGCATCTACTTCGGCGACAAGACCCGCGACGCCGACAGTGCCAGCGACCTGTGCCGCTATACCGTGGCCGAGATCGAGCGCGTGCTGCGCAGCGCCTTCCGCCTGGCCCAGCAGCGCCGCGGCAAGGTCACCTCGGTGGACAAGGCCAACGTGCTGGAGACCTCGCGCCTGTGGCGTGACGTGGCCGCGCGCATCGGCCGCGAGGAATTCCCGGACGTGGCGCTGGAACACCAGCTGGTCGATTCGATGGCCATGCACCTGCTGGCCAAGCCGCGCGAGTACGACGTGATCGTCACCGAGAACATGTTCGGCGACATCCTCACCGATGAAGCCTCGATGCTGGCCGGTTCACTGGGCCTGTTGCCGTCGGCTTCGCTGGGCGAGCCGGGTGCGGTCGGCATCTACGAACCGATCCATGGTTCGGCACCGGACATTGCCGGCAAGGGCATCGCCAATCCCTACGCGACGATCTTCAGCGCGGCGATGCTGCTGCGCCATTCGCTGGGCCTGGACCCCGAAGCCGCTGCGGTGGAAGCCGCCGTGCACGCGGTGCTGGACGATGGGGTGTTCACCGCCGACCTGGCCGCCAAGGGCCAGGCCGTGAGCACCGCTGCAGCCACCGACGCGGTGCTGGCCAAGCTGCGCTGACCCATCGGGCAACGCCTGTAGAGCCGAGCCATGCCCGTCTCATTCAACAGCCGTCGAGCATGGCTCGACGCTACAGGTAGCGGGCAGCCACGCCATGCATGGCTGCCTTACTTGGTGGTGTACCCACCATTGACCAGAATCGTCTGCCCGGTCATCCACCAGCCATCGGTCACCAGGAAGCGGATCCACGGCACGATATCGGCGATATCGGTCAGGCCGGTGCGGGTGAATGCGGACAGCGCCGCCGCGGTCTTGTGGTACGCCTGCGCGTCGACACTCTCTGCCGGGTAGAAGAACGGCGTGTCCATCGGACCGGGGCCGATCGCGGTCATCGAGATGCCGCGCTCGCCAAACTCCTTCGACGCCGCGCGGGTGAAGTGCTCCACCGGCGCCTTGGTGCCGGCGTAGCTGGAATAGAACGGCGTGTAGGCACCCAGCAGTGAGGTGACCAGGGTGCAGATGCGGCCACCGTCGTTGAAGTGGCGGCCGGCTTCCTTGAGGAAGAAGAACGCCGCCTTGGCGTTGACCGCGCTCATCTCGTCGTACTCCGCAGATCAATCCGGGCCATGCGTGGCGGTAGATCCACGCCCTGCGTGGATGCTTCTGTAGAGTCGAGCCATGCTCGACTCATCCCATCATCGCGCGAAGAGCAGCCGAGCATGGCTCGGCTCTACATAAAGCAGATCCCGCGAGCAGATCAATCCGGGCCATGCGTGGCGGTAGATCCACGCCATGCGTGGATGCTTCTGTAGAGTCGAGCCATGCTCGACTCATCCCATCATCGCGCGAAGAGCAGCCGAGCATGGCTCGGCTCTATATAAAACAGATCCCGCGAACAGATCAATCCGGGCCATGCGTGGCGGTAGATCCACGCCATGCGTGGATGCCTTTGTAGAGTCGAGCCATGCTTGACTCATCCCATCATCGCGCGAAGAGCAGCCGAGCATGGCTCGGCTCTACATAAAGCAGATCCCGCGAGCAGATCAATCCGGGCCATGCGTGGATGCAAGCCGCAGTGCCAACCAAGGTTGGCACCTACCAGAGGCGGTGGCCGTAGAATCCGGGGCGTTATGCCCCGGATTCGTCCGGCTTGACCCGGAACCACGACGCGTACAGCGCCGGCAGGAACACCAGGGTCAGCACGGTGCCGACGATCAGGCCACCCATGATCGAGATCGCCATTGAGCCGTAGAACGCGCTGCGCGACAGCGGGATCATCGCCAGCACGGCGGCGAGCGCGGTCAGCACGATCGGGCGGAAACGCCGTACCGTGGCGTCGATGATCGAATGCCACCGGTCATGCCCCGCATCGATGTCCTGCTGGATCTGGTCGATCAGGATCACCGAGTTGCGCATGATCATGCCGGCCAGCGCGATGGTGCCCAGCAGCGCCACAAAGCCGAACGGCGCCCGGAACAGCAGCAGGAACAGGGTGGCACCGATGATGCCCAGCGGCGCGGTCACCAGCACCATCGCCGCCCGCGAGAAGCTGCGCAGCTGCAGCATCAGCAGGGTCGCCACCACGATCAGGAACAGTGGCATGCCGGCCTTGATCGAATCCTGGCCGCGTGCCGAATCCTCCACCGTGCCGCCGGTTTCCAGCAGGTAACCGCTGGGCAGCTGCGCGCGGATGCCATCCAGCGTCGGCAGGAGCTGCTGCACCACGTCCAGCGGCTGCATGCCATCGCCGATGTCGGCACGCACGGTCACCGTCGGCAGGCGGTTGCGGTGCCAGATGATTCCGTCCTCAAAGCCGTATTCCATCGTCGCCACCTGCGACAGCGTGATGCTGCCGCCGTTGGCGGTGGGCATGGCCAGGCTGGACAACAGCTCCAGCTGGTCACGCTCGTCGGCCGGGCCGCGCAGCAGCATCTCGATCTGGCGGTTGCCTTCGCGGTACACGCTCACCGACTGCCCGGCCAGCGAACTGGCCAGGAACTGGCTGACCTGCGCACTGCTCACGCCCAGCGCGCGCGCACGTTCCTGGTCGATCACCAGGCGCACCACCTTGCTCGGTTCGCTCCAGTCCAGGTTGACGTTGATGACGTGCGGGTTCTCGCGCACCTTGGCCTCGACCTGGCGCGCGATGGCCTGCACCTGCTCGATGTGCTCGCCGGACACGCGCATCTGCACCGGGTAGCCCACCGGCGGGCCGTTTTCCAGGCGGGTCACGCGCATCTGCACATCGGGGAACTGCGGAATGACGTCCTTCATCAGCCAGGTGCGCACGGTTTCGCGGGCGTGGGTGTCCTTGGCCAGCACCACGAACTGGGCGAAGTTGGTCGCCGGCAGCTGCTGGTCCAGCGGCAGATAGAAACGCGGCGAACCGGTGCCCACGTAGGACACGTAGTTGGCGATGTCCCCGCGCCCGTGCAGCAGCTTTTCCAGCTTCTCGGCCTGGGCCTGGGTCGAGCGCAGCGAGGCGCCCTCGGCCAGTTCGATGTCGACCATGAGTTCCGGTCGGGTCGAATCGGGGAAGAACTGCTGCGGCACGAAGCGGAACATCATCAGCGAGAACACGAACAGGCCGATGGTCGCGGCGATCACCCACCAGCGATGGCGCAGGCAGGCATCCAGGAAGCGGCGGAAGCGCTGGTAGAACGGCCGCTGGTACGGGTCGTGGTCATGGCCGTGCTGCGCCGGGGCAATCAGGTTGGCCAGCGCCGGGAAGCGGTCGGCCCACTGCCGGCGCCGGGCCAGCCAGCGCGCGGACAGGCTGCCCGGCTTCGGCGGCTGCGGATTGAACAGGTCCGGCAGCATCTTGTCGCCCAGGTACGGGATGAACAGCACCGCCGCAATCCAGGACACCACCAGCGCGATGGTCACCACCTGGAACAGCGAACGCGTGTACTCACCGGTGCTCGACGCAGCGGTGGCGATCGGCAGGAAGCCGGCCGCGGTGATCAGCGTACCGGTCAGCATCGGGAATGCCGTTGATTCCCAGGCGAAGCTGGCCGCACGCAGGCGGTCGTAGCCCTGCTCCATCTTGGTGGCCATCATCTCCACCGCGATGATCGCATCGTCCACCAGCAGACCCAGCGCCAGCACCAGCGCGCCCAGCGAGATCTTGTGCAGGCCGATGCCGAAGTAGTGCATGACGAAGAAGGTCATCGCCAGGACCAGCGGAATGGTCACGCCCACCACCAGGCCGGTACGCAGGCCCAGCGAGAAGAAGCTGACCAGCAGCACGATCACCACCGCCTCGGTCAGCACCTGCACGAACTCGCCGACGGATTCTTCCACCGCCTGCGGCTGGTCGGAGACCTTGCGCAGCTGCATGCCGGTCGGCAGGGTCTTCTGCAGGCGCTCGAACTCCGCATCCAGGTTCGCACCCAGCTTGAGGATGTCGCCGCCGTCCTTCATCGCCACGGCCAGGCCGATGGCCTCTTCGCCCATGAAGCGCATCTTCGGCGAGGCCGGATCGGCGAAGCCGCGCTTGACCTCGGCGATGTCGCCCAGGTGCACGGTGCGCTCACCGGCACGCACCGGGAACTGGCGGATCGCCTCGATGCTGTCGAACTGGCCGGTCACGCGCAGCTGCACGCGGTCGGTCGGCGTTTCGAAGAAGCTGGTGCCGGCAATCGCGTTCTGGTCGGCCAGCGCCTGCTGCACCTGCTGCATCGACAGGCCCAGCGTGGCCAGGCGGGTGTTGGACAGCTCGATCCACACCTTCTCATCCTGCAGGCCGACCAGGTCGATCTTGCCGACATCGGGCACGCGCTGCAGTTCCAGCTGGATGCGGTCGGCGTAGTCACGCATCACCGCATAGTCGAAGCCCTTGCCGGTGAGCGCGTAGATGTTGCCGTAGGTATCGCCGAACTCATCGTTGTAGAACGGGCCGACGATCTCGCGCGGCAGCGTCGCGCGGATGTCGCCCACGCGCTTGCGCACCTGGTACCAAAGGTCCGGAATCTGCCTGGAACGCAGGCTGTCGCGGGCCATGAAGATCACCTGCGATTCGCCCGGGCGCGAGTAGGAGCGGATGAACTCGTATTCGCCGGTGTTCATCAGCGCCTTCTCGATCGGCTCGGTCACCTGCCGCGATACCTGCTCGGCGGTAGCGCCGGGCCACTGCGTGCGGATCACCATCGCCTTGAAGGTGAACGGCGGATCCTCGGACTGGCCAAGGTGCTTGTACGACCACGCGCCGATCACTGCGAAGGCGAGCATGGCGAACAGCACCAGCGGACGATTGGCCAGCGCCCACTCGGAAAGATTGAAGCGGCGCACCGGCTTACTCCTTGGCCTTCGGCGCGGCGGCCGGCGTGGCCGGCTTCAGCACCGGACGGTTCTGCCGGTCCACGGCGGTCACCGGCTGGCCTGCGCGCAGCAGGTGGCCACCTGCGGCCACCACCCAGTCACCGGCAGCGACGCCGGACAGCACCGGCACGCTGTTGCTGCCATAGGCACCGGTGGTGACGGCCACTTCCTTCAGCGTGCTGTTGGCCGGGTCCACCACCCAGACGCTGGAGGCACCGTTGGCACCACGCTGCAGAGCGGCCAACGGCAGCTGCAGGGTGCCGGCGCGGCCGGCGCTGCTGAACACCCGCGCGCTCTGGCCCAGCTCGACATCGGCCAGCGCATCGGCAGCCAGGCTGACGCGGGTAGCGTAGGTGCGCGCCTGCGGATCGGCCGCAGCGGCGATCTCGCGGATCGTACCCGGCATGCGCTGGCCCGGCCGGTTCCACAGTTCTACCTGTACCGGCTGGCCCACCGCGTAGTCGCGGAAGGTCGCTTCGGGCAGGTCGATCAGCACTTCGCGGGCGCCATCGGCGGCCAGGTTGAAGATGGTCTGGCCGGCCGACACCACCTGCCCGGCCTCGGCCTCGCGGCTGGCGATCACGCCGTCGGCCGGCGCGCGCAGCTGGGCATAGCCTGCCTGGTTGCGCAGCACGTCGAGGTTGGCGCGGGCCGCGTTGGCCTGGCCCTGTGCGGCCTTGAAGGCGGCACTCTGCTGGTCCAGCTGCGAGCGGCTGACCAGCTGCTGGTCGGCGAGTACCCGGTAGCGCTTGAGGTCATCGCGGGTACGCGCCAGGTCGGCCTCGGCGGCCGCCAGCTGTGCCTGCGAGGCGCGGGCCTGCAGGGCGAAGTCGGCCACGTCCAGCTCGGCCAGCACATCGCCCTTCTTCACCCGCTGGCCGGCATCGACGTGGCGCTTGACCAGGTTGCCGCCCACGCGGAACGACAGCGGGCTCTCCTGGCGGGCCCGGATGGTGCCCGGGAACGACGCCGCACCCTGCCCGGCCTGCTCGCCCGGATGCACCACCAGCACCGGCACCGCCGCCTGCGGCGCCTGCTCCGGCCCCGAACAGGCGGCCAGCGCCACCACCCACACCCAACTGCCCAGCCAGCGCACGCTCTTCATCGGTCAACATCCTGAAAACACAGGGTTCAAACGCGGGGGAGCCGACACGAGGGCCAACCCCAATTTAGTAAACTGGCCGGTATAGTATAAATATCGAACCGGTTGGTCTAGTATTACGGGAATGAGTTCTCCCACTTCCCGCAAAGCATCGGCCAAGCCTGCTGCCAAGGCCGCCGGTCCCGGGCGTCCGAAGGACCTCGGCAAGCGCGCGGCAATCCTCGAAGCGGCCAAGACCCTGTTCGTAGAACAGGGCTATACCGGCGTGAGCATGGACAGCATCGCCGCCCAGGCGGGTGTATCGAAGCTGACCGTTTACAGCCATTTCGGCGATAAAGAAACGCTTTTCACCGAAGCTGTGCAGTCCAAGTGCATGGAGATGCTGCCGGACGCGCTGTTCGTGGCCGATGCCGAAGGCCCGCTGCGCGACCAGCTGCTGGGCATCGGCCAGGCCTTCTTCGAGATGATCACTTCCGATGCGGCGATCTCGGTCCAGCGGGTGATGATGGCCCCGGAAACCGACGAACGGCTGCGCGAACTGTTCTGGCAGGCCGGCCCGGAACGCACCTGCGAGGCGCTGGCCGATTTCCTGCGCTCGCGCACCGCGCGCGGCGAGCTTGAGATCAGCGATTTCCGCTTGGCCGGCCAGCAGTTCCTGACCCTCATCAAGGGCGAGGTGCATATGAGCCGGATGTGCGGCATGCCGCTGTCACCGGGGCAGTGCGATGCTTGCAACCACGTGCCCGACAGCGTCGATTTCTTCCTGCGCGCCTATGCGCCGCGGGGGCCTGGAAGCGCCTGAAGCACCAAACTGAACAAACCGGAGGTCGCGATGACTTCCGGCACTGCGACCCCGGCCGCCCGAAAGCTGATGCTCTGGGCGCGCCGCCGGCCTCCGGCACCGGTAAAATGGCCGGCCCACTGCGCTGGATTTGAACCTCATGACGATTGATTACGCCCACGCCCGCGAACTGATGGTGGAACAGCAGATCCGTCCCTGGGACGTGCTGGACATCAAGGTGCTCGACGTGCTCGCCCGCCTGCCGCGCGAGGCCTTTGTCGCCGACGCGCACCGGGCGCTGGCCTATGCCGATGTCGAACTGCCGATCGGCAACGGCCAGAAGATGATGAAGCCGGTCATCGAGGGCCGTACCCTGCAGGCGCTGGATCTGCAGCCGGGTGACGAAGTGCTTGAAATCGGCACCGGCAGCGGCTTCCTCTCGGCCTGCATCGGCGCGCTGGCGCGCGACGTGCTGAGCCTGGAAATCGACCCGGAGCTGGCCGCTGCTGCACGCGCCCGCCTGGATGCTTCGGGCCTGGGCACCAACGTCCGCGTCGAAGTGGCCGATGCCCTGACCTGGCAGACCGAGCGCCGTTTCGACGTGATCTGTGTCACTGGCGCGGTCGACGTGGTGCCGTCACAGTTCGCCTCGTGGCTGCGTCCCGGTGGTCGCCTGTTCGTGATCCACGGCCGTTCGCCGGCGATGGAAGCCCTGCTGGTCAAGGCCGACGGCAGCACCGAATCGCTGTTTGAAACCGATATCGATTACCTGCGCGGTGCCGCCCCGGCACCCCAGTTCCACCTCTGAGTCCAAGGAAGCCGCAATGATCCGCCGATCCCTCGCTGTTGCGCTGGCCACTGCCCTGCTGCCGTTGTCCGCCCATGCCGCCGACCTGCTGCAGGTCTACGAAATGGCACGCAATGGCGATCCGCAACTGTCGGCCGCCGAATCGACCCGGCTGTACGACAAGGAAGGCGCCGTGCAGGCGCGTGCCGCGCTGCTGCCGCAGATCAACGGCACCGCCTCGTTGAACCGCACGCGCACCGAAGCCGATGCCGATGCCAACTCCGGCACCGTCACCAGCAAGCGCCGCAACTACACGATCGACGGCAGCCAGACGCTTTTCAACTGGACGCAGATCAACAACCTGCGCTCGCAGCGTGAGCTGAGCAAGGCGGCGGATTTCACCCTCGATTCGGCCAACGACAGCCTGATCGTGCGCAGCTCGGCGGCCTACTTCAACGTGCTGGTGGCGATCGAATCGCTGAACGCCGCACAGACCAATGAAGCGGCCGCGAAGAAGCAGTTCGACTTCGCCGACAAGCGCCTGGAAGTGGGCCTGGCGCCGATCACCGACGTGCACGAAGCACGTGCCCAGTACGACCAGGCACGCGCCAACACCATCGTTGCGCAGAACACCCTGGCCGATAACTATCAGGCCCTGACCGAACTGACCGGCCAGCCGGTGATGAACCTGAAGGGCCTGCCGGCCGACTTCCGTCCGGAAGTGCCGGCCAACCGCGGCAACATCAGCGAACTGGTGCAGCAGGCGACCAGCCAGAACCCGGCGCTGAAGGCGCAGGAACTGAAGGTCAGCGCGGCTGAAGCCGGTGTGCAGGCGGCCCGTGGCGGCCACTACCCGACCCTGTCGCTGGGCGGCAGCTGGGGCAAGAGCGCGACCTGGGGCGACAGCGTCGGTTCCGGTTCGCTGTCCCCGGATGCACGCACCAACAGCATCGGCCTGACCCTGAGCGTGCCGATCTTCTCCGGCGGTGCCACCCAGTCCGGCGTGCGCCAGGCGCTGGCCCAGCGTGACATCGCCCAGGACGGCTACGAGCAGCAGAAGCGCGCCCTGGACCGCAACACCCGCAATGCCTACCAGACCCTGGTGCAGGGCATCAGCGAAGTGGAAGCCCGCCGCCTGGCAGTGGTCTCGGCGCAGAGCGCGTATGACGCGTCGCAGGTCGGCCTGGAAGTGGGTACCCGCACTGTGCTGGACGTGATCCAGAACCAGCGCATCCTGTTCTCGGCGCAGCTGGACTACGCCAACGCCCGCTACACCTTCCTGCAGAACCGCCTGCTGCTGAGCCAGTCGCTCGGTGCGCTGGACGTGGCCGAACTGCAGGACATCAACCGCCTGCTGACCCAGGATGCCGGCAACCCGGCCACGACCACGAACTGAGTCGTCGCCTGCCGGTAGAACGAAGAAGCCACCCGCGAGGGTGGCTTTTTTGTGGGTGCGGGTCGCCGGGGGAGCATCCACGCATGGCGTGGATCTACTGGCATGGTGCGGGCGCGCGTGCATCCACGCGTGGCGTGGATCTACTGGCGCGCGGAACCGCGCCATGCGTGGATGCCGTTCGCGGTTGCGCCTCCCTACCCCTGCCAAAGCTGGATCTGCCGGGCCAGCGGCACCAGGCACAACACGGCCGCCAACGGCGCCAACAGGCAGATCAACGCCGTGCGCTGTCGCGGCACCTGGCCCTGTGGGCGAAGCAGACCCAGGCACACCACTGCGAGCAACGGCAACACGCCAAGGCCCGGCGGCAACACCGCGCGCTCGGGCAGCCAAGGCACCAGCAGCATCGCCAGCGCAGCCATACCCAAGGCCAGCGTTGCCCGCCCCGGATCGCAATCGTCACGATCAGCGGCAGCACGCGGCCGCCGCCACAGCGCCGGCAGCAGTTCCACCGCCAGCAGCACCACCACCACCTGCAGCGCCATCAGCCCGGCCCAGCCTGCCACCGGCAGCAGCGGCAGCATCCACTGCAGCTGCGGGACCGCCTGCACGGCCACCGTCAGCGGCCGCGTGCTGTCGAGCGCCGCGAACTGCACCAGGCCCGACTGCAGCGCCGCCAGTCCCATCAGCAGCAGCATGGCCGCCAGGACCGCACCACCCGCCACCTGGGTCAGCTGCCGGTGGGGTCGCTGCACCCGCGGTGCCACGCCCAGCAGCAGGCCCGCGCTGGCAAACACCCCCAACAGGGGCACGGCCGCGGCCACCACGCCGCCCAGGCCGAAACGATGCGCCCCGGTGGAGGACGGCATCCACGGCACCCAGTTGCCGTAATGCACGTAGCGCGCGGCCAGCAGCACCAGCAGCAGGCCCAAGCCCACTTTCACGGTCAGCAGCCCGCAGGCGACCAGCAGCGCACGACGTGGCCGCAGCATCGCCGCCAGGCCGACCGGCAGCAGGCCCAGCGCCGCCGCCATGGATATCGGCAGCCAGCGCTGCGGCGCTGCGCCGAGCGCGCCGGCGGCGGCGTACAGGTGGCGGGCCCCTGACTGCGCGGCACCGGCCAGGGTGGCCAGCAGATCCAGCAGCAGCAGGGCCAGCAGGACGGCCGCCATCCGTTGCCCGCACACACCCTGCAACAACGCCGGCAGCCCTGCTGCATCCGGCGTGCGGCGCATGACCTCGCGCAGGCAGAACAGCAGCGGCGCTGTGCCCACGGCCGCCAGCAACAGGCTCAGCACGATGGCCGGCCCCGCGCGTGCCGCGGTGTTATGGCTGACCAGCGCGATCACACTGCCCCCGATCAGCAGGGTCAGCGCCAGCACCAGCAGGTGGTCGCTGCCCAACCGGTCGAACGCCGCGTGCCCGCTGCGCAGACCGCTACCGCTGTCGTCCTTCATCGCAAGCTCCCTTGATGCCATCCAAGCGTGATGGACATCAGGCTGGCAGCACGGACCAAGGGACGGAATCAGAATCGGCCGAACGTGTGCCGCGTTGTGATGGCAGCCACGGGGCGACGATGCATGGCGGTCCGACTACGACAGCGCGGCGGGTGTCAAGCAGGCTTGAATCTGTTGAACGCGACAGTGCCGGCACGGCACCGTGCGCCTGTCTTAGCCGCGCGGCGGCGGCAGGTGCGGCGCGACCAGCGCCAGCGTGCGCTGCAGGGCCCCGCGGCCGTTGCTCACCAGCGTGCAACCGACCCGCGCCATGTCCTCGCGGGCCTGCGCGTCGTCCAGCAGGTGCTGCAGCAGATCGCCCACCGCCTGCACGTCCTCGCCGATCAGCAGCGCCCCGGCCTCGCGCATGCGCCGCGAGATCTCTGAGAAATTATGCAGGTGCGGACCGGTCACCGCAGCCGTGCCCATCGCTGCCGGTTCCAGCAGGTTGTGCCCGCCGATGGCCTGCAGGCTGCCGCCGACGAAGGCGACCTGCGCGCAGCCATAGAACGGCATCAGTTCGCCCAGCGTATCGATGACGAACACTTCGGTGCCCGCCATCGGCCACTGCTGCGCACGGCGCGTGGCCACGCTCCAGCCCTGCTCGCGGGCCAGAGCCTCGACCTTCGGGAATCGCTCGGGATGGCGTGGTGCCCACAGCAGCAGCAGGTCCGGATGGCGCTCGCGCAGGCGCCGATGCAGGTCGATCACCGCCTGCTCTTCGCCATCGTGGGTGCTGGCAGCGATCCACACCGGACGCGAAGCCGGCACCTGCGCATGGAACTGGGCCACGAACGGCCGCACGTCCGGCGTGGCGATGTCGAACTTCAGGTTGCCCAGCGCCTGTACCTGCTCCGGCGCCGCGCCGAGCTGCACGAAGCGCGCCGCATCATCTTCCGACTGTGCGGCCACGCAGGTGACGGTGCGCAGCGCGCGGCGGATGAGCGCGGCCAGCACCCGGTAGCCACGCAGCGAGCGGGCCGACAGGCGGGCGTTGAGGATGTAGACCGGGATGCGGCGGTCACGGCAGCCGAACAGCATGTTCGGCCACAGTTCGGTTTCCAGGATCAGGGCCAGGCTGGGCTGGAAGTGGCCGAGGAAGCGGTTGACGCTGCCCGGTACGTCATACGGCAGGTAGACGTGGTCCAGCGCGTCGCCCCACAGCGCGCGCACCCGTTCCGAACCGGTCGGGGTGATGGTGGTGATGACCCAGCGGATGTCCGGCCGCTGCTCGCGCAGGGCGTTGACCAGCGGCGCGGCGGCGTTGACCTCGCCCACCGAGACCGCGTGCAGCCAGACCCGCGGCTGGCCGGTCGGCTGCGGGTAGGACGCATAGCGTTCATCCCAGCGCCGGAAGTATTCACGGACCCGGAAGCCGCGCCACACCAGGTGGTACACGGTGATCGGCAGCAGGATGTAGAGCACGGCCGAGTACAGGCCGCGCAGGATCCATTCGACAGGGTCTTTACGCATGCAGCAAGGATACGGGAGCCCCCCGGGAAAGACACGCGGCGGGGTTGGTAGAATGGCGGCATGTCCGATGCCTCTACCGCCGTCCGCCCGTCCCTGGCCGATCCCCGCAACTGGCCGATGTTCGCGGCCATGTTCGCCGCGTTCGGCATCGCCCGGCTGCCCTGGATGCTGCAGCGCGCGCTCGGCCGCGGCGTCGGCTGGATCACCTGGCGCACGCTTGGCAGCCGCCGCCGTGCCGCCGAGGTCAACCTCAAGCTGTGCTTCCCCGAGAAGGACGAGGCCTGGCGCAACCGCCTGGTGCGCGACAGCTTCGACGCCCTCGGCGTGGGCATCTTCGAATGCGCGCGTTCGTGGTGGGGCAGCATCGACAGCATCCGCCCGCAGGTACAGATTGAAGGCCTGGAGCACCTGAAGCAGATGCAGGCCGAAGGCCGCGGCGTGCTGCTGGTGTCGGGCCATTTCATGACCCTGGAGATGTGCGGCCGCCTGCTGTGCGACCACGTCGACCTGTCGGGCATGTACCGCAAGCACAAGAACCCGGTGTACGAGTGGGCGGTGAAGTTCGGCCGGCTGCGCTACGCCAAGGCGATGTATGCCAACGAGGACATCCGTGCCACCGTGCGCCACCTGAAGAAGGGCGGCTTCCTGTGGTACGCGCCAGACCAGGACATGCGCGGCAAGGACACCGTGTTCGTGCCGTTCTTCGGCCACACCGCCGCTACCATCACCGCCACCCACCAGCTGGCGCGGATGACCGGCTGCGCGGTCATTCCCTACTTCCACCGCCGCGAAGGCGGAAAGTACTTCCTGAGGATCGGCGCGCCGCTGGAGAACTTCCCCAGCGAGGACGTGGAAGCCGATACCACGCGGGTCAACCAGGCCATCGAACAGATGGTGCGCGAGGCCCCGGACCAGTACCTGTGGATCCATCGGCGGTTCAAGCGCCAGCCCGGCGGCCGCAGCGATTTCTACAAGTAGATTCACGCCATGCGTGGATCTACAGCGGCCACCGGCACCACGCATAGGGGTACTCCCCCACCTCGCCGGCCAACCCGGCGCGGATCGGGTTGGCCATGATGTACATCGCCTTCTCGTGCAATGACTCGTCGGTGCGCACCGCGTGATCGTGGTACCCGTGCTGCCACACCGCACCGCGTCGGCCCAGCTGCTGGTTCAGCAGGCGGCTGCTGCGGGATTTGAGCAGGGACATGCATTCGGCGAGCGTGCCTTGCTGCAGTTCCATCAGCCAATGCAGATGGGGCATGACCACCCAGGCAAGGCTGTGGCTGATGCCGGCGCGCTCGACGAAACGCAGGGCGTCGACCAGCACCGCGACGTTGGCGGCATCGGAGAAGAAGGGCTCACGGCCAAGGGTGGTCGTGGTCAACGAGTACACGATGCCGGTGCAGGAGTGGCGACCGTAGCGGAGTTTTGGGCTGGCCATGGCGCCAGCGTGCGATAGGCACGCGAGCGTCGGTATTGGGGGGTTGCCCTTACTGGTGTCGGGAAAGCTCCATCCACGCATGGCGTGGATCTACTGCAACGCCTCCGGTTCGCGGGCCAGCAGGGTGCCGACGAACAACGCCGCCAACAACACCGTCACCCCGCCCCAGAACGTGGAATAGAACGCGAGGTGGGTGTTGAGCGGGAACACGGTGGCGGCCAGGGCCAGCATTGCCGGGCGCGCGCGGTCACGGGCCGCGGGCGGTGCGAAGCGCCAGGCGCGCCATGCCTGGGCGACGGCGGCCAGCCACAGCAGCAGGCCCAGCACGCCGGTTTCGGCGAGGATTTCCAGCACGATCTGGTGTGCGTGCAGCGCCGGTTCGGCGCCCCACACCGCGGGCCCATCGTCACCGACGCACTGCGGGTACGCATCGCGGAAGCCGCGTGCGCCCACGCCGTTGATCGGGTGCCCGGCAATCATGCAACCGGCCGCACTCCAGATGCGCCCGCGCCCGGACAGCGCCTGGTCGACGCCCTCGGTGCCGCCGTCCCAGGCCATCGCGGTGCGCGCCACGCGCTCGCGCAGCTGCGGCACGCTGGCGGTCAGTGCCGCCGCGGCCAGCAGGCCGACCACCGCCAGCAGGCCCAGCCGTTTCCAACCAAGCTGGCGCACGCCGCTGTAGGCCACGATCACCGCGAAGGTGATCCACGACGCGCGCGAACCGGCCAGCAGCAGCACGATGGCCATCGCAGCGCCGGCGAGCAGCCAGCCCGGCGTGCCGAAGCGGCGTGCGGCGGGGAGCAGCAGGAACGGCGAGAGGCTGGCCAGGACCTGCCCGAACTTGAGATTGCAGGGCCCCAGCGGACCGCTGAGGCGGTCAGCCAAAGCCATTTCCTCGGCCGGGCACAGTGCATGGCCGCTGACGACGAGCTTCAGTTGCTGCAGCGACCAGAACCACGGGCTGGTGCCCGCCACTGCCTGCACCAATGCATCCAGCGTCCACAGGGCGGTGATCAGCGCCAGGCCACCGAAGATCAGGCGGCGCCGCTGCGGGGTGGCCACGGCGATCGCCACCAGCCACATGAAGGGCAGGTAGCGCAGGCCGGCGGCCGCCTTGGTCCACGACGCCGCCGGGTCGATCGCATCGAACGCGGAGAACGCCTGCGGCAGCCAGTAACCGAGGAACAGGATCGAGGTCAGCGCCCACGCGGCGGGTGTCAGCAGGTGCGGCCGGCGCTGCAGGCGGCGCATGATCATGCGCACCGCGGCATACACCGCGCCGAGGCCGAGCACGGTTTCGGCGATGCCCGGCAACGGCCACAGGGCCACGTAGGCCAGCACCCACCACGGCGCCCAGCGCCCGGCGCGCTCGTCACCCGCGATGGGTGCGGCGTCAGCGTGCAAGGTCGGCATAGAGGCGGAGGGTGTCGCGCTGCATGGTCTGCAGGGTAAACGGGATACGGCTCGGCAAGGACGGTGGCTGCGCCAGCAGGGCCAGCGCACGTTCACCCAGCGCCCCTGCATCGCCCAGCGGCACGGCGCCGGCCGGCTGCAGCTGCTGCAGCAGTTCGCCCACGCCACCATGGTCCCAGCCCAGCACCGGGCGACCGACCGACAGCGCCTCGACCACGGTACGGCCGAACGCCTCGGGCTTGTCCGACAGCTGCAGGACCAGATCGCTGGCCGCATAGGCCTGGGCGATGCGCGCGGTCGGGGTGCTGATCTGCACCGCCTCGGCCACGCCCAGCGCGGCCGCCCGGCGCCGCAGCTCGGCCACGTAGCTTTCGCGGCCGGGCTCGTCGGTGCCCAGCATCCACAGCTGTGCCGGCACGCCGGCAGCGCGCACATCGGCCAGCAGCTGCAGTGCGTGCGCATGGCCCTTCAGGCGGGTGCCACGGCCCGGCAGCAGCAGCAGCGGGCCGTCGACCTGGGCCAGCCACGGGTAATCGGCGGCCAGCGCCAGCCGCGGCCGACGGTCGGCACGGGCCACGCGGGGGAACTGGCTGACATCGACGCCGCGCGGAATGACCTGCAGGCGCTGTTCCGGCACCGTCGGGTAATGCTGGCGCACGTAGTCGCGCACCGTGTTGGAAACGCAGATGACGCGCTCACCACTGGTCATCACCGCGCTGTAGCGGCTGGGCGAGTTCAGGCCGTGCACGGTGGTCACCCAGTGCGGGCGCTGCGCGGCCGGCATCGCGCGGATCGCGTACAGGCCCAGCCACGCCGGCAGGCGCGAGCGCGCATGCACGATGTCCGCGCCGACCTCGGCGAACAACCGCCGCAGGGTAGGCAGGTGGCGCAGGGTCAGCAGCGATTTGCGGCCGATATCGAGGGTGAGGTGCTCGGCACCGCTGTCCAGCAGCGGCTTCACCAGGCGGCCACCGGCGGACACCACCAGCGCGCGATGGCCGGCGGCGGCCAGGGCTGCAGCGATTTCCAGGGTGGAGCGCTCGACGCCACCGGAGTGCAGCGCCGGCAGCAACTGCACCACGGTCAGTCGGCGCATCGAGGTGCCTGCTTAGTCGGCCAGCACGAAGGTGGAACCACAGTACGGGCACTTCGCCTCGCCGTTGGGCTCATCTTCGATCGGCAGGTACACGCGCGGATGCGAGTTCCACAGCGCCATTTCCGGGGTCGGGCAGCTCAGCGGCAGGTCGCTGCGGTGCACGGTGTAGCGCTTTTCGGCGTTGGCGGGCGCGGTGGCGGTATGGCTCATGGCGGGTGTCGATGAACGGATTGCGAGGCCTGCGATTCTAGCACCTTGGGGCGGTCCGGCCGCCCCCCTGCCCGTTCAAGGCCCCCGGGCGTACCCGGGGGCCAGCGGCCCTACTGGAAGTCCAGCGACAGTTCCAGGAAGGCCGAACGGCCGAAGGCGTTGTAGACGCCCTGGTCGTAGTACGGCCAGTTGCCGTTGCTGCGGTCGATCGGCGGCATCTCGTCGGTCAGGTTGTTGACCGTCAGCAGCAGGCTGGCCAGGTCGTTGATGCGGTAGCCGACCGTGGCGTTCCAGGTGGTCCAGGGGCCGATGTTGCGCTGCTCGCCGCGGCTGTCCCAGGTGGGGGCATTGCGTATGCCGAAGGCGCTGGCGGTGAACGGCCCGCGCTTCCAGTTCACGCCCAGGGTGGCGCGGTACTGCAGTTCATTGGAGTTGGCGCAGCACAGCTGGTCGTAGACCGGGTCGCCTTCCTTGTCCTGGGTGGTGTGCTTGAGCGGCCGGTAGTAGCCGGCATTGACCGTGAAATCACCCACCGACTGCGTGCCCCAGCGGTAGTCCAGCGCCGCCTGCACGCCGTTCTGGCGCTGGCTGGCGATGTTGATCGGGTACGAGAACACCTTGTCCACGCCATTCGGGTTGAGCGGATCGGTGGCCGGCTTGCGCTGCACCTGGCCCAGCACCTGCTGGCAGGTGGGCGAGTTGACGTCGAACTGGGTCTGCCCGTTCTCCGAGACACCCAGGCGGCAGTTGGCCTCGGTGTCGAGGATGCTGTCGGTACCGAGGATGCGTACTTCGTTCTCGATGACCACCGAGTTGTAGTCCACCGACAGGGTCAAGGCGTTGTCCAGCGTCGACCACACCACGCCATAGGTGAAGGTGCGCGCGGTGATGTCCTTCAGGTCGCGGTTGCCGGTGCTGGAGGACAGCACCGAGAGGCCGGACTGGTCGCACTCGTCGAAGTTGTCGGAGGTGTACCCGGCCTGCCGGCATTGGTAGAAATCGGTGTTGGTGGTGTAGCCACTGCTTTCGCGCGAGAACAGGTAGAACATGTCCGGCGAGCGGAACGCAGTGGCGTAGCTGCCGCGCAGCAGCAGCGATTCGACCGGCCGGTATTCCAGGCCCAGCTTCCAGGTGGCCTTGCCGTTGCCACCGCCGCCCTGCAGCGCGTACTTGTCGTAGCGACCGGACAGGTTGGCGCTGAACGTATCGATGATCGGCACCTGCAGTTCGGCGCCCAGCGCGTACAGGTCACGCTGGCCCTGCGCCGAGGTGCCGGCGGTCTGCCCGCGGAACAGCACGCCCGCATTGGGATCGGCCGACTGGTTGAAGAACTTCTCGCGCTGGCCCTGCGCGATCAGCGCGAAGCCGACGTCGCCGGCCGGCAAGGTGAACAGCGAACGATCGGTCAGCAGCGCGGTCACTGCGGTGCGCGACGCACTGGATGCGGCACGATTGAGGCCGCTGAAATTGTCGTACTGCTCGCGGTTGATCGGTTGGTACAGGCGCGACAGATCCGGCGCGTAGACCTCGTAGCCATCCTGCAAGCCGAGCATCGGCCCCAGGTAGTAGTCGTCAACGCCGTTCTTCGCCAGGAAATCGGTGGATTTGCGGGTGACGTCGGTGCTGGAGCGGTTGACGTAGACGTCGTAGTCGAAGCCGCCGAGCACACCGCGCACGCCCGCGGTGATGTTGAGCGAGCGGGTGTAGACGCGCTGGTCCTTGGCATCCAGGCCGACCTCCTCCGGCGCGTAGATGCGCTGCCACTGCTCATACTGGCCGCTGGTCTGGTTGTAGAAGGTCTTGTTCCAGAACGGACTGCCACCGCTGTAGGTGGGCCGGCCGAAGCCGAACAGGATGTCCGAGTACAGCTCGGTCTCCGGGCTGAGGTGGTAGCGCAGGAAGGTGGTGGCGTTGACGTCCTGGCTCGAGTTGTACAGCGACGCGGTGCCGACGTTGTCAGGCGTGCCGCAGTAGTAGCCGCCACCAGAGATGTCGCGGTGCGCGTACACGGTGCTGCCGCCGAACAGGTCCGACAGGGGCGCGCAGGTGGCCGCGCCCGGGTCGATGTAGGCGTTGGGGCCCATGCGCATGCGCAGGAAGCTGCGCGAAGGATCCTGCGGGCCGGTCGGGTTGTCGTTGACGCTGTCGATGCGGCTGCGGTCGAAGGCATGGATCGCCTTCTGGTTGGTGTATTCCAGCCCGTAGCTGATATCGAGGTTGCCGAAGGTCTGGCCGCTGCTGGCGCTGAAGCGCTGGCTGGAGCCGCCGCCCTGACTGTAGCCGCCGACGCGGTAGCGCAGGTGGGTGCCTTCCACGCGGTCCTTCAGCACGATGTTGACCACGCCGGCAATGGCCGAGGAGCCATACACCGAGGACTGGCCACCGGTGAGCACGTCGATGCGCTCGACCATTCCCAACGGGATGTTGGCGATGTCGGCGATGCTGGTGTTGCCGTTGTAGGCCAGCGGGTAGCTGTTGATCGGCCGCCCGTTGATGAGGGTGAGGGTGTAGCTGGGGTCCAGGCCGAACAGGCTGATGGTCTTGGCGCCCGGGGTGTAGAAGCCGGTGCCCTGCGAATCCTGCACGGAGCCGTTCGACACCGGCAGCGAGCGCAGCGCGTCGAACACGGTGGTGAAGCCCTGTGCCTGGATCTGCTCGGCGGTGATGGTGGTGACCGGCGAAGGACCCTCCACCTGCGCCCGCGGGATGAGCGAGCCGGTGACCTTGACCGCATCCAGGTCGCGGGTGCGCGGGGGATCGGTGCCCTCCCCCTGCGGGGTGGACTGGGCCTGTACGGCAAGCGGCGACAACAGCAACGACGACATCAACAACGACAACAACCGGGGTTTCATCAAGCTCTCTCCAGAGGCGGATGACGGTCCAGCCGGTGGGGGGCGGACGGGAAGGTCGTGGATGGACGGCAGTGGTGGGCAACAACGGGCGGCGGGGGCCGGCCCGGATCAGGACATGCGGGGCATTCCGGTACAGGGGGTGAGCTGGCCACTTTTAAATCGATCCAAGGCAACCTGTCAATAATTTGAAATGAAACGGTTTTGCCGTATTTGGATCGAACTAATTGCACTTGTCAGGGGGCAATGGGCTGAGGCAGGATCGGGACGATTCCGACCCTGACCCGATCGCACGGCCCGACCCCCACCGGACCGGCATCGCCCCTTTCCACTGCCCTTGGGCGGCGGGCGCGATGCTGTCCGTGGTGCGTGCCGATGCGGGTTCTGCCTGCCGCCTGCCCTACCGGGAGACCCTGCATGACCCTGTCCGATCCGCGCCGCGCCCTGCTTCCGCTTGCCCTCGCCCTGGCCTGCGCCACCCCCGCCCTGCCCGCACTGGCACAGGGCCTGCAGACCTCGTTCGAAGCGGGGGAACCGGCACCGGCCAAGGCCGGCGGCGCCCTGAAGGTGCAGATCGGCAACGGCCCGGCCGAGCCCTATACGGCCAAGCGCAACGTCGGCTACAGCGGCCTGCGCGCCCTGCACTACCAGGCTGCCGGTGGCAGCGCGCGGCGCGAGCTGTTCAGCACCGACCTGGCCATCGATGCCGAGACCACCCTGTCCTGGCTGGTGCTGCCGGAGATCGTCGGCAGGGACACCGTGGCCTCCACCCATGTCTCGCTGGACCTGCGCCTGGACGATGGCAGCCGCGTTTCCGCCAGCAGCGCGCGCGACCAGCACGGCATCGCGCTGGGTGCACGCGCGCAGGGCGAATCGAAGACGCTGTACCCGCAGCAGTGGGCACGCAAGGCGGTGCGCCTGGGCGATGTGCCGGCGCTGCGCGGCCGCCGCGTGGTCGCCATCGAACTGGAGGTGGCCAGCGCCGACGGTGCGCCGGTCTCCGGCTGGATCGACGACGTGCGCCTGGATGCGCAGCCGCGCACCGTGCCGCAGCGGGTTTCGGACTGGGTGCTGACCACCCGCGGCACCCAGGCCAACGGCACCTTCTCGCGTGGCAACAACTTCCCGGCCACCGCAGTACCGCACGGCTTCAACTTCTGGACCCCGGTGACCGACGCCGGTGCACTGAACTGGCTGTACCGCTGGAACGAGCAGAACGACGCAAAGAACCGCCCGCAGCTGCAGGCACTGGCACTGAGCCACCAGCCCAGCCCGTGGATGGGTGACCGCCAGACCTTCCAGGTGATGCCTTCGGCCAGCCGCGGCGTGCCCGAGGCCGACCGAGGCAAGCGCGCGCTGTCCTTCGACCGCAGCCATGAGCGCGCGCGGCCGTACCGCTATGACGTGCGCTTCGACAACGGCATCGCCGCCGCCATCGCGCCGACCGACCATGCCGCACTGTTCCACTTCGCCTTCCCCGAGGGCGGTGATGCCAACCTGCTGTTCGACAACGTCGATGCACGCGGCGGCCTGACCCTGGATACAGCCACGCAGACCCTCAGCGGCTACACCGACACCCGCAGCGGGCTGTCCAACGGTGCGACCCGCATGTACGTGGTCGCCCGCTTCGACAAGCCGTGGCGCAGCAGCGGCCGCATCGACACCGGCCGCCCCACCGGCTACATCAAGTTCGACGCCGGCAGCGACCGCCAGGTGACCATGCGCATCGCCACCTCGCTGATCTCGGTCGAGCAGGCGCGGCACAACCTGGACCTGGAAATCGCCGCCGCCGATACGCTCGACAGCGTGGCCGGCCGCGCGCAGGACGCCTGGGATGCACGCCTGGCCCGCTTCGACATCGGCAATGCCAGCGACGATGCGAAGACCACGCTGTATTCCAGCCTGTACCGCCTGTACCTGTACCCCAATTCCGGCCATGAAAATGCCGGCACGGCGGCCGCACCCGATTGGCGCTACGCCAGCCAGGCCAGTGCCGAGGACAACAACACCGACGGCAGCGCCAGCCGCAGCTTCGCGCCGGTGCGCGATGGCCAGGTGTACGTCAACAACGGCTTCTGGGACACCTTCCGCACCACGTGGCCGGCGTATGCGCTGTTCACCCCGGACGATGCCGGCAAGCTGGTGCAGGGCTTCATCGAGCAGTACCGCGCGGGCGGCTGGATCGCACGCTGGTCCTCGCCGGGCTATGCGGACCTGATGGTCGGCACCAGCTCGGACGTGGCCTTCGCCGACGCGTGGCTGAAGGGCATCGGTGGTTTCGACCCGGCCGAGGCGTATGCCGCCGCGCTGAAGAACGCCACCGTGGTGCCGCCGGACCGCCATGTCGGCCGCAAGGGCATGGACCGTTCGACCTTCCGCGGCTACGCCAGCGCCGACGTGCATGAAGGCATGTCGTGGACGATGGAAGGTGCGTTGAACGACTTCGGCATCGCCAACATGGCCGAGGCCCTGGCCAAGCGCGCGGCCAGCGCCGCCGAACGCGAGCGCTACAGCACCGAGGCCGACTACTTCCGCTACCGCGCGGCCGGCTATTCGACCCTGTTCGACCCGGCCGCCGGCTTCTTCCAGGGCCGCAAGGAAGATGGCAGCTGGCGCCTGGATTCGAAGGGCTACGACCCGCGCGTGTGGGGCTACGATTACACCGAATCCAATGGCTGGACGTTCGCCTTCACCGCCGCGCACGATGGCGAGGGCCTGGCTGCACTGTACGGTGGCCGCGACAAGCTGGCCGCCAAGCTGGATACGTTCTTCTCGACCCCGGAAACCGCCGACCCGGCGCTGGCCGGTTCCTACGGCGGCACCATCCATGAGATGACCGAAGCGCGCGACGTGCGCATGGGCATGTACGCCCACAGCAACCAGCCGGCGCACCACATCCCGTGGATGTACCTGTACGCCGGGCAGCCATGGAAGACCCAGCAGCACGTGCGCGAGATCCTGTCGCGACTGTATGTCGGCAGCGAGATCGGCCAGGGCTACCCGGGCGATGAGGACAACGGCGAGACTTCGGCGTGGTATGTGCTGGCCTCGCTGGGCCTGTACCCGCTGCGCATGGGCGCGCCGGAGTACGTGATCGGCTCGCCGGCCTTCGAGCATGCCCGGGTGGAACTGCAGGGCGGCGCGGTGCTGACCGTCAACGCGGCCAACAACTCGGCGCAGAACGTCTACGTGCAGTCGCTGAAGATCAACGGCAAGCCGTGGACGAAGACCTGGGTGCCGCATGAGGTGATCGCCAAGGGCGCGACGCTGGACTTCGTGATGGGTCCGCAGCCCTCGCGCTGGGGTACCGGCGTGGATGATGTGCCGCATTCGCTGACCGCGCCGGGCAAGCGCCCGCAGATGCTGCATGACCTGCTCGGCAACGGTGCCCGCGCGGCGCTGGCCGATGGCCGTGCCGTGCCAGCGCTGCTGGACGACGATGCAACCACGGCCGTGCCGCTGGGCACGGGCGCCACCATCGCACTGAGCGCGGTGGGCGAGGGCGCACCGACGATGTACACGCTGACCAGCGGCGAAGGCGCGATACGCGGGGCCGGATGGACGCTGGAAGCGCGTACCGCCGGCGGCCGCTGGACGACACTGGATGAGCGCCGTAGCGAAGATTTCACCTCGCCGCGGCAGACGCGTCCGTTCCGCATCGCCTCGCCCTCACGCTTTGCAGAGTACCGTCTGCGCGTCGCTGCGCCGGGGCGCCTGCAGCTGGCCGAGATCGAACTGCTGTCGCCCTCCACCGTAAACTGATCCCATGCGCCTTCGCCTGCTGACTCTCGCCCTCACTGCATTCACCCTGCCCGGCATGGCGCAGGCCCAGCCATCGCAGACCGATGCCTTTGATGGCCAGGTCACCCGCGAACGCGTGACCCTCTCCTACCAGGATCCCACCGGCGCGCTGCCCGCACCGGTGCGGAAGCGGATCATCGACACGTTCTACTTCGCCTACCTGCGCGAACGGGCGGATTTCCATCCGGAGGCGCCGGCCGACGTGCGCATCGTGATCGACCCGGCCTACAACGGCGTGGCCTACGTGGGCGACAAGGACAAGGCCAGCACGATCACCATCAACCCGGGCTGGCTGCTGCAGCACCCCGATGACATCGACCTGGTGACCCATGAGGCGATGCACATCGTGCAGGGCTACCCGAGCTACGGCGACAAGCGCGTGCCGGGCTGGCTGGTGGAAGGCATCGCCGACTACGCACGCGACCGTTATGGCATGGGCAACGCTGCGGCCGGCTGGGCGCTGCCGCAGAAGGTGGGCAAGGGGCAGACCGTGGAAAGCGGCTACCGGGTGACCGGTGCGTTCCTGAAGTGGGCCGAGGGCGAACACCCCGGCCTGGTACTGGCGCTGGACAAGGCCCTGCGTGCAGGCCAGTACACCCCGGCGCTGTGGCAGAAGCACGCCGGCAAGGCACTGCCGGCCCTGTGGGCTGAGTACGCCAAGCCGCGCTCGGATGCCCCGCCGCCGACACCGGCACGACGCGGCAAGCGCTGACCGGTAGCGCCGGGCCATGCCCGGCGGAATGCCTGATCCGCCGCGCTGCGCGCTCGCCGGGCATGGCCCGGCGCTACCCGTTCCGGTTTCCGCTGCGCGGAAACAGAAACCCGCCCCGTAGCTGATTGCTGGGTAGAGTCGACTGTCAGTCGACTCTACCGGTTTCCGCTCACGACGCGGCAAGCGCTGACCGGTAGCGGCGGGCCATGCCCGGCGGAATGCCTGATCCGCCGCGCTGCGCGCTCGCCGGGCACGGCCCGGCGCTACCCGATCCGGTTTCCGCTGCGCGGAAACAGAAACGCGCCCCGTGGCTGATTGCTGGGTAGAGTCGACTGTCAGTCGACTATCGCGCGAAGCGCGGGGTTGTCGATGGCGGAGACAAGCAGCAGTCGACTGACAGTCGACTCTACCGGTTTCCGCTCACGACGCGGCGAGCGCTACCCGATCCGGTTTCCACTGCGCGGAAACAGAAACGCGCCCCCTGGGGCGCGTTTCTGCAGCGGTCGCGGCAACGAAGGCTTACGCCTTCCTTTCCGCTTCCAGCTGCTTGCGGATCTGCGCATCCACCGCGGCGATCGCGGTCATGTTCAGCACGCGGCGCGAGGTCGCGCTGGTGGTGAGGATGTGCACCGGCTTGTTCACGCCCATCAGGATCGGACCGATCGCCACGCCGTCGGTGAACACACGCACCAGGTTGTAGGCGATGTTGGCCGCTTCCAGGTTCGGCAGCACGAACAGGTTGGCACGGCCCTGCAGGGTCGAGCCCGGCAGCAGCTTCTGGCGCAGGGCTTCGTCCCACGCCGTGTCGCCCTGCATTTCGCCGTCCACGTTCAGACGCGGGTTGCGCTTGAGCAGCATCTCGCGCACCTGGCGCATCTTCAGCGCATCCTTCGAATCGTGGCTGCCAAAGTTGGAGTGCGACAGCAGCGCCACCTTCGGCTCGATGCCGAACAGCTTCATGCGGTAGGCGGCCTGCAGGGTCGCTTCGCACAGCTGCTCGGCGGTCGGGTCTTCCTGCACGTGGGTGTCCACGAAGAAGAACACGCCCTGCTGGTTGATCACGCCGGTCATGGCCGAAGTCGAGGTGACCTTGGATTCCAGCGGCAGCACGCTGCGCACGTAGCCCAGCTTCTTGTGGAAGCGGCCGACGATACCGGTCAGCATCGCATCGGCTTCGCCACGGGCAACCATCACGGCGGCGATCAGGGTCGGGCGCGAACGCATCAGGTTCTTCGCCGCAGCCACGGTCACGCCGCGGCGGCCGGTCAGGCCGTGGTAGTACTGCCAGTATTCGTTGAAGCGCGGGTCGTCATTGATGTTGGTGACTTCAATGTTCTCGCCGACCTTCAGGCGCAGGCCGAGACGCTCGATGCGCGATTCGATGACGTCCGGGCGGCCGATCAGGATCGGATGCGCCAGGCCTTCGTCGACCACGTTCTGCACGGCCTGCAGCACCACTTCTTCTTCGCCCTCGGCGTAGACCACGCGCTGCTTGTCGTTGCGCGCGCGGTCGTAGACCGGCTTCATCATCAGGCTGGTGCGGTAGACGAACTGGGCCAGCTTGTCGCGGTAGGCGCCCATGTCGGCGATCGGACGGGCGGCGACGCCCGAATCCATCGCGGCCTGGGCCACGGCGGCCGACAGCTCCACCAGCAGGCGGCGGTCGAACGGACGCGGGATCAGGTATTCACGGCCGAAGCTCGGGGTATCGCCGCCATAGGCCGAGCCCATGTCGGTGGCCGCACGGCGGGCCAGCGCGGCGATGGCGCGCACGCAGGCGATCTTCATTTCCTCGTTGATCGCAGTGGCGCCGACATCCAGCGCGCCGCGGAACAGGTACGGGAAGCACAGCACGTTGTTGACCTGGTTCGGATAGTCCGAACGGCCGGTGCCGATGATCGCGTCCGGACGGGCGGCGCGCGCCAGCTCCGGCATGATTTCCGGGGTCGGGTTGGCCAGGGCGAAGATCACCGGATCCGGCGCCATGGTCTTGACCATCTCGGCGGTCAGGATGCCCGGGGCCGACAGGCCCAGGAAGATGTCCGCGCCGTCGACGATCTCGGCCAGGGTGCGCTTGTCGGTGTCGCGCGCATAGCGCTGCTTTTCCGGGTCCAGGTCGGTCCGGCCGGTGTGGATGACACCCTCGCGGTCGAAGGCCAGGATGTTCTCCGGCTTCAGGCCCAGCTGCACCAGCATGTTCACGCAGGAAATACCGGCCGCGCCCATGCCCGTGGTCGCCAGCTTCACGTCTTCGATCTTCTTGCCGGTGATCGCCATGGCGTTGAGCACCGCTGCACCGACGATGATCGCCGTGCCGTGCTGGTCGTCATGGAACACCGGAATCTTCATGCGCTCGCGCAGCTTGCGCTCGACCACGAAGCATTCCGGGGCCTTGATGTCTTCCAGGTTGATGCCGCCGAAGGTCGGCTCCAGCGAGGCGATGATGTCGACCAGCTTGTCCGGGTCGGTCTCGTCCACTTCGATGTCGAACACATCGATGCCGGCGAACTTCTGGAACAGCACGCCCTTGCCTTCCATCACCGGCTTGCCGGCCAGTGCACCGATGTTGCCCAGGCCGAGCACCGCGGTGCCGTTGGAGATGACCGCCACCAGGTTGCCGCGCGCGGTCAGCTCGCTGGCCTGCTGCGGGTCGGCCTTGATCGCTTCACAGGCGTACGCAACGCCCGGCGAATACGCCAGCGACAGGTCGCGCTGGGTCAGCATGGGCTTGGTTGCAGAGACCTTGATCTTGCCCGGCGGGGACATCCGGTGGTAATCGAGGGCGGCCTGTTTGAAATCTTCGTTGGACATCGACGTGGATTAATGAATGGGCAAGGGGGACAGGGGATGATACCCCCGTTGGAGAGCCTGGACCTGTCGCTATCCTGTCGCAACCATGCTGCGACCGCACAATTCCGTGCCGTATGCGACCAGTCCAGGGACCAGCTTCGGCGTTGCCCATGACGGCCATGGGTCGCCTTGAAACGTCGCGGGGCCGCGTCACTCGCGTGACCGGCCCCGCGGTACCACACACCTGTGTCAGCCCTTGGCGGGCAGTGCCTCCGGCACGGCATCGACCGGCAGCGGCAGCTCGCTCTCGCGGCCGTCCAGCGCCAGCTTCAGGCGGTCACGGTCCAGCGCGCCTTCCCAGCGCGACACCACCACCGTAGCCACCGCATTGCCGATGAAGTTGGTCAGCGAGCGGCATTCGCTCATGAAGCGATCCACGCCCAGGATCAGCGCCATGCCGGCCACCGGCACTTCCGGCACCACGGCCAGGGTGGCGGCCAGGGTGATGAAGCCGGCACCGGTGACGCCGGCCGCGCCCTTGGAGCTGAGCATGGCGACCAGCAGCAGGGCGATCTGGTGGCCCAGGGTCAGTTCGGTGTTGGTGGCCTGGGCGATGAACAGCGCGGCCAGGGTCATGTAGATGTTGGTGCCGTCCAGGTTGAACGAGTAGCCGGTGGGGACCACCAGGCCGACCACCGACTTGCTGCAGCCGGCGCGTTCCATCTTCTCCATCAGCGACGGCAGCGCCGATTCCGAGGACGAGGTGCCCAGCACCAGCAGCAGCTCGGCCTTCAGGTAGCGGGCCAGCTTGAACACCGAGAACCCGCACAGGCGGCAGACCACGCCGAGGATGACGGCCACGAACAGGAAGGCGGTCAGGTAGAACGAACCCACCAGCCAGGCCAGGTTGATCAGCGAACCGACGCCGTACTTGCCGATGGTAAAGGCGATGGCACCGAAGGCACCGATCGGGGCGGCCTTCATCAGGATGTGCACCAGCTTGAACACCGGGGCGACCAGCGCCTCCAGGAAGTTCACGATCGGCTTGCCCTTCTCACCCACCGAAGCCAGCGCGATGCCGAACAGCACGGCCACGAACAGCACCTGCAGGATGTTGCCGTCGACGAAGGCGCTGATCAATGTCTTCGGGATGACGTCCATCAGGAAGCCGACCAGGGTCAGGTCATGCGACTTCTCGACGTAGCTGTGGACCGCGGTCTGGTCCAGCTCGGCCGGGTTGATGTTCATGCCCGCGCCGGGCTGCACGACGTGCGCCACGATCATGCCGACGATCAGGGCCAGGGTGGAGAAGAACAGGAAGTACGCCATCGCCTTGGCGAAGACGCGGCCCACCGTGCGCAGGTGGGTCATGCCGGAGATGCCGGTGACGATGGTCAGGAAGATCACAGGCGCGATGATCATCTTCACCAGGTTGATGAAGGCATCGCCCAGCGGCTTCATCTTCTCGCCGATCATCGGCTCGTAGTGGCCGAGGACGGCGCCCAGGATGATCGCCACGATCACCTGGAAATAAAGCTGGCGGTAGATCGGCAGCGGCTTGCTGGGCAGCGCCGGGGTGGTCGGGATGTGCATGGCGGACTCCGGAAGGGGAGAGTTCTGGCGCGAACGATCCCTGCTGCGCAGGGACCGCCTCCGTGGAACTGGCTGCAGGCCCGGCACGGCGTGCCTGGTGGTGCAACCAATGGACGCCTTTGTACGCGCAGGGCACGCCGCCGCAGATAACCTATTGGTACTAGCTCCCCGGTTCAGGTGGCTCGGGTGCCTACACTGGCGCCGCACCGCCTGTGCCGGGGACGGCCACCGGCCCGAACTGAACGACCGGGCGCTCCCCTGCGAAAGTTCCGGCCAGCGCGGCCGTTGTTGTCCTGTCCACACGCATTCCGAGAGAGAGAGCCGCACCCCATGCGCCCCATTCCGACCCTGCTGGCCCTGTCGCTGGCCGCCCTGCCCGCCTTCGCCTCCGCCGCCGATTTCGACAACTGGCCGACCAAGTACGCCTTCGGCGACGGAACCGAACTGGCCGCCACCGGCAACATCGCCTATGACTACAACGACTTCTCCTCTGGCAGCGGGATCGAAGACGATGACGCCGTGCGCCGCAGGGAGTTCGGCGCGACCCTGAAGAAGAAGGGGGTGTACGACGCGATGGTGTACTACGACTTCCAGTCCGATACCTGGCTGGACGTGTTCGTGCGCTTCGAGAGCAAGGCCTTCTTCGGCCGTGATGTCGGCCGCTTCCGCTTCGGCTACATGAAGACCCCGGTCGGCCTGGACGGCAACACCTCCTCGCGTGCCGGCAGTTTCCTGGAAACCGCCCTGCCCGTGCAGGCCTTCTACGCCGCCCGTCGCACCGGTGCCGAGTGGGTGCTGGAACGCCCGCAGTACCTGCTGCAGGCCGGCGCCTACGGTGGCAAGGACCTGCAGGGTGACAACCCGGGCACCATGCAGGCCGTGCGTGCGGTCTGGACCCCGGTGAAGGCACCGGGCGACGTGGTCCACCTGGGCCTGGCCTATTCGCAGGAAAACCCGCGCGGCTACCGCGACGGCCGCGACGTGCACCACGAAGCCAGCGCCCGCCTGCGTGCGCGCCCGGAAGCCGGCCTGACCGACATCCGGCTGGTCGACTCCGGCGCCCTGGTCACCGCCGACCAGATCCGCCGCACCGGCCTGGAAGGCATCTGGATCCGCGGCCCGTTCTCACTGCAGGGTGAAGCCCTGCAGGCCACGGTGACCCGCAAGGGCCTGCCCGACTACACCGGCAGCGGCCAGTACGCCATGGCCAGCTGGGTGCTGACCGGCGAATCGCGCCCGTACAGCGCTGGCGCGGTGGCCAACATCAAGCCGGCCCACAGCTACGGCGCGGTCGAGCTGCTGGCCCGCTACAGCCGCCTGGACCTGGACGATGGCAGCATCCTCGGCGGCCGCCAGCACGACCTGACCGTGGGCGCCAACTGGTACCTGACCAGCCACTTCAAGTTCCAGGCGAACTACGTGAAGGTCGATGCCAGCCGCCGTGGCGTGCACAGCACCCCGGAAATCTTCGAACTGCGCGCGCAGATGCACTTCTGATCCCTTCCACGGACCAGAAGCCGGCGGGCGTGCATGCCACGCCCGACGGCCCTGCGTAGACTGCGCCCATGTACTGGCTCAGCCGCCATCGGATGCTGTTGCTGACCATCGCGGTGATGGTTGGTGGCACCGTGCTGTGCGCGATCGCCGCCGGCCACTTCGCTTGGCGCAGCGCGCTGGCCGCCGAAAGCAACCAGGTGCAGCGCCAGCTGCAGCTGTACGGCCAGGGCCTGCAGCAGCGCATTGACCGCTTTGGCACCCTGCCGCAGGTGATGGCGCTCGACCCGGACCTGCTGCAGGCACTGCGCGCGCCACTGACACCCGCCGCAACGCAGCGCCTGAACCTCAAGCTGCAGCGCGCCAACCAGGTGACCCGCACCTCGACCCTCACCCTGGTCGGCCGCAATGGCGTGGCCGTGGCGGCCAGCAACTTCGACCAGCCCTCGACCAATGTCGGCGAGGACTACGCCTACCGCCCTTACTACCAGCAGGCGCTGGCGCATGGGCGTGGCCGCTTCTACGGCATCGGCATGACCACCGGCGTGCCGGGCTACTTCATGTCCGAGGCGATCGTCGATGGCGACGGCCAGCGCATCGGCGTGATCGTCATCAAGATCGAGCTGTCCGCACTGGAACAGGAATGGCTGGGCAGCCCCGACGTGGTGCTGGCCAGCGACAACCACGACGTCGTGTTCCTGGCCAACCGCGATGAATGGCGCTACCGCCTGCTGCGCCCGCTGGGGGCCGACGAGCGCCGCGAGATGCTCGACGCCCGCCAGTACGCCGACCGGTCGCTGCAGCCGCTGCGCGTGCGCACCGAGGACGTGCTGGCCGATGGCGGGCGCATGGTGCGCCTGCTCGATCCGGCACTGCCGCAGGCGATGCTGTGGCAGACACTGCCGCTGCCCGACGAGGACTGGAGCCTGCACCTGCTGCACGATGCCGGCGGTGCCTCCAGCGCGGGCCGCGCCGCCGCCATGGCCGGTGCCGCCGTGTGGCTGGCACTGGGCTTCCTGACGCTGTTCGTACAGCAGCGCCGGCGCCTGTCGCGGCACCGCCAGCGCAGCCGCAGCGAGCTGGAAACCCTGCTCAAGCAGCACGCGCAGGAACTGCGCACCGCCCAGGACGGCCTGCTGCAGGCCGCCACCGATGCCGACAGCGGGCTCAGCCGCAGCCTCGAGCACCTGCCGCAGGGCGTGGTCATCATCGACCGCGAACTGCGCCTGGTGGCGTGGAATTCGCGCTATATCGAACTGTTCCGCTTCCCGCAGGGGCTGGTGCGGGTGGGCCGGCCGATCGAGGAGCTGTTCCGCTTCAACGCCCGCCGCGGTCTGCTCGGTCCCGGGCCGATCGACGATGCCATCGAGCGCCGCCTGAACCACCTGCGCAGCGGCCGCCCGCACATGCGCGAAAGCGAGAAGGATGACGGCACGGTGCTGGAGATCCGCGGCAATCCCCTGCCCGACGGCGGCTTCGTCACCAGCTATGCAGACATCACCAGCTACAAGAACGCCGCGCGCGAACTGCGCTCACTGGCCGATGCGCTGGAACACCGCGTGGCCGAACGCACCCATGACCTGGACGAAGCGCGCCGCGAGGCCGTGCAGGCCAACCGCTACAAGACCCGCTTCGTTGCCTCGGCGGTGCACGACCTGCTGCAGCCGCTGAATGCCGCGCGCATGTTCGTTTCGGTGCTGCGCGCGCGGCTGAGTGGTGAGGCGCGCGAACTGAGCGAGCACGTCGATGCCGCACTGGCCGCGCAGGACGCCATCCTCAACAGCCTGCTGGACATATCGCGACTGGAATCGGGCTCCCTGCAGACCCGGGTGCGCGCCTTCGCGCTGTCGCCGCTGCTGGAAACCCTGGCCCGCGAGTTCGGCATCGCCGCGCAGAGCCGTGGCCTGCAGCTGGACTGGGTCGATACCCGCGCGGTGGTGGTCAGCGATGAGGCCCTGCTGCGCCGCATCCTGCAGAACTTCCTGTCCAATGCGCTGCGCTACACCCCGCGCGGGCGCGTGCTGATCGGTTGCCGGCGCGTGGGCGACCAGCTGCGCATCGAAGTGCACGACCAGGGCCCAGGCATTCCGGAAAGCCTGCAAGGCGAGATCTTCGAGGAATTCCGCCGCCTGAACGACGGCGTCGAACAGGAACGCGGCGCCGGCCTGGGCCTGGCCATCGTCGAGCGCATCGGCCGCCTGCTCGGCCATCGCATCAGCCTGCGCTCCACCCTGGGCAAGGGCAGCATGTTCGCGGTGAGCGTGGCGCTGGGGCACGCCGACGATGTGGCCGCGCCGGCACCGCCGCCCGTGCTGGCGGCCGAACCGTCCGACGACAGCCCGCTGCGCCAGTGCCGGGTGTGGAGCATCGACGATGACCCGCGCGTGTGCGCGGCAACCCGCGCCCTGCTGGAGCGCTGGGGCTGCAACGTGGAACTGGCCGATGGCCCACAAGGCGCGCTGGAGATCGCCAGCGCACTGAACGTGCCGCAGTTGCTGCTGCTGGACGTGCGCATGGGGCAATGGCACGGGCCGGATCTGTACGAGGCGCTGTGCACGCTGTGGCAGGCGCGGCCGCCGGTGATCCTGGTGACCGCCGAGCGCGATGACGCGCTGAAGGCGCACGCCGCCGAGCAGGGCTGGGGCATTGTGGCCAAGCCGGTGAAGCCACCCGCGCTGCGGGCGCTGATGACGCAGATGCTGTTGCGGCATCGGGGGTAGAGTCGAGCTTGCTCGACTGCATTGCTCCGCTCGTTGTAGCGCCGAGCCCACGCTCGGCTGCATTGCCTACAATCGCCCCCTACCCGTGCAAGGATCGCTGAGCATGCAGAAGTCCCCGAAGGTGAAAATTCCCGCGGATATCTTTGAAGCAGCCTGGAACGCCAACGCAGCCGCCACCGCAGCCTTCCTCGCGGCCGGTGCGGACGTACACGCGGTGGATGCCTTTGGGTTCACGGCGCTGGAAAGGGCCGCATCCAGCCAGGACTGTGCGCCGATGGAACACACCCTTGCCACCCTGCGCCTGCTGATCGATGCCGGCAGCCCGTTGGAGCACATCGGCGCGGGCGGACGCACAGCGCTGTACCTGGCAGCAGAGTTCTCGCCGGAAGGGCCCGAGGCGGTGCAGCTGCTGATCGATGCCGGTGCACAGCCCGATGTGTGTGACGCACATGGCAACCACATCGTGGAAAACGCATGGTCACCGCAGGTGAAGACCTTGCTTTCCGCGCTGACCGGCCACGCCATTCCCGCGGTCGTGGTGCGCAAGCCGGACCGGAAGATGTCCGCTGCTGCGTGGAAACTGGCACGGGTCAGGATCGATGCGGCATTTGCAGTGCTGGAAGCAGCAGGCATCGTTGCCACTGGTGGGTGCGGCGATACACCAGGCGACGCTGCCGATGACACCAATGAACTTTTCTGGCAGCGCGGCGGCACAGGCGCAGGCCTCAAAGGGTTCTGCTTCTATTCCGGCGATGACATGAAGCGCGCCAGGCGCACCAGTGATCTGTCCATTGGCTTCTGGGGCCCGCCCGACAGCGGCGCCATGGAGCAGATCGGCCAGGCCATCGTCGACGCCTTCGCCAGCGTGGGACTGCCTGCCGAGTGGGATGGCACGGAGCGCATGCGTCCGTGCATCGATCTGCGTTCGATCAGCGCCTGACAGGGATCAGCCGAGCGTGGGCTCGGCTCTACACCCGGGGACCCTGCAGCGGCAGGTCCAGTTCGGGCTGGGCCAAAGCCCAGTCGAGGTCGTATTCCATCTGGAACTCCCATTTCCGCAGCTGTGCGGGTGCGGCGAGCAGCTGCTGACCGTCACTCGCCGTTTCGGAATCATGCAATAGAGCCTGCAACAAAAGATGCTCCAAGCATCCAGCAGGAAGCTCCACGCGATCTCATCGGCGATGCGCTCATCTACATATAAGCGCGTTGAGGAGCTCCAACCAAGTGCACTCTAGAACCTGACATGAGCTAACTCTGGCCGTAGCCGCATTGCAGCCCTGCCTGCCGGACGACATCAGAAGCTCTGCCTAGCACACGACACATGCAGCAAAGGCTCAGGAAGGCCGCGCCTCAAGCGCCCTCTCCTCGGGACGCAAGCGCTCGACCAGCGCCTTTTAGGAATAGTTTCAAATATAGAACTACCGTGACACACCACACGGTATTGCCCCTGAGACAGAATCAGACTTCACCTACTGATCGAAACTTATATAAATCAGATAATTCACACGCAGGCACTCCATTAATCACAAAGGGGCAATAAAATGAAATATCAGACAGCTAGCGGGCTCGTTGTTGCAGCAGCCATGTCAATTGCAGCAGGCGATGTTAAGGCAGCAAGCGAAACCGTTTTTAACGGGGTCAGATACAGGTGCACAAACACATGCGTCGTCAATGTAGACACAGCGGGAAACTGGAGAGTCACCGACTGCTGCGGAGGACGAGTCAACACTGTCATCAACCCGACTCGGCCACCGGACTGCAATCAAAATCCGTACGAATGTTCAATGTAAAAAAACAAAACTCCAAACAAAGGAATAGTCATGACTGCGCCGCCATTATTCTTGCAATCGCAAAATTCCATCAAACTTCTTTTAGCAATTTTACTCTCAGCATCGCTAGCAAGCTGCTCGGATGACCACAAGGCCACTTCAGACTCAACAGCCTTAGAAAAATCAGCGCATCCTGACGTCAATTCGAATAATACAAAAGAAGAGATCGCGAGAAAAAAAGGCAATTCGCGCACAGCTGACAGGCTCTCTTCAACACAAGCTCATGGCATCCAAACAAAATCAGCGCAACACCTTCCTAGCGAATCCGGCTTCATATTCAACCAAGGAATCTCCAGCCAGGAAGCTCAGGACCTATTGCAATCAAACCACAGCATGTCGAGCGCAATATCGAAAATCACCCAGGAAGCTGCTTCCAGCCCAGAAGCACAGGATCTGGCGGAGCACTACCGTGCATCGTTGACGCGTGCAATCGGAAAAGACGGAATTCTTGAGCAGCTATCGTGCGGCCTTAGCATCTGTATTGGCATGGCGCGCACGCAAAGCGAAGATCAGCATGAGGCTTGGAACAACCGGCTCGCCGCAGACCGATCCTCCCCCATGTACAGCTACGTCGAGTCACTTGAAAACGTCGGAGGAACATATGAGAACAGATTCATATTTTCCACCGACCCATCGATAAATTCAATAAGCGGAAACTGAACGACTAGTTCAAAAAAACAATACCCAGTAGAGCAGCAGAGAAATTAGAGGCGGAACATGAACCGAGGCAAATCCATATTTGTCCAGATACCCAGCTACAGAGACCCTCAACTTCTACCCACTCTACTGGACATGATAGAGACAGCATCATTTCCCGGCCTGTTGCACATCTCCATATGCTGGCAGCACGGGACTGAGGAAGGCACTTCGGGATTAGCATCCGTTGGCCTTGAATACAGAGAGACTGAAGTGGGCGGAATCTACCCAGTCCATATCTATCATAAAAATGGCGCAACCATTGATGTGATCGACGTTCATTACTCGCACTCAAAGGGGTGTGGCTGGGCTAGACATCTGGCTCAGAGCCGATATCGCGGCGAAACCTACAATCTGCAGATCGATTCACACCACCGGTTTTCAGATCAGTGGGATGTAAAGATGGGAGACCTCCTTGAGTTACTTCGATCACGCACCCCGAAGCCACTCATAACCGGACACCCTCCTGATTTCAACCCAGCCACCTACCCTCTCGACCGCCAAGAGTACACCAGCGGAATTGTCTTCGACTGCTTTTCTCCGACCGGCGTTGTCAAGCTTAGATCAATCCGCCTCCCACCCCGACCCGAAGGAAGCGTCGCATTCAGAGCTAAATTCATCGCAGGCGGGTTCATCTTCTCCGACGGTACTTTTGTCAGCGATGTCATGAGCGATCCTGATCAATTTTTCTGTACAGAAGAAATATCGCTGTCACTCAGAGCATTCACACACGGCTATGATTTCTTCCACCCCTACGAAACCATGCTATGGCATCAGTACCATAACCTTGCTCAGAAAGTGTGGGACGACCATAGCGAAGCCCAGGTTTCCGAAGGGGTACTTGAGAAGTCTGCACGGAGCCGATCACTTGCAGCGCTGCAGAAGACTCTAACCTTGCTTGAAATTTCCCTAGATCCAACCCCTAACGATCCAGGAAAATTTGGCTTGGGGTCGATCCGCACCCTACCTGAGTACGAGAGATACGTCGGACTGAGCTTCCGCAATCGCGCGGTGCAACCTGACTCTCTGACCCCACACGAGCCGGACGCATCCCTATCACTACTGGACAGAATCGATTGGGAGCTGCGGTTGATCTATTTCCGGACTGTACGTATCAGCGTCCATCTAGCCAGCGACCATCATCGACATCCGACCTCAGTACTCGTCTCATGCCACTCGGCAGACGGATCCGTACACTCCATGCGTGAGCTGTCAATTCAGGAGTTAAAAACGCTCTCAGCGGATGGACATCTACAATACGACCAAGATCTCAGACTATGGAGGCACCAACTCCCCATCAGCTATGCGATACATGCCCGTAGCAGCGAATCCGCGAGTGATCCGCATCTTTCGATATCAGCCGAAGAGATTGCCGCGTGAGCGAAGCGACACTTGTCACTGGTGGCGCGGGATACATAGGGTGCCACGTAGTCCATCAGCTGCTAGACCGAAATTTTACGGTTGTCGTCCTGGATGACTTAAGCACTGGCAAAGCGAAACGAGTTGAGAATGCCCACCTCGTCATCGGCAGCATCTCAGATCACACCCTCGTCAAGAGCATCCTCTCTGAATTTGCCATTGGAACAGTTGTGCACATGGCGGCAAGAACTGACGCCACAGGCTCGAAACTAGATCCTCTTCACTACTATTCGGAAAATACAGCGGGAACTCTCAACCTTCTGTCATGCTGCAAGGATTGCGGGGTATCGAAATTCGTTTTCACGTCAACTGCCGCTGTGTATGGCTCTGCTTGTGACCAGACTCCTGTGGGCGAGCTTCATTCGAAGAGACCCGCAAATCCCTATGGGATGTCAAAGCTCATCGCCGAGCAGATCCTACTGGACGTGTCATTTGCAACGGGCCTCAGGTACGTATCGCTAAGGTGCTTTAACGTAGCGGGCGCCACCATGTCGGGGCATTTCTTCAGGCCCGCGAAGGATGCTAAGAATCTAGTCATGGCGGCATGCCGGGTCGCAAATGAAAGGCAAGGTTCAGTCACCATATTCGGCACGGATTTCCGAACACCTGACGGCACAGGAATTCGCGACTACGTTCATGTCGATGACATCGCAGCAGCTCACCTGAGAGCAATCGATCACTTGAACCGTGGAGGCAGTTCATTGATCCTCAACTGCGGCTCCGAAAGAGGCTACTCTGTTCGGGAAGTGCTACATGCAGTAGAGCAAATTTCTGGCGCTAGAGTTCCAGTTCTTGAGGCAGAGCAGCGCAGTGGCGATGTGTCTGTCCTAGTAGCAGACTCGTCCAGCGCTCGCAGAGAGCTATCTTGGTCGCCGCGCAACGACGGACTAGATTCCATTGTTCGAAGCGCATTGCGCTCGGAGCAAGCTTAGTTTGACCAATCCACCGTTCAGTCAACAGCCCATTTTCAACGTTCCAACCCAGCGCCGGCGTCGCCTTCCGGCTCCAGCGCCTTCACCAGCACTGCCGCCTGGGTGCGGCTGTGGCACTCGAGCTTCTTCAGGATGGCGGTCACGTGCACCTTCACCGTGTTCTCTGCCAAGCCCAGTTCGTAGGCGATCTGCTTGTTGAGCAGGCCATCGGCCAGGCACAGCAGCACGCGGAACTGCTGCGGGGTGAGCTGGGCCAGGCGCGCGGCCAGCAGGGCGTCGGACTCGCTGCGCTCCGGCGCCATCGCCGGGAACCACAGGCTGCCGTCGAGCACGGCCTGCACCGCCTGGCCGATGGTCTCGGCCGGGGCGGACTTGGGGATGAAACCGGCGGCGCCGAACTGCTGCGCGCGGCGGATCACCCGCGGGTGGTCGTTGGAGGAAAGGATCACCACCGGGATATCCGGATGCGAGCCGCGCACGTGCAGCAGCGCGGAAAAACCGTGCGCACCGGGCATGGTCAGGTCAAGCAGCACCAGGTCCACCTCGGGCTGGGCGTCGAGGGCTTCGGCCAGGGCATCGGCGCTGGCCACCTCGCGCACCTGCGCCAGCGGCAGGCTCTGCCGCAGCGACTGCACCACCGCCGAACGCAGCAGCGGGTGGTCATCGGCGATCAGGATGGTGTATTCGCTCATGGGGCCATTGTACGTGCAGGCCGGTGCGGTCAGCGCCCGGCCGGCTCCACGCTGCTGCGCCAGGCATCGAGGAACTGCCGTCGCTTCAGCGCGTCCAGGTACACCAGCAGGCCCGGGCCGAGCTGGATAGGGCGGCGGCTGCGTCCCGGCGCGTCGTCGCTGCGCGCGTTGCCGGTGACGATCGGCATCAGCCGTGCCTCGCGCGAGAGCACCTGCTGGCCACGCGGCGACAGCAGGTAATCAAGGAAGCGGCGCGCTTCTTCCGGGTGCGGCCCGGTACGCGGGATCACCGCCGTGCGCAGCACCACCAGGGTGTAGTCCTCCGGCTCGATGATGGCCAGCGGCGCACCGCCATCGATGCGTGCCTGGGCATACGAACCCAGCACGTTGTAGACCAGCGACAGCTCGCCGCTGGCGACCTTGTCCAGCAGCACGCCAGTGCGCCCCTCGCGCAGCACCGCGTTGTCGCCCAGCGCGCCCAGCAGCGCACCGGCGATGCTGCCACGCTGCGCGTCCTGGGTGGCCAGCAGGTAGCCCACGCTGCTGCGCTCGATATCGTAGGTGCCGACCCTGCCGCCCAGCGGCGTGCCTTCGGCGCGCAGCAGGTCCAGCAGCTGGCGCCGCGTATGCGGGGCCTTGGCGGCAGGCAGGCGCCGGGTGTTGTAGACCATCACCACCGGCTCGTAGCTGATGCCGAATGCCTCGCTGCGCCACTGCGCCCAGGCCGGCAGCGCGGCGGTCTGCGCCGAGCGGTGCGGCAGCGCGTGGCCGTCGTTCACCAGCTTGGTCTGCAGGTCCATGCCGCTGGAAATCAGCAAGTCCGGCGAATCCGGCCCGGCGCGATCGTGCAGGTAACGCGCGTACAGATCCTGGGTGATGATGTCCTCGTACACCACTTCGGTGCCGGGGTGCAGGCGCTGGTAATCGGCGATGACCACCGCGAACACCTCGATGTCGGTGCTGCCGTGGATGCGCAGCTGCGCGGTGGCCGGGCCCTGCGCGGCAAAGCGGCGCACGTCGCCGGGCGCGGCCAGCACCGGCAGCGCCAGCAGCAGGGCGAAGGCGGTGGCGAACAGGCGGATCATGAACTGCTCCGGGGCAGGCGGATGGTGGCGACCAGGCCGCCCTGCGGACGGTTGCTCAGGTCGATGTGGCCGCCGTGGCTGTCGACCACGCGCTTGACGATGGCCAGGCCCAGGCCGGCGCCACCGGCCGGTGCGCCCTCGCCACGGGCGAAGCGCTCGAACACGCGTCCGGCATCGGCGGCGGCAATGCCGGCGCCGTGGTCGGCGATAGTCAGCACCGCCTGCCCGCCTTCCACGGTCAGCGCGATCTGCAGCGGGCCGTCACCGCCGTACTTCAGCGCGTTGTCGACCAGGTTCTTGATCGCTTCGCGCAGCAGCAGTGCATCGCCATGCACCTGCACCGGCTCGGCGGTCATCGCCAGCTGCACGCGCGGCGCAGGACCGGCCTGCGGCAGTGCTTCGTGCAGGGCCTGGTGCACGGTCTCGGCCAGGTCCACGGCAGCGAAACGCTGCAGGTTGGAACGGTGGATCACGCTGGCATCGCTGAGCAGCTGGTTGAGCAGGCGACTCATGTGGGTGGCATTGCGCTCGATGGCCTGCAGGCTGCGCCGCATGTCGTCCGGGTCGTCGTCATCCAGTGCCAGCTGCGCCTGCGCGCGCAGTGCGGCCAGCGGCGTGCGCATCTGGTGCGCGGCCTCGGCCATGAACGCACGCAGCGTCTCGTTGCTGCTGGACAGGCGTTCCATGAAGCGGTTCAGCGCCGCGACCATCTGGTCCATCTCGCGCGGCACGCGTGCATCCAGCGGCTTCAGGTCGGACGGCTCGCGCCGTGACAGCTCGCGCTCCACCCGCACCAGCGGCCGGAAGGCACGGTGCACGCCGAAGGCCACCAGCGCGAGCAGCAGCAGCGACAGCACGCCGATGGCCAGCAGCGCGCGGTTGACCATGTCCTGCGCCAACGCCTCGCGCGCCCGGCGGGTCTGCCCCACCTGCACCTGCACTTCGCCCTGCGCGGACGCGGCGGCGAAACTGCGGCTGACCACCACGAAGCGCACGGTCTCGCCACTGTAGGACGCATCGAACAGCTGCGGCTGCGTGCCCGGCCGACGCGGTGGCGCGGGCAGGTCGCCATAGCCGGTGATGAGGTTGCCGCGGCTGTCGGCCACCCGATAGAACACGCGGTCCTCCGCCGCCATCGCCAGCAGATCCAGCGCGGCGTACGGCAGGTCCACCTGCCATTGGCCATCGACCAGCGCCACCGAATCGGCGATGGACAGGGCCGATGACACCAGCAGGTGGTCGTAGGAACGGTTGGCGGCGCGCTGGCCGTAGTCGCGCGCGGCAAACAGCAGGGCCACCGCGAACACTGCCAGCAGCGTGCCCAGGTACAGCAGCAGGGTGCGCCGCAGCGAACCCGGCGCAGACGCCGCGCTGCGGGCCTCAGCCATCGCCATCGCTGCCGCCGTCGCCGGCTTCTTCCAGCAGGTAGCCGACACCCCGCACGGTGGTGATGCGCAGCGGTGCACCGGCCAGCTTCTTTCTCAGGCGGCCGATGTACAGCTCGATGGCATTCGGACCGGCTTCGTCGTCGAAGCCGAACAACCCGTTGCCGATCTCGTCCTTGCCCACCACCTGGCCGAGGCGGCCGACCAGGATTTCCAGCAGGCGGTATTCGCGGTTGGGCAGTTCGATCGGCTCGCCGTCCACGCTGACGCGGTGCGCGGCGTTGTCGAACTGGAAGCCACCAATCTGCACCACTTCGCTGGCCTGGCCGCGTGCACGCCGCAGCAGCACGCGGCAGCGCGCCTCGAATTCGCGGAAGTCGAAGGGTTTGCCGAGGTAATCATCGGCGCCGACGTCCAGTGCCTGCACGCGGTCTTCGATGCCATCGCGCGCGGTCAGCATCAGCACCGGCGTGCTGTCGCCGCGCTCGCGCATGCCGGCCAGCACGCGCAGGCCATCCAGCTTGGGCAGGCCGATGTCCAGCACCACCAGGTCGAAGCTCTGGTAACGCAGCACGCTGGCGGCGGCCAGGCCGTCGGCCTGCCAGTCCACCGCGTGGCCGCTGCGGCGCATGCGGCGGATGATGGCATCGGCCAGATCCGGATTGTCTTCGACCAGCAGCAGGCGCATCGGCGGGCAACAGAGGGACGCAGGGAGAAGCGAATGCTACCGCGTGCAGCGCGGTGGCGTGTGGCGGGCAACCCGCCGGGCATGGCCCGGCGCTACCGGGGGCGCGGCGTCGACATGCTTCGCCGGGCACGGCCCGGCGCTACCGGGGGCGCGGCGTCGACATGCTTCGCCGGGCACGGCCCGGCGCTACCCGGGATCGCGGCGTCGACATGCTTCGCCGGGCACGGCCCGGCGCTACCGGGGGCGCGGCGTCGGCATGCTTCGCCGGGCACGGCCCGGCGCTACCGGGGGCGCGGCGTCGACATGCTTCGCCGGGCACGGCCCGGCGCTACCGGGGATCGCGGCGTCGACGCGCTTCGCCGGGCATGGCCCGGCGCTACCGGAGGGCCCGGCGCCGACGCATTCCGGGATGACCACGCGGTGGTAGCGCCGGGCCACGCCCGGCGAGCGCAGCGGCCGCTTTACGCTGCACCGCACAAACCGCTGACAGGACGATGACAGCTAACGCAACACAGACTGCGGCCGCGCACCATCCGGTGCCCACGATTGCCGCGCGCCCGGCGCGCACCTGGGAGGGTTTGTGGAACTGAAGTTTGCCTGGCAGCGCCCCGCCGCCATGATGGCCCTGGCTGCGCTGGCCGCGCCGGCCTTTGCTGAAGACGATCGGCCAGTCACTGCGACCGTCGGCGGCCGCCTGCACCTGGATTTCGCCACGTTCGACAACGACGACCGCGGCACCCCGAACAAGGACGACACCGAGATCCGCCGCGCCTGGTTGGACGTGTCAGGCAAGTTCTTCATGGTCGATTACAAGGCCGAGGCGGACTTTTCCGGTGACCACGTCGAGGCCAAGGATGTCTACCTCAGCCGCAGCTTCGGCAACGCCGGCAAGCTGACGGTCGGCCAGTTCAAGCAGTATTTCTCGCTGGATGACCGCACCAGCTCCAACTACGGCAGCTTCCTGGAGCGCGGCAACGCCGGCACCACGCTGGCGCCACTGTACCGCCTGGGTGCGTCCTGGCAGGCCAATCCGGGTGATTTCACCTGGGCCGCCAGCCTCTACAGCCTGGAGAGCATCGATGCCTGGCAGGTGAAGGGTCGCGCCGCCGGTGGCCGCGTCACCTGGTCACCCTCGCCCAGCGACGGCGACGTGCTGCACTTCGGCCTGTCGCTGGCCCATGAGGCCTACGACAACCCCGGCAGCAACGACACCCCGGGCCTGAAGATCCGCCCGCGCCCGGCCGGCCACCTGTCCGACGAAAGCCGCCTGACCCTGGTCGACTTCTCCGCCGGCCGCGATACCGACGTCAACAAGTGGTCGCTGGAATACGCGCAGGTGCGCGGCCCACTGTCCTGGCAGGGCGAGTTCAGCGGCGCCACCTTCGATGACGGCGTCCAGCGCGGCGACGTGATGGCCGCCTACGGCATGCTCAGTTGGTTCGTCACTGGCGAAAGCAAGGCCTACGACCGCAGGACCGGCCGCTTCGCGCGGGTCAAGGACATCCGCCACAAGGCCGGTGCCTTCGAAGTGGCGCTGCGCTACGACCAGATGTGGGGCGCGCAGCACCTTGATGGCGCACCGGACCTGCGCCGCGGCAGCACCGCCGCCTGGACGCTGGGCGGCAACTGGTACCTGCGCGACAACCTGCGCTTCATGCTCGACGTAATCCAGAGCCGCAACCGCGACCGCCTGGCCGGGGTGACGCTGGACCGCACCCGCGCGGTCACCGGCCGCCTGCAGTTCGACTTCTGAGCCACGCACTCCCTCCCCTCTCCCCCTTCAACCGCAGTACGCAAGGAGTCCGCAGATGATGCTGAGCATCCTCGGCTTTGGCATGGTCATTACGTTCATGTACTTGATCATGAGCAAACGACTGTCGCCGCTGGTCGCCCTGATCACCATCCCGATCGTCTTCGCCCTGCTCGGCGGATTTGGCGCCAACATCGACGAGATGATGCTGGAAGGCATCAAGAAGATCGCGCCGACCGGCGTGATGCTGATGTTCGCCATCCTCTACTTCGGCGTGATGATCGATGCGGGCCTGTTCGACCCGCTGGTACGCATCATCCTGCGCTTCGTCAAGGGCGATCCGATGAAGATCGTGCTCGGCACCGCGGTGCTGGCGATGCTGATCTCGCTCGACGGCGATGGCTCGACCACCTACATGATCACCGTCTCGGCGATGCTGCCGCTGTACCAGCGCCTGGGCATGAACGCGCTGAACATGACCTGTGTGACCATCCTCGCCGGCGGTGTGATGAACCTGACCCCATGGGGCGGCCCGACCGCACGCGCGGCCACCGCGCTGCACGTGGACCCGGCCGATGTGTTCGTGCCGCTGATCCCGTCGATGGTGATCGCCTGCGCCGGCGTGCTGCTGCTGGCCTGGTACCTGGGCATGAAGGAACGTCGCCGCCTCGGCGTGGTCACCCTGCCGCAGGGTGGCAGCTGGATGGACAACAGCGTGTCCGATGACAACAACGCACTGCCGTCGGTGGAAGACGCCGAGGACGTCAAGCGTCCGAAGCTGCTGTGGGTGAACCTGGCACTGACCCTGGCCCTGATGGGTGCACTGATCGCGGGCGTGCTGCCGATGCCGGTGCTGTTCATGGTCGGCTTCGCCATCGCCCTGGTCATCAACTACCCGAACCTGGCCGAACAGCGCCGCCGCGTGGTCAACCACGCCGGCAACGTGCTGTCGGTGGTCGCGTTGATTTTCGCTGCGGGTATCTTCACCGGCATCCTCAACAACACCGGCATGGTCGAGGCGATGTCGCACAGCTTCCTGGCGATCATCCCGGAATCGTGGGGCCCGTACCTGGCCGTCATCACCGCCGTCGCGTCGATGCCGTTCACCTTCTTCATGTCCAACGATGCCTTCTACTTCGGCGTGCTGCCGATCCTGTCCGAGGCCGCCGGCAACTACGGCATCACCCCGGTGGAAATGGCGCGCGCGTCGCTGGCCGGGCAGCCGGTGCACCTGCTCAGCCCGCTGGTGCCGTCCACCTACCTGCTGGTGGGCCTGGCCAAGGTCGAATTCGCCGACCACCAGAAGTTCACCCTGAAGTGGGCGATCGCCATCTCGCTGCTGTTGATGGTCGGCGGCCTGCTGTTCGGCCTGTATCCCTTCGCATCCTGATCCGGACACCAAGGAGCCTTCTGCAATGACGCTTCGAATCGCTTACGTCACCAGCGGCATGGGCAGTGTCGGCACTGCCATCTGCCAGAGCCTGGCCCGTTCCGGCCACACCGTGGTCGCCGGCTGCGCACCGAACTCGCCACGCAAGGCCAACTGGCTGCGCCAACAGCGCGAACAGGGCTTCGATTTCATCGCCTCCGAAGGCAACGCCACTGACTGGGCCTCGACCTCGGCGGCCTTCGCCAAAGTACGTGCCGAGGTGGGCGAGGTGGACGTGCTGGTCAACAACTCCGGCGGCAGCCGCGACCTGCTGTTCCGGCAGATGACGGTGGAGGATTGGAATGCGGTGATCGCCTCGAACCTCAACGCACTGTTCAACCTGACCAAGCAGGTGGTCGACGGCATGGCCACGCGTGGCTGGGGCCGCATCGTCAACATCGGTTCGGTCAGCGCGCACAAGGGCCAGATCGGCCAGGTGAACTACGCGACAGCGAAGGCGGCGATGCACGGTTTCAGCCGTGCGCTGGCGGCCGAAGTCGCCTCGCGCGGCGTCACCGTGAACACCTTGTCGCCCGGCTACATCGCCAGCCAAGCGATCAGCAGCTTCCCGCCTGACGTGCTGGACAGGTTGGCTGCCTCGGTACCGGTGCGCCGCCTGGGCCGGCCGGAAGAAGTGGCCGGCCTGGTGGCCTGGTTGGCTTCGGATGAAGCGTCGTATGTGACCGGTGCGGATTACCCGGTGAATGGTGGGTTGTATATGGGTTGAGGCACATCGGGGTCAGCGCCCTTTCGCGCGCGAAAGGGCGCTGACCCCTGCCCATCAGAACTCCGCCGCCACCGTCATGAACACCTGGCGCGGCGCGCTGGCATGGATGGCGTAACGCGTGCCGTTCGGATCGGTCGGTGCGAACGAACTCAGCTGGCCCGCATACCGCTTGTTGGTCAGGTTGGTCGCGTTCAACGACACGCGTATGTTGTGCAGGCCCATGCCCGGGCCGAAGTCATAACCGGCGCCCGCATCGAAGGTGGTCACGCCCGGCACCGACTGGTCGTTGGTGTAGGTGTAATAGCGCTTGCCGGTGTACTTGGCACGCAGGCTGGCGAAGAAGCCATCGCGGTTCCAGCTGATTTCGCTGGACGCCATGCGCTGCGGCGTGTCCACGGTGATCTTGCCGGCCACCGGCACGATTCCGCCTCCCGAGGTGTAGTTGTCCTCATAGGTGGTCCTGTTCCAGGACAGCGCGTTGTACCACTGCAGGCCGTCGATCGGCTTGAGGATGAAGGTCAGTTCCGCCCCGTGGCTCTTCACCGAACCCACGTTGATGAAGCGGGTGACGCACTCCGGGCGCGTGCCGACTTCGATGCTCGAACACGGGTTGAGTGACAGCAAGCGGTTGTCGAACGTCACGTTGTACGCGGCGATGGACGCCTGGTACTTCTCACCGAAGGTGCGGAAGCCGGCTTCCAGGCTCTTCGACTTTTCCGGTTCCAGCCCGGCACTGGCTGCGAACGATTCCGGCGAGACCTGCAGCGGGCCACCGCTGCCGCCGCCGACGAAGGCGGCGATGTTCTCGGCATACGAAGCGAACAGCTCGTTGTTGGCAGTGAGCTTGAAGCCCACGCCGACCTGCGGCAGCACCGATTCCTTGGCGGTCAGCGTGCCCGAAGCGATGCTGGTTTCCACACCGCCCTTGGCGGTGGCGCGCATGCGCGTGTTCGGGCTCTTCAGACCCACGTCCACGGTCAGGCGCTGGTCGAGGAAGCGCATGCGGTCCTGCACGTAGAACTGCTGCGTGCGGATGTCGAAGTCCTGGTTGAACAGCAGGCGGTCGGGGTTCTGCAGGTACAGATCGTCCAGGAACGGCCCGCTGATGTAGTAGAAATTGCGCGACACGTTATGGTCGTTCTGCTCGTACCACAGGCCGGCTTCCAGCTCGTGGATGCCTACCGTCCACGACAGCGCGGTGGTCAGGCCATCGCGGTTGATCGTGTAGTTGGTGCTGCGGATCGAGATCGGCAGCATGCGGTCGGTGCCCGGGTAGGACGGCTGGCCCGGCGCCCACCAGTGGCCCTGGCCACGGTTGTCGTGGTGGTAGGCCATCAGCTTCAGGCGGCCCTGCTCGCCCAGACGCAGGTCGGCATCGACCGAGTACAGGTTGTCATCGCGCAGCGCGCGGCTCTGGTAGTAGGCATCGTCGATGCTGTTGACGCCGCCACTGAACTGGCACTTGGCCGGATCACGCGTACCGGGCGCACAATAGGCGGCGGCCACGGCGCGGTCCCAGTCCGGTGCGTAGATGTTCCAGTCCCAGCCCAGGCCGCGGTCCAGCATGTCCTTAGACAGGTACGCATAGTTGGCCTGGCTGGCGCGCGAGGTGGCGGCGAACGCACCGAAGCGATGGTCGCCGACGTTCCACACGGCCTTGGCGTTGAACTGGCGCGTGGTCTGGTTCTGGTAAGGCGCGGCCCACATGTCCTGGTCCTGGTGCACGCCGGAGACATAGGCCGAGAAGCCGTTGATGTCGCCGGTATCCACGCGCAGGTAGCCGCGGCGCTGGTTGTTGTCACCGACGGTGACGCTGGCACGGCCGCCGAATTCAGTGGACGGGTCCATCGAGAAGTACTGGATGGTGCCGCCGAGGTTGCTGGTGGACGCCACGCCCAGCGAACCGATGCCCTGCGACAGTTCGGCGCCGGCGAGGTTCTCGGCGATCAGCGCGCGGGCGATGCTCAGGCCGTTGTAATTGCCGTAGCTGTTGTCGCCCAGCGGAATGCCATCGAGCGTGTAGCCGAGACGGCTCTTGTCGAAGCCGCGCAGGCTGATGGTCTGCGATTCTTCGTTGGCGCCGAAGGCATCGTTGGACTGCACCGACACGCCGGGCAGGCGGTCGAGGATCTTCTGGCCACTGCTGCCCGGCGGCAGCACCTGCTTGTCGACGGCGGTGATGCGCTGCACCTGGCGGGTCTCGCCCTGACCGATCACCGAGACGGCGTCCAGTGTCTGCGCGCTGAGTGCGGCGTCGGCGGTGGCATCGGTGGTTTCAGCGGCATGCGCGCTGGCGGCGGAAAGCGCGATCGCCACGGCGATCGTGAGGTGTCGGGTCTGCATGTGGATCCATTGCATGGGGGGAGTCCGCCGCGACTCGGCACGGCGCGCCGCCACTATGCGAGTGGAAGATGAAAGGTTGTTTACGAAGTGGCGCGGGTGCTGCGGGCAGTGACGCGCGTCTCGTTAGTGGGGTTCTGTCGGCAGGGCTGCGCCCTGCACCCGCTCGATGCAACGTCAACATCAACGTCAACGGCAAGAGCGGCTATCCGTGTGATGGCGGGGTGGGCCCGGTTGCGGGGGACGCTGCAAGTACGTCCATGTAAGCTCGGTCGCCGCATCCATGCGGCTCACGCCCCCGCAACCGGACCCACCCCGCCTTCGACAGTTTCCTGCGAGCTGTTGAAACCCGCTGTTGTTGGAGCCTGCTGCTGATGGTGGGTGACGACCGTTGGTCGGCACAGGGTCAGATCCCTGTTCTGTATTTTGATTTTTGCGAGTTCCTTCGGTGGGGATTTACACCGCGCCCGCAGGAAACTGTCTGGAGGAGGCGGGTCACCCTGGACAGGACCGTTGGCGCCATGGGCCCGAGGCATGCCTCGGGCGGGTTGGGCAGGACGCCCAATCCCGGTCTTGCCGTGTGCGCAGGACAGCGCACACAAGCAAGGCGCCATCGAGCACCATGGAGGGGATTTTGCGTGTCCTGGCCAGGGTGACCCGTCTCCTCCTCGCCGATATCAGGAAGGCGCGGAAACCACACCAGCGCCTTTCACTCCGGCGCCAGCTGGTCCATCCGTATGCGGTTGGCGAACAGCGAGAACGCCAGCATTCCCGCCAATCCGTTCGCGCGGCTGACCCAGTGCGGCAGCCAGCGCGGCGGCTTCAACACGCCACTCTCGAACAACGGTGCGAACGCGATCGCATCGGTCAGGCTCATCTTGCCGGCGAACAACCAGCGGCAGACCTGCAGGTGGTCCTCGGCCAGCATGTGGCGGAAGAACGTGTGCACCGACACCAGCCCGCGCAGGTACACCGTGTCCTTGGTGAAGGCCAGGCCGCCGCTCGGTGGCACGCCGCGGAACACGCGCTGCGCGGAGGCGAAACTCTCCTCCGGGTTCTGCCCGGCATCGCAGAAGTAGCGGTACACCTCGATGAAGTCCGCACCTTCGCGCGCCATCGCGATGGCTTCGGTGCGCAGGCTGATGCGCTTCAGGCGCTCGATGTCGATGCTGCCGGTGATCTGCTCAGCAAAGGTGGCCAGGCCTTCCTGGGTGGCGGTCACCCGCGGCGAGGACAGCGCGAGGCTGGGCAGCACCGGCTGCTCGCGGCCGTTCAAGGCGGTGAGCGAGTGCACCAGCGCTTCATGGTGGAACAGCTGGGCGCGATCGTAGGCGCTGAATCGGGCACTGGTGCGCAGGCGGATGCGGGTCGGGCCGGCGGCGGCCTTGGAAACGAGTTCCGGGTCCAGCTGCACCTGGATGATGCGCGATTCGAAGAAGCCATCGAGATCGTTCTGCAGCTGCAACTGCAGGGCGATGGCCGAAACAGGCACCTGTTCTTCCGGGGCCAGCAGTTCGCTGTCGAGCTCGCTGGCGATCTGGATGAAGTGACGGGCCGCCTCGCGCGTGCTCGGGCCGTTGCCGGGCAGCGGCTGTTCCGGTGCTCCGAACAGCTGCACGGAGCAGCGATCGACAGCTGCGGTGCCCAGGCCTTCCAGCAGCTGCGCGGCCAGGTCCCAGCTCTGCGCGGACTGCTGCACGTAGTGGCCCAGCGGATGGCTGGGATCACACTCGGCGGCGATGGCGGCCAGCGCGCGGCGCTCCTCGCTGAAGTCCAGCTTCGGATAGTCCACCTTCGGCAGCACCGGCTGGCCGCGGGCCACGCTGTCCAGGAACGGTGCCTGCACCGTTGCCGGCCAACTGGTCAGCCCCAGCAGGCGGATGCCGCCCACGGCCTCGACCAGTCGCGCGTCGAGCGCCGCATGGTGGGCCACGTCATGGTCCAGCGTCGCGGTCGTTTCCATGGGCGGACTATAGCGCCCTGCTGTGTCCGGCGCTGCGCGCCGCCGCCCGAGCATCGGCTCGGGCGCTACAGGAAAGCCGAGCCCACGCTCGGCTGCTGTGCTACCGCCGGCGGTTCTTGCTGGCCGGGCGGAACTGCTGGCCCTTGCCCTTCTTGCCGCCGCGCTCCTGCGCGGTCTCGGCCTGGCGCACGGCCAGCTTGGCAGCGGCGGCAGCCACTTCTTCCTTCAGCTTGAAGTAGTTCTGCAGCCGGCTCTCTTCGATCTCACCGGCATCGATGGCCGCGCGCACCGCGCAACCCGGTTCCTGCTGGTGCATGCAGTCGTTGAAGCGGCACTGCGCCGCCAGCGCTTCGATATCGGCGAAACCGCCTTCGGCCAGCGTCTCTTCGCCGGTCGGCTTCAGCTCGCGCATGCCCGGCGTATCGATCAGGCACGCGCCCATCGGCAGCGGCATCAGCGCGCGGTGGGTGGTGGTGTGGCGGCCGCGCGAATCGTTGGCGCGCACCGCATTGGTCTTCATCCGCTGCTCGCCCAGCAGGGTATTGGTCAGCGTGGATTTGCCGGCACCGGACGAACCGACCAGCACCACCGTGCGGCCCGGGCCCAGCCACGGTTCCAGCACGGACACGCTGTCGGCATCCAGGCCGTTGATCGCGTGCAGCGCGATGCCCTGCAGCTCCAGCTCCTCCAGCACCGCCAGCGCGTCTTCGCTGTACTCGGTCTGGTCGGCCTTGGTCAGCACCACCACCGGCTCGGCACCGCCACCGCCGACCAGCAGCAGGTAGCGCTCGATGCGGCGCGGGTTGAAGTCGGCATCCAGGCCACAGACGATGAACACCGTATCGATGTTGGCCGCGATTACCTGCTGGTGATAATGCTCACCGGCCGCACCACGCTTGATGGCGGTACGCCGCGGCAGCAGGGCGACGATGCGGATGCCGTCCAGCAGCACCCAGTCGCCCACCGCCGGCCGTTCATGGCTGGGGAAGCGCGGGCGCTGCCATTCCGGCAGCGACTCGGCCTTGATCGAGGCCTCCGGGCCATCGGCCACCACGTAGTGGGTGCGGTGCTGTTCGATCACCCGCGCCGGACGGGCCTGCGGGTGCTCGGCCATCGCGGCCTGCCAGTCGGCCTGCTGCGGCGGGCCCGGCCAGGGCCAGCCGATGGTCTGCAGGGCATTGAAATCGGGGGTCTGGGTCATCGCCGCCATTCTAACCGGCCCGATGCCCTGCCAGCCCAACAACGGCAGGCCCTGGGGCCTTGCCATGCACTGCAGCAATTCCGGTAGGATGGAAACCCCACGCCTTTTGACGGCCCAGCCCCATGTCCACCCCCTCGCACAAGCCCCTGGCCACCCGCGAGCGCCTTTCCGAAGTGCGCTACGAGATCCGCGGAGAGCTGGCCCGGCGAGCGCGGGAGCTGGAGGCGCAGGGCCGCAAGCTGATCAAGCTGAACATCGGCAACCCGGGCAGCTTTGGCTTCCGTGCGCCGGAACACCTGCAGCATGCCATCGCCGATGACATGGGCCGCACCGATCCCTACACCCACCAGCAGGGCCTGCCGGTGGCCCGCGAAGCCATCGCCGCCGCGTATGCGCGCCGTGGTGCGCCCGATGCCCATCCGGACCGCGTGTTCGTCGGCAACGGCGTCAGCGAGCTGATCGACCTGTCGCTGCGCGCCCTGCTGAACCCCGGCGATGAAGTGCTGGTGCCCTCGCCGGACTACCCACTGTGGTCGGCGGCGGCCATCCTCAACGACGGCCGTCCGGTGTACTACCGCTGCGCGTCGGAGAACGGCTTCCAGCCCGACCCGACCGAGATCGAGACGCTGGTGTCCTCGCGCACCCGCGCCATCGTGCTGATCAACCCGAACAACCCCAGCGGCGCCAGCTACCCGCGCGAGCTGCTGGAGCGCGTGGTCGAGATCGCCCGCCGCCACAACCTGCTGCTGCTGGTCGACGAGATCTACGACCAGATCCTGTACGACGACGCGGTGTTCCAGCCGGTCGCGCCGCTGGCGGGCGACCACCCGTGCCTGACCTTCAGTGGCCTGAGCAAGGTGCACCGCGCATGTGGCTGGCGCGTGGGCTGGGCCCACCTCACCGGCGACGACGCGCGCCTGGGCGAGTTCCGCGCCGCGCTCGACCTGCTCAGCGCGCTGCGCCTGTGCGCCAACGTGCCGGGCCAGTACGCCATCGACGCCGCGGTGAACGGTCCGGATACCATTTCCGGACTGTGCGCCCCCGGCGGTCGCCTGTATGAAACCCGCCGCGCGGTGATCGAGGCCTGCAACGCCAGCGAGCACCTGTCGCTGGTTGCCCCGGCCGGCGCGCTGTACGCGTTCCCGGCCGTGATCGGTGCCGCCGCCAAGGGCTTCGACGACCACACCTTCGCGTTGGACCTGATGAACGACGAGGGCGTGCTGGTCGTGCCGGGCTCGAGCTTCAACGTGCCCTACCGCCACCACTTCCGCGTGACCCTGCTGCCGGAAGCCTCGGTGATGCGCGATGTGTTCGCGCGCATCGACCGCGTGCTGGCCCGCCGCGCCGAAGACGCCACCAAGGTCGTGCCGCTGAAGCCGCGCCGCTCGGTGGCCTGAGCATGGCGCTGTCCTACCTGGCGCTGGGCGACTCGTACACCATCGGTGAGGCGGTCGCGGTTGAAGGCCGCTGGCCGCACCAGCTGGCTGCCGCACTGCGTGCGCAGGGCGTGGACCTGGCCGACCCGCAGATCATCGCCACCACCGGCTGGACCACCGACGAGCTCGACGCGGGCATCGATGCGGCCGCACCACAAGGTCCGTTCGCCTTCGTCAGCCTGCTGATCGGGGTCAACAACCAGTACCGCGGGCGCCCGCTGGACGAGTACCGCCAGCAGTTCGAGGCGCTGCTGCAGCGTGCGATCGGCTTTGCCGGTGGCGATGCCGCCCGCGTGCTGGTGCTGTCCTTCCCCGACTGGGGCGCGACCCCGTTCGGTGCCGGCAGCGGCCGTGACCTGGCCCGCATCGAGATCGAGACCGACGAATTCAACGCCGCCGCCGAGCTCATCAGCACCCAGCAGGGCGTGGCCTTCGTCGACATCACCGACATCAGCCGCACGCACGGGGCCGACCCGGCAATGATCGCCGAGGACGGCCTGCATCCCTCCGCGCGGATGTATGCGTTGTGGGCCGCACGCGCCCTGCCCGAGGCCACGCGCCTGCTGCAGCGAACGGACTGAGCGATGGATGGCCTGCCAGGGAACGGCACACCACTGAACTGTTCGCCGCTGGAGCGCGGCCAGGCACAGGCCATCGCCGAGGCGTTCCGGCCGGTGCAGGCCTGGGGCAACCGCCGCGACTACTACTACACGCGCGGCAAGCTGGGCAGCGATCCGCTGTACGACGGCGTGCTGCAGCACCTTCCCGACGATGGCCTGCCGCTGCTCGACCTGGGCTGTGGGCTGGGCCTGTTCGCCCACGTGCTGCGCCAGCGCGGCCGCCGCCAGCCCTACCTGGGCGTGGACGTGGATGCCGGCAAGATCGCCCGCGCGCAGCGGGCCGGTGGCGACCTGGAGGATGTGCGGTTCGACTGCCTGGACGTGCAGGCGCCCCTGCCTGCGCAGGCCGGACACGTGCTGCTGCTGGACGTGCTGCAGTATCTGGATGCGCAGCCGCAGCTGGACCTGCTGAAAGCGGCCAGCGCACGAGTGGCGCCCGGCGGCAGCCTGCTGCTGCGCACGCCACTGGCCACCGGCGACCGCCGCGACCGCACCACGCGCGTGGCTGATCGTCTGGCCTGGCTGGTGGGCTGGATGGGCACGCGGCCACGGCATTACCCCGACCCGGCACTGCTGCGGGCGACGCTGGCCGAGGCCGGGTTGCAGGTGGGCGAGGGACGGCCGCTGCACGGGCGCACGCCGTTCAACAGCTGGCTGCTGGTGGCGCGGCGATCCACCATGTAGAGCCGAGCCCATGCTCGGCTGCCCTAACGGCGCGTTGCGCCGCCGCCCGGGCACAGGCTCGGGCGCTACAGATGGTCCCACCGCTACGGCGCGTTGCGCCGCCGCCCGGGCACAGGCTCGGGCGCTACAGATGGTCCCACCGCTACGGCGCGTTGCGCCGCCGCCCGAGCACAGGCTCGGGCGCTACAGATGGTGCCACCGCTACGGCGCATCGCGCCGCCGCCCGAGCGTAGGCTCGCGCGCTACAGATGGTGCCACCGCTGACGTGTAGAGCCGAGCCCATGCTCGGCTGCCTTTACAGCGCGTTGCGCCGCCGCCCGGGCATGGCCCGGCGCTACCGCGTTACAGCAACGGCAGCCGGGCCTTCAGCCCACGCTGGTCCAGCACCTGCAGCACGCGCTCGATGATGGCCAGGTTGTGGCCATGTGCGGCACCTTCATGCAGCAGCACGATGGCACCGGGCTGCAGATCCGGCAGCAGGCGCGCCATCACGCCGTCGGGCGTGCAGCCCACGCCGTCATAGCCACGCGCGGTCCAGCCCACCCGTACCAGGCCCAGCGCGGCCAGCACCGGCGCCACGAACGGGTTGGTCATGCCCACCACCGAGCGGTACCAGCGCGTCGTGCGGCCGCTGACCGCCTGCAGGGCCTGCTGGCAGCCTTCGATTTCCGCACGCATCGCCGCCGGCCCCAGCCGCCAGAAGCGGGTCTGCGGGTGGGTATGGCTGTGGTTGCCGAGGTCGTGGCCGCGACGCAGGATCGCCTCCACCAGGGCCGGATGCGCCAAGGCGCGCTCACCGACCAGGAAGAAGGTCGCCTTCGCCTGGTGCCGGTCGAGCAGATCCAGCAGCGCCGGGGTCTCCTCGCTGGGGCCATCGTCGATGGTCAGCCAGACGCTGTTGCCCGCATCGGGCAGGCGGTCCAGCACCGGCGTGTAGAAGCGGCTGTTGGGCAGGAACACCGGCACCAGGAACAGTGCGTGGCTGGCCACCATCAACGGCAGCCCCCAGTGCCAGCCGGCCAGCACCCAGACCAGGATCACCGCTACCTGCGACGCCACCAGCCAGGGCAGCCAGCGCCACGGCCGGGTCGGGATGCGATGCAATGTTCCTGCGGTGGTCATGCCCCATGATGCCATGGGGCGTAGAATGGGTGATTCGAATTTACGGACCCTAGACAGCCCATGTCCCTCGATCCCGCCCTGCGTTCGCGCATCGAATCCCTCCTCAACGACAACCGCGTCGTGCTGTTCATGAAGGGCCAGCCGTCGATGCCGCAGTGCGGCTTCTCGGCCAAGGCCGTGGGCGCCCTGCAGGACCTGGGCGTCGATTTCGCCCACGTCAACGTGCTGGCGGACCAGGAAATCCGTGAAGGCATCAAGGCCTATGGCGACTGGCCGACCATCCCGCAGCTGTACATCGACGGCGAACTGGTCGGTGGCAGCGACATCATCCTGCAGATGGCTGCCAGCGGCGAACTGAGCACCGTGCTCGGCCTGGCCGCACCGGACCGCACCCCGCCGCGCATCACCGTCACCCCGGCCGCCGTGGAAATGCTGAAGGGCGCGCTGGCCGATGCGCCGGGCGCTTCGCTGCAGCTGACCATCGACGCGCGCTTCCAGCCGAACTTCCAGCTGGCCCCGCACGATGACAGCGCGATCGCCGCCGAATCCAACGGCCTGCGCGTGCAGTTCGACCTGTCCAGCGCGCGCCGCGCCGACGGCATCACCATCGACTGGGTCGATGACATCCGCGGCAAGGGCCTGGCCATCGACAACCCGAACGCGCCCAAGCCGGTGCAGGAAATCAGCGTGCGTGATGCCGACGATCTGGTGCGTGCCGGCAACGTGACCCTGGTCGACGTGCGCCCGGCCGACGAACGCGCCATCGCCGCGGTCGGCGTGCCGTTCAAGAGCTTCGACGGCAACGGCCGCGCCGAGCTGGAAGGCCTGCCCAAGGACACCCCGCTGGCCTTCCTGTGCCACCACGGTGGCCGCAGCGCGCAGGCTGCCGAGCAGTTCCGCACCCTGGGCTTCACCAAGGTGTTCAACGTCACCGGCGGCATCGACGCGTGGTCGGACGAAGTGGACAACGGCGTGCCGAAGTACTGATCGGCAACACCGGGGGTCGGATCCCTTTCTGCAGGAAAGGGCTCTGACCCCACCACGAAAAACGCCGGCATTCGCCGGCGTTTTTTCGTTGCGCAGCCAGGCGACGGTCAACCGGCAAACCCGCCTTCGGCAAGGAAATCCAGTTCTTCCGGACTGGGCATGCGGCCCAGCACGGCGTTGCGGTGCGGGAAGCGGCCGAAGCGGCGGATGACGTCGCGGTGGACTTCGGCGTACTGCAGGTATTCCTTGTCGCCCAGCACGTCGAACATGGCCACCGAACGATCCTGGTCGAACGGATCTTCGGAATGTTCGAACGGCAGGTAGATGAAGGCGCGCAGCTTTGGCACCAGCTGCAGGTCCAGGCCTTCCTCGATGGCGCGCATGGCGTAATGCCGGGCCAGGCCATCGGTGGCGAAGGAATGGGCGGTACCGCGGAAGCAGTTGCGCGGGAACTGGTCCAGCAGCAGCATCAACGCCAGCGCGCCCTCGGCGCTGCCCAGCCAGTGTTCGCGCCCACGCGACGCGGCCGCATGGTGCTCCTCCAGGAACCGCTCGCGGAACCGCGCGTCGAACGCGTCATCGCGGGCGAACCACTTCGTCGGGCCCGCCTCGCTCCAGAATTCCACCACTTGCGCGGCAACGTCCATCACCTGCTCTCCAGGGCCGGCGCCTGGCGCCAGACCATCATCATCATTCGTCAAAGCGCAGGTGGCGGACCGACTTGCCGTTGCGCCGGATAAGCTTAAGCGCCTCGATGCCGATCTGGATATGGTTCTCCACGAACTGGGAGCTGACCTTGGCATCGGAGGCCTCGGTCTTGACCCCGTCAGGGATCATCGGCTGGTCGGACACCAGCAGCAGGGCGCCGCTGGGGATGTGGTTGGCGAAGCCGGCGGCGAAGACCGTGGCCGTTTCCATGTCGATGGCCATGCAGCGCATTGCCCGCAGCCGCTCCTTGAAGGCCTCATCATGCTCCCAGACCCGGCGGTTGGTCGTGTAGACCGTGCCGGTCCAGTAGTCGTGGCCCAGGTCGCGGATCATCGTGGACACCGCCCGCTGCAGGGCGAATGCCGGCAGCGCCGGGACTTCCGGCGGCAGGTAGTCGCCGGAGGTGCCCTCGCCACGGATGGCAGCGATCGGCAGCACCAGGTCGCCCAGCTGGTTCTTGCGCTTGAGCCCACCGCACTTGCCAAGGAACAGCACCGCCTTGGGCATCACCGCCGACAGCAGGTCCATGATGATGGCGGCATTGGGGCTGCCCATGCCGAAGTTGATCATCGTGATGTCGTCGAAGGTGGCACTGGCCATCGGCCGGTCCAGGCCGACGATGGGCGCCCCGGTCAGCTCGGCAAAGGCGTGCAGGTAGCCGCCGAAGTTGGTCAGCAGGATGTGCGGGCCGAACTGGTCCAGGGGCACGCCGGTATAGCGTGGCAACCAGTTGTCGACGATCTCCTGCTTGCTCTTCATGGCGCATCCGCTACGGCGTGGGGGCTGCCATTTTACGCGTGCGGCGCTCGGCCCACACCAGCGCCGCAACAAAGGAGGGCGGCCCTGCGGCCGCCCTCCCGGGGATTCCCGGCACGTCCTGCCCGGGAACCGTTAGTGCCGCGCCGGGCGCTTAGAAGCGCACCGACCAGCGCAGGTTGGCACCATGGTCACGGCTCTCATCACCGTACTGGCCGCTGTAGCCCAGTTCCAGCTGCTGGCGCTCGGTCAGCCAGGCCGACAGGCCCAGCTCGGCCACCACCGCACTGTCGGCGATCGGCGCACCACTGACCACGAACGCGTCGCTGCCGCTGGCGAAGGCCAGCGTTGCCGACGGGTCACGGTCGCCGCTGGCCCGGCGGTAGCCCACCCCACCGGTCACGTGCAGCCAGCTGTCCTGCTGGAACGAGGCCTTCAGGCCCTTGTCGAAGCGCACACCGGCCGTGGCCACGGTGGTGCGGGCGTCATCGACCCGGCCCTGCAGGGCGGCGGCACCGCCACGCTCGTCGATGTGCCTGGTGTCCACTTCCACGCGGGCCACCTGCAGGTACGGCTCCAGGCCGGCTTCACGGCCACCGAAGCGGTAGGCTGCTTCGATGAACGCCTGGCGGGTGCGGGCATCATAGCGGGCGCTCAGCGTGTCGGTGTAGCCGGAGAACGCCAGCTCGCGGGTGCTGTCCACGTCGTGGTTGCTCACCGCCAGGCCACCACGCAGGCCGAACCCGCCCCAGTTGTGGCTGGCGTACGCGCCGAAGTGGGTGTTGTCGATCTTCGAGCGCGCACGACGGCCCTGCTGCTGCTTCACGTCGGTACGGCCGGTACCGGCCAGCACGCCCACCTGCCAGCCGCCGAACTCGCGGTCCACGCCGACCAGCAGGCCGTTGTTGTTGGCCTGGGTGCGGGCGGTGTTGGCGTTGCCGTCCAGAGTGGTGCTGCCGCCGATGGCCTGCACCCAGACGCCGGTTGCATCGGCATCGCTGGCGCCCGGTGCGGTGGCACCGGCACGGCGCGACAGCGCGGCATCACGCACGTTGCGGCTGCTTTCCACCAGCGCGGCCGCGGTGGCTGCGTGCAGCTCGCCGCTCAGGCCGTCGAGCGCCGCACCCACCTGTTCCGGGAACAACAGGGTCAGCGGACGCGGCAGGCCCTGCCCAACGGCCAGGGTGTCAGCCACGCCGGCCACGGCGCGCTGGTTGGCGGTGGTGGCAGCGGTGGCCAGTGCGGCGCCGCGGGCCACCTCGATCCGGGCACCGGAGGCGCCGTAGACCAGGCTGAACTGCATGAAGGGCGAGAACGCGCTGAAATCGGTGGTCGCGAACTGGCCGATCGTGCCGCCATCGGCCTGCAGGAAGTTGAACTGCTCGCCCAGATAGTAGGTGCCCGCTTCCGGCAGGGCCACCAGCGAGCCGCCGAGGGTGGCGGTGCCGGTGACGTGCAGCAGGTCGCTGCGGCCGCCCGGGGCCAGTTCGGCCTGGTAGACGCCGCTGGCGGTCTGCACGTAGTCACCGTTGATGGTCAGCGTGCCGATCGAGTTGCCCGGCGCGATGATGCCGGACACGGTGGTGTCGCCCAGTTCGCCCACGCCCTTCAGCGTGCCCTTGGCGCCGACGAAGGTCTGGCCACCGGTCTGCACGCCGTTGAACGAGACCACGCCGCCGGCCACGCTCAGGTCCGAGCCGTCCAGCACGCCGGTGCGGGTGACGAAGCTGACGCCACCGTTGGCGTTCAGCGCGGTGCTTTCCAGCGTGCCGTTCAGCACCAGGCTGCCACCGGTCACCTCCACGGCGCTGGTCAGCGCGTTGACGCCGTCCAGCTCCAGCACGCCCTCGCGCACCACGGCGCCGTTGAAGCTGTTGTCGCCGCTCAGGCGCAGCCAGCCGATGCCGCTCTTGGTCAGCTTGCCCGGGCCGCCGATGTCATTGGTCCAGTCGTCCCATGCATCGCCTTCCCACACCTTCAAGCCACCGGCCTTCTGGTTCATCACCACGTCGGTGTCCACGCGCAGCGAGCCGTAGCCCTCGATGGCCTTGGCCAGGTCCATCATGCCCCAGCCGTAGACATCGTCCACGCCCTCGGCGCCGAGGTCGGTGGCCGTGGTCAGCAGGATGTCGCGGACCTGCGCGCTGTCCAGGTACGGGAAGCGCTCGAACAGCAGGCCGAGTGCGCCGGTCACGTGCGGGGCCGCCATCGAGGTGCCGGTCATCCAGCCGTAGCTGTAGGTCGGCACGCGTTCCAGCACTTCCAGCAGCACGTTGCCGTTGCCGCCGTCGACCAGCTGCGCGTCAAGCGCCGAATCGCTGCCGTAGACGGTGGACAGGATGTCGGTGCCCGGCGCGGCCAGGCACCAGTTGGCACTCAGCCCGCAGCGGTTGGAAGAGCTGTCCAGCACATAGCTGCCCGGCGCCACTTCGGCCACGTTCACCACGCTCAGCCAGTACGGCTCGATGTCGGCGAAGGCGCGCGGCAGCGTGGCGTAGATGCCGGCGATCGGCGCGTCTTCCGCCTCGTCGGCGTAGACCTGGTTGTTGCCTGCGGCCCACACCTGGATCATGCCGTTGCTGCGCGAGCCTTCGGCAAAGATGTCCAGGTAATCCATGTTGTATTCGTACAGGCCGTCGACGTCTTCCACGGTGGTCGGCTCGTTGCTCAGGCCCCAGCTGTGGTTGAGCGCACGCACGCCCTGTTCGTTCATCTGCGCGTACATGCTTTCGAACGCGGTGCTGTCCGGGCCAACGCCGCCGACGGAAACGACCTGGTAGCCGGCAGCGGTACGCGCCCACACCTGCGCGCTGTTGAAGAACAGCTTGGCCACGCTCAGGTCGGCGCCGAAGGCCACGCCGTGGGTGCCGTTGCCATCGCGATTGGCGGCGATGGTGCCGGCAACATGGGTGCCGTGGGTCTGGAAGGAAATGCCCGGCTGCACGTAGCGCGGGTCGGAAATGATGATGTCGCGGATGTTCTGCGGGACGCTGGCGTCGAACGCGGTGTATTCGATCGAGACATCGTCGCCGTCGCTGCTGAAGCAGGCATCCGGGCCGGCGATGAAACCGGTGTTGCCGCACAGGCTGCCGTCTTCCAGCAGGTCGGCGATATGGATGCTGCGGTGGTCCTTGCCGGCGAACTCGCCGTGGTCCAGGCCGCTGCCGCTGTCGAACACGCCCAGGCGGATGCCCTTGCCGGTCAGGCCGCGGGCATAGGCGGCATCGGCATTGATCGCGCCCAGGCCCCAGTCGTTGTTGAATTCGCTGGTACGCCAGCTGGCGGCATCACCGGCCTGACCCATGATCGGCTCGGCCGCATCATCGCCTGCAGCCGGCGCGAAACCCGACGACGGAACGGCGGTCGACGCCAGCGACGGGGCGGCGAAGGCGGCCTGCAGGCTGCGCTGGAACTGATAGCGCGACAGCTCATCACTGCTGCCCTGGGCCAGGGCTGGCAGCGAGGCCGCCACCAGCAGCGAGCCGACAATGGCCGACGCCAGCGGCGAGGGCAGGAAGGCGCGGCGCGCAGCGGCGGTGCGGTACGACGTGGAAACGCTCATCAACAGGTACGTCCTTGAATTCCATGGGAAGTGCGATGCCAGCCATGCGCGTTGGCACAGGGCTGCCAGCAAGGGGAGAGCCACACGCTGCTGCGTTCGAACATCGCAGGCGCCATCAGAAATTAATGCTTCGTTCACAATTTCTCTATAGGAAAATTCCTACATCCGCCCCTGTCCAACGTCACTTGGCAACCGCCCCCGGCGCCGGATAGCGTCGGTGGATTCACGCGCCTGCCAGGGGAATCCGCATGCCATCCACGCTGTTGCGCGCCGGGCTGGGCCTGGCATTGGCCTCACTGGGCACCGCCCCCGCGGTGGGCGCCTCGCGCTTCGTCGCCGACCCCTACCCCAGCACCTATCAGGCCCATCCCGACGGCCCGGTGCTGATCCAGAACGCCACCGTGCTGACCGGCACCGGCCAGCGCCTGGATCACGCCGACGTGCTGCTGCGCGACGGCCGCATCGTCGCCGTCGGCCCGCAGCTGCAGGCCGATGCGGGCATCAACCGCATCGATGCGCAGGGCAAGTGGGTTACCCCGGGCCTGATCGACGTGCACTCGCACCTGGGCGTGTACCCCAGCCCCGGCGTCAGCGCGCACAGCGACGGCAACGAGATGACCGCACCGGTCACCGCCAATGTCTGGGCCGAGCATTCGGTGTGGCCGCAGGATCCGGGCTTCACCGCCGCACTGGCCGGCGGCGTGACCAGCATGCAGGTGCTGCCCGGTTCGGCCAACCTGGTCGGCGGCCGTGGCGTGGTGCTGAAGAACGTGCCGGCCACCACCTATCAGGCGATGAAATTCCCCGGTGCGCCCTGGGGCCTGAAGATGGCCTGCGGCGAGAACCCCAAGCGCGTCTATGGCGGCAAGGGCACCGCCCCAGCCACCCGCATGGGCAACGTGGCCGGCTACCGCGCCGCCTTCATCGACGCGGCCGACTACATCGCCAGGAACAGCCCGAAGCCAGCCAAGCGCAAGGGCTGGTTCGGCAGCGACAAGGGTGACAGCGCCGGTGATGCCGGCGGCAAGCGCGACCTCAAGCTGGACACGCTGGCCGGCGCCATCCAGGGCGACATCCGCGTGCATATCCACTGCTACCGCGCCGACGAGATGGCCACCATGCTCGACCTGGCCAAGGAATTCGGCTTCAAGGTGGCCGCCTTCCACCACGGCGTGGAGGCCTACAAGCTGGCCGACCGGCTGGCTGCAGACGGCGTCTGCGGCGCGCTCTGGGCCGACTGGTGGGGCTTCAAGATGGAAGCCTTCGACGGTATCGCCGAGAACATCGCGCTGGTGGACCGGCCGAAGAACAGCTGCGCCATCGTCCATTCCGACTCGCCCGAGGGCATCCAGCGCCTCAACCAGGAGGCCGCCAAGGTGATGGCCGCGGCGCGCCGCGCGCGCATGCCGGACATCGCCCCGGAACATGCCATCGCCTGGATGACCGCCAACGCCGCCAAGGCGCTGGGCATCGAAGGCCAGACCGGCACCCTGGAGGCCGGCAAGATGGCCGACGTGGTGGTGTGGAACGGCAATCCCTTCAGTTCGTATGCGCTGGCCGAAAAGGTGTTCGTCGACGGCCGCCGCTTGTACGACCGCACCGCGCCGGAAACGCTGCCGCGCTCGGATTTCCAGCTTGGCCAGGAGGTGCGCTGATGGCCGTGTTGAACAAGAGCCGCCGCGCATGGCTCGGCGCTACCGTCATGGTGCTGGCAGGCATCGCCGGCACTGCTTCGGCGCAGGACCTGCTGGTGCGCAATGCCACGGTGCACACCGCCAGCGCGCGCGGCAGCCTGCAGAACACCGATGTGCTGGTGCAGGGCGGCCTGGTCCGCGCCGTCGGCCCCGGCCTGGCCGCTCCGGCCGGCGTGGCGGTGGTCGAGGCCAACGGCCGCCCGCTCACTCCGGCGCTGTTCGGCGGCATCACCGAGATCGGCATCGAGGAGGTCTCCGGTGAATCGAGCACCGTGGACAGCACGCTGAAGCTCGGCGAGCAGCCGCTGCGCCCGGAATTCGACGTCACCCTCGCCTACAACCCGGCGTCGGTGCTGATTCCCGTGGCGCGCCTGGACGGCATCGGCTTCACCGCGCTGGGGGCCGCCACCGGCGGTGGCTTCGTGGCCGGCCAAGGCGGGGTGATGCGCCTGGATGGCAGTGCCGACCCGATCGGACCGCGTGCGCTGTTCCTGCGCCTGGGCGCGGCCGCTTCGGAACTGACCGGACAGTCGCGTGCGGCGCAGTGGATGCTGCTGCAGCAGATGGTGGACGAAGCGCGCGGCCAGGTCGCCGCCGATTCGCCGCATGCCCTGCTGACGCCCGCGGGCCGCCGCACCCTGGCCCGCTACCTGGCCGGCCAGGGCCGCATCGTGGTGGAAGTGGACCGTGCTGCCGACATCCGCCAGCTGCTGCGCTGGGCCGCACGCGAGAAGGTGAAGATCGCCATCGCCGGCGGCGCCGAGGCCTGGCAGATGGCCGCGGAACTGGCCGCGGCACAGGTGCCGGTGTTCGTCGATGCGCTGGGCAACCTGCCCACCAGCTTCGACCAGATCGGCGCCACCCTGGAAAACGCCGCGCGCCTGCAGCGTGCGGGCGTGCCGGTCAGCTTCGCCCAGCGCGAGGATGCCTCGCACAATGCCCGCAAGATGCGCCAGCTGGCCGGCAATGCAGTGGCCAATGGCCTGCCGTGGGCCGATGGCCTGGCCGGGCTGACCCGGGTGCCGGCACAGGTGCTGGGCGTGGCCGACCAGATCGGCACCATCGAACCGGGCAAGCGTGCCGACCTGGTGCTGTGGGAAGGCGACCCGCTGGATGTGGCCCATTACGCCGAACAGGTCTGGCTGGGCGGCCGCGCGATGCCGATGCGTTCGCGCCAGACCGAACTGCGCGACCGCTACCTGCAGCGCAACGCGCAACCCTGATCCGTCCCGAGGAACCGCCGATGTCGACCCTGCGCTGGTATTTCGATTTTGTCTCGCCCTATTCGTACCTGCACTGGCAGAAGGTCAAGCAGCTGCCGCAGTTCGCCGCCATCCAGCCGGTGCCGATCGCCTTCGGCGCGGTGCTGCACCACCTGGGCCACCTCGGCCCGGCCGAGATCCCGGCCAAGCGCCGTTTCACCTACCGGCAGCTGCTGTGGACGGCGCAGGCCGAGGGCGCGCCGCTGCGCTTCCCGCCCGCCCATCCGTTCAACCCGCTGGCCGCGTTGCGCCTGTGCCTGGCCGCCGGTGCCAGCACGCAGGCGGTGGATGTGCTGTTCGACTGGATCTGGCGCGAAGGCAATACCGGTGACAGCGCCGAAACGCTGCGCATACCGGCGGCCCGGCTGGGCATCAACGACGTGCAGGCGGCCTGCGCCGAAGCGTCAGTGAAGGAACAGCTGCGCCGCAATACCGAGGCCGCGATCGACGCCGGCCTGTTCGGCGTGCCGACCCTGTCCATCGACGGCGAGCTGTTCTGGGGCAACGATGCGCACCCGATGATGGCCGCCGTGCTGGCCGACCCCGGCCTGCTGCAGCGTCCGGAGTGGCAGGCCGTGGTAACGCTTCCAGTGGCGGTGCAGCGCAATCGCTGAACAGGCAGTGGCGTAATTCCCTCGCGCGCCACGGATAAAATTGAGATAGCTTTCACATTCCGAACCTACAACCGCCCTGGAGGGGGAGCCGGATGCGCATCGGAATTGTTGTCGATTCAGCCTGCGACCTGCCGCAGGATTTCATTGCCGCACACAACATCGTGGTGCTGCCGATCACCGTGCGGATCGGCGATGCGGTCTTGGCCGACCACCGCGACGAGCAGGCGACGCTCAGCTTCCTGCACGCCCACGTGGCCGAGCATGGTGCCGAAGCCGAGACCATCCCCTTCAGCGTCAACCAGATCCGCGATCTGTTCCTGCAGCAGCTGGTGATCGACTACGACCACGTGTTCTGCATGACCATCACCAGGACGCGCAGTCCGATCCACGACAACGCGCTGCAGGCCAGCTTCGCCATCCTCAACGACTACAAGCCGGTGCGCCAGGCGGCGGGCTACAACTCGCCGTTCGCGCTGCGCGTGCTGGATACCCAGAACCTGTTCGCCGCCCAGGCGGTGACCGCGGTGGAGGCGGTGCGGCTGCGCGACAGCGGTGCCAGCGTGCAGCAGATCCGCGAGCGGCTGGAAGAACTGTTCGGCAACGTGCACGGCTACATGGTCACCCGCGACCTGTACTACATGCGCGCCCGCGCCCGCCACAAGGGCGACCGCAGCGTCGGCCTGCTCAGTGCCGCGCTGGGCAGCGCGCTGGACATCAAGCCGGTGCTGCACGGCTACAAGGGCGAGACCGGGCCGGTGGCCAAGATCAAGGGCTTCGACAACGCCGTACAGAAGCTGTTTGGCGTGGTTGGCCAGCGCGTGCGCAACGGCCTGATGACCCCCACCGTCTGCGTCAGCTACGGCGGCGAGCTGGAGGAACTGCGTGCCCTGCCCGGCTATGCCGCGATGAAAGACCTGTGCGCCAGCCACGACGTGGCGGTGTACGAGTCGGTGATGAGCCTGACCGGCATGGTCAACGTCGGCAAGGGCGCGGTGACGATCGGCTTTGCCGATGGGCCGCATCGCTTCGAATAAGCCGTTCTGGCGTACACAAGCATTGCACTGCGGCTGTGCCAGCCTTGCCGCACCTCAAGGAGACGAACCATGCCTGCGCAGTACCACATCAGCCTGCCCGACCCGTCCAAGGCCCGCGGCAACGACCCTGACCTGTCCTTCCATTCGCAGAGTGCCGGCGGTTTTGCCGAGGAGCTGCAGGACGCCCTGCGCAGCGGCACCCTGTTCGAGCGCTGGAAGGCCAAGCAGCCCGACCCGGACGCGGTGGAACCGCAGTGGGGCGTGACCGACCCGGACGCCACCGTGACCGGCGAGCAGAAGGACCTGCGCATCAACCTGGTGGCCACCACCCGCATCGACAGTGATGTGTTCAAGCAGCGCCTGCGCCTGCTGGCCGGCCACCACTGGGAACTGCGCGACGTGCGTTGAGGCCCCCCGCCTGCGCCCGTGTCGTGATCGACCCGACGCCGATGGCCATGCTCTGGTAGACGCCAACCTTGGTTGGCGCTTTCCAGCGCACCGCGTATGCGGCTGGCACACTGTCGGGATGAGAAACAAAGATGCCATCACCCGGCCGGGTACGCGCGGCGAAAAGAAGCTGCGCGATGCCCCACGCCGTCTACGCTACCTGCAACAGTGGGCTGACAGCTTCCGCGGTGCGTTTCCCTGGCCAGACGCGCTGGGAGTGAAACCCGCTACTGGAATTACAAGGTTCCCAGCCGTGCCGATCTGATCGAAGGCCCTGCCTCCACTCGGTAAATCCAGCAGGCCTGCGCCCAGTCGCTCATCACGGCTTGCACCAACCTGATCCAGTCACGCCCTGTTTCGCAGGCGGACGTGCGGGTAACCTGCTGCATCGCTTGGCCAGGCATGTTTGCAAGTGAGATCTGCCTTTATCTGGACGAAGACTATTTCCAAGGGCATGTGGCCACTACTGAGGATGGCGAGGTCACCGCGATTACCTCGCGCAGCCTGGCCAGCGAGTGGCACCTTGTCCTGCCCGACGGGGTTCAGGAGCGCGACGTGCAGGTCAGTATTTCTCCTACCGAGCACGATGACGGACTGGAACAGGAGTACTGGTTCTACGGCGAGGTAGCTGACGGGCGTTGATGTATCCGCCAGGTCCACAGCGCATGGCCCGGCGCACGACGCATCCCGGTAGACGCCAACCTTGGTTGGCGCTCCTGCAAACGGCTGCCAACCAAGGTTGGCAACTACCGAGCCGCCGGGCATGGCCCGGCGCTACCGCCACGACGGGTAGCGCCGGGCCATGCCCGGCGATTCCATGTCGTCACCAGCCACCGCCCAGCGCGCGGTACAGCTCCACTCTCGCTATCGCCGCCGTGGCCTGGCTGTTGGCCAACGCAGCCTGGTTGTCCAGCGCGATGCGCTGGGTGCTCAGCACATCCAGCATGTCGACCACGCCGGCCTGGTACTGGCGGCGCGCCGCCCCCAAGGCGGTCTCGCTCTGCGCCACCGCCACCTGCAGCTGCGTCGTGCGCTGCTGCTCGGACGCGTAGCCATCGATGGCATCGTCCACCTCATGCCAGGCCTGCAGCACCGTGCGCTGGAACTGCAGCGCGGCCTGCTGCTGTTGCAGCCGGCTCAACGCCAGGTTTGCCTTCAGGCGCCCGCCCTGGAAGATCGGCAGGCTGATCGACGGGCCGATGCTGAAACGGTGTGCATCCCAGCCGTCCAGTTCATCCAGCTGCCTGGCCTGGAAGCCCGCATCACCGTTCAAGGTGATGCGCGGCAGGAAGCTGGCCTTGGCCACGCCGATGTTCGCGGTGGCCGCATGCAGCGCTGCTTCGGCGCGGCGGATGTCCGGTCGGCGTTCGGCCAGTTCGCTGGGCAGCCCCACCGCCACCGGCGGCAGCACCGGCCAATCGGCACGCACGTCCTGCAGCTGCGCATCCAGTGCCTGCGGTGGCCTGGCCAGCAGGAAGGCCAGTGCATTGCGCAGCTGCGACTGGCGGTGCCGCAGCGGGGCGATGCGTGCCTGCAGCGCGGCCACCTGCGCCGCGGCGCTCGAGACCTGCAGCGTGCTGGCCACGCCCTGGCGCTGCCGCGCCTCGGTCAGCCGCTGGATGTCCTCGGCGATGCCCAGGTTGTCCTCGGTGATCGCCAGCAGCTGCGCGGTTGCGCGCAGCTGCAGGTAGGACCGGGCGGTTTCGGCCAGCAGCGCGATGCGCACGGCATGCGCATCCTCCTCGGCCATCTGCACGCGCGCGTCGGCGGCTTCCACCTGGCGGCGCACGCGGCCCCACAGGTCCAGTTCCCAGCTCAGGCCGATGCCGGCCTGGAACAGGCCGTAGTCCTCGCGGCCGGCGTTGCCGGACGGATCGCTCAGGCCCACCTCGCTGTTACGCGCACGCACGCCACTGGCGCCGGCCGCCACAGAGGGCAGCCGGTCCGCCGCGCTGATGCCACGCGCCGCGCGGCTCTGCTGCACGCGGTTGGCCGCCAGTTGCAGGTCCAGGTTGGACTGCAATACCTGCTGCGCAAGCTGCCCCAGCAGCGGATCATCGAAGCCCGCCCACCACGCCGCGTCGTTGTCGAGGGTCGCAGTTGTCACAGCTTCACCCTGCCACTGTGCCGGCAGCTGGGCCTGTGGCCGTGCGAAGTCCGGGCCCATCGTGCAGGCCGCCACGGCCAGGCACAGCGCCGCGCTGGCCAGCGTCTTCATCACGCTGGGGGCGTTCATGCGCCCTCCCCGCCCTGCAGGTCAACGCGCGCTTCCACCGACATGCCGGCGCGCAGCTGCTCCGCCAGCGGCTGGCCCGGCTCCAGCACGATCTTCACCGGGATGCGCTGCACCACCTTGGTGAAATTGCCGGTGGCATTCTCCGGCGCGACGGCGGCAAAGGTCACACCGGTGGCCGGGGCGATGCTGTCGATGTGGCCGTGCAGCCGCGTGCCGGGAAACACGTCCACCGTCAGCTCCACCGGCTGCCCGGCATGCATGCGGGTCAACTGCGTTTCCTGGAAGTTGGCGACCACGAAGGCGCGCTGCAGCGGCACCACCGCGGCCACCGCCGTACCGGGGGTCAGGTAGGCGCCCACGCGCACCGCACGGCGGCCGACCACACCGTCAATCGGCGCACGCAGTTCGGTGTGGGAAAGGTCCAGCTCCGCGCGTGCCTGCGCGGCCTCAGCGCGCTGCACGGCGGCCTGTGCGGACTGCACGCCGGCGGCCAGGATGTCGGTGCGCTGGCGTGCGGTGCTCAGCGCAGCCTGGCCCTGCTGCAGGTGCGCGTTGGCCACGGCCTGCTTCGACTGCGCCTGCTGCGCGTTCTGCACGGTACCGGCACCATCGCGGGCCAGTTCGCGGTAGCGCTGCTGGTCGGCGCTGGCCAGGGTCAGTTCGGAGCGGCTGACATCGACGCTGGCGCGGGCCTGCTCGATCAGCGAGCCCTGCTGGGCCAGCGCGGCCTGCGCATTGGCCAGCTGCGCGCGCGCGTTGGCCAGATCGGCGCGCGCGGCCTGCAACGCCACCTGGTAGTCGCGGTCGTCGATGCGCGCCAGCACGTCACCGGCCTTCACCCGCTGGTTGTCCTGCACGTCGACGCTGCTGACGAAGCCGGCCACCTTCGGCGCAACCACGGTGAAATCGGCATTGACGTAGGCGTTGTCGGTGCGCTGGTAGCGGCCGTCGCGCAGCAGCAGCCAGCCGCCGATGGACAGGGCCAGGGCCAGCACGCCCAGGGCGAGGCCGGTATTGAGGATTGTCTTGTTGACGGTCATGGGGGATTCCTTGCGAAGGGGTCAGGCCACGGCACGTGGCGGATGGACGCGGGTGGCCCAGGCCAGCAGCGGCAGGCAGCCCAGGGCCACCAGCGCGACCAGCCAGTACAGGTCGGCCGAGGTCAGCGCCTGTACCTGGGCGTGCAGGCGGGCGGGCAGATCGGTGCTGGCCGGCAGCCACGGCTGGTTGCCCAGGTGGTCCACCAGCGCGGTGGAATGGAGGTGGCGCCGCGACTGCCCGACCGCGTCGAGCACACCGCCCGCGAACACCGCGGAGAAACCCTTGACGGTATTGAACCAGGCGGAGGCATAGGGGCCGTCCTGCGGCGCCAGGCCGGTGGTGGCCAGCAGCAGCAGCGGCAGTACCGCCATCGGCTGTGCCACCACCTGCAGCAGCTGCACCCACAGGAAGTTGTCGCGGTTCCACTGCACGTCCAGGTGCGCGCCGATGAAGCAGGCGGCGGCCAGCAGGACCAGCCCCGTCGCCTGCACCCAGCGGCAATCCACCGCACGCTGGTTCATCAGGGTGGCCACCAGCGGCAGCGCGATCACCTGCGGCAGCGCGACCCACAGCAGCATCGGTGCGGTCTGCAGCGGTCGGTAGCCCTGCACGCTGGCCAGGTAGCCGGACGGAATGGAGATGACCGCCAGCAGCACGAACAGCACGCCGATGCAGGTCACCAGCGAGTAGCTGAGGTTGCGATGGGCCAGCAGCTGCAGCTTGAAGAACGGCAGCGGGTGGAACCATTCGTTGATGAAGAACAGCACCAGCAGGCCGCCGCCACCGCCCAGCAGCACCGTGATCAGCGGTAAATCGAACCAGTTCAGGCGCGCGCCCTGGGTCAGGCCCAGCACCAGCATCACCAGCGCCGGCAGCCCCAGCGCCAGGCCCACGCCGTTGAACTGGGCGAAGCGTTCCAGCCGCAGCGGGTCCTGCGGCAGTCCCCAGCCGACCATGGCCATGCCGGCCACGCAGAACGGCACGATCTGCCAGAACGCGAACTGCCAGCCGGCGTGCTCGACCCACAACGCCGCCAGCGGCGTGCCCATGCTCGGTCCGAACGTCGCCGTCAGCGCATAGCCGGCGAGGCCGTACAGCTTGATGCCCGGCGGCAGGAAGCGCAGCGCCACGCTCATCAGCAGCGGCGGCAGCGCGCCACCGGCCAGGCCCTGCAGCGCGCGCAGCAGCAGGAAGGTCGGCAGGTTCGGGGCCAGCGGGCACAGCACGCCCAGCAGCATGAAGGCGGCGATCATCACCAGGGCGAAGCGGCGCAGCGAAAAGGTCACGGCACACCAGGGTGCGAAGGCCATGGCACTGACCGACATCGCGCTGTACACGCTGATGATCCAGCTGCCATCGTCGACGCTGAAGCCCATCGCGCCGCGGATATCGGCCAGCGCGACCTTGGTGATGTTCTCGTTGAAGCCCGACACCAGCACCACCAGCAGCACGCCGCACAGGCCGACCACGATGCGGCGGTCGAAGGCGGGGGCAATGGGGGCGGCCGGGGCCCGGGGCATGGCGACCGTGCTCATCGGCGGCGGCCGATCCGTGCAGCGCACGGCAGGTGAAGCGACATGGCGTGCGCTCCGTGAATGTGGGGAGCGCAGTCTAGGCAGGCCCACTGCTGCGAAAAATGGCGTGGATGCGATGCCAGCCGTGCGCCAGACGCACGGGTAGAAGAGGTCCATGGTGCCCACGCTTGGTAGAGTCGAGCTTGCTCGACTGCCGTGCGCGGGATCAGTCGAGCAAACTCGACTCTACACAGCGTCCGCGGCGCCCAACGGCTTGG
>NZ_VYKI01000001.1:320645-342003 GCF_008710035.1 Stenotrophomonas cyclobalanopsidis | reverse complement strand
GCCCCCGGGTGGTCTCCGTCTAGTTCGCGGGCCGGCGGGGGGCGTTACACTCCCCCACCCCTCGACTCTACACAGCGTCCGCGTCGCACATCGTCTTGATCGCGCGGCGCAGCCAGCGGTGTGCCGGGTCGTTGTCCATGCGCGGGTGCCAGGCCTGCACCAGGGCCACCGTGCGCACCGCTACCGGCAGCGGGAACATGCGCAGCGGCAGCCCCATGTAGGTGATGCGATCAAGCATGACGCTCGGCATCTGCGGCAGCACCAGATCCGACGATGCCGCCGCGAAGATCGCGCCATGGAAGGTGGGGATCACCATCGCCACCCGTCGGGCCAGGCCCATCTGCGCCAGCTCCTCATCAATCGGCCCACGGGCGATGCCGCGCCGCGAAACGGCGATGTGGTCGCAGGCAGCAAAGCGCTCGGCGGTGATGTCCCCATCGAACAGCGGATGATCCTCGCGCGCCGCACCCAGCAGCGCCGTGGTGAACAGGTTCTGCACCTTGGTTTCCGGCGTGTGCTTGCCGGCGGTGCTGATGAACAGGTCGATCCGGCCCTGCACCATCGCATCATCGTCGGTATCGCCTTCAGGCATGAAGCGCAGCGTGCAGCGTGGCGCCTGCTGGCGAAACACCTCACGCAGGCGACCGCCGTAGCTGCCGATGAACACATCGTTGGCGCGGATGCTGAAGGTGTGCTCCAGGGTCTGGATATCCACTTCGCGGCCATCATGGAACACCCGGTGCGCCTGCTCGATCACATCGCGCACCTGCTCGCGCAGCTCCAGCGCACGCGGGGTCGGCGCCAGCCCGCGGCCGGCCCGCACCACCACCGGGTCGCCGAGCGCCTCGCGGATCCGCCCGAGTGTGCGGCTCATGGCCGGGGCACTGAGGTTCATGCGCCTCGCCGCGCCGGCGACGCTGCCTTCGTCCAGCAGGACGTCCAGGGCGAGCAGCAGGTTCAGGTCAGGCAGGGGCATGGCAGTCTCCAACAAGTGGAGTGACTCTACGACACCCTTGGTCAAAGTCGATTGCATCCCGTGCATGTATTGCCTGCGCCGCACGGCATGGGTGAACGGCGCGGCATGGGCGACCATTTCCCCCTGCCAAGGAGCCCCCCAATGTTCACAACCCTGCTGGTCGCCCTCGACGGCGGCCCCCAGCACGACACCCTGCTGGACCTGGTCACCCACGTCGCCGGACCGCGCAGCCGCATCCACCTGCTGTGCGTGATCGATCCGGAGTTCGCCCTGCCCGCCGATGCCAGCGATGCTGACCGCCGCGAGTACCCCGCCGCCGAGCGCCAGCGGGCGAAGGCCGAAGGCCTGCTGCAGGACGCCATCGCACACCTGCGCGAACGTGGGGTGGATGCCCGCCCGCTGCTGCCGGCGGGCGATCCCGCCGAGGTGATCAGCACCCAGGCGCGCGAGCTGGGCGCCGACCTGATCGTGATCGGCCATCGCCACCTGTCACGGCTGCAGCGCCTGCTCGACAGCTCGGTGGCGCAGTGGACGCTGGACCACGCGCCGTGCCCGGTGCTGGTGGAGACGCGCGGCGGCTGACCCGACCAGAAGGCTGCCAACCAAGGCTGGCAACTACCGGTGTCCGGCCCTGGTAGATGCCAACCTTGGTTGGCGCTTTTGCAAAAAGGCTGCCAACCAAGGTTGGCAACTACCCGCCCTGCGTCCGCCTCAGCAGTCGATCACGCCTTCCCCGCCGCTCTCGTCGTCCAGCACCCGTGCGTGCAGGGTCACCTGGTTGCGGCCGGCGCGCTTGGCGGCGTACAGCCCGGCATCGGCATCGGCCAGCAGCTGGTCGGCGCTGGCCGTGGCGGGCGGGTGCAGGTAGGCCACGCCGATGCTGATGCTGACCGGGCCTTCGGGCAGGCTCAGTGCCTCCACCGCCATGCGCAGCCGCTCGGCCAGCGCCAGCACGTCCGACAGCTGACTGCCCGGCACGATCACCGCGAATTCCTCGCCGCCATAGCGCGCCACGCTGTCGGCGGCACGTCCGGCGGTGGCCTGCAGCACCGCCGCTACCGCGCGCAGGCAGCGATCGCCGGCCGGGTGGCCGTGCTGGTCGTTGAATGCCTTGAAGTGGTCGATGTCCACCAGCAGCAGCGCCAGCTGGGTGCCGCTGCGGCGGGCACGGTTCCACTCGGCCTGCAGCATGGTGTCGAACTGCCGCCGGTTGGCCACGCCGGTCAGGCCGTCCTGCCGCGCCAGCTGGTCCAGCCCGACCTGGCGCTCCAGCAGGTCGATCTGCAGCAGGGTGCTGCGCAGGCCGAAGCCCAGCGTGGCCACCACGAACCCGGCCACCGCCAGCGGCCGCGCGTGGTCCACCACCAGGGTACCGACCACCAGCAGCAGCAACGGCAGGATCATCGGCCCACCGGCCTGCACCAGCCGCGACAGGCGCGGGTGCAGCACCCGCCCCGGCACCGGGGAACGGCGCAGGGCCACCCCCGCCAGCAGCAGGAACGGCACGTCGATCAGCAGGTCGTTGTAGGTACCAAAGGACTGCTCGGCGGTGTAGTGGTTGATGTAGTACGCCACCACCAGGTAGCCCAGCGCATACAGCGCCAGTGCACGGAAGAACGCACGACGCTCGGGCACGTCGCCGGCCAGCCAGCGCACCACCGCGAAGGCAGCGATGCACAGGTTCTGGATGTCGAACATGTGCTGCATGTTGGCCATCGCCTGATCATCGGTGTCGATGCGGTCGGCGAAGGACTGGGTGTGCACGAAGAACAGCACGCCCAGCAGGGCGGCCATCAGCCCGTCGATAAGGCTGATGGTCCAGCGCTCGCGGCGCGTTCGGGCCAGGATGAAGACCAGCGGCACGCCGTACAGCACGTACAGCAGCAGGCTGGCGCTGGGGGTGATGTTGGAGCGGCCGGCGCTGAGCGCATCGACCATGTTGAAGCCCATGCCACCGGCCCACAGCAGCAGGGCCAGCGCGATGGCACGCCAGCCCAGCGCCGCACGGTCGCGCTGGGCCCGCCACAGGCAGGCGGCCGCGGCCAGCAACGGTGCCGCGGTCAGGAAGGCGAATGACCCGCCACCGGCCGTCCCGGGCCAGAACGCCACGACCAACCCGTGGCACAGCACGTACAGCAGCGCCAGCACGACCGGCATGCACTCCCCCCGTCCGTAAAGCCGTATGCGCGCACCATAGCGCAGGCCGCGGCCACTGCGGCGTGATCCGCTTTGAAAAACGATCCGCAGCGCTCTTGGGGGCCGCCTGGAAGCCGCTGGGCAGCCGCGGCCTGTAAATGCGAAAATCCCCCGCATCCCAGCGAGCGCCTACGCGCCGGCCCCGAGAACCCGTGAAAACCCCCGAAGCACTGCGCGCGCTGATCGACGACGGCGTGATCGATGAAGTACTACGCCCGCTCAAGAGCGGCAAGGAAGCGGCCGTGTACGTGGTACGCAGCGGCGACGAAGTGCGCTGCGCCAAGGTCTACAAGGACATGGCCCAGCGCAGCTTCCAACAGCGCGTGCAGTACCAGGAAGGCCGCAAGGTGCGCGGCAGCCGCGAGGCGCGTGCGGTGGGCAAGGCCAGCAAGTACGGCCGCAAGCAGCAGGAGGCGGCCTGGAAGAACACCGAGGTGGACGCGCTGTACCTGCTGCGCGATGCCGGCGTGCGCGTGCCCGAGCCGTACGGCTACTACCACGGCGTGCTGGTGATGGAGCTGGTCACCGATGCCGAGGGTTTCTCCGCCGCCCGCCTGGGCGAGGTGGAGCTGGAACCGGAGCAGGCCCGCCAGTTCCACCAGACCCTGGTCCGCCAGGTGGTGCGCATGCTGTGCTGCGGCCTGATCCATGGCGACCTGTCGCCGTACAACGTGCTGGTCGGTCCCGATGGCCCGGTGGTGATCGATTTCCCGCAGGTGGTCAGTGCCGGCGGCAACAACGCCGCGCGCAGCATGCTGCTGCGGGATGTGAACAACCTCACCGCCTACCTGGGCCGCTTTGCACCCGAACTGCTGGACACCTGGTATGGCGAAGAAATGTGGGCACTGTTCGAGGCTGGCAGCCTGCTTCCGGACAGCGAACTCACCGGCACCTTCGTGCACGATGAATCCACCATCGACCTGGACAGCGTGCGCCACGCCATCAACGATGCCCGCGAAGAAGCCCTGATCCGCCAGCAGGGCCGTGAAGCGGCGGAAGAAGACGACGACCGGTAGCGTCGAGCCTGCTCGACTGCTGCTTCCGTAGAGCCGAGCCCACGCTCGGCTGCTCTGCTGCCCAGTCGAGCAAGCTCGACGCTACCGAAGGCCAGCCGAGCATGGGCTCGGCTCTACAACTCAGGCCTTCAGCGCTCGGGCGTGATGGGCGACGTGCTCGCCGATGAAGCTGGCGATGAAGTAGTAGCTGTGGTCATAGCCCGGCTGCAGGCGCAGGGTCAGCGGGTGGCCGACGGCCTCACAGGCCTGCTGCAAGCGCTCGGGCTGCAGCTGGTTCTGCAGGAACTCATCGCCATCGCCCTGGTCGACCAGCAGCGGCAGGCGCTCGCTGGCGGTGGTCACCAACGCGGTGGCATCCCATTGCGCCCACTCGTCCGGGTTGTTGCCCAGGTAGGCAGTGAACGCTTTCTGGCCCCACGGCACCTGGCTCGGCGCCACGATCGGCGAGAACGCCGACACGCTGCGGTAGCGGCCCGGGTTGCGCAGCGCCAGCACCAGCGCGCCGTGCCCACCCATCGAATGGCCACTGATCGCCCGCGCATCGCTGGCCGGGAAGTTCGCTTCGATCAGCGCCGGCAGTTCGTGCACGACGTAGTCGTGCATGCGGTAGTGCTTCGCCCACGGCTGCTCGGTGGCGTTGAGGTAGAAGCCTGCGCCCTTGCCCAGGTCGTAGCCTTCGGCATCGGCCACGTCATCGCCGCGCGGGCTGGTGTCCGGCGCCACCAGGATGACGCCATGCTCGGCGGCGTAGCGCTGCGCGCCGGCCTTGGTGATGACGTTCTGCTCGGTGCAGGTCAGCCCGCTCAGCCAGTACAGCACCGGCAGGGTCTGCGTGGCGGCCTCCGGCGGCAGGTACACGGCGAACTGCATGTCGCAGCCCAGCGTGGTGGAGTGATGGCGATAGACGTCCTGCCAGCCGCCGAAACAGGCGCGATGTTCGATGCGTTCCATGGAGTGCTCCCAGCGGCGGCAGGCACGCGGCCTGCCGCCTGGCGTGATTCAGAAGTGGACGACCGAGCGGATCGACTTGCCTTCATGCATCAGGTCGAAGGCTTCGTTGATCTTGTCCAGGTCCATGGTGTGGGTGACGAACGGGGCCAGTTCGATATCGCCCTTCATCGCGTCTTCCACCATGCCCGGCAGCTGGCTGCGGCCCTTCACGCCGCCGAAGGCGGTGCCCATCCACTTGCGGCCGGTGACCAGCTGGAACGGACGGGTGGAGATCTCCTGGCCGGCACCGGCCACGCCGATCACCACGCTCTGGCCCCAGCCACGGTGCGCGCATTCCAGCGCCGCACGCATCACGCTGGTGTTGCCGATGCACTCGAAGCTGTGGTCCACGCCCCAGGTGGTCATTTCAACGATGACCTGCTGGATCGGCTTGTCGAAGTCCTTCGGGTTGATGCAGTCGGTGGCGCCGAACTCGCGGGCCAGCTCGAACTTGGACGGGTTGGTGTCGACCGCGATGATGCGGCCGGCCTTGGCCTGGCGCGCACCCTGGATGACCGCCAGGCCGATGCCGCCGAGGCCGAACACGGCCACGCTGTCGCCTTCCTGCACCTTGGCGGTGTTGTGCACCGCGCCGATGCCGGTGGTGACGCCGCAGCCGAGCAGGCAGACGTGTTCCGGGTTTGCATCAGGATTGATCTTCGCCAGCGACACCTCGGCCACCACGGTGTACTCGCTGAAGGTCGAGCAGCCCATGTAGTGGTAGATCGGCTCGCCGTTGTAGCTGAAGCGGCTGGTGCCGTCGGGCATCACGCCCTTGCCCTGGGTGGCACGCACCGACACGCACAGGTTGGTCTTGCCGCTCTTGCAGAACAGGCATTCGCCGCACTCGGCGGTGTACAGCGGAATCACGTGGTCGCCCGGCTTGACGCTGGTCACGCCTTCGCCCACTTCCACCACGATGCCGGCGCCTTCATGGCCCAGCACCACCGGGAACAGGCCTTCCGGATCATCGCCGGACAGAGTGAACGCATCGGTGTGGCAGACACCGGTGTGGGTGATCTTGACCAGCACTTCGCCGGCCTTCGGCGGGGCGACGTCGATCTCGACGATCTGCAGCGGCTGGCCGGGACCAAAGGCGACGGCGGCACGGGATTTCATGGCGGACTCTCCAAAAGACAGGCAGTAAGAGGATGGGCGGCGCTATGTTGCGCCGTTGTTTATTTCAGGTATGAGCGGATCAGCCCGCTCATCTCGCGCACGCGTTCGGCACGTTGTTCGTCGGAAGTGGCCGGCTGGCCGAATTCCTCGCGCAGGTGGGCTTCCATCACCTCGGACATCAGGCCGTTGACCGCGCCACGGATGGCCGCGATCTGCTGCAGCACCGGCCCGCAGTCGGCGCCGGCCTCCAGCGCGCGGTCCAGCGCATCGCACTGGCCGCGGATGCGGCGCACGCGGGCCAGGACCTTCTTCTTCTCTTCAGGGGAATGCGGCATGGCGGGCCACCTGCGGAACTATACTGGGGGATAGTATACACAGGCGACGGCGGGGCTCAATCCGCGGGCGATCGAAGGCGTTCAGTCGAACGCGCCCGCCGCGGCCAGCCGGGTCAGTTCATCCACCACGAAGCGTACTTTCGGCCGCAGGTGGCGGGTCGGCGGCCACAGCGCGTGGATCTCGATGTGCCGCTGCATGCACTCGTCCAGCACCGATTGCAGGGCACCGGACTGCAGGTGCCGGCGGACCAGCGAGACCGGCATCTGGCAGATGCCGAGCCCGGCGATGGCACCGTCGATCACCGCATCGCCATCGTTGAGCTGGTGGGTGGCCTGCGGAATGAAGGTGCCGGCCTCCCCCTCCACACCTACCCGCCAGGCCACCGGCTGGCCGTGGCGGTAGCCGACGATGCTGCGGTGCTGGCGCAGCTCGTCCACGCTGCGCGGCACGCCGTGCGCCTGCAGGTAGGACGGCGCGGCGCAGGTGACCAGGCGCTGGCTGCCTAGCCGGCGCGCCACCAGGTGCTCGGCCTGCTGCAGGCCACCAAAGCGGATCAGCAGGTCGATGCCTTCCTCGATCGGGTCGACGAAGTGGTCGGTGAAGGTCACCGTCAGCTGCAGGTCGGGGTACTGCTGGCACAGCTTCAGCAGCACCGGCATCACCACCAGGCGCCCGAAGGATGAAGGCATGTCAATGCGCAGGCGTCCGCTGGGCAGGTGCGCGGCCGAGCCCAGGCACGCCTCGGCGGCGGAGATCTCATCCAGCGCGGCCGCGCACGAGGCGTAGTAGGCCTCGCCGTCGGTGGTCAGCGAGATGCGCCGGGTGGTGCGGTGGAACAGGCGCACGCCCAGCCGCGCCTCCAGCCGGGCGATCGCCTTGCCCACCGCCGAGCGCGAGATGCCCAGCGCCTCGGCCGCCTCGGTGAAGGTGCCGGCGCGCGCCGTGGTAACGAAGGTCACCAGCCCATTCAAGGATTCCACGGGCAGCATCTGCCGTCTCCATTGGGGACTCGATGTCCCGGCACGAGGGAAATCGAAGCTCTTTATGTGCCTGGATGTCAACTCCATCCTGTGTGCATGGCGCCACGGGCGCCCTCCCCCATACCGAGATGACCGAGATGACCGACCTGCTGTTCCGCCCCTTCGACCTGGCGGGAACCCCGCTGCACAACCGCATCGCCATGGCGCCGATGACCCGTGCCCGCAACCCGGGCGCCGTGGCCAACGAGCTGACCGCGCAGTACTACCGGCAGCGCGCCAGCGCCGGCCTGATCATCAGTGAAGGCACGCCGGTTTCGGCGCAGGGCCAGGGCTACATCGACGTGCCGGGCATCTGGTCGGCCGAACAGGTGGCGGGCTGGAAGCGGGTGACCGACGCGGTGCACGCCGCGCGGGGCACGATCTTCGCCCAGCTGTGGCACGTCGGCCGCATGTCGCACAGCTCGCTGCAGCCCGACGGTGGCCAGCCGGTCAGCGCCGGTACGCGTGCGGTGGGCAGCGACCCGCGCAACTTCGCCTTCGTGTACCTGGATGACGGCAGCCGCGGCCGCGTCGATCCGACCCCGCCGCGCGCCCTGCGCACTGATGAAGTGCCGGGCATCGTCAACGACTTCGTGCGTGGCGCGGAAAATGCCATTGCCGCAGGCTTCGACGGCATCGAACTGCACGCCGCCAACGGCTACCTGTTCGAGCAGTTCCTCAACCCACTCACCAACGATCGCCAGGATATGTACGGTGGCTCGCTGCACAACCGCGCACGGCTGATCCTGGACACCGTGGATGCGATGGCCGCAAGCATCGGCGCGCACCGCGTCGGCGTGCGCCTGGCACCGAACAGCCAGGTCTTCGATATGCCGGCGTATGCCGAGAACGAAGCCAGCTACCTGTACCTGGCCGAAGAACTGGGCAAGCGCGGGCTGGCCTATGTGCATCTGAATGACAACTACCTGCGCGGCGAGCGCGCCATCGGCGAAGACTTCCTGAAGGCCTTCAAGCAGGCCTACGGCGGCACCGTGCTGCTGGCCGGCGGCATGACCCGCGAGTACGCCCTGCGCCTGGTCGACGAAGGCACGATCGACATCGCCGCCTTCGGCCAGCCGTTCATCGCCAACCCGGATCTGGTCGAGCGCCTGCAGCAGGACATCGCACTGGCCGCGCCGGATCGCGACACCTACTACGGTGGTGGCCGCGAGGGTTATCTGGATTACCCGGCGGCAAGCTGATCGAGCATGGGGTCGGATCCCTTTCCAACGGAAAGGGCTCTGACCCCTGGTTCGGCGAAGAAGGGGTCAGAGCCGCGCTGCGCGCGGATCCGACCCCTGCCTTCAAGCGCCCTCGCGCACGTAGGCGAACGACTCGTCCAGCCGCGGGAAGCCGATCACCTGCTTCACCAGCGCCTGCGCTTCCTCTTCGGTGATCCGCCGTGCGGCGATGTCATCGGTGCGGGCAAACAACGCCTCCAGCGCCGCCAGCTGGTCGGCGCGCAGCCAGCCGCGGTGGCTGCCCAGCCAGGCCTGCAGGTTGGCGGCCAGATCGCCTTCGACCAGCGTCGTGTACTCCGCTTCCAGTTCCGCCACCGCCTCGGCCATCTTGCGGAACAGGAAGTCCTGCAGGTTGGCGGCCAGCACGTCGGCACGGTCGTCGTCGTGCCAGACCAGCAGCACCGGCGCTTCGGCGAACCCCGGCGCGTTGGTCCAGAAACAGTAGGTATCGCCCGCACCACTGCGTGCGAACGGCAGCAGCTGCAGGTCCTCGCGCAGCGGGTTGTAGTGGTCCTCGGCGGTCAGGTCTTCCCAGGCTTCGCGCAGTTCGCCCTGTTCGATCGGCTCGAACTCGTTGGCGTGCAGCAGCAGCGGCGGCTTCGCCAGCAGGGGGGGAAACACTTCGCGGAACCACGGGTTGCCCAGTGCCCCTCAGTCGCCGCGCCCTTCGGCGGCGATCTGATGAAACAACGGCGGAAAGGCCTGCCCGGTGGCCTGTTCGATATCGGAAAGCGTGCTCATGGAGGTCCCTGTCGAAAGCAGTCGCCTACCTTGCCTGAATCCCGCCGACAGATGAACCGGCAGCCCGCTGCGGCAGGTCCAGACTGCACGCAACCGGCCGCCGCAGATCCCTGCCATGGACTCCCCCGCCCGCACCTTCATCGTCAACATCGATGTGCCCGACCTGGCCGCTGCCGAAGCGTTCTACGTTTCAGCCTTCGGCCTGCGCGTCGGCCGCCGGCTGGGGACCGGCGCGCTTGAACTGCTCGGTGGTCCCACCCCGCTGTACCTGCTGCAGAGTGATGCGGGCAGCGTGGCCACCGACGAGGGCGACGTGCGCGATTACGAGCGGCACTGGACGCCGCTGCACCTGGACTGGGTGGTGGAAGACATCAGCGTCGCGCTGTCACGCGCGGTGGCCGCCGGCGCGGTCATCGAACTGCCGGTGAGTGAACACCGCTGGGGACGGCTGGCGGCGCTGGCCGATCCGTTCGGGCATGGGTTCTGCCTGATCCAGTTCGTCGGCCTCGGGTATGACGCGCTGGTGGAGTGATTGGCCACGCAGGCGGGTGCCGACCGTTGGTCGGCACTGCATCCCGCCTCACTCCCGCAACATATCCACGAAGGCGCGCAGCGCCGACGCCATCTGCCGCTGCTTCGGGTAATACAGTACGAAGCCGGGAAACGGTTCACTCCAGTCCTGCAGCACCGCCACCATCGTCCCGGCCTCGAGATGCGGGCGCGCGGCATCTTCCAGCACGTAGGCCAGGCCGAATCCATCAAGCACCGCGCGCATGATGGTGGTCTGCTCGCTCAGCGTCAGCCGACCGCGCACGTCGATCTCCAGCGACTGCCCATCGCGATCGAACTGCCACTTGTACAGGTGCCCACTCGCGAAACGGAAGCGGATGCATTCGTGCTGCAGCAGGTCGCGCGGGTGCTGCGGCGCCGGGTGCCGCCGCAGGTACTCCGGCGAGGCTACGATCATGCCGTGCAGCGCCGGCCCCAGCGGCACCGCCACCATGTCCTCGGGTACGAACTCGTGCAGGCGCACGCCGGCATCGAAGCCGTCGGCGACGATGTCGACCAGTCCATCGTTCTCGGTCAGCTCCAGCCGCACATCCGGGTGCGCGCGCAGGAAGCGGGTCAGCCGCGGACCGAGCTGGGTCGGCACCGCCGCACGCGCCGCGTTGATGCGCAGCAGGCCGGTCGGGCTGTCCCTGAACTTGTTCATCTCTTCCAGCGCGTCGTGCACCTGGCCCAGCGCCGGCTGCAGCCGGTCCAGCAGGCGTTGCCCGGCCTCGGTCAGGGCCACGCTACGGGTGGTCCGGTGGAACAGGCCCACGCCCAGCCGCTCCTCCAGCGCGCGGACCGCATAGCTCACCGCCGAGGTCGACAGGGTCAGCTCGCCACCGGCCTTGCGGAAGCTGCGGTGGCGGGCCACGGCGGCGAAGGCGGCCAGGTGGGAGAGATTGTCAGAGGCCATTGTGCAGTCTGCCTTGATGAATCATGCCGATATCCGGGCTTTGTAGCCCGGTACGAGGGGCGTATTGTAAAGCGCCTTTCGACAAACCCCGCCAAGGATTCCCCCATGTCCCTCGCCCATGGTTATGCGGTACGTACCAACACCGCCCCGCTCGAGCCCTTCACCTTCGAACGTCGCGCCGTCGGCTCCAACGACATCCGCATCGAAGTGCTGTACAGCGGCATCTGCCATTCCGACCTGCACCAGGCCCGCGACGACTGGGGCGGCGCCGAGTACCCGATGGTGCCGGGCCACGAGATCATCGGCCGCGTGGTCGAAGTCGGCCCGTCCGTCACCACCCTGAAGGTCGGCGATTTCGCCGGCGTCGGCTGCATGGTTGATTCCTGCCGCCACTGCGATGCCTGCGACCACGACCTGGAGCAGTACTGCGAAAAGGGCCCGACCTACACCTACAACAGCCACGACCGGAACACCGGCGAGCTGACCATGGGCGGTTACTCCGACCACATCGTGGTCGAGCAGCGCTTCGTGGTGAAGGTCTCTGAAAAGCTGGACCTGAAGGCCGCCGCGCCGCTGCTGTGCGCCGGCATCACCACCTACTCGCCGCTGCGCCACTGGAAGGTCGGCCCGGGCCAGAAGGTGGGCGTGATCGGCCTGGGTGGCCTCGGCCACATGGGCGTGAAGTTCGCCAAGGCGATGGGCGCCACCGTGGTGATGATCACCACCACCCCGGAAAAGGGTGCCGACGCCAAGCGTCTGGGTGCCGACGAAGTGCTGGTCTCGCGCGACGCGGAGCAGATGAAGGCCCACGCCAACAGCTTCGACTTCCTGCTCAACACGGTGCCGGTCAGCCATGACACCAATCCGTACATGAGCCTGCTCAAGCGCGATGCCACCATGTGCCTGGTCGGCGTCATCACCGAACTGGACCCGCCGCTGATGGGTGGCACGGTCATCTTCGGCCGCAAGCACGTCACCGGCTCGGCCATCGGCGGCATGGCCGAAACCCAGGAAATGATGGACTTCTGCGCCGAGCACGGCATCGTCAGCGATGTTGAAGTGATCAACATCAAGGACGTGAACCAGGCCTGGGAGCGCATGGCGAAGAACGATGTGCGCTACCGCTTCGTGATCGACATGGCCACCATCAAGGCCTGATCGTTACGCAGATCTTCTGCGCGCAACACCCGCCGGGCATGGCCCGGCGCTACCGAACCCTGGCAGGTAGCGCCGGGCCATGCCCGGCGGGCGCGTTCTCAGTACGCGAACTCGCGGAACACCGGATCGACGTCGCCATGCCATCGCCCATGGAACAGCGCCAGCTTGCGCTCAGCCGGGGTCAGGCCGGATTCGACGATCTCCTGCAGCACGTCCAGGAACTTGCTTTCGTCCTGGCCATCGGCATTGCGCGCACCACGGCGCTTGAGGCCTTCCACGGAAATCTTCACCGCTTCGCGGGCCAGGTCGCGCACGGTGCCGTTGCGGAACGGCAGGCCCATCGCGTACTTCGGCACGCCGTCGCGCAGCGCGTGGCGCTCGGCCAGGCTGAAGTCGCGCACCAGGTCCCAGGCGGCATCCAGCGCGGTGTCGTCGTACAGCAGGCCCACCCAGAACGCCGGCAGCGCACACAGGCGGCTCCACGGGCCACCGTCGGCACCGCGCATTTCCAGGTACTTCTTCAGGCGCACTTCCGGGAAGGCGGTGGTCATGTGGTCCGACCAGTCGCGCAGCGTGGGCAGCGCACCCGGCAGCACCGGCAGCTTGCCCTGCATGAAATCGCGGAAGCTCTGCCCGCTGGCGTCGTGGTAGATGCCATCGCGGTAGGAGAAGTACATCGGCACGTCGAGCAGGTAATCGACATAGCGCTCGTAGCCGAAGCCCTCCTCGAACACGAAGTCGAGCATGCCGGTACGGTCGGCGTCGGTGTCGGTCCAGATGTGCGAGCGGTAGCTCAGGTAGCCATTCGGCTTGCCTTCGGTGAACGGCGAATCGGCGAACAGCGCGGTGGCGATCGGCTGCAGCGCCAGCGACACGCGGAACTTCTTCACCATGTCCGCTTCGGTGGCGTAATCCAGGTTGACCTGCACGGTGGAAGTGCGGGTCATCATGTCCAGGCCGAGCGAACCGACCTTGGGCATGTACGAACGCATGATCCTGTAGCGGCCCTTGGGCATCCACGGCATTTCATCGCGGCGCCACTTCGGCTGGAAGCCCATGCCGAGGAAGCCGAGCTGCAGTTCGCCGGCCACCTGCGCCACTTCGTTCAAGTGGGTGCCGGTTTCCACGCAGGTCTGGTGGATGGTTTCCAGCGCCGCGCCGGACAGTTCCAGCTGGCCGGCCGGTTCCAGCGTCACCGAGGCGTTGTCACGCAGCAGGGCGATGGTGTTGCCGTTCTCCTGCACCGGCTCCCAGCCGAAGCGGGTCAGGCCGTTGAGCAGGGCTTCGATGCCACGCTCGCCCTCGAAGGTCGGCGGACGCAGGTCATCCAGGCGGAACCCGAACTTCTCGTGCTCGGTACCGATGCGCCACTGCGCACGGGGCTTTTCGCCGGAGGCAAGCACCTCGACCAGCTCCGAGCGGTCGGTAATGGGCGTATCGGCGACGTGGCTGGGGCTCGACAAGGGGAGGACTCGCTGGACAGTGGCAGGGGATGTGGGGCTGGGAGCCTTCCATCGCAAGGGCGCACTATAGCGTGGCGGCCCTTCGCAGCATGCGACGGTGACGGGTTTCAGCATCCTACCGACGACCTCTTGACCCCCGTACACTCAGGCCATGAGCCGCCATTCACGACATCCGGAACTGCACCGCGCCGACCGCGTCGGCTGGCTGCGCGCCGCCGTACTGGGGGCCAACGATGGCATCGTCTCGGTCGCCGGCCTGGTGGTCGGCGTGGCCGCCAGCGGTGCCTCGGCCAGCACGATCCTGGCCACCGGCGTGGCCGGCACCGTGGCCGGCGCGATGTCGATGGCCGCTGGAGAATACGTTTCCGTGCAGACCCAGGCCGACACCGAGGCGGCCGACCTGGCCGTGGAAATGCGCGAACTGCACGAAGACCCGCACAGCGAACTGGACGAGCTGACCGCGATCTACCGCCATCGCGGCTTGGAGCCGGCACTGGCCCGGCAGGTGGCCGAACAGCTGACCGCACTCGACGCGCTGGGCGCGCACGCGCGCGACGAACTCGGCATCACCGACACCCTGCGCGCACGCCCGCTGCAGGCCGCGCTCGCCTCGGCCGGTGCGTTTACCTGCGGCGCCGCACTGCCGGTGCTGACCGCCCTGTTCGCCAGCGCGGAGAAGGTCACCGTGGCCACCACCGCCAGCACCCTGATCGGCCTGTGCCTGACCGGCGCGATGGCCGCCCGTGCCGGTGGCGCGCCGCCGGTGCGCGGCGCGGTGCGGGTGATGTTCTGGGGCGCGCTGGCGATGGCCGCCGCCGCGGGCATCGGCAAATTGCTGGGAGCCCACTTGTCATGACCACGATGCCGCCCCCTGACATTGCCCTGCTGGCCGAGATGGCCAGCTTGGCCGGCTGCGACCGTGCCGAAGGCTATGCCTGCATCACCGCGCGTCGCGAGCACGGGGCCAGTTCGGTGGAGATACCGCAGCCGCAGTTCGCCATCCTGCTGGAAGGTCGCAAGCAGGTGCGCACCGCGCACCAGGCGCTGGACTACGTGCCCGGCGACATCCTGCTGGTTACCCAGCGCTGCCGCATTGATGTGGTGAACACGCCCGACCCACGCACTGGGCGCTATCTGAGCGCCATCGTGCCGCTGTGTGCCGAGGCCCTGACCGCCGCCCGCACGCTGTGGAACGAACCGCTGCCATCGCCTGGTGCCAGCGTGGCGCGGCTGGCCCTCCACGACCATGGCACGCTGCTGCGGCAGTGGCGGCATCACCTGCAGGACGGCCACTACAGCGAAGCACGCTTGGCTCTGGCCAGCCTGGTACTGTCGTGGTGCCGCAAGGGACACGGCAACCTGCTGCTGCCGCAGGCGCCCACGCTGGGCGAACAGATCCGCGACCGCATCGCCATCGATCCCGCGCGCAATTGGCAGTCGCGCGATGTGGAAGACCAGTTCGCGCTGAGCGGCGCGACCCTGCGCCGGCGCCTCGCCGCCGAACGCACCAGCCTGCGCCAGTTGCTGACCGAAGCGCGGCTGGCCCACGGCATGACGCTGCTGTACACGACCGATCTACCGCTGAAGACAGTGGCCGCCCGCGCGGGGTATCGCTCGACGGCGAGTTTCAGCAAGCGCTTTGCCGAGCAGTACGGGCTGGCTCCGACAGACATCTAGGGTGGGGTCGGCAGGGCTTGCAGCCCTGCACCTGCTTCAATCAACGGCAACGTCAAAAGCCAGAGCGGCATTCCGTGGGATGGCGGGGCACTGTGGGTGTGCGGGGACGGCGCAAGTACGTCCATGTAGCCTTGGTCGCCGCATCCATGCGGCTCACACCCCGCAAACCCACAGTGCCCCGCCTTCGACAGTTGGCCGGCGGCTGATGGTGGGTGCCGACCGTTGGTCGGCACATCTGTTGGATATCGAATGAATTCATCCACGCATGGCGTGGATCTACTGCCACAGGCGGTTGGTAGGTGTCGACCTTGGTCGACACATCTGTCAGTCATCGATATCCGACCCCGTGCCGACCAACGGTCGGCACCCACCAATTGCAGCTGGCACCAACAGCCGCGGGAAACTGTCGAAGGCGGGGTGGGTCCGGTTGAGGGGGTGTGAGCGGCATTGATGCCGCGACCAAGCCTACATGGACGTACTTGCAGCGTCCCCCTCAACCGGACCCACCCCGCCTACCCTCAGGAGACCAGCTTCTGCCGTTGCTTCGGCAGTTGACGTTGCTTCTGCGGGTGCAGGGCTGCAAGCCCTGCCGCACACACCCCCTCTGAGCATTCCACGCAGTGGTTTGAGCGCATCGCGCGCGCGCCACCCGGCACGCTGCACGGCAACGGAATCCCCCGCCTTGCCGAGTCCCTCATGAACCTCCATCACCTGCCCCTGCACGCCGCGCTGCTGCTGGCACTGTCCTCCCTGCCGCTGGCTGCCCTGGCCGAAGCCACCTCGCCGCCCCCCGCCCAACAGGTGCCGGGCGTCTACCACCAGCGCGTCGGCGCCCTGCAGGTCACCGCCCTGTTCGATGGCGTGGTCGCGCTGGGCCGCCAGGAAGTGGTTGGTGTCGCGCCCACCCTGGTCACCCGCCTGCTCGATGGCCGCTATGTACCCGAAGACAGCAAAGGCCTGCAGACCGCGGTCAACGCCTTCCTGGTCCGCCAGGGCAACCACCTCACCCTGGTCGACACCGGGACCGCGCAGTGCTTCGGTCCCGGCCTGGGCCAGGTGCTGGGCAACCTGCGCGCGGCTGGCGTGGACCCGGCCGAGGTGGACGACGTGCTGCTCACCCACGCCCACCCGGACCACCTGTGCGGCGTGCTGGATGCGCAGGGCCAGCCCGCCTATCCCAATGCCACCGTGTGGCTGTCCAGGGCCGATGCGGACTACTGGCTGGACCCGGCCAGCGAAGCCGGTGCGCCGGAGGGCGTGCGTTTCGCCTTCCCATTGGCCCGCAACGCGGTGGCGCCGTATCAGGCCAGCGGTCACCTGCGCACCTTCCAGCCCGGCGATGCCCTGCCCGGCGGGGCGGTCGCGATGGACAGCCACGGCCATACCCCCGGCCATGTCTCCTACCGGTTCGACAGCCAGGGTCAGTCATTGCTGGTGTGGGGGGATGTGCTGCACTTCCACGCGGTGCAGTTCGCGCACCCGGAAGCGGCCTTCGAGGCCGATGCCGACCGCAAAGCCGCCATCGCCAGCCGTCGCGGGCTGCTTGAGCAGGCCACCGCCAAGGGCTGGTGGGTGGCCGGTGCGCACCTGCCGTTCCCCGGCCTGGGCCATGTGCGCCGCGAGGGCGAGGCCTATGCGTGGGTGCCGGCGGAGTATTCGCCGTTGAAATGAAAGGTCGCCGGGCATGGCCCGGCGAGCGCAGCGGAGACGCCTTACGCCAGCCCCAGCCAGCCGCCGATCACACCGCGGGCTTCGTCCACGCCGGTGCGGTCCTCACCGGAGAACACCTGCACGCTGACGCTGTCGCCGTAGGCCGAGTGCAGCTCCTTGCGCACCTTCTGCAGGGTCTGCATCTGCTGGCTGCGGCTGAGCTTGTCGGCCTTGGTCAGCAGCGCGTGCGCGGGCATGCCACGCTGCACGGCGTAGGACAGCATCTGCCGGTCGTAGTCCTTCAGCGGGTGGCGGATGTCCATCACCACCACCAGGCCCTTGAGCGCTTCGCGGGTGCGGAAATACCGGTCAATGAAGGCCTGCCAGTGCGCCTGCAGGTCCAGCGGCACCTTGGCGTAGCCGTAACCGGGCAGGTCGACCAGGTGGGCTTCCGGGGTGATCTGGAAGAACACCAGCTGCTGGGTGCGGCCGGGGGTCTTGGACACGCGGGCCAGGGAGTTCTGCCGGGTCAGCGCGTTGAGGGCGCTGGACTTGCCGGCGTTGGAGCGGCCGGCGAAAGCCACTTCGGCCCCTTCATCGGGCGGCAGCTGCCGCACGTTGTGGGCCGAGAGGTGGTAACGGGCGCGTTCGATGAGCAATGACATGTGCCTAGGATCGCATGTTGCGGCGCCGCGCGCCCGTTCCCGGCGCCGCTGGCCGGGAAAATGCTGCACTGCTGCGTTGACCGTGCGCGGAAACGGCGTTGATAATCCGGGCGATGCCGGCGGCCACGCCCCGGCCCGGTCCATACGGAGCTTTAGCATGCGCCACGCTCGCGTTCTTGCCGTATCCGCTCTTGCCACCGCCGTTGTCGTTGCCGCCGCTGCGTTCGCGCAGACCACGCTGACCCCGCTGCCCGACAACGGGCCGATCCGCACCGCCTCGCTGGAAGTGGATTTCAGCAAGACCACCTGGGGCGACGCCAAGGCCGGCCAGACCAAGGCCTCGGCCTGCGCGGCCTGCCATGGGGCGGACGGCAATTCCACGGTGGAGATGTACCCGTCCATCGCCGGCCAGAGCGAACGCTACGTGGCCCAGCAGATGGCCCTGATCGCCAACGGCCAGCGCAGTTCCGGTGCGGCGGTGGCGATGGTGCCCTTCGTGCAGAACCTCAGCCCGCAGGACATGCGCGATATCGGCGCGTTCTTCGCCACCCAGAAGGCCACCGCCGGCATCGCCGACGATAGCGCCGTGGCCGACGGCCCCTACAAGGGCATGAAGTTCTACGAGATCGGCCAGCAGCTGTACCGCGGCGGCGACGCCACGCGCGGCCTGCCGGCCTGCATGGCCTGCCACGGCCCCAGCGGCGCCGGCAACCCCGGCCCGGCCTACCCGCACATCGGCGGCCAGCACGCCAGCTATGTCGCCCGCCGCCTGCAGGAATACCAGGCCGGGCAGACCAACGAGACCGACAAGGCGCATTTCCAGATCATGGCCGCCGTCGCCCAGAAGCTGAGCGAGCAGGAAGTCCAGGCGCTCTCCAGCTACCTGCAGGGCCTGCACAACAAGGCCGATGACATCGTCGCCGAGGCCAGCGCCACGCAACCGGCCGCCGCCCCCTGACCGCCACTGGTCGGCCCGGGTCGCCACGGCGGCCCGCGGCTGCGGTATGTTTCCTTCACGCCGGCGGCTGCGCCGGCGTTGTTATTTTCAATGGAGATGCGTGTCGATGAGGTTGATTCCCCGCCTTCTGCTGTCCCTGCTGGTGATGCTGCCGCTGGCCGCCTGCGCCGCCACCCCCGCCAATGCCCCGCTGGTTGAAGGCAAAGACTACGAGCGCATCGCCAAGTCCGGCCCGTTCCAGCCGCTGGCCGGCAAGATCGAAGTCGTTGAAGTGTTCGGCTACACCTGCCCACACTGCGCCCACTTCGAGCCGCAGCTGGAAGCCTGGGCCGCCAAGCTGCCGGCCGACGTGCGCTTCACCCCGGTCCCGGCTGCCTTCGGCGGTGCCTGGGATGCCTGGGCCCTGGCCTATTACGCGGCCGATGAAGTGGGCGTTGCCAAGCGCAGCCACGCCGCCGTGTTCAAGGCCCTGCACGAGGACGGCTCGCTGCCGATGCAGAACGTCTCGGCCGATGAGCTCGCCACCTTCTATACCGCCTATGGCGTGAGCGCCGACCGCTACAAGCAGGCCCTGCGTGGCGATGCGGTGCAGAAGAAGGTCGCCGAAGCCCGGGCTTTCGCCCAGCGCACCCAGGTGCCGGGCACCCCGGCCATCATCATCAACGGCCAGTATCTGGTCCGTGGCAACAGCTTTGACGACCAGCTGCGCGTCGCGTCCAAGCTGATCTCCGAAGCCCGCGCCCGCGGCGGCCGCTGAACCAATCCCGACCATCGACACGGCGCTGTCGCCGCCGCATGTCATCATTTCCCCCTGGCCGGCGCCTGCCGCTGGCCCCACCTTTCCAGATGCTGGAGACCTTTCAATGAAGACCCGTATCGCTGCTTTCGCACTTGCAGCCCTGCTGCCGATCCTGGCGGCCTGCAAGGCCGACGACGGCACCACCAACACCACCGCCCCGGCTGAAGCGGCCGCCACCCCGGCTGCCGCCGAGCCTGCCGCGGCCCCCGCCACCGAGCCGGCTGCCGCCACCGATGGCGCTGCCCCGGCCGCCACCGAAGCCGCTCCGGCCGCCGCACCGGCCCCGACCACCACCGCGCTGACCGGCCCGGCCCCGGTGGAAGGCAGCGACTACCAGGTGATCAGCAATGGCCAGCCGTTCCAGCCGGCCGCCGGCAAGGTCGAAGTGGTCGAGATCTTCGGCTACGTCTGCCCGGCCTGCGCCGCCTTCCAGCCGCTGGTCGGCCCGTGGAAGGCCGGCCTGCCGAGCGACGTGAACTTCGTCTACGTGCCGGCCATGTTCGGCGGCACTTGGGACAACTACGCCCGTGCCTTCTACGCCGCTCAGACCCTGGGCGTGCAGGAGAAGACCCACGAAGCGCTGTACGCCGCCATCCACTCGCAGCAGACCCTGAAGGGTGAGCGCGGCGCCGACTCGGTCGACGACATCGCCAAGTTCTACGCTGGCTACGGCGTGGATCCGAAGCAGTTCGCCGCCACCATGGGCAGCTTCGCGGTGAACGCCAAGACCAACTCGGCCAAGCAGTTCGCCCAGCGCAGCGCGATCAGCGGCACCCCGTCGATCATCATCAACGGCAAGTACCTGGTGAAGGGCAAGAGCTTCCCGGACATGCTGCGCATCGCCGACCACCTGATCGCCCGCGAACGCGGAGCGGCCCAGGCTCACTGATCCAAGAGAAAGCATTACCGGCCGTGACTTCCCCCCCCACACGGACCCTGCGCTTGCTGACGGCCAATATCCAGGCCGGCTCCAGCACCCGCCGCTACAGCGACTATGTGACCCGCAGCTGGTCACATGCGCTGCCGGCGGGACGCAAGCGCAGCAGCCTGGACGCGATCGCCACCCTGGCGCGCGGCCATGACATCGTCGGCCTGCAGGAGGCCGACCCGGGCAGCCTGCGGTCGGGCTTCACCAACCAGACCCACTACCTGGCCCAGCGTGCCGGCTTCAATTACTGGAGCCACCAGCCGAACCGGCGCATGGGCGGGGTGGCGTCCAGCGCCAACGGCCTGCTGAGCAAGCTGGAACCGGTGGAAGTACAGGACCACGCCCTGCCTGGCCGCATCGGCGGGCGCGGCGTGCTGCTGGCCAAGTTCGGCGATGGCGAGGACGGCCTGGCCGTGGCGGTGGCCCACCTGTCACTGGGTGCGGGTTCGCGGATGTCCCAGCTCGGCTTCATCGCCGAGCTGCTGTCCGACCATCCCAACGCGGTGCTGATGGGCGATTTCAACTGCCTGGCCGAGCGCCCGGAAATGCAGGTGCTGTACCAGAAGACCCGGCTGCAGCCGCCGGGCTGCGTGGTGCCGACCTTCCCCAGCTGGCGCCCGGACCGGGCCATCGACCACATCCTGGTCAGCAGCAGTCTGCAGACCCGCAGCGTGGAGGCCGTACCGGCCGCGTTCTCCGACCACCTGGCCCTGGCCATGGCCATCGACGTCCCGGCCGAAGCCCTGCGCTGAGCCACCGAACGGGTGGGCGTGCGATTCTGCTGCAGACGCTGGAGCGCCAACATCTGCAGCAATATCGGGATCGCGCTGGCGCTACTACCGGCTGTGTAGAGTCGAGCCTGCTCGACCGCTGTTGCCCCTGCCGTTGTAGAGTCGAGGGGGGGGGGGCGGGGGGGGGTGTGCGGGCGGGGAGGGGGGGCGCGGCACGACGGAAACAACAA
>NZ_VYKI01000001.1:316866-320635 GCF_008710035.1 Stenotrophomonas cyclobalanopsidis | reverse complement strand
TTGTTCTTGCGCCCCCCCAGGCCCTCGTGGGTGCCATCCCCCGCCCGCTGCCCCCGACTCTACATATGGACCTCATGACCACACCGCCCTCCCCTGCCCGACGCCTGCGCCGCTGGCTGCTGTCCGGCGCCCTGCTGCTGGCCGCCGGTATCGCTGTGCTCTCGCTGTGGAACAGCCCGTGGGCGGCGGCACCGAAGATGCTGTGGGCGCTGGGACGCATGCCACCGGCCACCGAGCTGCCCGTGCCCGTGGACGGCGTGCGCCCGCGGCAGATCGCCGACACCTTCGGTGCCCCGCGCGGCAGTGACCGCACGCATGCCGGCATCGACATCTTCGGCAAGCGCGGCACGCCCGTGCGCAGCGCTACCGCAGGCGTCATCGCCGATGTGACCGAACGCGGGCTCGGCGGGCGCCAGGTCTGGGTAATCGGGCCCGGTCGTGAGCGTTACTACTACGCACACCTGGAAGACTGGGCCGAGGGCCTGGCGCGAGGCCAGGTGGTCCAGGCCGGGCAGCTGCTGGGCCATGTGGGCGACAGTGGCAATGCCAAGGGCACGCCGCCGCACCTGCACTGGGGCATCTACGGCAAGGACGGCGCGCGCGACCCGTTGCCGCTGCTGCGTTGAGCGTAATGACGCTGCGGCTCGACTCAATGACGGGCCCGTCGCATCATCAGCCACAGTGACAGGGAGAGCACGCCGATGGCCCAGCTTCGCGCCACCCCGCTGTTGATCGCCACCGTGATCCTGGCCACCGGCTGCAGCACCCTGCAGGCACACCGCGACCCGTGGTGCAGGCAACTGGCTGCCTACGCCAACACCGCACAGGTCGATGCCCCGCGATCGATTGAACTGGTGACCGACTGGAGCCGCTGGAGCAAGGGCTGCGAGGACGATGGCAGCGACGCCGGCAAGCAGTTCTGCCACTGGCTGATCCCCAACACCTCGACCGAATTCGCCTCGGCCAATATTCGCCACACGCTGGCCTGCCTGGATCCAACGGCCATCCATGCCGGGCGTCTGCGCAGCACCCCGGTGTACATCACCGGCAAGGTGGAGGTGTACGGCGCGCCCATGATCGATGAAGACGTGATGGTCACCGTCGAGTACGCCGATGGCATCGAGGACCAGTTGCCGCACATGAAAATCCAGGCCGAGCGCACCCCGCTGGACGACTGATACGGCGAAGGGACTGGCACGCCCCGGCGCCATTTGTAAATAGAAACAATTCGCATTAACATAGTTGCGTTTTCCGGGCAGCCAGGACGGTTCGCCCTCCTCGCATTGCCCAGCCAACGTCCTGCAGCGCAGGGCCCCGCCAGCGGCGTGAGACCCCCACCAGCCGCGGCGCCAGACCATCCGGGAAGCCGGTCGGACGCACGCACGTGCCCGTCCAGGAACCCACATGATCCGCTCGACCTCTGCTCTCCTGCCGCATCGCCTTTCCGCGGCGGTGCTCTCCGCCCTGTGCCTGGCCGCCGCGCCGGCCGCCTTCGCCGAAACCGCCGCCGACCCGACCACCCTCGACAAGGTCGTGGTGAAGGGCGAGCGTGCCGAAGGCTATTCGGTGCGCAGGACCTCGGCCGGTACCCGCTTCGACCTGGCCCCGCGCGAGATCCCGCAGTCGGTCAGCATCATCAGCCACCAGCGCATCGAGGACCAGAACCTCGACGACATCATCGACGTGCTGGGCAACACCACCGGCGTCACCAGCACCCAGTCGGACAGCGAGCGCACCGAGTTCTACGCGCGCGGCTTCTACATCGACAACTACCAGTTCGATGGCATTCCGACCACCATGGCGCAGAACTGGAGCTACGGCGATTCCGGTCTGGACCTGGCCCTGTACGACCGCGTGGAAGTGGTGCGCGGCGCCACCGGCCTGCTGACCGGTGCAGGCAATCCGTCGGCGTCGGTCAACCTGATCCGCAAGCATGCCGACAGCGCCGAGCTGGCCGGCAGCGTCTCGGTCAACGTCGGCAGCTGGGGCCGCACCCGCACCACCGTGGACGTAGGCAGCGCGCTGAACGCAAGCGGCACCGTGCGCGGACGCGTCATCGGCAGCTACCTGGACACTGATTCGCAGGTTGACCACTACAACCAGCGCAAGACCTTGGGCTATGCGGTCATCGATGCCGACCTGACCCCGGACACGCAGTTGAGCGTGGGCTTCGACTACCAGCACAAGAAGGCCACCGCACCGACCTGGGGCGGCTTCCCGATGTGGTTCTCCGACGGCAGCGAAACCAACTACCCGATCTCGTTCAATCCGTCGCCGGACTGGACCTTCTGGGACACCACCAGCAAGCGCGCGTTCGCCACCCTGCAGCACGCCTTCAACAACGGCTGGAAGTTCAAGATCGGCGCGACGCACGACAAGACCGATGCCGATGACAAGCTGTTCTACCCCTACTACGGCGCCGGCTTCGACAAGGTGACCGGTGCCGGCGTGCTGCCGATGGCCGGCTACTACAAGACCCACCGCAAGGTGGACGGCGTGGACGGTTACGTCGACGGGCCGTTCCAGTTGTTCGGTCGCGAGCACCAGTTCATGGCCGGCCTCAGCTACAACCGCCGCGAGTACGTGAACACCGGTGATTTCCAGTCGGCCTGGGCGGACCTGCCGAACTACTTGGCCTGGAACGGCAGCTTCCCCGAACCGAACTGGCTGGAGACCCTGCCCACCCAGAGCCAGGGCAAAATCGTGCAGAAGGCCGGCTACGCCGCCGCACGCCTGTCGCTGGCCGATCCGCTCAAGCTCATCATCGGTGCGCGCTACACCGACTACAGCCTGGACGGCACCGAAGGCGGCGTCGTCACCAGCTTAAGCCACAAGGTGACCACGCCGTACGCAGGCCTGGTGTTCGACATCGATGACACCTGGTCCACCTACGCCAGCTACACCGAGATCTTCCAGCCGCAGACCTACCGCAACAAGCAGGGCACCTACCTCGACCCGGTCGACGGCAAGAGCTACGAAGTGGGCGTCAAGGGCGCGTGGTTTGACAACCGCCTGAACGCCTCGCTGGCCGTGTTCCGCATCGAGCAGGACAACGTCGCCCAGCAGACCGGCGAGTTCGTCGACGGCGCGGCCAACGAGAACGCCTACCGTGCTGCACGCGGCACGGTCAGCCGTGGCATCGAGTTCGAACTGAATGGCGAACTGGCACCGGGCTGGAACGCGACCTTCGGCGCTTCGCGCTACGTGGCCAAGGACATCGACGGCGCCGACATCAACACCCAGCTGCCGCAGACCGCCATCAAGGTCTACACCAGCTACACCCCGCAGAAGCTGGCCGACCTGACCTTCGGCGGCGGCGTGAACTGGCAGAACAGCATCTACTACACCGACGCGGTGTACGGTCGCTTCAACCAGGATGCCTATGCCCTGGTCGGCGCCTTCGTGCGCTACCGCATCTCGCCGGAGTTCAGCGTGCAGGCCAACCTCAACAACCTGCTGGACAAGAAGTACTACGCGCAGATCTACGGCTACGGCGGTTATGGCGAAGGCCGCAGCGGCTCGCTGACCTTCACCTGGTCGTTCTGAGGCAGACGGCGCCGGGCAGCCCCCGGCGCCTTTTGTAGAGTCGAGCCATGCTCGACTGCCCTGCAATTGCAGAGTCGAGCTTGCTCCACTGCCCTGCAATTGTAGAGTCGAGCTTGCTCGACTGCCCTGCAATTGTAGAGTCGAGCTTGCTCGACTGAACCACGAAAGGCAGTCGAGCAAGCGCGACTCAACCCAACCGGGGCCATGCCCCGCCCCGCCCATA
>NZ_VYKI01000001.1:174856-316856 GCF_008710035.1 Stenotrophomonas cyclobalanopsidis | reverse complement strand
TGGTGGTTCCGCGCGCGCCCGCCGCCACTTATGTCTGCCTGGCCTGCGGCCCCCCCCCCCCCCCCCCCCCCCCCCCCCCCCCCTCGACTCTACCAAAGCGTGGCATTCCCCCGCCCGTCCGATCCCGGCGCAGCAGGTACCGCGCCGGGATGATCCCGGCGCGGCATCCAGGCCTTAGAACCGCAGGTCCGCGCGCATATACCAGTAGCGGCCACGCGGGATGTCGTAGGTCGAGGCGTCGTAGCCGTTCAACGAGCACGACAGGCAGATCGGCGGATCCTTGTCGAACACGTTGTTCAGGCCCGCGGTCAGCTGCAGCCCCTTCATCCAGTCGATTTTGTAGCCCACCTGCAGGTCGTGGTATGTGGTGGCGGCCAACGTGTTGGTGCCCGCGGCCTGGTTGCCGCACACCGCGAACGCCACTGCATCGCCGCAGTCCTCGGTCAGCTCTGAGATGTGGCGCACCGTCCAGTTGGCGCTCCACCTGTCCAGCGCCCAGCCGATGCTGGCATTGCTGGTCCACTCCGGAATCGAGCTGTCGGCCACTTCCACGCCCGGCTTCTGCGGCTGCCGCTGGCCGGCCGCACCGGTGGCCTCGTAGCGGCCGACGAAGGTGTTCTTCCAGCCCAGCTTGAACTGGCCGATGTCGCTCTGCGGCAGCGTCCAGAACAGGTCCACGTCCCAGCCATCGGTCTTGATCGAACCCAGGTTGGTCAGGCGGTTGTTGAAGCTGTTGACCGCACCGGTACTGGCACGGGTGATGCCATCGCAGTAGATCGGGTCCAGTGTATCCACGCACAGGTCGAGCTGCGTCTGCGCGTTGATCGCCTGGATCGCGCCGTCGATGTTGTGGCGGTAGAAGGTCACCTCCACATCGAAGCGTTCGGACCAGGTGGCGTTGTTGCCGAACCACGGGCTCCACACGAAGCCGGCACTGAAGCTGCGCGAACGCTCCGGCTCCAGCTCACGGTTGCCGCCGGTAGTCACCGAGATCTGCGAGTTGGCCTGCTGGAAACCGGTCGGCACGCCCAGTGCGGCGCAGTTGGCAGGATTGCCGCGCGGCGCGGTACCGCCCAGGCCCACCGAGCAGGGATCGAACAACTGCAGGTCGGCGCGCGCGGCCGAACCGTACAGCTCGCCGATGGACGGTGCACGGAAACCCTCGGCATAGGTGGTGCGCAGCACGAAGTCATCGGTCACCTGCCAGCGCAGGCCGTACTTGGGGGTGAACTCGCCGCCGAAGGTCGAGTAATCCGAATAGCGCCCGGCCAGGCTCAGGTCCAGCTTCTTGCCCAGCGACGAGTCGGCGAAGATCGGAACGCTCAGCTCCAGGTAGGCCTCGTTGACGTCGTAGGAACCGGACGTTGGCTGCGAAGGCACGCCGTTGTAATGGCCGATCACCGTCAGCGGGTCGGGCTGGTACCAGCCTTCATAGCGGCGGTGTTCCAGGCCGGTGGCGAAGGACACCGGGCCGGCCGGCAGGGTGAACAGATCGCTGGACAGATTGGCAGTGATCAGGCTCAGCTCGTTCTGGCTGCGGTCGCGCACCACCGGCTGGATCCAGCGCAGCATGTCCGGGGTGATGGAGCCGACGCCACCGAAGATGTTCAGCGGCACGCAGCCCGGCGTGGCCGCACACAGCGCCGGATCACCCAGCGCCAGGTTCACGTTGTAGATGTTGTAGCTGCCGTAGTTGGTCTGTTCGGCCTTGTTCTTGCTGTACATGCCGTTGACGTCCCAGTACCAGCGGCGGTTCGCCGCCTGGAAGCTGCCCACCAGGCCGGTGGCGAAGTACGTGGTGTTGACCTCCTGCTCGAACACGCGCGCGCCGCCTTCCACTGGGCGGCGACCGATCAGGCTCATGTTGTCGCCGGACACCAGGTCGAAGCCGAACGGGTTGTACGGGTTCAGCGCCGACACCACGATGTTGTCAGCCAGCGGATTGCCGGTGGCACCGTCCGGCCCGAAGAACAGTGGTTCCGGGCCGGCCTGGTTGGTCGATTCGCGGCGGTTGCCCAGCGCCTTCACGTACCACTGCACGTCGTCGGTGATGTCGAAGCGGAACTGGCCGAACACGCCTTTGCGCTCGGACGGCGTCAGCACCATGTTGTATTCGGCGAAGTTGAAGCGGTCGGCGCTGGTGAAGCAGTGGTAGTCGTCACTGCGGTTGCAGCCGGCACTGCCGTCATAGCGCGGGTTGCTCACGCCGGTGTTGGGCACGATGTTCTGCTCGGCACCGGTGTTGGGATCGACGAAGGCGAAGCGCCCCTGCGGGATGCCACCGCTGCCGAAGGCCAGGCCGGTACCAGGAATCGGGAAGCGTGACTGCTCGCGGTCGCGCGCGTATACCGGATCCTGCTTGGTCCAGCTTGCGCCGAGGAACAGGCTGTAGCGCTCGCCGCTGGTGCCCCAGGCCAGGTCCACGCCCTTCTGCGTGCCGTCGCCCTTGCTGTACTCGCCGTAATTCAGGGTCACCTGCCCGCCATCGAAATCGCGGCGGGTGATGATGTTGACCACCCCGGCGATCGCGTCGGAGCCGTACAACGACGATGCACCGTCTTCCAGCACTTCGATGCGTTCGACAATCGCCAGCGGAATGGTGTTGAGGTCGGTGGCCGCGCCCACGCCCGACGCAGAGGATTCATTGACCCAGCGGATGCCATCGACCAGCACCAGCACACGCTTGGCGCCCAGGTGGCGCAGGTCGACCTGTGCCGAACCGGCACCGACACCACTGCCATCGGGCGGGAAGCCGAAATTGCCGGACGAATTGAACTTGGCATTCAACGCCGAACCCGAACCGGTGAGCTGCTGCAGTACTTCGCCGATCGAACTCAGGCCGGTGCGTTCGATGTCGCCCCGGCTCAGCGTCTGGATCGGCACCTGGCCTTCCACTTCCGCACGCTTGATGCGCGTGCCGGTCACTTCGACAGCATCCAGGGTGGTGGCCGTCTGGGCCATTGCCCCCAGCGGTGCCAGGGCCGTCACGCACAGCGCGACAGCGACCGCCAAGGGGCGGTAATGCAGGTGATTCATTCGCTCTCTCTCCAAAGGAATGTCGGGACATGGGCTGCCGCGCCCCCCCTGCGCGGCGGCAGCGTCTCCTTTGTAAACAAGCTGTAAAAAGATTGGCGTGACCTGCGACACCCTTTCACGCCGTTCTGATGAATGAATCATGCTTGTCCCAGATGGAGATCTAGGAATTATTTGAAATATCGGGTCAAAAGCGAATCTGAGCAGGAGCCAGGCAGAGACTCAAATCTCCGATGCGTCATGCGAGGTCCTATCGTGAAAGCCATTACTGCCGCACTGCAGGCTGCAATCATCGCCTTGGCAATCCTCTCGTTCGCGAACGAAGCAAAAGCAGGCGGACTCATAGAGTGCAACAACTGCGCATCCCCAAAATCCGTTGCGCTGCAGTCGGGATCCGGGCTCACAGTAATAATTGACTTCGAAAAAGCGCAGCTCACCGCCTTCGATGTCGAGTACGATCGTGAGCTGAGAAAATGGCGCGCCATCCCCACCCCGGTTCCCAGTCAGATCCAAATGGCGTTTCTACGAATCGTAGAGAGTGTGTCAAAAACCAATGGCCAACCCGACCAAGCCTTTCCTAAGGCAGGCGGAGGCGCCGTCGTCCCCATGCATCCCGACAACCCAGGAAATTCAAACGGAATGCGATTTCCCGATGCTTACAAATCCTCAGACGCCTTTGAGATCGTCAACTCCGCAACCATGAGAACGCGACTGGGCCAGTATCTGGCCCTGGAAATTGCAGGAGCCAACACCAGTAGCGCCGCTTGGAACAGCTTCGCGCTTTCCGTACAGCAATTTGCGCTTAGCTGGGCCAGCATCAAGGGCGGCGGCGCAGTCAATGTGATTATTACCTGGCGAGATGGCTCGAAGACCCTCTATAAAATCACACCTGACAACGTGTCAGAAGCCAAGTATCAGAAGGGAGAGAGTCGTGACAGCACCGGAAACAAGGTGCCCGATGAGACGATCGCAGATCCTGCCACAGCTCCTTCTTACGCTGGCCAATACTACTTTGGCCGCGAGGGCGACCTTGATGAATGGGCCCGCTCTGCACAGATGTACGGCGTACCCGTCCAACGTGGATCAAGCAGCCGCATGTCCTGCAATTGGGATGGCCACACGGTCTACTGCCAACAATACTGACCTCACCCGATCTGTCCGCGCTATCAGGCTGCAGTGCCCTGAGAGCGCCACATCGCGTCATCGCACGAACGCGATCCGCTCCATCCCCGTGGCCTCAGCGGCCGCCAGGATCTTCGCCATGCCATCGTATTCGGCAGACGGATCGGTGGCGATGCGCAGCTCCGGCAGGTTGCCAGCGTGCTCCCCGGCCTGGGTGCGCAGGCGCGCCTGCAGATCATTGATGGCCATGGGCTGGCCGTTCCAACTCAGCTGGCTGGACGCATCCAGTCGCAGCTCGATCGGCGGTGGTGGATCCGGACGGTCGACCATCCGGTCCGTTGCCTGCGGGAGCTGCACCGCGATGGGCCGCGACAGCATCGGCGCGGTCACGATGAAGATGATCAACAAAACCAGCATTACATCCACCAGCGGCGTGACATTGATCTCCGCCAAAGGGCCGCTTTTTCCTGCGCTGCTGAACGCCATGTGCCACTCCTTGCACCCGGGCCGTTCGCCCAAGCCGACAATACGTCGCCGGCGCAGGCTGGCGGCAGTGTCTGCGCGTGGAGCATTCAGCTGCCGTTGCTCATGCCTCCGCCATACGCTTTCAGGCGCTCATGCAGAGAGCCGGGTGAGTCCGAGCCGATCAGCGCCCACAACAACAGGCGACACTTGCGGGGGCACAGTGATCCGGCCATCAACAGGCCCCGCCGCTGCAGGTGGATTTCGCCGCCAGCAAAGCCGTAGGTATGGCGTGCCGTCGCGCCGGCACCGGTGCGCGACGCGATGATCACGGGACGATGCACTGCGGCACGCGCCAAGGGTTCAACCCAGCTGGACGGGACGTGGCCTGCACCCATGGCCGCCACAACCAGGCCCTCGCATCCGCTCTCCAGCACCGAATGCAGCACCTCAGGACCTTCGCCCAGTACCGCCTCGAGCAGGGCTACCCGTTGCTGAACACGTGTGGGCACCAGGGCAGGCAGTCGTTCCGGAGGCGATCCTTCATAGCTGCATTGCCCTTCCTGCACCCGCCCGATACAGCCTTTACCTGGCGATTGGAAGGCATCCAGATCCAGGCTGTGCACCTTGCGCACCTGGTCCGCCGCGTAGAGGCGGTCCTGCATGGCGACGACCACCCCGCGCATGCGCGTGTGCGGGTCCAGTGCCGCGATCGCGGCAGCCAGCACGTTTCCGGGCCCGTCAGCGCCGGCCGCATCTGCACCGCGCATGGCACCCGTCAAGACCAGCGGCTGTAGGTGCGGCCACAGCAGATCCAACAGATACGCTGACTCCTCGAGCGTGTCGGTGCCTTGGGTGATGACCACGCCATCCGCGCCGTCGTCCACCATCGCGTCGGCCCAGTCGCGCGCAGCGAGAACGTCGATCCACGACATCGATGCACTGGGGGACAGGCCGAGCGTATGTGCCTGCACGGCCGCCAACCTGCTCAGTCCCGGCACTGCCTCCGCCAGCAACTGCGCGGAGATCTTCGGAACGATGCCCACTTCCGCTGCGTCACCCCGCATGCTGAGGGTGCCGCCGAGTGAGCCCAATGCCAGCCGCTTCATGTGGCCCCCTTCAGTATCCAGCCCACCGCCGGGACGATCAGCAGAACCCCTGCCGCCATCGAGAGGAGATTGCCGATATACGGATGCACGTGTGCAGGCAAGCGAGCCGAACATGACGCAGCCAACGGTGGCGTCAGCAGTGCCCCCAGCAGCGCGGACAGCACCACCACCGCCGCGCTCCCGCCGTGGGCAAGAATGCAGGCAGGAACAACGGAGACAATCGGGATGTACGTGGGATACCAGCCTTCCCGGATCCAGCGCTCCCGCCATGCCCACACCCCCACCGCAGAGGCGAGCGCTTGGCCGCACAGGAGGGCCATCAGCCAACCGGTGCCATAGAAGGGTCCGGCTGGCTGCAGCAGGGCGGCAAGCAGTACACCGCCAATCAGCCCGGCACTGGCGAGTTCGTTCCCCAGGAAGGGGGCTTCGCTGAAGTCCGCCAGTACCCGGCGCATGCCCCATTGCCAGCCATGCCGCGTGACATGCACAACGGGCTCTGGCCCAGGTGCAGCGGGAGCCGGTTTCAAGCCCAGCCGCCTCGCGACGACGAAGGCGGTCGCGCTTGCCAGTGCCATTGCAAGGACGTTGCCGATGACAGCCGGCAGGCCCAGCGGCGCGCAGACCTGGTTGACCAGCAACAATGCCAGCGGCGTGACCAGCAAGGCGCCAGATGCAGCGGCGACTCCCGTGATCTTCCAGCCGCCACCGAACAGCAGCACCATCGCCGCCGGCAGCGAGACCGCAGCAACGAACGTGGGCTGCCAGCTCCCGTCCTGCACTGTGCCGGCGAATATCAGGTTGGCAAGCAGCAGTCCACCCATCGAAGCCCCGGCGACCCAGGGCCAGCGGCCAGTGCCGTAGCAGATCGGGAATCCCTGCCATGATTTCCCATGCCTGTTCGCCCAATGGGCCACTGCAGCCCCTCCGATCAGACCAAGCGAGGCGAACTCGTGCTTGTAGAAGGTCACTTCACTGGCATCGCCAACCCACCATCGCCAGCGGCCCGCCCAACTTGCGAGGTTGCCCATCAACTGGCTGTGGTCTGGCCAAAGCTGGCCCGGGGACATCGTGTACCAGCCGGCCACCACCGTCACGATGATCGCCAGTACAAATGTCACCGCGAAGAGTGCCCAGCCCCAGTGACTGCGGGTGGCTGGTGACTGGACCGCCAAGGGAGTGTGCGCCATGTCAGAGCCTCAGCGCGGCAGCATGGGATGCTGGCGATAGCCCAGCATTGGATCGAAGAGATCAGTGCGCCTGTCGCGGCAGAGATCGTTGAGCGAATTCCAGATCGGCGCGCTGCGTGCGGTGGACAGATCCAGCTCGGCCATGACCACCGCTTCCCCTTCAGGCGCCGCGACGGGGGTCAGCGGCCATCCGGTGGTACCGACGATCAGCGAGCACCCCAGGAAGCGATCCCCGCGATCTGTACCGACCCGGTTGGCCGCTGCGATGAAGACGTTGTTGACGTGTGCGGCGGTCATGGTCAGGTAGCTGGCCATGCAACGTCCGCTTTCATCGAACAACGGTGGCGGTGTCCACACCCAGCAGTTGAGGCTGAGAATGATGTCGGCCCCTTGCAACGCAAGCAGGCGCGGCACCTCCGGGAACCACACATCCCAGCAGATCATCAGGCCGATCCGGCCAACGCTCGTCTCGAACACCGGATAGCCGAGGTCGCCGGCACAGAAGTAAAGCTTCTCGCGGCACCACAGATGGGTCTTGCGGTAGCGTCCGATATAGCCGTCCGGACCGAACAGCACGGCGGTGTTGTAAAGACGGGAACCATCGCGTTCCGCAACGCCCACGGCCAGGTGGATGCCCGCCTCGCGCGCGAAGGCCTCCCAGTATTGCGCCGTCTTTCCATCTGGTACGGATTCAGCCATCGCAAATGCTTCTGTGCGGCTGCTGAACGAATAGCCGGTGGAGCAGAGCTCCGGCAGCACAACCAGTTGCGCGCCGCGCTCCACGGCTTGTGCAGCAAGCAGCCGCGCCCGCTCGATGTTGGTCTGGACGTTTTCCGAACCGCATTGGGGATCGAACTGGATGACGGCAACCGAGACAGCACTGAACGGCTTAAGCTGATCTGACATGCTAGGGTCCTCTGCAGGCACGGAGCGGGTGCTCCTGTTTGAGTGCAGCAGGCACCTGCCATGCGACTCTTTTCAATTGGCAAAAGCGTCAAATGCGCGAAACGCGTACAAAGCGTGCTTTATGCGACGACTCTCACTGAATTCCGCCTTGGACCAGCCGGAACCTCCGGCCTGACCCACCGTCAAAGCAGGCCATTTGCATCAGTGCAGCCAGCGTGCACGCGATGCGAAACTGAATTCAGCCAGCGCCCGCTATGCTGGGGCCATGACCCGACGCTCTTCGACCGCCCTGTCCCTGCTCCCGCTGTCCGCATCGCTGCTGATCGGCTGCGCCAGCGCCCAGTCACTCGACGCCCAGAGCGGCCAGCTCAAGGCCGCCATCGATGCGGCCGAACGCGGCCAGCTCGACCCGCGCCAGGCCGCCGCGCTCAGCCGCCACCCGGCCTATGGCTGGGTCGAGTTCGCCCAGCTTCGCCGCAACATCGACACGGTCGATACCGGCCAGGCCCAGGCCTTCCTCAAGCGCTATGACGGCCAGGCGGTGGCCAACAGTTTCCGCAGCGTCTGGCTGCCCTCGGTGGCCCGCCGCCAGGACTGGACCACCCTGCTGGCCAACTGGGCACCCACCGACAACCTCGGCCTGCGCTGCGCCCAGCTGACGGCGCGCCAGGCCACCGGCAAGCTCGACCCGCAGTGGATCAGCGAGGCACAGAACCTGTGGCGCAAGAATGGCAAGTCGCTGCCCGATGCCTGTGACGCGGTGTTTGCGGTACTGCAGGCGCAGGGCGGCATGAGTGATGCACTGCGCTGGGAACGCGTCGACGCCGCCGCCGATGCACAGCAGCCGGCGGTGATGCGCAGTGCCGCACGTGGCCTGCCCGCAGCCGACCTGGCCCTGGCCAACACCTACGCCGCCTTCGTCGACAAGCCCAACGCCAGCGCGCTGAACTGGCCGCGCAACGAGCGCAGCCGGCGCATTGCCACCGACGGCCTGGAAAAGCTGGCCAAGGCCGACCCCGGTGCCACCGAACAGCAGCTGCCGCAGTACGCGCAGGCACTGGGTCTGAGCGCCGACCAGCAGGCCCAGGTGCGTTACCAGATCGCGCTGTGGACGGTGGCCTCCTACCTGCCCGACTCCGCGCGCCGGCTCAACGCCGTGCCCGAATCGGCCTACGACGAGCGCCTGCACGAATGGCGCGTGCGTGAGGCGATGTCGCGCGGTGACTGGGCGGCCGCGCTGACCGCCATCCGCAAGATGGGCAGCAAGCAGCGCAACGATTCGCGCTGGGCGTACTTCGAAGGACGCATGCTGGAAAAGACCGGGCAGGCGCAGCAGGCGCAGCCGCTGTTCCGCACGGCCGCGCGCGCACCGACCTTCCACGGTTTCCTGGCCGCCGACAAGCTGCAGCAGAACTACACGCTGTGCCCGTGGAAGCCCAACGACAGTGCGCAGGCGCAGGCCGCCGTCGCCCGCGATCCGGGCATCCAGCGCGCGATGGCGCTGTACCAGATCGATCGCAACGGCTGGGCCGTGGCCGAATGGAACAGCGCGCTGTCGCGTTTCGATGACACCCAGCGCCGCCTGGCGGTGCGCGTGGCGCAGGACAACGGCTGGTTCGACCGCGCCGTGTTCGCGCTCGGCAAGCAGCCGCAGGAACAGCGCCTGTACGACCTGCGCTTCCCGCTCCACCACGACAGCACCATCCGCCGCGAGGCCTCGCGCAACGCCATCGACCCGGCCTGGGTGGCCGCGGAGATCCGCGCCGAGAGCACCTTCACCCCCCGCGCGCGCTCGCCTGCCAACGCCATGGGCCTGATGCAGGTGCTGCCGGCGACCGGCGCGGGCGTGGCGAAGAACATCGGCCTGACCGCCTACGGCGGCGCCGACAGCCTGTACGACCCGGACACCAACATCGCCATCGGCACGGCCTACCTGCGCCAGCTGATGAACAAGTATGACGGCCTTCCCTACGTCACCATCGCCGCCTACAACGCCGGCCCGACCCCGACCGCACGCTGGCAGAGCCAGCGCCCGGGCTTCGACCCGGACCTGTGGATCGAGACGATCAGCTACAAGGAAACGCGCGAGTATGTCGCCCGCGTGCTGGCCTTCAGCGTGATCTACGACTGGCGCCTCAACGGCAACGCGCTGCCGCTGAGCGACCGCCTGATGGGCCGCCTGGTGGACAAGCGCAAGGCGTTCACCTGTGCGGCGGACGCCGACCAGGGCGGGGATTGATCGACGCGGGTAATGCCGTCTGATCCGGTAGCGCCGGGCCATGCCCGGCGAGCGCGCAGCGCGGCGACGCACGCCCATGCGATCATCACCGCTATGAAGATCTATCTTGTCGGCGGCGCCGTACGCGACCGCCTGCTGCAGCGCCCCGCCGGCGACCATGACTGGGTGGTGGTCGGTGCCACCCCCGCGCAGATGGAAGCGTTGGGCTACACCGCCGTGGGCCGCGATTTTCCGGTGTTCCTGCACCCGAAGACGGGTGAGGAATACGCGCTGGCACGCACCGAGCGAAAGTCCGGCCGCGGCTACCGTGGCTTCGTGGTGGATGCCGATCCGGCCGTCACCCTGGAAGAAGACCTGCAGCGCCGCGATTTCACCATCAATGCCATCGCCTGCGACGAGGAAGACGGCACCCTGGTCGATCCCTATGGCGGCGCGCGCGACATCCAGCAGCGCGTGCTTCGCCACGTCGGCCCCGCCTTCGTTGAAGACCCGCTGCGCGTGCTGCGTGCAGCGCGCTTCATGGCACGCTTCGCACCGCTGGGCTTCTCCGTCGCCGAAGAAACCATGGCGCTGATGCGCGAGGTCGCCGCCAGTGGCGAGCTGGATGCACTGGTGCCCGAACGCGTGTGGCAGGAACTGCGCAAGGCGCTGCTCTGCGAACGGCCGTCGGCCTTCCTGCGCACCCTGCACGACGCGCATGCGCTCGGCCCGATCCTGCCGGAACTGGAAGCGTTGTATGGCGTGCCGCAGCGCGCCGAATTCCACCCCGAAGTGGATACCGGCATCCACCAGGAGATGGTCAGCGACATGGCCGCCCGGCTGGCACCGGGCGATGACCTGGTCGGCTTCGCCGCGCTCACCCACGACCTCGGCAAGGGCCTGACGCCGCCGGACGAATGGCCGCGCCACATCATGCACGAGCAGCGCGGCCTGAAGCCGCTCAAGGAGCTGTGTGCGCGCCTGAAGATTCCCACCGAGCACCAGCAGCTGGCCGAAGCGGTCTGCCGCGAGCACTTGAACGTGCACCGCATCGACGAGCTGCGTGATGCCACCGTGCTGGACCTGCTGGGCCGCTGCGATGCGCTGCGCCGCCCCGAGCGCGTGGCGCGCATCGCGCTGTGCTGCGAGGCCGACAAACGCGGCCGGCTCGGCTTTGAAGAGGGCGACTACCCGCAGGGCGAAACGCTCAAGCGCCTGCACCAGGCGGCCCTGTCGGTCCAGGCGCGTGATCTGGACCTGACCCATCTGAAGGGCCCCGCCGTTGGCGAGGCGCTGGCAAGGGCACGGGTGAAGGCGATCGCGGCCGCGCGCTGATCCTCAAGCGTCGTACCGGCCACGCGCGGACTGTCGAAGGATTGCCGGCCGCTGGCCGGCAACCCCAAAATCCCTGGAATCAGTGCGCCATGCCGCGGGTGATCGCGGCGGCGCGATCCTTCAGCTGGGCCACCGCGTCGGGAATCATCTCCATGCCCACGTCCAGGCCCGGGTTCAGCACCAGGCCGACGCCCTCGCCGATACCCGCCAGCAGCGCGTGCACAGCAATCGGCATGGCATGGGCGAACTGCGGCAGCTGCTCGTGCCAGAGACCGGCGCGCTCGGGCGCGGTGAACACCGCGAACATCGGCTCGCCGCCCTCGCTGGTCAGCACCAGCGGCGAAATGCTCTCGTCCCAGGCGCCATCCTCGCCGATGGCCTTGTCCAGCAGCACGAACACCGGCGCGGTCAGCAGGCCATCGAGGAACTGTGAAGCAGTCAGCGTACCGTCCTGTGCCTGCAGCAGGCGGACCTCCAGGTCGTTGAGGGGTTCGAACGGCGTGTCGTGATCCATGGTCGGTTCCGGTACGTGATTGCAGGGGGTCACTTTAGCAGGACGGAAGCATGGTCCACGTGCCGGACCCGCCGTCTGGGGAACGGTCAACGACCGATCAGGCTCTCGGCAGGAATGCCCAGGTTGCGGTGCAGATTGCGGATCATTTCCAGGGTCAGCCCGCGCTTGCGGTTCAGCACCTCATAGACCCGATTGAGCTGGCCGATGGAAGGCACCAGGTCCTTTACCGTCAACCCGCCCTGTTCCATGCGGAAACGGATCGCTTCAATCGGATCTGGCAGTTCGATCGGGTAGTGCTTCGCTTCGTAGGCCTCGACAAGCGTGGCAAGGATCTCGAAACGATCCCCTTCTTCAGTGCCGATGGCAGGCTCGTTCTCGAGATAGGCCTCAAGCTCGCGCAGCGCGATCTGGTAGTCGCTTTCGGTACGGATGGGGCGAATGTTCATTTTCCCTCCACAGTCGAGACTGTCTATTCGATCTTTGGGACATATGCAAATCCAGCTTCATCAGCCTGCCCCAGCCCCTGACCGCCACATCCACCCTGCCATCGCCAGCCCCGCCACCACCGCCAGCAACACCGGCAGGCCGAAGCGGTGCCGGAACGGGATCGGCACCCCGCCCAGCTGCTGGTCCATGCTGTCGGTGTCCAGCACCCAGCCATGCCCGCATCCGGTGCAGGCCAGCTCGTAACGGCGCTGGTAGACGAAGCCGAACAGCAGGTCGATGCGCGCCATGCGGTAGCGCAGCTGCGGGGCGAAGTCGGTCTCGGTCCCGCAGCGCAGGCAGTGATGGGCCTCGGTCGGGCCGACCACGACGACACGCTCCTGCTGGCCGATCATGATCACCGGTCAGCCGCCCCTGCAGGCAGGCTGGGCCAGCAGCCAGGCCTGGGCGGCGGCCAGAGTGTCCGGTCCACTGGCGGTGGCCTCGTCCGGCTGCAACCTGGCACCGTCGCCCAGCCCGTTGCGGTCGGCCATCACGTTGTGGGTCAACAGCAGGGTGCTGCCGTCCACCAGCTTGACGGGCCGGTTGCCGGTTGAGAAACCTGCGCTGGGTTGGCCGAAACTGCGACTGCCCGCCTGTCCGCGAAATGCCAACGCGACGGCTTCGCCCGAACTTGCGGTGCGCGCGCCCATCACCACCGCCACCGGGGCAGCGCCCGCACGCAGTCGATAGGCGGCCTGCCGTGAGCGCAGCCCCTGCGTGCCGTCCTGCCTCACCTCACCTTCCCCTTGGCGCCACCACTGCAGGCCATCGGCACTGCGGAAGGCGCCGATCAGTGCCCCCTGCGCGTCTGGAGTTCCCTGCAACAGCGGCAGCAGCCCAAGCAGCATGGGCCACATGTTGCCGCCGCCATTACTGCTCACATCGACCACCCAGCCGCAGCGCGTGCCGTCATCCAGGTCGACGATGCGGTGCTGCAAGGCCAGTGCGTAGGCCTTGCGCGCGTCAAAGCGCTGCTGTTCGCTGCGCTGCAGATCCTCCACGAAAGGGCCGACCTTCAGCACGCCAATGCGGGCATCGACGTTCGGGGATTCTGCCAGCGCGGCGCCCTGCCCGGCATTCACTCGCTGGGCGCGGCCGGAGCGTTCGCGCTGGTGGCTGGGCGATATCCATCGGCCATGTCCACTGCTGCTGCGCGTGGCCGCCTCATCCAGCACGCGGCGCTGCTGTGCACGATCATCACCTGCGGCGGCCAGCTGCGAGCGCACGTCACTCCAGTCGACGCGATCGCGATACAGCGATTGGAACTCAAGGAGATGCAGCATCTGTTCGCGCGCTTCTGGCGACGGCAGTTCAACTGTCTGTTCTGCCATGGCGGCAGAAGATGAAAACCACAGCGCAGCGAGCACGGCGGAACGAAGGTCCAGCATTGACGACTCCTTGTCACGTAGCAGAGGGGCAGAATAACCGCGTCGTTCGATCTGGCGCTATCGCGCATTACGTCGCTTTCGACCCAATGTTTGCCATGGGGAAACTTTGCAACTTTACTCATTCCACTGCCGCAGGACGCGAGTGACATTCCGTATGCCAGCGCGCTTTGCACTGGCCGGGATTGGCGTCCTGAATCAAACATCGAAACGATCGAGTTGCCGCCTCAGCGGCAATCGCGACAATGCACCGGCTTGCCCATGGCGGGCGGTGCGTGGGGATCCTCGTGATCCGTCGGCTTTTTTTCGTTTCGATTTTGACCGGCACGCCAACCCGCACCGTCCGCCACCTTGCACCCCGCAGGTGGCCTTGTCTTGTGAGGTTGTCGCCATGAATACGCCCTACCCCACCTATCCCTGCCTGCAGTCTCTGCTGGGCGATGCGCTGTCCACCCTGGCCCTGCCCGATACCACGGCGAAAGCACTGGAAGAGGCATTGAGCGGGGCTGAAGAAAGTGCCCCACCCTCGGCCTTCTTCGCGCGGCTGCACGGCCTCGCGCGCGGTCATGGCGCCGATGGGCAGCCTTGGCAGAATCGGAAGCTCAGTGACGCACGTATGCGGGGAATGGCTGAAGCCACGCGTTGCATGGCGGCGGTGTCGGCGTGCGGGCGCGTACTGCTGGCGGCGCAGGCCGCGCGGGAACTGGATGATGCTGAAGCTCAGTGTCCACCGCAGGTGGAGGAGGGATTGCTGCATGCCGTGGTGGTGATGGCCGATCATGCGGAGGCGTTGGTGGCATCGGATGCAGGCGCGGGCCCATGACAATGCCCGTAGAGTCGAGCTTGCTCGACGGCTGTTGGATGGCGACGGCTGTGCGCAGAGCAGCCGAGCATGGGCTCGGCTCTACGCAGCAGGAGCAGTCGAGCAAGCTCGACTCTACCAATCGGCGCGCAGGCCGATGTTGCCTTCGATGATGCGGCGCTTCTCGTTGCGGTCGCCGCCCAGCTCACGCGTGTAGTCAGCCACACCGTACGCGCTGATGGTGCGGTTGAAGCGCGCGACCACGCCAACCCCGGCTTCCAGCGCACGCGAACGCTGCGCATTGAGGATCGTGTCACTGTCGAACTGGATGCGGTCCTCGCCCGCGCGACCATGCCAGTAGTTCACCTTGAAGTACGGCTGCCAGCCGTTGTCGGCCAGCTGGTAATCGCCGGCCAGGCGCAGGCCGACGCGGCCGGTCCAGGCGTTGTCACTGTCGAAGCGCACCGCAGACACGTCGTCGCGCCGGTCATCCAGCGAACTGCGCTGCCAGATCACCTGCACCTGCGGTTCCAGCCACCATGAGGATTGCCCGAACTGCAGCAGCGGCTTGCCCGCTTCCAGCGACACCGTGGTGCCGTCGCCCTTCACGTCGATGCCGAGCCCGCGCGAGGAACGCACACGGCCGTCGTAGCGGCTCTGCAGGGCCACCGCATCGAGGTAGCCGCCCTCGCTGCCGGTCAGGGTCCAGTACAGGCCCACATGCTTGTCATCCAGCCGGCTCTGGCCGACCTGCACGTTCTCCCAGCCCAGCGCCAGACCGGTGGTCCTGCCCTGCGCGCGGGTGCGGCCGACAAACACGCCCACCTGGTTGCGATGGTCGTCAGCGGCGGCCGCCCACACATCCAGACCGGCTTGCACGCCCATCACATCGCCATCGAAGCCCGGCTGTGCGTCGCCCTTCCAATGGATCTCGCTGCTCTGCCCCACCAGTCGTCCCCAGGCGGTGCGGAAGGCGCCGTTGCTGTAGAGCAGGCGCTGTTCGCCCTGGCGCTCGTGGAAGGTACCGAGGCTAGCCAGCGAGGTCTCGCGCAGCAGCGGCGGGACCACCGCGTAGGCGGCGGTTTCCAGGCGATACAGCGGCACCACGTCGCCCTGCGCCGGTCGTGCACCCGGGCTGGGCGGGGTCGAGCCTGCACCGGGCAGGCTGCTGCCGGCCACCGGCACATCGGGTACGGCGGGATCACTGGGAGGTGCCACGGGCGTCGGCTCCGGCGGTGGCGGCGGCGGTGCGGTCTCGCCGGCGGTCAGATCGGGATCAATCGGATCCTCCGGCGGCGGTGGCGGTGCCGGCGTGATCGGCGGCGGCGGTGCGACGTCGGGAGTGGGTGGCGGCGGCGTCGCGTTGCTGTTGCCGTTCGGTGCCGGCGTCGGGCCAGCCACCAGGGTCGAACGCAGATACCAGTTCTCGCCGCTGCCGGCGCTGACGCCGCCCTTGAACAGGAAGTACTCATAGGCACCGGCCGATACCGGTGCGAACAGCGAGAACGCATTCGCCGCGCTGGTACCGCCATTCAAGGCCTGCACCACCAGGATGCCGTCGGCCAGCGTCGCCGCGCCACCGCCGCCGGCGTTGAGGATGCCGATGCCGGTCGTCCCACTGGCCGTGCCTCCGTCAATGACCAGGCGGTCACTGTTGGAGCCATCCCCCGCCAGCACCGTGCGCAGGTACAGTCCGCCGCCCTCGCCGCGGTAATTGCCGCGGATCGTGAATACATCACCGGCTCCCGTGCCGGTGAGGTCGATGCGGCCGGCGTTGACCACATTGACAAGCGCGCCCGCAGCGAACGGCCGCAGCGCATGCGCGCCGTTGCCGGCGTAGAGCGTGCTGGTGTCGTCCAGGGTGAGCGTGCCGGTGCCCGTACCGCTGTCGCCGAGCACCAGGTCGCCGTCGAAGGTCAGCTCGGTGCTGCTGGCCAGGCTGATCGCCTCCCAGTTCTGGAAGCGGGCCACGCCGGTGGTCTTGACGTTGCTGAAGTTGAGCTGGTCATTGCCGCTGCCACCGTTGAACAGCGGCACTGCGCCCAGATTGGCCTGGTTGAGGTTGCTGAGGTTGACCACATCATCGTCCGGCCCGCCATCAATGGCGCCGTAGACGATGCCCCCGCCATTCCAGTTGAAGGTGTCGTTGCCGGTGCTCAGCAGCACCTGCCCGCGTACGGTGCCATCGGTGATGGTCACGCTGTCATTGCCGCCGCTGACGCTGATGTTGCCGCCGATGTACGCCGTGCCGGAGATGATGATGGTGTCGGTGTCGAAGCCGGTGACCACGTTGCCGTCGACCGTGCCGCCGGACTGGTCCCACAGATTCTTGTCCAGCTTCATGTTGACCCGGCCGATGCGGCCACCGGTCATCCAGGCCTGGTCGCCATCCTCGAAGGCGCCGATGATGCGGCCGCCGCTCATTCGGAAGGTGTCGATGTTGTCGCCCTGCTGCAGCGCGCCGATGGTGCCGCCGGTCATGACGAAGTCATCGCGGCCGCTGCCCTGCGTCACCAGGCCGGTGATGGTGCCGCCGCTGACCGTCATCTGGTCATCGCCGTTGCCCTGGTCGACGCTGTCGAGCGTGCCGCCACTGATCAGCAGCACGTCGTTGCCATCGCCCTGCAGCACTCCGCCGCTGATGCTGCCGTCCAGCATCTCCAGGCGATCATTGCCGGCACCGAACTGCACGCCGGTGCGCCCGCTGATGGTGCCGCGGTTGACCAGCACGCTGTCGCCGGCACCGACGAACTGCAACGCGGTGTTGTTGCCGGTGCTGATGCTGCCGAGGTTGTCGACACGGCTGCCGCCACCCAGCTGCACGGCGATGCCGCCCACCGAGGTGATTGCGCCCTGGTTGCCGAGCTGGTGACCGCCTGCGCCGACCAGGCTGACGGCGCTGCCGCCACCGCTCTGCTGCAGCTGTGCGCCACTGGCAACGTTGAGGGTGATGCCGACCTCACCGTTGGCGCTGACGGGTACGGTCTGCGGGTTGGGGGCTGCCGCACTGCAGGTGACGGTCTGCCCGGCAAGCGGCGCGACGTTGTCACAGCCCGCCCACGCGATGGGCACGGTGGCAGCCAGTGCGGCGGGAATGGCGAGCGCCTGCAGCAGGCAATGGGTCAAGCGGCGCGGACGCGGTGCGGCAACGGACATACGGCACTCCTGGATCTGGAAGTCAGGAACTGCGGATATGGGCACTGCTGGCGCCGCGGAGGCGCCGTGAATGGTTCGGGCAAATGAAGTTATGCCGGATGCATCACGCTTCGCGCGTGAAGTAATTCATGCATCACACCAAATGCATGTGCATGAAAGCGTTCATGTTTTTGATGCATCACAGCGAAGTGCAGGCACGCGTGGCGTGGCTCTACTGCGCACGAAGCGCGCGTGGCAGTAGATCCACGCCATGCGTGGATAACAACTCGTCCGTATGGCAGTCAGATCTTCAGGTAGATGCCACGCCGGTCCAGCCACCACGCCACGCCCCACCACAGCGCAACAAAGGCGATCGCCTGCAGCATCGACGCCAGTTCCAATGCCCCCGGCATCGCCGTGGCCAGCTGCTGCCACACCGAACCCCATACACCGGTGGCGAGCAGCACCACCGACATCACCGAGGCGCCAAGGTAGGCGGTGATGGCATTGACGCCGAAGCGGCGGCCCAGCGCGGGCCAGCCCCTGCGGTCGATCAGCAGGTGCCCGAGCCACAGCGCCAGCGCCGCCAGCCCGCCGGTCCACAGCACGTAGCTCGGCGTCCACAGCTGCTTGTTGGGCGGCAGCACCGTGGCCAGCAGCAGCCCCAGCACGGCGGTCGCCACGCCCAGACCGGCCAGCGCGGAAGCGCGCCCGTTGCGCAGCAGGCCACCGGCCAGCAGGCCGAGCACGGTGCTGGCGAGCGCGCCGAGGCTGCTCAACAGGCCTTCCGGATCGTGGCCGAGGCCGGTGTCGACCTGCCACTGGTAGATGAAGGGCGCGAACAGGCTGGTGTCAAGGCGGCTGGCCGGATTGGTCCACGGCGCCAGATCGCCAATGCCCAGCAGCAGCACCGTGTAGCCCACCAGCAGTGCGACCAGCAGCGCCACCTGGGTGCGTGGCCGCACGTACACCGCCACCACGCCAACCACCGCCGCGCACAGCGCAATGCGCTGCAGGACGCCCCAGATGCGGAAGTGATGCGTGTGCAGCGCCCACCACACCAGCAGGTGCAGCAGCACGCCGGCGATGGCGATGCGCAGCGCGCGTTCGAGCACGCCCTTGGCCAGCGCCGGGCGTGCCAGGGGATCCTGCGCGCGCGGTGCCACGCTGAAGGCCATCGACACGCCGACCAGGAACAGGAAGAACGGGAACACCAGGTCGGTGGGCGTGCAGCCATGCCAGTCCACATGGCGCAGCGGCGCGAACACCGCGCTCCAGTCACCGGGGTTGTTGACCAGCAGCATCGCCGCCACGGTGAGGCCGCGCAGGGCGTCGATCGAGCCCAGCCGGCGTGGCGGCGCTGCGTCCATCAGGCCGCCTCGTACTGTCCGGCAATCCAGGTGCCACGCACCTGCAGGGCATCATCCAGCAGCACCAGGTCGGCCTGGTAGCCCTCGGCGATGTGGCCCAGGCGGTCATCCACGTTGAGGAATTCCGCTGGATAGGTGGACGCCATGCGCGCCGCCTCGGCCAGCGGCTGGCCGAGCAGCTGCACGGTGTTGCGCACGGCCGTGGCCATATCCAGCGCCGAGCCGGCCAACGCACCGGCCGCATTGCGCACCACGCCATCGACGGCGGTGATGGTCTCGCCGTACAGCACGTAACTGGGGTCATCGGCACCGACCGGTGGCATCGCGTCGGTCACCAGCAGCAGGCGGCCGCGTGGCTTGGCGGCCAGCGCCACGCGCAGGCTGGCCGGGTGCACGTGCACGCCATCGACGATGATGCCGATCCAGCTGTCGCGGTCTTCCAGCGCGGCACCCACGGCACCGGGCTCGCGCCCCTGCAGCGGCGACATCGCGTTGTACAGATGGGTGAAGCCGCGCACGCCGGCATCCAGGCCGTCGCGGATCTCTTCATAGGTACCGGCGGTATGCCCGGCCGCAACGATCACCCCGCGCTCGACCAGCGCGCGGATCGTCTCCAGCGGCACGCGCTCCGGCGCCAGGGTCAGCAGGGTCACGCCGTTGTCCAGCGACGCGGCCAGCGCGATCTCCTCTTCATCCGGCACGCGGAACTTGCTGGCATCGTGGGTGCCCTTGCGCGCCGGCGCGATGTACGGGCCTTCCAGATGGATGCCGATGACGCCCGGCACCTGCTGCGCGATCGCCTCGCGCATCGCACCGATCGCCTCGCGCATCACGTTCACGTCGTCGCTGATCAGGGTCGGCAACATCGCAGTGGTGCCGAAGCGCCGGTGCGCCTGCGCGATGGTGCGCAGCGAGGCGACATCCGGCGTGTTGTTGAACAGCGCACCGCCCCCGCCGTTGACCTGCACGTCGATGAAGCCCGGCAGCAGCCAGCCACCGCCCAGGTCCACCTGTTCGTCGGCCTCGCCCAGCTGCGGCGCGGCGTCGGGCAGCAGCGCGATGATGCGGCCGTCTTCGATCACCACCGCCAGGTCGTCGCGGAAATCATCGCCGGTGAGGATGCGGGCGTTGCGCAGGACCGTGGCCATCAGACCGTCTCCGTGACCTTGTTCAGGTGCGGCGGCAGGTCGGGATTGAAGCCACGGCGGATCGCCAGTGCGTTGATCGCGCGGTAGAAGCTCTGCACGGTCAACAGCGGTGCGCACAGCGGGTGCGGCGCGACCGCCACCGGCAGGTTGCCACCGGCGCCGGCCATCCACACCTGGGCGCCGCGCGCACTGAATTCCTCGACCACCGCACGGGTGCCGGCACCGGTTTCATCGGGCTGGGCAAAGGCCAGCACCGGGAAGCCGCGGCCGACCAGCGCCATCGGGCCGTGCTTGACCTCGGCCGAGCTGTAGGCCTCGGCGTGCAGGCTGCAGGTTTCCTTGAACTTCAACGCGGCTTCCTGCGCGGCGCCAAGACCAAGGCCACGGCCGAGCACGAACAGGTTGGTGGCATCGACCAGGCCGTCGGAGACCACACTCCAGTCGCACTGCCACGCCGCACGCAGGGCATCGGGCAGCAGGTCCAGCGCATTGCGCAGGCTGCTGTCCTGCTTCCAGTAGGCGGCCAGCTGCAGCAGCGCGGCCAGCGAGGCCAGGTAGCTCTTGGTCGCGGCCACGCTCTTCTCGGCGCCGGCATGCAGCGGGATGACCGTGTCGGCCAGCTGCGCCAGCGGTGAATCCTCGACGTTGACCAGGGCGACCACGCGCGCACCGGCGGCCTTGGCCGCTTCTGCATTGCGCAGCAGGTCCGGGCTTTTGCCCGACTGCGAGATGACGATGAACAACGCACCGCGCAGCTGCAGCGGCGCGGCGTAGACCGAGCCCACCGACGGCGATGCCGAGGCGACCACCAGGCCCAGCTGGGTTTCCAGCAGGTACTTGCCGTAGGTGGCGGCGTGGTCGGAGCTGCCGCGTGCGCAGGTCACCACGAACGGCGGCGGTGCCGCGCGCAGGCTGGCGGCCAGCGTTTCCAGGGTGGCGTGGTTGCGGGCGAACTGGCGGGCAACCACGTCGGCCGCTTCAGCAGCCTCGGCGAACATCAGGGTGGCGGTGGGGTCGGACAGCGACATGGCGGACTCAGGCGGGATCGGAAGGAAGGGGGCGCACGCCGGCCGGGCGCATCGGTGCGGTAGAACCGCGCACCACCAGCTGCGGCACGAAGCCCTGGTTCTGCAGGGCGGCCGGTGCATCGTCGTAGGCATCGCTGCGCAGCTGCGCGATCAGCAGGCGCGCGGCGTGGCGGGCGATGTCCTCGGTGGCCTGCTTGGCGGTGGTCAGCGGCGGCCACGACTGGCGCGAGAACGGGCTGTCCTCGAAGCCGGCGATGGAGAGGTCGTAGGGTACGTTCATGCCGGCCGACTTCGCGGCCGCCAGCACGCCGGCGGCGATTTCATCGTTGGAGCCGAAGATGGCAGTGGGCGGCTCACGCAGGGCCAGCAGGCGACGCGCACCACGGAAGCCATCGTCGAAGGTGTAGTCGCCCTGCACCACCAGATGCTTGTCCACGGTCATGCCGTAGTCCTTCAGCGCGGCCTCGTAACCGGCGTAGCGCTCGCCCGAGGAACGGTGCGAGGAACCACCCCAGAGGAAACCGATGCGCTGGTGGCCGAGCTGGATCAGGTGCTCGGTGACTTCGTAGGCAGCCTCGCGGTCGTCGACGAACACGCAGGCGCCATCGGCCGGATCCTCCGTGGCGGCGATGATGCGCACCAGCTTGATGCCGCGCGCGGTCAACGTCTGGATCAGGTCGCGGCGCTCGGACATCGGCGCGGTCAGCACCAGCCCGGCCAGGCGCGAACGCTGCACCCAGTCGGCCAGTTCATCGGCCAGCATCGGCGAGCTCGAATCACACGGATGGATCTGCAGGCCGAAGCCGGTTTCGCGGCAGGCGGCGAGTACGCCGTTCTGCACGCCGATGATGTGGTACGGGTTCGGGTTGTCGTACACCAGCCCGATCACGAACGTGGTGCCGCTGCGCAGGTTGCGCGCCGACGGATCGGGTTCGTAGTCGAGTTCGGCGATGGCCCGCAGCACCCGCGCACGGGTGGCCTGCATCACCGACGGTTCGTTGTTGATGACCCGCGACACCGTCTTCAGCGAGACCTTGGCCTTTTCGGCAACGTCCTTGATGGTCGCTCTGCGCATCGGCTTTTCCTGGGGTTGGCTGCCGTCCATCATCGCCGATCAGACCTTGTCCTGCGGCAGGCCGGCGCGATGGCCGATCACCGAGTAGAACAGGATGTACAGGTAGCACGGCACCATCAGCAGGACGAACACCAGCTGGAAATCGATGTGCTGCTTGAGCACCGCAAACAGCTGCGGAATGATCGCGCCGCCGGCGATGCCCATCACCAGCAGGGCCGAGCCGGTTTCGGTGAAGCGCCCCAGGCCGCGGATGGCCAGCGGGAAGATGGCCGGCCACATCATCGCGTTGGCAAAGCCCAGCAGCGCCACGAAGGCCACCGAGACATAGCCGTGGGTGGCCCAGGCGCCCAGGCAGAACAGCACGCCCAGCACCGCCGAAAGGGTCAGGTAGCGCGACTGCGACACCACTTTCGGAATCAGCAGCAGGCCGACCACGTAGCCGATGAGCATGGCGAACAGGGTCAGCGAAGTGAACATCTTGGTCTGGTCCAGCGGCAGGTCGAAGCCGTGGCCATAGGTACCGATGGCATCACCGGCCATCACTTCCACGCCGACGTAGACGAACAGGCACAGCACGCCCAGCCACAGGTGCGGGAACTGGAAGATGCTGCGGCGCTCGGCAGCACCCGCGGCGGTCGGCGTGGCGTTGGCTTCGGACGGCTTGATTTCCGGCAGCGGCGAGAACAGCACCGCCACCGCCAGCACCACCAGCACACCGGCCATGGCCAGGTAGGGCGCGTGGATCTTGGCGGCGAATTCGTTGAGCAGCTGCGCCTTGGTGGCCTCGTCGGCAGTGGCGACGGTGGCCGACAGATCGCCGATGCCGTGCAGCACCAGCGTGCCGATCAGCACCGGTGCCAGCATGCCGGCGATCTTGTTGCAGATGCCCATCAGCGCGATGCGGCGCGCGGCCGTTTCGATCGGGCCGAGGATGGAGATGTAGGGGTTGATGGCGGTCTGCAGCAGGGCCAGGCCGCTGCCGATCACGAACAGGCCGCCGAGTGCGCCCGGATACCAGCGCTGCGTGGCGAACTCACCGAACAGTGCCGCGCCCGCAGCCATCACCAGCAGGCTCAGGCTGAGGCCCTTCTTCATGCCGGTGCGGCGCAGGATCCACGACGACGGCAGGGCGAGGAAGAAGTACGACAGGTAGAACACCATCAGCACCAGGAAGGCGCCGACTTCGCTGAGCTCGAATGCCAGCTTGACGAAGGTGATCAACGGGCCGTTGAGCCAGGTGAAGAAGCCGATCAGGAAGAACAGCACGCCGACGATGGCGATGGAGGCGGCAACGTTCGGGCGCGCGCTTGCAGCAGTGACGGCGGACATCAGGTGGGCTCCTGCGGCGACCACCGCAGAGGGCGGTGTCGGAGAGTGGCTGGGAACAACGTTGTCACATTCTTTCGATGGACCACAGCGGTTTGTCAACTTGATTGCGCGGGCCCGATGCGGCCGTGCTGCACTGCGCAAGACAACACCCGCGTTCCGCGCTGAATGCGCTCTGGCCCTAGAGGCCCATGGCGCAACGGCTTGCGGGTTAACGCCAGGTCAAGACGATGTAAACGTTTACGGTGTCTCTCATTCGTTGCGGCGCAGCAACGAAAGTGTCACGAACTCGTTGACATCGTTGTCAACGCAGTTACAGACTCCGCCCATCGACGGGCCTTTCGTGGGTCCGCTTCCCACCTGCAGCAGGAGCCCGCGTGACCGCCAGCCATCCCGCCCCGGCCCATGTCCTGTCCCGCGTCGCGCCCTCGTTCTTGGCCGCCGACGTCGGCGGCACCCATGTGCGCGTGGCAAGGGCACAGGCCAGCGGCGACGAGGCCCATCCGGTACAGCTGCTGGAATACCGCAAGTACCGCAATGCGGACTACGCCGGCCTGAGTGCGATCCTCACCGACTTCCTCGGTGACAGTGCGCGGCCCAGCCAGTGCGTGGTCGCCACCGCCGGCTTCGCCCGCGAGGACGGCACGGTGATCACCGCCAACCTGCCGTGGCCGCTGTCGGCCCGCCAGGTGGAAGCCGAGGTCGGCCTGCAGCACGTGCACATCGTCAACGACTTCGAAGCGGTGGCCTATGCCGCGGCGCAGGTCGACGCAAGCGGCGTGCTGCACCTGTGCGGCCCCGAGACCGCGCCGCGCTGCCCGACCCTGGTGGTCGGCCCCGGTACCGGCCTGGGTGCCGCACTGTGGATCCCCACTCCGCATGGTCCGGTGGTCCTGCCCACCGAAGCCGGCCAGCCGACGCTGGCGGCCAGCACCGAACTGGAAATGGCCATCGTCCGCCACATGCAGCGCGACCGCGCGCACGTGTCGATCGAACATGCGCTGTCCGGCCCCGGCCTGATGAACCTGTACCACGCCATCTGCGCCCTGCAGGGGCAGACCCCGGTGCTGGCCAGCCCGGATGCGGTGACCGCCGCAGCCATGGCCGGTACCGATGCCCTCGCCCGCCAGGCGCTGGATGTGTTCTGTGGCCTGCTCGGCAGCACCATCGGCGACATGGCGCTGTTCTACGGCGCGCAGGGTGGTGTCTACCTGGCCGGCGGCATCCTGCCGCAGATCCGCGAATACCTGCATGCCAGCACCTTCGTCGAACGCTACCTGCAGAAGGGGCCGATGGGCGAAGCGCTGGCACGCATCCCGGTGAAGGTGGTCGAGCACGGGCAGCTGGGCGTCATCGGCGCCGCCAGCTGGTTCCTGCTCCACGCCAACGCCTGAACCGCAGTACGCAGCAAGCAGTACGCAGCACCGCAGTACGCACGACGCACTGGAATCGCACCATCGCGCCCGGCAGCCCCTGCTGGCGCCAGGCATGACCTGCCATTCGTTCGCCGCCGACAACGCACATCAGTGATGAGGAGAGACATCATGAACACCCGCAAGACTCTGCTTTCGGCAGCCATCGTCGGCTGCCTCGCCTTCTCGGCGCACGCACAGGACCCGAGCCCGCAGAACCTGGACACCATCCAGGTGGTCGGCATCCGCGCCAGCCTGGAAAAATCGCTGGACACCAAGCGCAACAACGTCGGTGTGTCCGAAGCGATCACCGCCGAGGACATCGGCAAGTTCCCCAGCACCAACGTTGCTGAAGCGCTGTCGCAGATCCCGGGCGTCACCCTGGACCGCCGCTTCGGCCAGGGCGAGCGCGTCAGCATCGACGGCACCGACCCCAGCCTCAACCTGTCCTTCCTGGACAACCATCCGGTGGCGCAGGCCATCTGGCTGTACGGCGAACAGCCCAACCGCGGCTTCGACTACACGCTGCTGGCCCCGCAGATCCTGGGCCGCGCGGAGATCATCAAGTCGTCCGAAGCGCGACTGACCGAAGGCAGCCTCGGCGGTACCGTGCTGATGCACACCCGCCAGCCGCTGGACCTGAAGCAGAACGAAGTGGCCGCCTCGGTGGGCTACAGCTACAGCCAGCAGGCCAGCGAAGGCAAGCCGAACGCGGCCGTGCTGTACAGCTGGAAGAACAACGACGAGACCTTCGGCGTGGCCGTCTCGGCCCAGCACTACGAAGAGGCCGTCGACCGCCAGGGCAAGGAAGTGTTCGGCTACACCAAGGCCAGCACCTTCCCCAATGCCACCGGCGTGGCCGCCGACGTGGACGTGCCGAACTCGTTCAACGCCGCCTGGTTCCAGCAGGAACGCAAGCGCGACAGCGCCGTGGTCAACCTGCAGTTCAAGCCGACCGATGAGCTCGAGTTCAACCTGAGCGGCATGTACATCAAGGAAAAGTTCGACAACTACAACCAGTCGCTCTATTCCTTCCTGACCTGGAACCCGGGCACCGTCAACGCCGTCAACCAGCTCGGCGACGTGCGCAACGGCGTGGCCACCAGCGGCCACTCCAACGCAAGCGCCATCGCCAACAGCGGCACGCTGATCTATGACAACAACGTTCGCCTGTCCGAAGTGGTCACCAAGGGCGTGGACCTGCGTGGCGCCTGGAAGGGCGAAGGCTGGGGCATGACCGGCCAGGCCGGCCAGAGCAAGTCCGACAACAAGAACCTGGCCCAGTACTTCATCGAGCCGTTCTACAACGGCGGCTACAGCTGGAACATGGACAAGGGCATCACCTTCGATGACCCGGCAGGCGCCCGCGACCCCGCCAACTGGGGTTCGGCCGGCGGCTGGTTCGGCAACAACGGCGTGTTCGCCACCGAGAGCAAGGACACCTACGCCCAGCTCGACTTCAACGTCCAGTTCGACAGCATCTTCAACCAGCTGCAGTTCGGCGTGCGCCACGGCAAGCACGATGAAGCCTTCACCCTCAACGTGTACGGCGGCGTCACCCCGGGCACCCTGGCCGACGTCGGCACCATCGGCCTGACCGACATCCAGGGCTTCACCAGCGACCAGGGCCACCACGTGCAGGCCGGCCGCAACAACGTGCTGAACTGGGTGCGCAACAGCCCGATCGACTACAGCAACCCCGATCCGGCCAGCTACCTCAACAACAGCTGGGCGCTGACCCAGACCAACAACGCAGCCTACGCGCAGCTGAACTTCTCCAACGGCCCGCTGCGCGGCAACCTGGGCGTGCGCTACGTCGATTCCAAGACCGAAGGCAGCGGCTTCGTCTACGGCGGCACGCCGACCCTGACCGACCTGGACAGCAAGTGGCAGACCCGCACCAAGAAGGAAGACTTCGTGCTGCCGTCGTTGAACGTCGCGTGGGACACCGACAACGACTGGGTGTTCCGCTTCGCCGCGGCCAAGGTGATCGCCTGGGCGCCGTACAACCAGATGGTCAACAACACCTTCCTCAACGACACCACCCTGACCGGTTCGGGCGGCAACGCCGATCTGTCGCCGTATGAGTCGTGGAACTTCAACGCCTCGGCCGAGTACTACTACGCGCCGCAGGCGGTGGTGGCCTGGTCGGTGTTCTACAAGAAGATCGACAACTACATCGATACCTCGGCCACCATCGAGCGCCAGTACAACTCGATCCGCGATACCTCGCCGGCCACCTGGGCGAACCTCGTCGGGACCAACGGCTGCACCGCCGACGGCTACTGCGATTACAGCATCCAGCGCCCGCGCAACGCCGGCAGCGGCCACGTCAAGGGCTTCAACATCAGCTTCCAGCAGCCCTTCGGCGAAAGCGGCTTCGGCCTGACCGCCAACTACACCTACGCCAACGGTGAGAACAACACCGGCGATCCGCTGCCGTACCAGTCGCGCAATGCCATCGCCTTCAGCCCGTACTACGAGAAGGGCCCGATCAATGCGCGCCTGACCTACAACTGGCGTGACAGCTACCTGGCCGGCGGCTACGTGGCCGGTGCTGCCCCGTCCAGCGTGGACGACTACGCGGAACTCGGTGCCAGCTTCGGCTACACCTTCAACGACAACTGGTCGCTGACGGTGGACGCGCAGAACCTGCTGGACGAGACCTACTTCCAGTACCTGGGCGACAAGGAGCACCTGGCTGGCAAGTACAAGAGCGGCCGCCGCTACATGGCCACCCTGCACTTCAAGTTCTAAGACTGCACCCAGCTGCACATCGCGACGGGCCCGGATTTCCGGGCCCGTCGTACGATGGGAGACCGGAATCGCCGCCTGCGCGGCGGCCACGCGCGGCACAGCGAACCGCCCACCACAGGAGTGAGACGATGCGACCTTTCCCCCTTGCCAGCATGCTGCTGGGCCTGGCGATGCTTCCCGCCGCCGCCCGCGCCGCCGATGCCCCGGCACTGGATACCGGCCCCGGCCCGCAGCTGCGCGCCGGCAGCCTGATGCTGATCCCCGCACCGGCCAACGTACAGCGCGGCAATGGCGCCGGCATCACCGTGGCCGCAGGCACGGCGCTGCGCGCCGACAGCGAAGCCGAGCAGCGCGTGGCGGGCCAGTTCGCCGATCTGCTCGCCCGCAGTGGCGGCCCGCGCCTGGCGCCGGCTACCGGCAAGGCCGCGGCCAAGGCCGGCGGCATCCGCTTCCAGATCATCCCCACCTTCCGCGATACCGGCGAGGGCTACACGCTGGAGAGCACCGCGCAGGGCGTGCTGGTGCAGGCCGGCAACGAGACCGGCCTGTTCTACGGCGCCACCACCCTGGCCCAGCTGGCCACCGGCGGCAGCCAGGGCGCGCTGCCGGCCGTGCAGATCCAGGACGCGCCGCGTTTCAGCTGGCGCGGCTTCATGCTCGACTCGGCGCGCCACTTCCAGAGCCTGGACGAGATCAAGCGCGTGCTCGATGCGATGTCCGCGCACAAGCTCAACACCTTCCATTGGCACCTGACCGATGACCAGGGCTGGCGCATGGAGATCAAGCGCTACCCGAAGCTGACCGAGGTCGGCAGCTGCCGCCTGCCGGCCGGCGATGGCGGCATCGATCCGGTGACCAAGCAGGAATACCCGTACTGCGGTTTCTACACGCAGGACCAGATCCGCGAAGTGATCGCCTATGCGGCCAAGCTGCACATCCAGGTGATCCCGGAAATCGACGTGCCCGGCCACGCCACGGCCGCGATCGCCGCCTACCCGGAACTGGGCTCGATCAGCACGCCGCTGAAGCCGATCAGCGAATGGGGCGTGTTCCCCAACCTGTTCAACGTCGAGGACGGCACCGTCACCTTCCTGGAGAACGTGCTGGAGGAAGTGATCCAGCTGTTCCCGGCGAAGTACGTGCACGTGGGTGGCGACGAAGCGGTCAAGGACCAGTGGATCGCCTCGAAGCAGGTGCAGAAGCGCATGCGCGAGCTGGGCATCAAGGATGAGATGGCCATGCAGAGCCACATCATCAAGCGCCTGGAAACCTTCCTAGAAGCGCACGACCGCCGCCTGATCGGCTGGGACGAGATCCTCGAAGGCGGCCTGCCGCCGCAGGCCACGGTGATGTCCTGGCGCGGCACCGAAGGCGGCCTGGCCGCGGCCAGCAGTGGCCATGACGTGGTGATGTCGCCGGTCAGCCACCTGTACCTGGACTACCTGCAGACCGGCTCGCCGAACGAGCCGCCGGGCCGCCCGGCCCAGGTCAACCTGGCCACGCTGTACAGCTTCGAGCCGGTGCCGGCCGAGCTGGCCGCCGACAAGCACGGGCACATCCTCGGCCTGCAGGCGAACATGTTCACTGAGCACACCCGCACCTACGCACGCCTGCAGCACAATCTGTTCCCGCGCCTGGCCGCGCTGGCCGAAACCGGTTGGAGCGCGCCGGAGCATCGCGATTTCCGCGATTTCCTCGCCCGTCTGCCGTCCCAGCTGCAGCGCTACCGCGCCTGGGGCCTGGCCTACGCGCAGACCCCGTTCGAAGTGGGCGTGGGCCATACCGACGACCGCGCCGCGAACAGGGTGACGGTGTCGCTGGCCAATCCGCTCGGCTATGAAGTGCGCTACAGCACCGACGGCACGCCGGTGACCGCCAGCTCGCCGCTGTACCAGCAGCCGCTGACCCAGCCGCTGCCGGCCACCGTGCAGGCCGCTGCATTCTTCCAGGGCCAGCCGCTGGCAGCGGCACCTACCGTGGCGTCGTATACCGCGCAGTCGCTGCTCAGCCGCCACAGCGAGGAACTGCGCAGCTGCGTGGGCGAAAAGGGCCTGGTGCTGCGCCTGGAAGACGATGGCCCGCGCGAAGGCCCGCGCAAGGTATTCACCGTCGACATCTTCCAGCCGTGCTGGCGCTGGCCGGCCGCGCAGCTCGATGGCATCGGCAGCGTGCAGGTTCGTGCCGGGCGCATCCCGTACTACTTCCAGCTGGCCCACGACGAGCCGGCGCGCAAGTTCGAGAAGGCCAAGGGCCGCAACGGCGAAATGCTGATCCGTCGTGGCGACTGCACCGGCAAGGTCGTGGCCCAGGTGCCGCTGCCGGCCAGCACCGACGCGGATGGGTTCGTCACCCTGCGCGCGGCGCTGCCGAAGGGCGTGTCGGGCACGGATGATCTGTGCATCAACTTCACCGGCGATACGCGTCCGGCGATGTGGGTACTGGATGAGGTGACGCTGAAGTAGAGCCGAGCCTACGCTCGGCTGCCATTGCTGGACGGCTTCACCTACGCGTAGCGTGGATCTTCTGTAGAGCCGAGCCCATGCTCGGCTGCTTTTCAACGGGAAAGCCGAGCATGGGCTCGGCTCTACAAGGCACTCAGCCGCGCCAGCGCAGCAGGATGTCGCGCAGCGGGGTCAGGGCGGTCGCCAGGCCCGACAGCACGCCCACCGTGTTGGCCAGCGCATCCACTGGGTCGGCACTGCGGTTGCTGGTCAGCGCGCCCTGCGCGAATTCGATGCCCACGCCCATCAGCACCAGGCCCACGCCCGCCCACAGCAGCGGCGTGCCGCGGCGGAACAGCTGCACCGCACTGCCGGACAGGATGAAATAGGCCAGGAAGTGCTCGACCTTGTCGCTGTTCGCCGGCAGGTCGATCGGCGGCGGCGGGATCAGGCAGACCACGATCACCACCAGCACCGCCAGCAGCCACAGCGCGGTCCACAGCCGCGGCCGGCGCAGCGGCTTGATCACCGGCACCCGCGCGCTCACAGGCGCCAGCTCAGGTCACCCAGCTCGAAGGCCGGCTCGAAATCCACCTCGCGCTGCAGGCCGATCACTTGGAAACGTTCGCCCATCTCGGTCGGCAGGGTCAGCTTCTTCACCTGGTCGCGCAGCTGGATGCGGCCCACTTCATCGGTACGCTCTTCGGCCAGCACCAGCACCTGGTCCAGTCCGTTGCCAAGCAGGAAGCTGGACTGGCTGCAGTAACCGGCCAGCTCGAAGCCACCGTGCAGGCCGGCCTCGGCCATGGCGGTGAAATCCACCGACGCGGTGATGTCCTGCAGCCCCGGCCAGCGGTACACCTCGTTGTGCACGTGGTGGCGGTAGAACGCGCGCACGGTGCCATCATCGCGGTCGTGCTGGTAGTACTCGCTGCGGTTGTAGCCATAGTCGACGAACAGCATCGCGCCACGCTGCAGGCCGCCGGCCACCGCCTGCAGCCAGTACGGCAGCTGCGGCAGCACTTCGGAGCGGTAGCCATCGGCGAAGGGCTTTTCCAGGTAGCGCTCGAGGTGACGCACCGCGCCGTTGAGCAGCACGTCGGCCGGCTGCGCGCCGCGCATGAAGTTGCCCTCGCCATCGAGCTCGACGGTTTCCTCGTAGACCTCACCGTCCTTGATCAGGAAGCGCGGGGTCGGCAGCGCATCGATCACCTCGTTGGCGAACACCACGCCGTCCCAGTCGTCATCGAGCGGGCGGTCGACCCATTCCACGCGGCTGGCCAGCTCGGCCGGCAGGTTCTGCTGCAGGCGCTGCTGCTGGCGCTGGCGCAGGTCCGCGCTGGGCTCGAGGATGGCGTAGCGCGACGGCAGCGCGTCCAGTTCGGCCAGGCGCAGCAGCACGGCCTCGGCGAAGGCGCCGGTGCCGCCACCCAGCTCCAGCATGCGCGCGTGCGCATCGAGCTGGGCGAACACCGGGGCCAGCGCGTTGGCCACGCTGCCGGCGAACAGGCTGCCGAGCTCGGACGCGGTGGTGAAATCGCCGCTGCCGCCGAACTTGCTGGCGCCGGCGCTGTAATAGCCCCAGCCGGGGGCGTACAGGCACAGCTCCATGAAGCGCGAGAACGGGATCGCCCCGCCCTGCGCAAGGATTTCGGCACGCAGGGCGGCCGCCAACTGGTCGCTGTGGGCCAGGGCGTCGGCTTCGGGCAGGGGGAAGGTGGGCTGCATGGTGTCTTCGAATGCGGTGACAATGGTGCACAGGATAGCCGAGCCTTGGAGGACCCTCATGAGCGACACCGCCCCCGTGGCCCTGATCACCGGCAGCGCCCGCCGGATCGGTGCAGCCATCGCCCGCCAGTTCCACGCCTGTGGCTGGTCGGTGGTGCTGCACGCCCATACGTCCAGCGCCGAGCTGCAGCAGGCCGCGTTCGACCTGGAGAACGACCGCCCCGGCAGCGTGCTGGCCTTGCAGGCCAACCTGCGCGACGCGGAGGCCCTGCCCGACCTGGTCGAACAGGCCGTGGCCCACTTCGGCCGCCTGGACGCGCTGGTCAACAACGCCTCCAACTTCTTCCCCACCCCGTTCGGCCAGGTCACCGCCGCGGCCATGGACGAGCTCTACGCGGTCAACGCCCGCGCGCCGCTGCTGCTGTCACAGGCGGCCGCGCCCTACCTGCGCCGCCAGCAGGGCTGCATCGTCAACCTGACCGACCTGCACGGCACCGACCCGATGCGCGACCACGTCGCCTACACCATGGCCAAGGCCGCGCTGGAGATGGCCACCCGTTCGCTGGCGTTGGAACTGGCGCCGAAGGTGCGGGTGAATGCCGTGGCGCCAGGCGCGATCCTGTGGCCGGAACAGGGCAAGGATGATTTCGCCCGCGAGGCGCTGCTTGCGCGCACGCCGCTGGCCCGCATCGGCACCGTCGAAGAGATCGCCGAGGCGGTGTACTGGCTGGTGGCCGAGGCCAGCTTCGTCACCGGCCACACGCTGCGCGTGGATGGCGGGCGTACGGTCAGCTGACATGTTGCCGGCCAGCGGCCGGCACCACCGGTAGCGCCGGGCCATGCCCGGCGAGCGCAGCGGCAACAACAACCCGATCATTCCAGATCCACGACCTCGAACGCTTCGCCATGCTGCTTGTGCGCACGCCACAGCGTGGCCAGATCCTGGCCACTCACCGGATCGATGAAGTCCGGGGCGATGTCCGCCAGCGGCTTCAGAACGAAGGCATGCTTCAGCTCCGGGCGCGGGATGCGCAGGTGGCCGGGGCCTTCCACCACCAGGTCACCGTAGAACACCACGTCGATATCCAGCGTACGGTCGGAAAAGCGCGGCCCGCTGCGGTCGCGACCATGCGCGTCTTCCAGCGCGTGCAGCCAATCGTCGAGTACCTGCAGCGGCAGATCGGTCTCGATCGCCACGCCGTTGTTGAGGAAGGCCGGGCCATCGAAGCCGACCGCGGCCGTGCGGTAGGCCGGTGATACCCGCAGCGCGCCGAAACGCTCGCGCAGGGCCGTCACCGCGGCGTGGAGGTAGCGGCGGGGCTGGACGTTGCTGCCCAGGCTCAGGAGCACGGTGGTCATGCGGTTCCGGTGACGGCGTTCAGGGGGTGGGGTGGGCATGCCATCGTCACGGCGGCCTGCCTACAATCCGGGACGCACATGATAGGACACCCACATGACCTATTGCGTTGGAATCGAGGTGGACGAAGGCCTGGTCTTCGCCGCCGACACCCGGACCAATGCCGCGCTGGACGACGTCCGCGTTCACCGCAAGCTGCACGTGTTCGAGTACCCCGGGGAGGCGACCTTCGTATTGATGGCCGCCGGCAACCTGGCCACCACCCAGCTGCTGGTCTCGCGCCTGCAGCGTGATGCCGCCGAAGCGCGCACGCCCAACCTGCGGCAGATGCGCCACATGTTCGAGGCGGCGGCCTACGTGGGCGCGCTGCTGGTGGACAGCCAGGTGAAGTGCCAGCACACCGAACACGGCCACGATGGCGTCAACACGCAGGCCACGCTGATCTTTGGCGGGCAGATCGCCGGCGAGCACCCGGGCCTGTACATGATCTACCCGCTGGGCAATGCCATTGCTGCCTCGCCGGAGACGCCCTACCTGCAGATCGGTGAATCCAAGTATGGCAAGCCGATCCTCGACCGCATCGTCAGCCCGGCCACGCGGCTGGAAGATGCCGCGCGTACTGCGCTGCTGTCGCTGGATTCGACCATCCGTTCCAACCTGTCGGTAGGCCTGCCGATCGACATGGTGCTGCTGCGCAAGGACGAACTGCAGGTGGGCCAGCAGCTGCGCTTCACCGCCGATTCGCCGCTGTATGCCGACATCCACAACAACTGGTCGCGGCGGCTGGAGCAGGCGGTGGCGAGCCTGCCGCGGTTCCCGTGGGAAGCGCCTGGCACCGACCCATAAAACCCGCCGGGCATGGCGCGGCGCCACCGTCACCGTAATCCGGTAGCGCCGGGCCATGCCCGGCGACGCGGTGTCAACCCAGCGCGTCGGCCACCGCGCGGAACACCTGCTGCATCTGCAGCGGCTTGCGCAGCACGTGCACGTCGATGCCGGGCGGGAAGACGCTGGTGTCCAGCTCCACCGCAGCCTCTTCCAGCACCAGGGCCGGGCCGGCGTAGCCCAGCGTGGCCATCTCGCCCAGCAGCTGGCTGGCCGGCAGCAGCCGCGAACCGGCATCGGCAATGACCAGCGCGGGCATCGCTTCCTGCTGCATCCAGCGCAGCGCGGCCGGGCCGTCGGAAGCCAGCTGCAGCTGATACCCCTGGCTGGACAGCGCGTTGCCCAGCAACGACAGCCGCGTGGCTTCGCCATCGACCACCAGGATCGACTGGCCACTGCCCAGCGCCACCAGCTGTTCGACCGGCTCACCGCCCTCGGCCCGCTCATGCATCGGCAGCCGCAGCTCGAACCGCGTGCCCTGCCCCAGTTGGCTGCTGACGTGGATGCTGCCACCGGCACCTTCGACGATGCGCTTGCAGGAAATCAGGCCCAGCCCGGTGCCATCGGCCTTGGTGGTGAAGAACGGATTGAACAGGTGCGACAGCGTATCGGCGTCCATGCCGATGCCTTCGTCGTCGACCACGATGCGCAGCCAGTCCACGCCCTCGCGTTCGCCGGCATGTTCGGCCGTCAGGCTCAGGCGGCCGCCCTGTGGCATCGCCTGGATCGCGTTGAGCGCCAGGTTCAGCAGCACCTGCTGCAGTTCGGTGTAATTGGCGTCGACCGCCAAGCCTTCGTCCTGCACCTCCAGCTCGAGGTTCACTGCCTCGGGCACGTTGCTGCGCAACAGCAGCGCCACGGCCTGGAACAGATCATCGATGAAGATGCGCTCGCTGGGATTGCGCGAGCCACGCACGAAGGACAGCATCGATTCGGCCATCTCGTGGCCACGGCGGCCGCACTCGGCGATGACATCGGCCAGGTGATGCAGCTGCGGATCTTCGGTACGCGCCTTCAGCAGGTCCGGCATGATCAGCAGCGGCTGCAGGATGTTGCGCAGGTCGTGGCTGAGGCCGGCGGCAAGCAGCGACAGGCTCTCCAGCCGCTGCGCGCGCATCAGCTCGGTTTCCACGCGCACGCGCTCCACCGCGCTGCGTGCATCACGCACCGCGCGCGCCACCGCCGACGGCAGGCGCGCCGGGTGGTGCTTGATGATGTAGTCGTTGGCACCCTTCTGCAGGGCCTCCACCGCGTTCTCCTCGCCCATCGTGCCGGAGACGAAGATGAAGGGAACCTCCGGTGCGGACTCGCGCACGATGCGCAGCGCTTCGTCACCGGAGAAACCCGGCATGCTCAGGTCCGAGAGCACGATGTCCGGCGCGAAGCTGGCCAGCGCCTGGCGCAGCTCGGGGCCGCTCTCCACGCGCTCGAAACGGGCGTCCAGGCCCGCGTCGAGCATCTGTTCGGACATCAGCTCGGCATCTTCCGGTGAGTCTTCCACCAGCAGGATGCGCAGCGCCCCGAGGGCCGGACCGGTCAAGGGCATGGCCTTACTCGACCTCCGGTGCCTGGTTGATCAGCGCCCAGAACTTGCCCAGGGTCTGCACCGCACCGAAGAACTGGTCAACGTCCACCGGCTTCACCACGTAGGCGTTCACGCCCATGTCCCAGCTGCGTGCCAGGTCGCTTTCCTCGCGCGAGGACGACAGGATGACCACCGGCAGCCGCTTCAGTTCCTCGTGCTCGCGGATCTGCCGCAGCACTTCCAGGCCATCCATGCGCGGCATCTTGATGTCCAGCAGCAGCACCGCCGGCAGGCCCTCTTCGCGGCCGGCCCAGGCACCACGGCGCAGCAGGTAGTCCATCACTTCCACGCCGTCCTCGACGTGCACGATGGGGTTGGCCAGGCGGGCTTCCTGCAGCGCATCGATGGCCATTTCAGCGTCGGCCGGGCTGTCTTCGGCCAGGAGGATGGTGCGCAGCGTCGTCATGCGGAAGACCCTTGGTTGACTGCATCCAGTGCCGGAGGCAGATAGAAGTGGAAGGTGGCGCCAGCGTCGGGCGCGGCTTCAGCCCAGATGCGGCCGCCATGGCGGGTCAGCACGCGGCGCACGCTGGCAAGGCCGATGCCGGTGCCGGGGTAGTCACTGGCCTTGTGCAGGCGCTGGAACACGCCGAAGAGCTTGCCGGCGTAGGCCATGTCAAAGCCTGCACCATTGTCGCTGACCGTGAACTGATGGCCGCCATCGGCCTGCTGCTGGTAGTCCACGCGGATCTGCGCCGGTTCACGGTTACCCGAGTACTTCACCGCGTTGCCAAGCAGGTTCAGCCACACCTGGCGCATCATGTTCTCGTCGGCCACCACGATCGGCAGCGGCGCGATGTTCCACTCCACGTGGTGGGCCACGCCGCTGCTTTCGGCATCGGTCTTCAGATTGGCATCAAGCATGGCCCGCGTGTCGGCCACCAGCGTCTGCATGTCCACCGCCTGCTGGCGCATCGCCGCGCGGCCCAGCCTCGAATAGACCAGCAGGTCGTCGATCAGCGCCGCCATGCGCCGCGCCGAACCGGAGATCACCTCCAGGTAGTGATGGCTCTTCTCGTCGGCGTTCTCGCCCAGGTGCCGCGACAGCTTGTCGGAGAAACCAGCGACGTGGCGCAGCGGTGCGCGCAGGTCGTGCGACACCGAATAGCTGAAGGCCTCCAGCTCGCGGTTGACCTCCGAGACCTGGGCCACCTTGCCTTCCAGCTGGCGGTTCAGTTCTTCCACGCGCCACTGCACGGCGCGCTGCACGGTCACGTCGCTCACCGTCATCAACACCACTTCATCATCGGTATCGGGCAGCGGCATGCGCCGCGCGTTGATGAGCATGTAGCGCACCGTGCCGTCGGTGCGCTGTTCGTGTTCGAAATCCCACAGTTCGCGCCCGCGCAGCAGCACGTCGGACAGGCGCTGGCGCACCACCGGATCCTGCCACGCGCCTTCCCCGACGTCAGCCAGCAGCGTGCCGTCGGCACGTTCGTCCTGCAGCCCGTACAGTTCGGCGAACGCCGGGTTATGCAGCTGCACGCGCAGGTCGCGGTCGAGCAGCACGATGGGCTCGCGCACGGTCTGCAGCACCGAGGCGGCACGCGCGGCAGAGCGCAGCGACTGCCGCTCGGCCTGCAGGCGGCGGCCGATCTGCCGCTGCAGCAGCCACAACACCAGGCCCAGCAGGCACAGCTGCACCACCAGCGAGCTCCACGACACCAGCTCGGTCTGCCTGTGCTGGCGCGCCGCCTTCTCGGCACGCGCCGCAAGGAGCGCCTGTTCGCTGGCCTGTAGTGCTTCCACCAGGCCGCGGATCGGGTAGCGCGTGCTCAGGTCCTGCACCAGCTCGCGCTGGTCGGTATTGGGCTCCGAGCGTGCCAGTTGGCGGGCCAGCGCCATGCGCCCTTCCAGCATCGACTCGATGCGGCCGATGCGGATCAGCTGGTCGGGGTTGTCGCGGGTCATCCGGGCCAGCTCGGTCAGCCGTCCGGGGATGTCGTTGGCCCTGGCCATCCGCTCGCGCAGGCCGGGCGCATCCACGCCCTTGGACAGGGTCAGCGCCGCCGACTCGACGTCGCGCACATCGGCCTGCAGCTGCTGCAGGGCCACGCCGACCGCCTGCGTGTGGCTGACCCAGGCCATCGCCTGTTCGTTGTCCTGCTGCAGCTGACGCAGGGTCAGCCAGGGGACGATGATGATCGCAGCGGCAGCGAGTGCCAGGGCAGGCAACCGCCAGCGGTCCCAGATGTCATCACTGAACACCAGCGCCATGATCCATCGTCAACGAAGCGATGCCGCCAATATAGCGCAGCCGTTCACTCCGGGAGAATCCGGCAGAGGCAGCACGACAAGGGCGCCCCCTGCGGGACGCCCCTGTCCACTTCAAGCGAGGGCCGGGATCAGCGCTTGGCGGCGGCGTTGACCTTCAGCGCGGCCGAATCGACGCGGGTCACGCCCTTGATGCCCTTGGCGGTGGTGACGGCCTTGTCCTTCTCGGCCTGGGTGGCAACGGTGCCGCTGAGGCTGACCACACCGTTGACCGTTTCCACCTTCACTTCGGTACCCGGAACATTGCTGCTGGCCAGCAGGTCGGCCTTCACCTTGGTGGTGATCCAGCTGTCGGTCACCGGCTCGTTGGAGTCGTGGCGATCCGCATGGGTCATCGCAGCGTGGTCGGTCTTCGGCGGATCCTTGGCCATGACGGCCGAAGAAGACAGGGCCAGGCCAAGGGTGAGGGACGAAGCAATCAGGGTACGGGTCAGGTTGCTCATCGTGCGGTGCTCCTTCTGAATGTGCTGCCAGTCTGGACAGGTGCCTGTGTTGCACGCGTCGGGCCGAGGTCACGCTGCCGTGAATCCGCGAAAAGCATCGGTAACCGTTCAGTTTTGCCTCGCCCGTGGCCTCGTTCTACGCTTTGCCTCCCCCTCCCTGCGGAACGCCCCATGCGCCCCGATCTGCAACTGGCCCTGATCGGCTACGGCCTGGCCGGCCGTGTCTTCCATGCCCCGCTCATCCAGCACACGCCCGGGCTGGCGTTGCACAGCATCGTCAGTTCGCAGCGTGACACGCTGCTGCGCAGCTTCAGCGATGTGCACGTGCGCGCCACCGCTCAGGAGGTGTTCGATGACCCCGCCGTGGACGCGGTGGTGATCGCCACGCCGAACGAGCAGCACGCGCCGCTGGCGATTGCTGCCTTGGCCGCCGGCAAGCACGTGCTGGTCGACAAGCCGTTCGCCCTGGACGTGGCCGAAGCGGAAACGGTGCTGGCCGCCGCGCGCGATGCCGGGCGCATCGCCACGGTGTTCCAGAACCGGCGCTTCGATGCGGATTTCCTCACCCTGCAGGCGCTGCTGGCCGAGGGCGCGCTGGGCGAGGTGGCCGAATGCCATGCGCATTTCGACCGCTACCGGCCACAGGTGCGTGACCGCTGGCGCGAACAGGAAGGACCCGGCAGCGGCCTGTGGTACGACCTTGGCCCGCACCTGCTGGACCAGATGCTGGTGCTGTTCGGATGGCCGCAGGCGATCGATGCCGATCTGGCAGTGCAGCGCGAAGGCGGCAGCGGGGGCGACTATTTCCATGCGGTGCTGCATTACCCGCGGCATCGCGCGATCGTGCATGCCGGTTCGCTGGTGGCGGCGCCGACGCCGCACTTCGCGGTGCATGGCCGCGGCGGCAGCTGGGTCAAGCACGGCCTGGACGTGCAGGAGGCACAGCTGCGCCGGGGCGTGGCACCGGGCGCGCCGGGCTGGGGCATCGACCCGCGGCATGGCGAGCTGCTGCGCTGCGATGCGGAGGAGAACGTGCAGCGCACGACGGTGGACAACCTGCCGGGCGACTACCGGCGGCTGTATGCGCAGTTCGCGGCGGCGATGCGTGGCGGGGGCGAGCCGACGGTGAGTGCGGTGCAGGCGCTGCAGCTGATGCGGTTGCTGGAGGCGGGGATGGCGAGTGCGCGCGAGGGACGGCGGGTGGTGTTGGGGTGATCGGCAGGGCTGCGCCCTGCACCTGCCGAATCAACGTCAACTTCAACGTCAACGTCAATGGCAAAAGCCTGCATTCCGTGGGTTGGCGGGCTGGGTCCGGTTGAGGGGGACGGCGCAAGTACGTCCCTGTAGCCTCGGTCGCGCCATCCATGGCGCTCACGCCCCCGCAACCTGAGCCACCCCGCCTTCGACAGTTTCCTGCGGGCTGTTGGAAACTGCTGCTGTTGGTGGGTGCTGTTGGTGGGTGCCGACCGTTGGTCGGCACGGGGTCGGATCCACGCCATGCGTGGATGACGTGGAAACGATCGGCTTGGGAAAGCACGGTAGCGCCGGGCCGCGCCCGGCGAGCGCAGCGGTGCTGGCAGAACCGCCGGGCATGGCCCGGCGCTACCGATCCCGTCGTGGGGCTTACGACTTCTTGATGGCGTGGCCGCCGAATTCGTTGCGCATCGCCGACAGCAGGCGGTCGGTGAACGAATTGGATTCGCGCGAGCGCAGGCGTTCCAGCAGCGACAGGGTGATCACCGGCGCCGGCACGTCCAGGGCAATGGCTTCGGCGACGGTCCAGCGGCCTTCGCCGGAATCCTCGACATACGGGGCGATGCCATCCAGTGAGGGATTGCGCTTGAGCGCTTCGGTGCTCAGGTCCAGCAGCCACGAACGCACGACGCTGCCGTGGCGCCAGACTTCGGCGACCTGGGCCAGGTCCAGTTCCATCTCCTGCTTGCGCTCCATCAGCGCGAAGCCTTCGGCATAGGCCTGCATCATTCCGTACTCGATGCCGTTGTGGACCATCTTGGTGAAGTGGCCGGCGCCGGACGGGCCGACACGGCCCCAGCCACGATCCTCGGCCGGGGCCAGGGTGCGCAGCAGCGGCGCGACCTGGTCAACCACCGCGGCATCGCCGCCGACCATCAGGCTGTAGCCTTCCTGCAGGCCCCACACGCCACCGCTGGTGCCGCAGTCCACGTACCCCAGGTCATCCTCGGCCAGCGCCTTGGCACGACGGATCGAGTCCTGGTAGTTGGAGTTGCCGCCGTCGATGACGATATCGCCTTCGGCCAGGTGCGGGGTCAGCTGGCCCAGCGTCTGGTCGACGGTCTCGCCGGCCGGCACCATCAACCACACCACGCGCGGCACCGGCAGCGCGGCAACCGCTGCGGCCAGCGAATCGACGACTTCCAGGCCAGCCTCGGCGGCGCGCTGGCGGGCGCTTTCGCCGGGGTCGTAGCCGACCACGCGGTGGCCGCCGCGATGCAGGCGTTGGGCCATGTTGGCGCCCATGCGGCCGAGGCCGATCATTGCAATGTCCATTGTTTCACCTTCAGTTGGGGTCTAGGGTCAGGCTGCCTGGCCGGCCGGTCGCCGCGCAGTGGCGCAGTTGCGCCTCGCGCCAGCGCCGAAAGAGCGTGGTATGCAGATTGTGCAACGCCAGGTCGATGGAAAACGGCGTGCGTGGATTGCGGTCGAGCAGGCGGATGATGTGGTAACCGATGGGACGTATACCGCGTGGGTGCACATAGATCACGAACTGCTGGTAGAACGGATCGTCCAGCAGCTGGTCCATGCGCGCCAGCGTGGCCTGGAAACGCGGTTGCAGCTGCGCGCGCAGGCCTGGGTCGCGTTCGTACAACAGGCGTTCGAAGTAACGGCGGCCGAGCCGCGGAAGGCCCTGCGCCAGCTTCCACAGTTCAGCATTGCGCTGGTCGTACCAGGCCAGGCCGCCGTGCGTGGCCAGCGCCTGCGCTGCGTCTGCGCCCACGTCGACGACGATGAAGTTCTCGGCCTGGTTGCTCAGATCGTCCAGGGTGGCGACGTCGCCCACGTGTTCAATGAAACCGGGCACGCCGAGGAATGCCGTGCGTCCCATCGCTGCGGTGCGCACCGCCTTGCCATCAGCGAAGAACTCACCGGCCTGCGCGCCGAGCAGGATGCTATCGGTGTCGTGCAGGCCCAGCAGGGTGCCGATCGACAACTCACCGGGCGCGAATTCAGCATCAAAGGCAGCATCGCCGTACAGCTCTCGCTGGGTGGCCAACTGCGCGACCTGGCGGCCCACCCCACATTCGGCGCGCACGTTGCCGGTGTAGAACGCGTCCAGCGCACGGCTGTTCCCGGCCAGCGGCGTGTAGCCACGGCCGAAGGTGCGGGTGTTCCGCCAGCCCTGTGCGGGCGCACCACGTGCGCCGAAACCGATCCAGCCCAGCTGCAGGCCGCTGAAGCGGAATCCGGGATTGTCCTGCAGCGCCTGTGCCGCGCGCTGCGCAGCTGCCCCAAGTTCGAAGGTGTAGGCGCAGAGGGTGGCCGGGTCATCCAGCAGGCGCTGCAACAGGGCCTGCCGCGCCTCGTCCGTCATCGACGCAGGCCAGCGTACCTGCAGATCGCCCGCCTGCTGCGCAGCCTGCAGCGAGGCACGCGTGCAGACCGGGCCGCCGTGGATGCGGGGCGCCTCGACGGCCGTGGTTTCGAAACGCCAGCCCAGCCGCTGCAGCAAGCCCTGCTCGCAGCCACTACCCGCGGCGTTGCCAAGCATGGGCCAGCTCAGCAGCAGGGCCAGCCCCAGCGCCCTGCCCTTCACCGTCAGCCCTGTTCGGCCGCCGGCGGCGGGGCGGGCGGTTGCGGGGCGGGTTCGGGCACAGGTGTCGCGGGCGCGGCGGGAACCGGCGGAGGCGGTACGGGCGCCGGCTTTGCCGCTGCGGCCGCTGGCAGGTACTGGTGCAGGCGGTCGAAGAAGCGGCGGTAGAAATCGGAATCGGTGATCGTGCTGCTGGCGACCTTCACCAGCGAATCATCGTTGCTGCCGAACGGCAGCGATACCGAGCCCAGCGCACCCACGCCAACGCTGGCCGAGGTCGGGCTCTTCTTCAGCGCATAGCGGTCCTGCACGGCGCTGACGAACACCAGCGCCTGCTCGCTGCCGCGGGGCGCGCAGGAAATGCGCAGCACCAGCTGCTCATGGTCGTCCTCGCGCACCTGGAAATTCTTGTTGCCTTCCACCTGCCCATCATCGGCACGCGCGATCGCGTAGCCCTGGCTGAGCAGGGTGCGACGCGCCGCTTCACAGGCCTCGGCGGGGCGGCCATCCACAGTGCGCGAGAAGGTGTCGCCCGAATCGAAGGATTCGCGCAGCAGGCTGTTGTCGGCGGCACGGCCACCGCAACCGGCCAGGACCAGGGTGCTGGCCACGACCAGCAGGGACAGCGAAAGACGGGAGGCCCGCATGGGTACTCCTGCGAGAACGGAAGCCCAAAGAGTAGACCCGGGGCCGTGTGCGCCAGGTCGAAGCGCCCGCCCCCGTTGCTCGCGGTTCATCGACGTCCGCTGGGCATGGCCCGGCGCTACCGGAAAAACAAACGGGGCCGGCAATGCCGGCCCCGTGGGGAACTTCACGTCACGTGCGGATCAGTCCGCCCAGCGGCCGGCGCCGGTGGACTGCGGCAGCACCTGGGCCGACAGCGGGCGGTCGGTCTCCAGCAGGTTCACTGCATCGGCGAGGATCGAGGCCGATTCACGCAGCAGCGGGTCCGGACGCTTCTCGGCGGCCTTCTCGCGGGCGGCATCCTTGACGATGTCACGCTCGTTACCGGTCAGGCCGTCATCGCTGCTGTCATCGGCCAGCGGGTCCAGGGCCAAGCCCAGTTCCTTGCGGATGACCTGGCGGTCCTTGCGCTGCTTGTCCTGGCGCTCACGCTCGGCCAGGCGGGTGGCTTCGTTGAGCGAGACATACTTTTTGGCCGCCTCGGTGCGGAACTGCTGCACGTCCTCGTTCCACCACTGGAATTCCTTGTCGGTGGCGATACGGGCTTCGTGGCGCGTTTCCAGCTTCGGCAGCAGCGGCGCGAAGTTGCCGTACTGGGTGTGCGGCACGGCGGCGATGCGGGTCCACGGCAGCGCGTTGTCGTAGGTGCTTTCGCCGAATTCGGTCGCATCGACGCTGGCCGGGAAGGCCAGATCCGGCACCACGCCCTTGTGCTGGGTGCTGCTGCCGCTGATGCGGAAGAACTGAGCGATGGTCAGCTTCACCTGTCCGAAGCGCTGGGTCTCGCCACTCGGCCAGCGGTCCAGGTCGACGATGTTCTGCACAGTGCCCTTGCCGAAGCTGGTTTCACCGATGACCAGGCCACGGCCGTAATCCTGGATGGCACCGGCGAAGATCTCAGACGCCGAGGCCGAGCCACGGTTGATCAGCACGGCCAGCGGGCCGTCCCACGCAACACCCTGGTTGCGGTCGCTGTTGACGGTGACGCGGCCACCGGATTCGCGCACCTGCACCACCGGGCCCTGTTCGATGAACAGGCCGGTCAGTTCGATCGCTTCATCCAGCGAACCACCGCCGTTGCTGCGCAGGTCCAGCACCACGCCATCCAGCTTGTCGGCCTTGAAGCCAGCCAGCAGCTTGGCGACGTCGCGGGTGGCCGACGCGTAGTCGGCAGCGTTGCGGCGGCGGCCTTCGAAGTCCTGGTAGAAGGTCGGCAGCTTGATCACGCCCACCTTGCGCTCGGGCTGGCCATCCTTGCCCGGGATGGTCATGGTCTCGCCCTTGGCGGCCTGCTCGGCCAGGCGCACCTTCTGACGGGTCAGCAGAAGGGTGTGGTGCTTGCCGTCCACGCCGTCCTCGGCAGAGATGAACTCCAGGCGGACCTGGGTGTCCTTGGCGCCACGGATCTTGGCCACCACGTCATCGATGCGCCAGCCGATCACATCGTCCACCGGCCCGGATTTGCCCTGGCCGACGCCGACGATGCGGTCGCCCGGCTTCAGGGTGCCGTCCACGGCGGCCGGACCACCGGCGATGATCTCGCGGATCACCACCATGTCGTCCTGGCGCTGCAGCTGCGCGCCGATGCCTTCCAGCGACAGCGACATCGCCTGGTTGAAGTTCTCGGCGGTGCGCGGGGTGAAGTAGTCGGTGTGCGGATCGACGGCGCTGGTGTAAGCGTTCATGAAGAACTGGAAGACGTCCTCGCCCTTCAGCTCGTTGACGCTCTTTTCCAGCGTCGCGTAACGCTTGTCCAGGGTCTTGCGGATGTCGTCGGACTTCTTGCCGGCCAGCTTCAGGCGCAGCCAGTCGTTCTTCACCGACTTGCGCCACAGCTCATCCAGCTCGGCGTTGCTGGCCGCCCACGGCACGTCCTTGCGGTCGTACTCGAAGCGCTCGTCGGCGGTGAAGTCCGGCTCCTGCTTCAGCAGCTTGCGCGCATAACCGACGCGCTCGCCCACGCGCTGCTTGTAGACCGCGAACACTTCAAAGGCAGGCTCCAGTTCGCCGCCGCGGATGGCGTTGGCGATGCCGGCCTGGAACGGCGCGAAACGGGCCACGTCGGCCTGGGTGAAATACTGCTTGCCGCCGTCGAGGGTTTCCAGGTAACGCTTGAACACGTCCTTGGAAGTGGCCTCGTCCAGCGCGCGCGGCCGGTAGGCGTAGCGGCTGTCGGACAGCAGGCCATAGACCAGCTTGGAGGTGGTGACCTGGTCGGCGGTCGCGGCCGCCGGCAGCGCCGGCGAGTCGGCCTTGGCCGCCAGCGCCAACGGCGCGACCAGCGCCAGGGCCATCAGGAATGCGGGGGCTTTGAATTTCATGAACGTGCTCGAAGGCGCCTTGCCAAGGGGGAGACTGCAGGGTGTTCAGACACCACGACAGTGCCGAAAGTTGCCGTGTTTGTCACCCGGCCGCGTTCGGTGGAAATCCAGCCTAGCGGGGCCGGTGTAGCAAATTGTGAATGCAGGGCAAGGCGTGCGGACCAACGGTCCGCACCCACCGGTGCGGAGGTGCGCACCCATTGGTAGCGCCGGGCCATGCCCGGCGGGCGCAGCGGGAGGGAACCGCCGGGGAAGAGGTCAAGGTGTGCGGACCAACGGTCCGCACCTACCTCAGGAGACGCCGGCGCCCTTGGCCTGGACGTCGGCATGGTACGACGAGCGCACCATCGGGCCGGAGGCCACGTGGCTGAAGCCCAGCTCGTAGCCGTAGTCTTCCAGCGCCTTGTAGTCCTCGGGGGTCCAGTACTTCAGCACCGGGTGGTGGTGCGCGGTCGGCTGCAGGTACTGGCCGATGGTGATCATGTCCACGTCGTGCGCACGCAGGTCGCGCATGGTGGCCTTGATCTGCTCGAACTCCTCGCCCAGGCCCAGCATGATGCCGCTCTTGGTAGGCACCGACGGGTGCTGCGCCTTGAAGTTCTTCAGCAGGGTCAGCGACCACTGGTAATCCGCACCCGGGCGCACGTTGCGGTACAGGTCCGGTACGGTTTCGATGTTGTGGTTGAACACGTCCGGCGGGTTCTGCGCCAGGATCTCCAGCGCGCGCTCCATGCGGCCCTTGCCACGGAAGTCCGGGGTCAGCACTTCGATGCGGGTGCCCGGCGACTTCTCGCGGATGGCCGCGATGCAGTCGACGAAGTGCTGGGCACCACCGTCGCGCAGGTCATCGCGGTCGACGCTGGTCACCACCACGTACTTCAGGCCCATGTCGGCCACGGTCTGGCCGAGGGTCGCCGGCTCGTTGGCATCCGGCGGCTTGGGGCGGCCGTGGGCCACGTCGCAGAACGAGCAGCGACGAGTGCAGACCTCGCCCAGGATCATGAAAGTGGCGGTGCCGTGGCTGAAACATTCGTGGATGTTCGGGCAGCTGGCTTCCTCGCACACGGTCACCAGGCGGTTCTCGCGCAGCTTGGCCTTCAGGTTCTGCACGGCATTGCCCGAAGGAATGCGCACGCGGATCCACGACGGCTTGCGCAGCACCGGTGCGTCGGCGAACTGCACCGGCGAACGGTTGATCTTGTCGCCGCCCATCTGCTTGACGCCCACCTGCAGCGGCGCGGCGGACGGAAGCTCGGCCTGCACGATCTGCAGGGGAATGGTGCGGGCGGTGGTTTCAGTCATGGCAGTTCCGGGGGGCGGTCAGGCGGCCGCAGAAAGATCGGGCAGTTCGGGCGTGGGCTGCAGCAGAAGGCCAAACTGGCGGGCCAGATGGTCCAGCAGCACCGGCTTGACGGCGTCCATCCCGGACGGGCCTCCCAAGTCTACCACCGAGGTCACCTGCAGCCCCTGATAGCCACAGGGGTTGATGCGGTGGAAGGGTTCCAGGTCCATCGACACATTGAAGGCCAGACCGTGGAAGGTGCAGCCGCGGCGGACGCGGATGCCGAGGGCGGCGATCTTCGCATCGCCCACGTAGACGCCCGGCGCACCGTCACGGCGCTCGGCACCGATGTTCCATTCGCCGAGGGTGTCGATCAGGGCCTGTTCGATGCGGCAGACGTAGTCGCGTACGCCGATGCCCAGCCGCGGCAGGCGCAGCAACGGGTAGACCACGATCTGGCCGGGGCCGTGGTAGGTCACCTGGCCACCGCGGTCGACGTGCAGCACCGGGATATCGCCCGGCGCCAGCACGTGTTCGTCCTTGCCGGCTTGGCCGAGGGTGAACACCGGATCGTGTTCGACCACCCACAGTTCGTCAGCGTCGTCGTCGGTCCGCTGGTCGGTGAAGCGCTGCATGGCGCGCCAGACCGGTTCATAGGCCTGGCGACCGAGGTCGCGCACCACCGCAGGGCGGGCCGGACGCTGCCCGGGGGCAGGCTCGGCCGCGCAGCTGGTGGCTACACCGTCCACTTCACTTCCGGGTGGTCACGCAGGGCCTGGTGGGCCACGTCGTACTGCTCGCGGTTTTCGGCCCGGAATACCAGGCGCACCGAGACGTACTTGCCGTTGGACGAATGCTTCCAGCTGATGCGCTCGTTCACCACGTCGACGCCAGCGGATATCAGCAGGCGGGGGAGTTCCTGTTCCAGACCGCGGTTGGCCGGGCCCATCGCGCTGAGCTCGAACTGACCGGGGAACTGGAAGCCGTGTTCGGGGTTGTCGGACTTGATTTCCATGGACCCATTATCGGGCCGCAGGGCAACAAACCCAAGAGTATTCATCAACGTCAAACGGCGCACGGGCGGGCTGCTGCGTTGCAGGCTGCGGCCCGGTTCAGCCTGCGCCGGACCGGCGAGCGGATTTGCTGGCGCGACAAGTGCGTTTTACGGAACAGACAAGTGAAGGCGGACGGCTCGTTCCGTCACGGGGACGGGAGTAGTCTTTTGTTGCATAAATCGACCTTCACACGCCAACGACCTGATGATCATTCCATCCATGCGTACTGCCGCCACCCTCGGCCTGACCGGCCTGCTGGCGGCCGCTGCCCTGCCCCTCACTGCCCATGCCGCCCAGCAGTGCGGGCCCGACGCGATGAGTGAGCACCCGCCGCAGGTCAATTTCCGCGTCGACAACGACCTGTTCGGCGCCAAGGACCAGGACCAGGGCTATACCAACGGCGCCCAGCTGACCCTGGTCTCGCCCAATCTGGTGGACTACACCGATGACCCCTGCCTGCCGCGCCTGGCCCGCTGGGTGAACCGCCACCTCGAGCGCCTGCACCCGGGCGAGTTCGAGCAGCAGAACATGATCTTCAGCCTCGGCCAGGGGATCTATACGCCCACCGATTTCACCCGCAAGGACCTGATCGAGGACGACCGGCCGTATGCCGGGGTGCTGGTGGCCAGCTTCGGCTACAACGCCCGCCGCGGCGACCGCCTGCAGACCACCCTGCTGACCCTGGGCGTGGTCGGACCGTGGGCGCAGGGCAAGCAGGTGCAGAACGCGGTGCATGACCTGCTGGGCGACGAGAAATTCCAGGGCTGGGACAACCAGCTGCACAACGAGCCGGTGGTGATGTACACCCACGAACGCATGCGCCGCTGGCCGGGCGATGCCAGCGTCAATGCCGGCGGCTGGGGCTGGGATGCGATCAGCCACTACGGCGGCTCGATCGGCAACCTGGAAACCAAGGCCAACTTCGGTGGTGAAGTGCGCTTCGGCTGGAAGCTGCCCGACGATTTCGGCAGCACCCCGCTGCGCCCGGCCGGTGAAAACACCGCGCCGACCCGCGGCGGCAAGCCCAGCGGCTGGTCGTGGCACCTGTTCGCCACCACCGATGCGGCGTGGGTGATCCGCGATATCACTCTGGACGGCAACACCTTCCGCGACAGCCACAGCGTCGACAAGCGCCACGTGGTGGCCTACGGCGGCTACGGCATCGCGGTGATGCGCGGCCGCTGGAAGTTCGCGATGGCGCGCTACCACAGCACCCGCGAGTTCAACGGCCAGCGCGAAGCCCCGGTGTTCGGCAGCTTCACCATCAGCCGCTCGATGTAACCGGGGTTGTCATTCCGCCGGGCATGGCCCGGCGCTACCGACGACGGGGTAGCGCCGGGCCATGCCCGGCGGAAATCCACGAAAAAGGCCGGCTTTCGCCGGCCTTTTCATTCACCACGCCGGGGCGTGGATCATTCCGATTCCCACCACATCCAGAAGCTGTCCCACAGGCGCTTGAAGAAGCCGGCCTCTTCGACGGCGGCCACGGCCACCAGCGGGGCTTCGGCCACGACCTTGCCATCCAGCGTCACCTTCACGGTGCCGATCTGCTGGCCCGCGGTGAACGGGGCTTCCAGGGTCTTGGGCACGTCGATGCTCGGCTTCAGGTCGTTGTAGCGACCACGCGGCACGCTCACCAGCATCGGCTGAGCCACGCCCAGCTGAACCTTGTCGGTGGCACCCTTCCACACCTTGTGCTCGGCCACGGCCTTGCCCGGCTCATACAGGCGGTGGGTTTCGAAGAAGCGGAAGCCCCAGTTGAGCAGGGCCAGGCTGTCATCGGCGCGCTGCTTCTCCGACGAACCACCCAGCACCACGGCGATCAGGCGCTGGTCGCCACGCTGGGCCGAGCTCATCAGGCAGTAGCCGGCTTCGGAGGTGTGGCCGGTCTTGATGCCGTCCACGCTGCCATCGCGCCACAGCAGCAGGTTGCGGTTCGGCTGCTTGATGTTGCCGACCTGGAATTCCTTCACCTTGTTGTAGGCGTAGGTTTCCGGGTAGTCACGCACCATCGCGCGGCCCAGCAGCGCGAGGTCATAGGCGGTGCTGTGGTGGCCCTGGGCGCTCAGGCCGTGGGCGTTGACGAAGTGCGAGTCCTTCATGCCGATCTTGGCGGCGTAGCTGTTCATCAGCGAAGCAAAGGCTTCCTCGCTGCCGGCCACGTGCTCGGCCAGGGCGATCGCGGCGTCGTTGCCGGACTGGATCGCCATGCCCTTTTCCATGTCTTCCAGGCGCGCGGTCTGGTTGACCGGGAAGCCGCTGTAGCTGCCGTCGGTGCCGGCGCCGCCTTCGCGCCAGGCGCGCTCGCTCATCATCACCTGGTCGTCGGCGCGGACCTTGCCGTTCTTGACCTCGGCGGCGACCACATAGGAGGTCATCACCTTGGTGATGCTGGCCGGGGCCAGCTGTTCATGGACGTTCTCGCCCGCCAGCATCTGGCCGGTGGCGTAGTCCATCAGGATCCAGGCCTTGGACGTGCTCGGCACCGGGGCCGGCGGCGTGGCGACGACCGCCGGGGCGGCAGCAGCAGCGGGCGCCGGGGTGGCCGGGGTCGGCAGCGGCGTCTGGGCGGAAGCCAGGCCAACCACCAGGGTGGCGGCCAGGGCGGTGGCGGCGGAACGGAAATTCATTGGACTGCAGGCTCCAGGGGACGGCCAGAATGGAGGATGGTACGAAGGGACATTGTAAGGCCGGTGTGGCAGGGGCCGGCAGCACCGGCCCGGGCGGATCAATCCTTGACGATCTGCGGCGAACCCAGGCCAAGACCTGCGATGCGGCCGACTAGTTCCGCGGCACTGGCATGGTCGCTGGCGGGTACGCGCAGGCGGAAGAGGGTACGGCCGCCAGCGGCGATGTCGCTGATGGTCGCGCCGACGATGCCGGCGGCGTTGAGCTGGCCCATCGCGCGGGTGGCGTTGTCGCGGCTGGAGAAGCTGGCCACCTGCACCATCACCGCGCCCACCACCTGCTGCGACAGCGTCGGCGACGGGGTGGCAGCCGGCGTGCTGCGGACCGGCGGCGTGCCGGCACGCGGGGTAGCGGCGGCCACTGCCACCGTGGCGGTGGCGGCGCTGCGCACCGGCGGCGCACTGGGCGGCAGACTGCTGACCGCGACTTCGGGCAGCGCACTGCTGGCGGCCTGGGTGGTGGCGGGCTGGCCACGGCCCGGCGTGCCATCGGCGGGCAGGCGCTGGACCAGACGGTCGATATCGCTGGGCGCGGTGGCACGCGGGGCGGCGGCCGGGCGCGCGGCCGCAACGGTCGTGGCAGCGGCGGCGGCTTCGGCCGCACGACGCTCGCGGCGCGACGGCTTCTGCGCCAGCAGGTTGCTCTCGCCCGGCTGCAGCGCGCGCACTTCGACGTTGCCGGTGCCGCGCTGGGTGATGCCCAAGCGCACGGCGGCGGCATAGCTGAGGTCGACCACGCGGCCATCGTGGAACGGGCCACGATCATTGACGCGCACGATCACCGATTCACCGTTGTCCAGGTTGGTCACACGGGCGAAGCTGGGCAGCGGCAGCGTCTTGTGCGCGGCGGTGAACTGGTACATGTCGTAGACCTCGCGGTTGGAGGTCAGGCGGCCATGGAACTTGGCGCCGTAGTACGAGGCGGTGCCGCGCTCGACATAGTCATGGGTGTCGTCAAGCACGTTGTACGACTTGCCCAGCACCACGTAGGGCGATTTGTTGCCGATGACCGAGCGCTCGACCGCAGTCACTTCCGGCTCGGGAATACAGGCCACGTTCGGCACGTAGCTGGGCGTGGTGTCCTTCACCCCCGGCTTGTACAGGCCGCCGGCGATGTAGTTGCCGCGGGTGGCGAGGTCCTCGGTAGCGGCCGCGTACGGCGAACCGTCCGGGCAGTGCGCCGGGCGCCCGCTCTTGCCCTGCACCACCGTGCCGGGCACCTTGCCGCCATGGCCGGCACTGGGTTTGTTCGGTGCGCTGCTGCAGGCAGCCAGCGCCAGCACGACGATTCCGGGGGCCAGCCATCTGATGTTCATGCCGGGGGCAGCTCCTGTCCGGCAATGGCCTGCGACAACTGGAACACGGCCATCGCGTACATCTTCGAGAGGTTGTAGCGGGTGATCGCGTAGTAATTCTGGAAGCCCAGCCAGTACTGCTTGCCGGTACTGCCTTCAAGCGTGATCGGCGTGGCGGTGGCACCCGGCTGCACCGGCGCGCTGGGCTGGTAGCCGCGCTGGGCCAGGTCGGCCAGCGACCAGGTGGGCATCCACTCGGTCGGATTGAATTCCTCGCGTCCCGGCGCCAGCGTGGCCGGCACCGCCACCTGGCCGCCGCGCACCCAGCCGCCCTTCTTCACGAAGTAGTTGGCGATGGACGAGAACACGTCGTCATAGCTGGTGAACAGATCGCGGCGGCCATCGCCGTTGCCATCCACGGCGTAATCCAGGTAGCTGGAGGGCATGAACTGGCCCATGCCCATCGCACCGGCATAGCTGCCCTTGAGCGTGGAGATGTCCAGCTTCTCTTCGCGGCCCAGCTCGAACAGCTTGGCCAGTTCATCGCGGAAGAACAGCTCGCGGCGCACTTCGCGTTCCAGCTTGGCCGGGTCGCCGCTGCGCGGGTAATAGAAGGCCAGCGTGTAAAGCGCATCGAGCACGCGGTGGCTGCCGGCGTTCTTTCCGTAGCTGGTTTCCACGCCGATGATCGCCACGATCACTTCGGCCGGCACGCCGGTGCGCTGCTGCACGCGGTCCAGTTCGGCGCGGTGCTCGGCCAGGAAGGCGCGGCCGCCATCGATGCGCGCCTTGCTGATGAACATCGGCCGGTATTCGTTCCACGGCTTGACCCGCTCGGCCGGCCGCGACATGGCCGCGATGATCGGCTGGCGCACCTGCGCCTGGTCGAGCACGCGGGCGATCTCGGCCGGCGCCAGACCATAACGCTTGGCGGTGTCGGCGATGAAGTTGGCGCGGGCGGTTTCAAACGGCACCGGGGTCAGGTCAACCGGCGGCGCCGTGGCCGCGGTCGCTTCCGGGGCAGCTTCGGCCGGGCCCTGCTGGGGCTTGCCGGCCGGATGGCGCGGCGTGCTGCTGGCCTGGGGTGAAGTCGGCGGAGACGTCGGCTGGGTCGCGCAGGCGACCAGACCGAGGGTGAGCAAGCAGGCCAGGGAGCGTCGAATCATCGTCGCAGGTTAGCAGGTCATGGATGAATTAAAACCCCTAACACCATGAATCACAACGATTTGCCCGCGTTCAGCGGGAAATGTGAAGGCGTCGTGATTACCCTGCCCCATTCAGGCAGAGGTTGCCGGCTGCGCCCCCATCCCCGCAGGCGCAACCGGCGACCGGATCCTGTCGATACCTGCGCGGCTGTCGCTCCCCAGCGACAGTGCCCCGCGCTCCCTGTATCCGTTGGATCAGTACTGCTTTCCCGCCCGACACCCCCCTCGCGCTGCATCTTCAGACGGCGCGCCGTGCCGCACGGGCCGCCATTGTGCAGGCCGATTGCGACAAGTCCATTGATCCGGATCAACGCTGCGTCAAAGTGTGAATTGTTGCGCACTTTTTATGGAACTTCGTCGGCGGGAAGATCGGGCCGGTGGTGTCTGACGTACGCGTCTGCGCTTTGATGTAGAGCCGAGCATGGGCTCGGCTCTACAGAAGCGGCGGCGGTTTCAGCCGCAGCCAGCGTGTATCGGGTTGTGCACGCGCACTGCCATCACCAGGCCGATCCCCGCCAGCAGCGAAACCGCCGAGGTGCCGCCATAGCTGACCAGCGGCATCGGGATGCCCACCACCGGCAGCAGGCCGGAAATCATTCCGCCATTCACCAGAACATAGACAAAGAACGCCAGGCCCAGGCTGCCGGCCAGCAACCGCGCATGCGTGTCGCGTGCGTGCACGGCAATCCACAGGCAGCGCCCGACCACGAACAGGTACAGCGCGAGCATAGTCGCCACGCCGATCCAGCCGAACTCTTCGCTCAGCACCGAGAACGCGAAGTCGGTGGTGTATTCGGGCAGGAAATCCAGGGTGGCCTGGGTGCCGTTGCCCCAGCCGCGGCCTTCCCATCCGCCCGAACCAATGGCAATGCGTGACTGCAGGATGTTCCAGCCGGTGCCGAGCGGATCGGCGGCGGCGTCGAGGAAGGTCAGTACGCGATCCTTCTGGTACTGGCGCAGCAGGCCGAACCAGGCCAGCGGCGCAGCCATCGCGACACTGGCCAGGCCGGCCACCACCCAGCCCCAGTGCAGGCCGGCCAGGAGCAACGCGAACACGCCGCTGGCCGTCACCAGGGTGGCCGTGCCCAGGTTGGGCTGCAGCAGGATGAGCACCGCGGGGACGCCGATCAGCGCCGCGGCGGTCAGCACCGTGCGTGGCGACGGCGGCAACGGCTGACGGTGCAGATACCAGGCCATCATCAGCGGCAGGCTGAGTTTGAGCAGCTCGGACGGTTGCAGGTAGAACACGCCCAGGTTGAGCCAGCGCTGGCCGTACTTGCCGGTCCCGATCACGTACACCCCCATCAACGGCAGCATCGACAGCGCGTACAGGGCCGGGGTCCACGCGCGCAGGCGCAACAGCGACACCCGCGACAGCAGCCACATCGCCACCAAGCCACCGGCAAAGCGCGCGGCCTGCCCGGTGACCGGGCCCGACACGCTGTGCAGCACGGCCAGGCCGGCTGCCATCAACAGCAGCAACGCAACCAGCAGCGGCAGATCGATCGTACGCACCGCCTCGCGCCAGATGCCGGATACACGTTTCCATTCCACCCAGGCAGGGTAGCGGGCGGCGCTTGCGTGAAGCTTTCCGGTGCCGCCGGATGCATGCTTTCGCTTTCCGTAGAGTCGAGCTTGCTCGACTGCACTACGCTTTCTGTAGAGCCGAGCCCACGCTCGGCTGCTACGCGCGAAAAGCAGTCGAGCAAGCTCGACTCTACGAAGGCGGCGGAGCCGATTTCAGCCGTAGCCGCCGTGCACCGGGTTGTGGCTGCGTACAGCCATCACCAGGCCGAAGCCGGCCAGCAGCGAAACCGCCGAGGTGCCGCCGTAGCTGATCAGCGGCATCGGCACGCCCACCACCGGCAGCAGGCCGGAAATCATCCCGCCGTTCACCAGCACGTAGACGAAGAAGGCCAGGCCGGTGGCGCCGGCCAGCAGGCGCGAGTACGAATCGCGCGACTGGCTGGCGATCCACAGGCAGCGCCCGATCACCACCAGGTACAGGGTCAGCACCAGGGCCACGCCCATCCAGCCGAATTCCTCGCTCAGCACCGAGAACGCGAAGTCGGTCGTCTGTTCGGGAATGAAGTTCAGGTGCGACTGCGAGCCTTCGCCCCAGCCCTTGCCATCGAAGCCGCCCGAACCGATCGCGATCTTCGACTGGATGATGTTCCAGCCCGCACCGAGCGCGTCCATCTCCGGGTCGAGGAACATCATGATGCGGTCCTTCTGGTACGGCCGCAGCAGCCAGAACCACGCCAACGGCGCGACTGCGGCCACGCCGCCCACGCCCAGGCCCACCCACCACCACGGCAGGCCGGCCAGCAGCAGCACGAACACGCCACTGGCGGCGATCAGCACGCCGGTACCGAAGTCCGGCTGCAGCATCACCAGGCCGGTCGGCACGCCGATGATGACCATCGCCACCAGCACGGTATTGAAGCGCGGCGGCAGCGGCATGCGGTGCAGGTACCAGGCCACCATCATCGGCAGGCTGACCTTCAGCAGTTCGGCCGGCTGCAGGTAGAAGAACTTCAGGTCCAGCCACTGCCGGCCGTATTTGCCCGTGCCCAGCACGAACACCGCCAGCAGCGGGATCATCGAGATCGCGTAGATGAGCGGGGTCGCCGAGCGGATGCGCAGGATCGGCACGCGCGAGATGCCCCACAGGGCGGCCAGGCCGACCACGAAGCGCACGCCCTGCGCCATCACCAGACCGTCGCCGCCAGCACTCTTCAACGTGGCCAGGCCGATCAGCATCAACGCGCCGAGGGCCAGGCACAACACCCAGTCCAGGGTGCTGAAGAAGCGGCGCAGCATGTCGCCGGCCCAGCGCAGGAAGTCACTCATCGTGCAGGCTCCGCGGGGGGCGAACGGGGGCTGGCGGGCAACGCGGCGGCAGGTGCGGCAGGCGCGCCCGGGGCCGGAGCGGGCGCCGGTTCCGGGGCGGGCATGCCGACCAGCACCGGGTGTTCGCCCAGCTGCGCGGCGGCGGTGTCGCCGGCCGGCCGCGCGTTGGCATCTTCATTGTCGAACGCGGTCACGCCGATGACGGTGGTGCCGCGCTCGGCGTCCAGCGGCTGCATGCCCTCGGGCATCTTGCCCAGCAGGTAGGCGTCGAACACTTTGCGCGCGATCGGCGCGGCGGCGGAACCACCGTAGCCACCGCCTTCGACGGCGATGGCCAGGGCGATGACCGGCTGCTCGACCGGCGCGAAACCGACGAACAGCGCGCGGTGACGCAGGTGCATCGGCAGGCTCTTCGGGTTCACCGCGGCCGTGCCCTTGCGGCTGACCACCTGCGCGGTACCGGTCTTGCCCGCCATGACGTACGGCGCGCCCGCGGCCATGCGCGCGGCGCTGCCGCCGGGCTGCATCGTGGCCATCATGCCTTCGCGCACGGCCTGCAGGTTGTTCGGGTTGGGGCTGACCGGCTTGCTCGGGCCAGGCTCGGTGGCGATCCAGTCGTGGTCGAAACCGGCGCGCTGCTGGATGACCAGGTGCGGGGTGCGCAGCTGGCCATTGGCCAGCGCACTGACGCCACGCGCCAGCTGCAGCGGGGTGACCTTCCAGTCGCCCTGGCCGATGCTGATGTTGACGGTGTCGCCGGGGTACCAGGCTTCCTTGCGGCTTTTGCGCTTGTAGGCTGGCGACGGCAGGATGCCGCCGATCTCGCCGGTCAGGTCGATACCGGTCGGCTGGCCGAAGCCGTAGTACTCCATGTAATGGTCGAAGCGCTCGATGCCCAGATCCAGCGCCAGCTTGTAGTAATAGGTGTTGACCGACTGCGCGATGGATTTGCGCAGGTCCGTCCAGCCATGGCCGCCGCGGTGCGAATCGCCCCAGCCGCGCGAGGTGCCCGGCAGGTAGAACATGCCGGTGGACAGCACCTTGTCTTCCGGCCGGCGCACACCAGAATCGAGGCCGGCCAGGCCGATCAGCGGCTTCAGGGTGGAACCGGGGGCGACGCCACCCAGCACCAGGCGGTTGAACTGCGGCCGCGACGGGTTGTCGTTCAGCGCCTTGAAATCGGCATGCGAGATGCCGTTGACGAACAGGTTGGGGTCGTATGACGGCAGGCTGACCATCGCCAGCACTTCACCGGTGCGCGGGTCCATCGCCACGGCCGAACCTTCCTGGTCGCCGAAAGCGGCCACCAGCGCACGCTGCAGGTCGGCATCGATGGACAGGCGCAGGTCGGCGCCGGACTGCGCAGCCACCCGGCCGATGGTGCGGATGGCGCGGCCCTGCACGTTGGTCTCGACCTGCTCGTAGCCGACCTTGCCGCGCAGCTGCTGCTCGTAATAGCGCTCCAGGCCGGACTTGCCGATGTGGGTCAGTGCCGCGTTGCCTTCGCCAAGGATCTCCAGATCCTTGTCATCCACGCGCCCGACGTAGCCGATGATGTGCGCGAACAGGTCGCCATAGGGGTAGCGGCGGGTCAGGTAGGGTTCCAGCTCCACGCCCGGGAAACGCCAGCGGTCCACCGCGAAGCGCGCCATTTCCTCATCGGTCATGCGCAGCTTGAGGGTGACCGGCAGGAATTTGCGGCGCGCCTTGCGCGACTTGTTGAACGCTTCCAGCTCTTCGGGGCTGATGCTGATGATCTTCGCCAGCCCTTCCAGGGTGGCGTCCATGTCCGTGACCTTGTCCGGGGTCACGTCCAGGCGGAAGGCCGGCACGTTCTCGGCCAGCAGGCGGCCGTTGCGGTCGTAGATCATGCCGCGCCCCGGCACCACCGGCCGCGGCTTGATGCGGTTGGCTTCCGAGCGCGTGGCATAGATGTCGTGGTCCAGCACCTGCAGCTTGAAGTACCAGCCGCCCAGGCCCAGCAGGCAGACCAGCACGCCGAGGAAGCCCAGCGCCGCGCGGCGGCGGAACTGTTCGGCTTCGGCGTGCGGGTTCTTGACCTGGCGACGCGGGATCATGGCTCAGCGCCCGCGCTTGCCGAAACGCACGGCGTCCAGCAGCACGAACACCAGCGGCCACAGGCCCATGCCCAGCAGCGGTGCCCACCAGTACGACCACGGCAGGGTCGGCTCACCCACCAGGATGTGCACCAGCGCGCTGACGATGCGGTCATTGAACAGCAGGCCGCCGATGGCCAGCATCTGCTGCGACATCGGGAAGAAGCGGATGCGGGCGCGGAAGCGCTGCAGGATGAAGGCCAGCATCACCAGGCGCATGGCCTGTTCGCCCAGCACGCCGCCATATAGCAGGTCGGCGATGACGCCGCTGGTGAAGGCAATGCCCAGGCCCACGCGCTCGGGGGCCTCGATGACCCAGTACGCCAGCACCAGCGCCAGCCAGTACGGGCGCAGCGGCTGCAGCAGCGCGGGCAGCGGCAGCAGGCCCAGCAGCAGGGCCACGACCAAGCTGGCCGGCAGCACCCAGGGGTTGTCGCGCAGGCGGCTCATCGTGCGGGCTCCTGCGGGGTGGGTTGCGGTTGCCGGCCAGCGGCCGGCACTATCGGGGACGACGCAGCGTCGGGGGGCGTGGCCGGCGCAGTGCCCGCAGGCAGCGCATCGGTCCCGGCGCGGCCACCGGCGCCGCCGACTTCCAGGCTCTGCCGCAGTTCCGGCGGAATCCGGATCGCAGCACCTGGGCGCAGCAGCAGCACGTCGCGGCCGCGGTCCAGCTGCGCGGCCGGCTTCATCTCACCTACCAGGAAGGCATGGGTGTCGTCGGGGCGCAGCGCGGTGACGGTGCCGACCGGGAAGCCCGGCGGGAAACGCCCGCCCAGGCCGGAGGTGACGATCTCATCGCCCACTTCCACGCCCGCGCTCAACGGAATGTCGCGCAACTGCAGGGTGTCACCGCGGCCGTAGACGATCAGGCGCACGCCGTTGCGGGCCACGGTCACCGGCACAGCATGGTCGGGGTCGGTCAGCAGCAGCACGGTGGAGGTGCCACCGGTAGTGCTGATCACCTGCCCCATCAGGCCACCGGCATCGATCACCGCCTGCCCCACGTGCACGCCGTCGCGGCTGCCGGCATCGAGCACCAGGCGCTGCTTGACCGGGTCCAGGTCGATATCGAGGATCGGCGCCAGCTGCACGTCCAGGCCACTACGCTCGGCCACGTTCAGCAGCTCGCGCAGCTGGGCGTTGTCCAGCGCGGCGGTCTGCAGGCGGGTCAGGCGCGCATTGGCCAGCAGCAACTGGTTGCGCAGCTCGCGGGTCTCGGCCACCAGCTGGCCATGGCTGGCCGCGTTGTCGCGCACCTGGTTGCTGAGCTTGCCGGGCAGTCCGGCCAGTGCCCACACCGGCTGCACCAGCGTGTCGGCCTGGGCGCGCACGCGCGCCAGCCAGCCGGCCTGGTCGTCCAGCACGATCAGGATGATGGCCATGGCCAGGTAGGCGAGCAGTCGCAGCGGACTGGCGGCGTCACCGGATCGGGAGGCTACGGGAGGACCGGCGTAAGGCGGCACGGCAACAGTTCAATCAGCTGAGGGCGAAGGGGAAACACGGCGGCGCCCCGCCGGTGCTGGCCCGCAGCAGCGGGCCACACCCCGGAAGGGCGCTGCAGGAACGACCAGGCGGCAGGCCTTAGTCCGGCGCAAAGAACTCGTTGCCGTGCATGTCGACCAGTTCCAGCGCACGACCGCCACCGCGGGCCACGCAGGTGAGCGGGTCGTCGGCCACCTGCACGTGCAGGCCGGTTTCCTCGGAGATCAGGCGGTCCAGGTCGCGCAGCAGGGCGCCACCACCGGTCAGCACGATGCCGCGCTCGGCGACGTCGGCGCACAGTTCCGGCGGGGTCTGTTCCAGGGCCAGCTTGACCGCGCTGACGATGCCCGACAGCGGCTCGTGCAGGGCCTCCAGCACTTCGTTGGAGCTGATCTTGATCATCTTCGGCACGCCCTCGGCGAGGTTGCGGCCGGAGATTTCCATCTCGATCACTTCCGCCTGCGGGTATGCGCAGCCCAGCTCGACCTTGATGCGCTCGGCGGTGGCTTCACCGATCAGCATGCCGTGGTTGCGGCGCACGTAGTTGGTGATCGACTCGTCGAAGCGGTCGCCACCGATTCGCACCGAGGCCGAATAGACGATGCCGTTCAGCGAGATCACCGCCACTTCGGTGGTGCCGCCGCCGATGTCGATGACCATCGAACCGCGCGCTTCGGTGACCGGCATGCCGGCGCCGATCGCGGCGGCCATCGGCTCTTCGATCAGGAACACGTCGCGGGCACCGGCTTCCTCGGCCGATTCACGGATGGCGCGGCGCTCGACCTGGGTCGAACCGGCCGGCACGCAGACCAGCACGCGCGGGCTCGGGCGCAGCACGCGGGACTTGTGCACCTTCTTGATGAAGTGCTTGAGCATCGCCTCGGTGTAGGTGAAGTCGGCGATGACGCCGTCCTTCATCGGGCGGATGGTGGTGATGTGGCCCGGGGTACGGCCCAGCATCTGCTTGGCTTCGGCGCCTACGGCTGCCACCGAGCGGGTGCCACCGATGGCACGGTCCTGGCGCACGGCCACGACCGACGGCTCGTTCAGAACGATACCCTGCCCACGCACGTAAATAAGGGTGTTGGCCGTGCCCAGGTCGATGGACAGGTCGTTGGAGAACATGCCACGGAGTTTCTTGAACATCTGAGGAAGGAGTCCTGAGGGGTGTCGTGCCCGCCGCGGGATGGCGAAAAAATGGGCAGAATTCGAGGCCGACAAGCCTAGCAACCCGCTCCCCGGCGAGCAAGGAAAAAACTAGCTGAACCCGCGACTTGGCTGGGTTTCGGCCTGATCGGGCATTACCCGGTTCTGGCCCTGAGCGGCACCAGCAGGTAACCTTTGCGCCGTCGGGCGCCCAAGGGCGCCATTTGCTTGCTGGCCGATGCCGGCTGGCCACCCCCAAAATTCACCGCATAGGCTTACATCGATGTCCGCTCTGATCTGTGGTTCTCTTGCCTTCGACACCATCATGGTGTTCCCGGACCAGTTCAAGAATCACATCCTCCCGGACAAGGTGCACATCCTGAACGTGTCCTTCCTGGTCCCGCGCATGCGTCGCGAACTGGGCGGCTGCGCCGGCAACATCGCCTACAACCTGAAGCTGCTGGGCGGCAGCCCGATCCCGATGGGCACCGTCGGCCAGGATTTCGCTCCGTACCGTGAGCACTTCGAGCGCATGGACATCGACCTGAGCCAGGTCCGCGTGCTGGAAGACATGTTCACCCCGCAGTGCTTCATCACCACCGACCACGACAACAACCAGATCACCGCGTTCCATCCGGGCGCGATGATGCGTTCGCACGAGAACCACGTGAAGGACGTGCCGGGCGTCACCTTCGGCATCGTCGCGCCGGACGGCCGTGACGGCATGATCCAGAATGCGGCCGAGTTCCTGGAATGCGGCATCCCCTTCATCTTCGACCCGGGCCAGGCGCTGCCGCTGTTCAACGGTCCGGAGCTGCGCGATTTCATCGAGCAGGCCGATTACGTGGTGGTCAACGACTACGAGTCGAACCTGCTGCAGGAACGCACCGGCTGGGACGAGAAGCAGATCGTGAGCCGGGTGAAGGCCTACATCACCACCCGTGGCCCGAAGGGCGCGGTCATCCACACCCCGGAAAAGAGCTACGACATCCCGCCGGCGCACGAGCGCCGCGTGGTCGATCCGACCGGTTGTGGCGACGCCTTCCGCGCCGGTCTGATCTACGGCATCGAGAAGGGCTACGACTGGCTGACCATCGGCCGCATGGCGAACCTTATGGGCGCGCTGAAGGTCGAGCACCCGGGCACGCAGAACCAGCGCTTCACGTTTGAAGAGTTCCACGACCAGTTCAAGCAGCAATTTGGCTACGCGCTGGGCGCGTAACCTAATTGCCCGCGCATTTCACCTTGTCCCCCCGCCTTCGGCGCGCCCCCTTGAACAACAAGGGGGCTCTCCACCCGACGCGTTATCTGGACCTGCTCTGGCAGGTGTCGACCTTGGTCGACACGGCCGGAACCTCGGGTCGAATCGCTGCCTGCTCTCTGTAGAGCCGAGCCCATGCTCGGCTTTCGCGCGTCGGCGCGACCTGACCGCAGAGCAGCCCGAGCATGGGCTCGGCTCTACACGGTCATGCGGCCTGCCAGGCCGACAACAACGCGCGGCAATCGGCGAAATGCCAATTGGCTACGCGCTGGGCGCGTAACCAAATTGCCCGCGCATTTCACCTTGTCCCCCCGCCTTCGGCGCGCCCCCTTGAACAACAAGGGGGCTCTCCACCCGACGCGTTATCTGGACCTGCTCTGGCAGGTGTCGACCTTGGTCGACACGGCCGGAACCTCCGGTCGAATCGCGGCCTGCTCTCTGTAGAGCCGAACCCATGCTCGGCTTTCGCGCGTCGGCGCGACCTGACCGCAGAACAGCCGAGCATGGGCTCGGCTCTACACGGTCATGCGGCCTGCCAGGCCGACAACAACGCGCGGCAATCGGCGAAATGCCAATCCGCGCGGCCCGGCCACGGGTTGTCGGGCAGGTTGACCAGCACGGTGCGCGCTCCGGCGGCGCGGCCGCAGTCCAGGTCGTAGGCGTGGTCGCCCACCATCACCGCCGCGTCGGCACCAATGCCCCAGCGCCGCAGATGCTGCTGCACGCCGTCGGGTGACGGCTTCGGCACCGCTTCATCGCGGCCGATGATGCCGCCATCGTCAAACAGATCCCCTACCCCGATCGCGTCCAGCGTCAGCTTGGCCAGCGCATGGTCGTTGCGGGTCAGGATGCCCAGCTGGCAACCGGCCGCGGCCAGCGCGCGCAGCAGCTCGACCGCGCCGGGCGCCGGCAGCGCGCCTACGGCCAGCTCACGCTCGTGGGCCAGCAGCCAGGCGTGCTTCCGCGCCGCCTCCGCACCCGGCAGGCCCGCCAGGTGCACGAGGATGTCCGCGCTGGGCGGGACGCCCAGCTCGCGCTTGATGCGCTGGAAATCATGCATGGCCACGGTCAGCGTGCCATCCATGTCGAACACCCAGTGGCGCACGGCCGACAGTGCCGGCGCCACCACGGCAGTGGCCGTCACTTCCACCACTGCGGCATGCGGCTGGTGTCCACGCCGCCGGTCTCGAACACGGCCGTGCGGGTGCCACCGGCCTTCACCGGGAACTCGATGCTGATCGACTTGCCCTTCTGCGCCAGCTTCCACAGCGCCTTCTGGTCGGTGATGAACATGGCGATGGCCTCATCGGTCTTCGGCCGCCAGGCCGCCATCGAGATCGGCTTGCCATCGTCCACGGTCACCTTCACCGTGCACTGCGGGCAGCGGAAATCACCGGCCTGCAGCACCAGATAGGCATGGCGTTTCCATTCGGGATGATCGCGGAACACCAGCTGCACCGGCTTGGCGCCGCTGCCGTCCACGTCCACCCGTTCCTTGCTGTAGATGGTGGCCGAAACCTGCTTGCCCTTGCTGCCGACCGGAATCTCGTTGTACTGCCAGAGCGCCTGCATGCGGCGCAGGTCGCGCGCGGCATCGCCCTTGGCCTTCACGTCATCGAAGCCAGCGGCGATGCGCTCGGCCGCGGCGGTGTCCTTGTACTGGTCCAGCAGCGAACCGCCGTGGATGCGCGCGCGTTCCCAGTCCTGCGCGGCCACGGCCGCGTCGTACTGCTTGGCGACGTCCTCGGCCTTGGCTTCCTTCTGCGCCTGGGCGGCGGCGGCGGCGGCTTCCTGCGCCCTGCGCTCTTCCTCGGGGTTGCTGCAGGCGGCCAGGGCCAGGGCGCAGGCGGTGATCAGGATCAGACGTTTCATTCGGAAGTCCTTTGCGGGTTGCGACTGCCCTGTAGAGTCGAGCTTGCTCGACTGACATTCCAACAACAGTCGAGCAAGCTCGACTCTACCGGAGCAACAACGGTGAAGCCTGGCTAGACTCGAACGGCGCAACAGCGGTCAAGCATGGCTCGACTCTACCGGAGCAACAGCAGCCGAGCATGGCTCGACTCTACAAAAAAAGCGCCGGGGGATGCCCGGCGCGTTTTCTTACTTGGCTTCAGCCTTGGCCAGCAGATCCTGCACCGAGGCGGTGGTGATCGGGTGGTAGCCCGGCTTGGCCTTCTCGAAGGCCGCCTTGGCCAGCTCCAGACCCTTCGGGGTCTTCACCAGTTCGGCGTAGATCGGCATGATCAGCTTGCGACGGCCGACGCGCTCGATGAACGCCGCGGCCGCGTCATTGGCCTGCTCGTAGCCGCTGCGGATGGCCAGCGGGTACCAGCGCATGGCGATTTCGCCATTGGCGGTGCCGGTGAAGTGGTAGGCCTTGTCCAGCGCGGCCAGCTTGTCCAGCGGCAGGGTGGTGCCCAGGCCGTCGATGAAGCGGACCCATTCCTGGGTGCCCCACTCGGCGGTGACCTGGTTGGCTGGCAGGCTGCCCGCACCGGAGAACGCGATGCGCGCGGCATCGACGCTGCTGAAGTTGCGCGACTGGGCCTTGGTGGCGAACGACGGGATGCCCGGCTCGTCCAGCCATGCCTTCAGCTCGGCCTCGCTCACCGCCGAGGGGTTCTTCGGCAGCAGGTTCTTCTTCAGGTAGTCGACGAACTGGTCGGTGTTGGCGCTCTGGAAGGCATGGTCATCGAACCAGCCACGCAGGAACGGATCGAAGGTCTCGCGGCCGAAGCGCTGTTCCAGGAATTCCAGGAACCACGAACCCTTGACGTAGGCGACCTGGCTCAGGGCTTCGTCGGGGTCACGCTCGTTCAGCGGCGGCAGGGCCAGGGCCTGGTCGGCCGGGCTCATGTCCTTCACTTCGGCCAGCAGGTCGGTCTGGTCGATCTGCTTCTCCATCTCGGCCATCTCCTTGCCGTACAGGGCTTCGGTGATACGGCCCTGGACGTAGGTGGTGAAGCCTTCATTGAGCCAGATGTCCTTCCAGCTGGCATTGGTCACCAGGTTGCCCGACCAGCTGTGCGCCAGTTCGTGGGCGACCAGCGAGACCAGCGACTTGTCGCCGACGATCACGGTCGGGGTGGCGAAGGTCAGGCGCGGGTTTTCCATGCCGCCGAACGGGAACGACGGCGGCAGCACCAGCATGTCGTAGCGGCCCCAGCGGTATTCGCCGTACAGCTTTTCGGCGGCGCCGATCATCTTCTCGGTGTCTTCGAATTCCTTGGCGGCCTTGTTGACCATGGTCGGCTCGGCCCAGACGCCGGAACGGCCGGAAATCGGCTCGAACACCAGGTCACCGGCGGCGATGGCCAGCAGGTAGGACGGGATCGGCTGCGGCATCTTGAAGGTGTAGTCACCGTCACGCGCGGCCTTCGGGTCGTTGTCGGCGCTCATCAGCACCATCACGTCCGGGCGCGAGGTCACGTGCGCGCTGTAGGTGAAGCGCACGCTCGGGGTGTCCTGCAGCGGCACCCAGGAACGGGCGTGGATGGCCTGCGACTGGCTGAACATGAAGGGCAGTTTCTTGCCCTCGGTCATCGACGGCTCCAGCCACTGCAGGCCCGAGGCGGTCGGTGCGGTGTGGTAGGTCACTTCCACCTTGGCCGGCTGTTCCGGCACTTCGATGGTCAGCTTGCTGCCGAACACTTTGTCGACCGGGGCCACTTCGAACTTCAGCTCGCTGCGCGCGCCGTCGGCAGCGATGGCCTCGACCTTGGACACGCTCAGCTCACGGGTGTCGAGCACCAGCTGCTGGGCGTCCTTCTGCTTCCATTCCAGGGTGTAGGTCGCGGTGCCGCCGATCTGCTTCTGGTCGAAGTCCAGCTTCAGATCCAGCGCGATGTCCTTGATGACGACCTTGTCCGGCTCGGCGTACGAGCTTTCGTCGTGGCTGCGGTTCTCGGCGTTCACGGGGGCGGCGGGGGCCTTTTCGGCAGTCGGGGCGGCGGCGGGCGCGGCCGCCTCCTGGGAGCAGCCGGCGGCCAGGGCCACGGCCAGCGGAAGGAGCATCAGCGGATTACGCATGAATCGGGACCGTTACAGGGATCAAACCCCAATGGTACCTCTCCCTCGCCCCGGACGCGCTGCGTGATGCGGGGCAGGGCCGGCCGTGGGCCGGCCCTGCGCCATGGGGCGCCCGGCGCGGGCGTGTGCCAACCAAGGTTGGCATCTACCAGAACAGGTAGCGCCGGGCCATGCCTGGCGGCCCCACACGCTTTACAGCTTGTAGCCGGAGTGGATCGAGACGATGCCGCCGGTCAGGTTCTTGTAGTGGCAGCGCTCGAAACCGGCCTGCCCCATCATCGCCTTCAGCTCTTCCTGCGGCGGGTGCTTGCGGATGCTCTCGGCCAGGTACTGGTAGCTGTCCGAATCGTTGGCGAACAGCTTGCCCAGCTTCGGCAGGATCCTGAACGAATGGAAGTCGTAGATCGGCTTGAACCAGTCGGCGGTGACTTCGGAGAACTCCAGCACGCGGGCCTGGCCGCCCACCTTCAGCACGCGGTACATCTCGCGCAGGCCGGCGTCCTTGTCGGTCACGTTGCGCAGGCCGAAGGCGATCGTCACCAGGTCGAAGCTGTTGTCCGGGAAGGGCAGGGCTTCGGCGTTGCACTGCACGTAATCCAGGCCGAGCACCAAGCCGCGGTTGGTCAGGCGGTCACGGCCGACCGACAGCATGCCGGCGTTGATGTCGCCCAGCACCACCGAACCCTCGGCGCCCACGCGCTCCTTCAGCAGGGCGGCGATGTCACCGGTGCCGCCGGCCAGGTCGAGCACGCGATCACCCGGTTTCACCTGCGCGGTGGCCACGTAATAGCGCTTCCAGGCCCGGTGCACGCCGAGGCTCATCAGGTCGTTCATCAGGTCGTAGCTGCGCGCGACCGAGGTGAACACCTCGCCGACAAGCTTCTGCTTGTCCTTGGCGGCCACGTCGCGGAACCCGAAATGGGTGGTACCGGATTTGTAGGGGGATTCGCTCATGCCGCTGATTATCGCACCGCCGGGGCCGCTGCGGGGTAACCGGGCCTTATCATGGCGGCCCATGACCCACCGGAGCCCCGCATGATCACCACGCCCGACTACCAGGCCCTGCTGCAGACCGCCATCGCCGAAGCCCGACAGGGCCTGGCCGAGGGCGGCGTGCCGATCGGCGCGGCGCTGTACCACAACGACGGCCGCCTGCTCGGCTGCGGCCACAACCGCCGTGTGCAGGAAGGCGACCCGTCCGTGCACGGCGAAACCGATGCTTTCCGCAAGGCCGGCCGCCAGCGCCGTTACCAGGACACCATCATGGTCACCACCCTGGCGCCGTGCTGGTACTGCTCGGGCCTGGTGCGCCAGTTCAACATCGGCACCGTGGTGGTGGGCGAATCGCGCACCTTCCAGGGCGGCATCGACTGGCTGCGCGAAAACGGCGTCAACGTGATCGACCTGGACAGCCAGGAATGCGTGGACCTGCTGGGCGGCTTCATTGCGCAACATCCGGACATCTGGAACGAAGACATCGGCGAATAAGCGCCTCGTCTCCGTTCCGCGCATAGCTACATGAACGCTTCAGAGCCGGCACAGCCCTGTGCCGGCGGTACCTTGGGCACATCCAACCCAGGCATTCCCTGTGAATGCGCTCGTCGCCCCGCGCACTGCTGACATGCTCATCACAGGCCGGGGGTAACGTGTGGCCTTACCCGGCATATAGGGACGTCCGCAGTGCGGGCTGCCTGCATCCAGACGCGATGCCTGCCGTCCCTCGCCGAGCGGCTCCTGCCTTCAACGCCACCCCACCCGTCCATTGCCTCCGCGCGGTGGCGACACCGACTGCACGTCGCGCTGACGCAGCTTGCACTGACTGTTACGCGACACTGCGGTTCCGACGCTTCATCCAACCCAACTGAATTGGAATGACATGCACGCTGAAGTCCCCACCATCCCGCCGGTCATCGACGTAGACGCCGAACTGGATCATTGGCGCCGGCAGCACGCTGACGGTGCCCTCCCGCACAATTCGTTCGGCTCATATGTGCCCTGGATCAAGTTCGCGTGTGATTCATTGATCACCCAGCCTCGCGCGAGCAATGCCGAGCGCGACGAAGCATTCCAGACCCAGTATGCCCTGCAGATCATGCCGCGCCTGACCGAATCGCAGGCCCGCGAATTCGTTGACCGCTGCTGGCAGCACGTCTACCAGACCAGCCGCGTTCGCCTGCAGGACGCCCCGCGCCTGCGCGCCTGAGTTTCCCCGCGGCTGCACGGCCCCTGCACGGGCAGCTGCCGATCATCTTCGTCACTTGGCTGGAACGACGACGATGAAAGCAAGAACCCTGTTCAATACGATCGCCAAGAAGGCCGCGGCCGCCACCGGCTCGCCGTGGACCTTCCTGGCCGCGGTGGCGATCGTGGTGGTGTGGGGCATCAGCGGCCCCGTCTTCGGCTTCAACGATACCTGGCAGCTGGTGATCAACACCGGCACCACCATCATCACCTTCCTGATGGTGTTCCTGATCCAGCACACCCAGAACTCTGATACGGCGGCGATGCAGATCAAGCTGGACGAGCTGATCCGCGCCACGGCCGAGGCCAACAACGAGTTGCTGGACCTGGAAGAAATGGACGAAGAGCGGCTGGAAGAAATCCGCGCCGAGTACGAGCGCATGGCCCGCGAAGCCGGCGACGCGCTGGCCAGGGTACGTTCCTGCCGCGCGGCGCCGCGCGATGATGAGGCGGTTTGACAGCAGACGTTAGCGCCGGGCGCTGCCCGGCAAGCGCGCAGCGCGGCCTGTGTCCGACGCCACGAACGACCACGCTCTGGTAGCGCCGGGCCATGCCCGGCGAGCGCGGCAGCGCGGCTTGTGTCCGACGCCATGAACGCTCAAAGGTAAGCCGCCGGGCATGGCCCGGCGCTACCAAAGCCCCGCACGCCTGGGACAATGCCCGGCGAGTGCGGCAGAACCTTACAAGCTGCCAAGGCATCTGCCGATAGGGGGACTGAGAGCTGATTCCCAGACTGGTCCAATGTCCAGTCGCCATCTCCAACGTGGCCGCGATTCCCGCATCGATGGGTACTACGTGCTGACCACTGTGGTGCTGAGGCGGCGCCCGGTATTTGCAGACCCTCGCTGCGCGGAATACTTGGTGGATACGCTGCGCTTCGAGGAGCGCGAAGGGCTCAGTCGCTCATTCGCCTGGGTCATCATGCCCGATCATATTCATTGGTTGATGCAGTTGCGCGCGGGAACGCTCGCCCGCTTGATGGGAACGTTGAAATTACGCAGCAGCCGCCTTTTTAGGGCAGCAGTTCGGTGTGGAGACGCCCTTGTGGCAGCCGAGCTACTTCGACCACGCTGTTCGCCATGAAGATGCGTTGAGGCGCCACGCGCTCTACATCCTGGGCAATCCAATCCGTGCGGGCCTCGCTACCGAACTGGATGAATACCCGTTTGCCTGGTGCCGATGGCCGATGCGGTAGCGCCGCAATCTGCGTCTGGCAGCGCCGGGCCGTGCCCGGCGAGCGCGCAGTGCGGCCTGCGTCCGATGCCTTCAACGCCGGACAAGAAGCCGCCGGGCGTGGCCCGGCGCTACCGATGATCCCTTCGCCTTCGTATGCGGCATGCGTCCGACGCCATGAACGCCCGAAGAAACGTCGCCGGGCATGGCCCGGCGCTACCGGGAGTTACCCGCGTTCGTGCCAGCCGCCGCCCAGCACCTTGTACAGGGTGATGCGGTTGGTCTGCTGGGCCAGCTCGGTCTGCAGGCGCGTCTGCTGCGCGCTGTAGGCGGTGCGGCGTGCGTCCAGCAGGGTCACGAAGCTGTCCAGGCCGGCGTCATAGCGTGCCTGCGACAGGCGGTTGGCCGTTTCGGCCGCATCCACCAGGCGCTGCTGCGCGCTCACCTGCTCGTCCAGGCTGACATTCAGCGCCAGCGCGTCGGAGGTTTCGCGGAAACCGCTCTGGATCGCCTTCTCGTACTGCGCCAGGGCGATATCGCGGTCCGCATTGGCCACCGCCAGGTTCGCGCGCAGCTTGCCCCCCTGGAAGATCGGCAGGGTGATCTTCGGCAGGAAACTCCACACGCGGGTGCCGCTGTCGAACAGGTTGGACAGTTCGCCCGAGCCACTGCCGATGCTGCCGGTCAGGGTGATGCTGGGGAAGAACGCGGCGCGCGCGGCACCGATGTTGGCGTTGGCCGCCAGCAACTGGTGTTCGGCGGCCATGATGTCCGGGCGCTGCAGCAGCACGTCGCTGGGCAGGCCCGCCGGCGGCGGGGCCAGCGCCAGCAGCTGCGGTTCGATGCTGTTCGGCAGCAGGTCCGCATCGACCTGGCCACCGGCCAGCAGCGCCAGCGCGTTGCGGTCCTGGGCCAGCTGCCCGCGCAGGCGGGCGGCATCGGTACGCGCGGTTTCCACCAGCGTGCGGGTCTGGCTCAGTTCCAGACCGGAACTGCCGCCGCGTTCATGGCGGGCCTCGGCCAGGCGCAGCGAATCCTCGTAGGTCTTCAGCGTTGCCTCGGAAATCCTCAGCTGCTGCGCATCGGCACCGTAGGTCAGCCAGGCGGTGGCGGTCTCGGCCACCAGGCTCAGCTGCGCGTTGCGGCGGTTGGCGGCCACGGCGAAGTACTGCTGCAACGCAGATTCGCTGAGGTTGCGCACGCGGCCGAACAGATCCAGCTCGAAGTCGGCCACGCCCACGCCGGCGGTGAACTGCTCGGTGACACCCGCATTGGTGCCCTGCCGTTCCATCTGGCCGGTGGCGGCCAGGCCGGGCACGCGGTCGGCGCGCTGCACGCGGTACTGGCCGCGTGCCTTTTCCACGTTCAGCACGGCCACGCGCAGGTCGCGGTTGTTGTCCAGCGCCTGGCCGATCACCTGCTGCAGGCGCTCATCGGCGAAGAAGTCACGCCAGCCCAGTGCAGCAACATCGGTGACCTCGCCCTGGCTCGCCTCGGCCGGCCACTGCGCCGGAATGCCCGGAGCAACGGCGGTGTCCTTCGGCGCCAGGGTCGAACAGCCGGCCAGGCCCAGGCTGGCGACGAGCGCCAGCAGCAGGGGGGTCTTATTCATGGGAACCTCCATGGGCAGCATCATCGCGCGGGGCCGGCGGCGTGCCACCCCCGTTGCCCTTGTTGCGGTTGAACACGCGCTGCACCACCACGAAGAACAGCGGGATGAAGAACACACCCATCACGGTGCCCACCAGCATGCCGCCCAGCACGCCGGTACCGATGGCGCGCTGCGCACCGGAACCTGCACCGGAGGCGATGGCCAGCGGCAGCACGCCCAGGCCGAACGCCAGCGAGGTCATGATGATCGGGCGCAGGCGGTCGCGCACCGCATGCATCGTCGCTTCGATCAGGCCTGCGCCCTTCTCCAGGTTCTCCTTGGCAAATTCGACGATCAGGATCGCGTTCTTGCTGGTCAGGCCCACCGTGGTCAGCATCGCCACCTGGAAGTAGATGTCGCGCTCCATGCCGCGGAAGGTGTTGGCCAGCACTGCGCCGAGGATGCCCAGCGGCGCCACCAGCAGCACCGAGGTCGGCACGCTCCAGCTTTCATACAGCGCGGCAAGGCACAGGAACACGATCAGCAGCGACAGGGTGTACAGCAGCGGCGTCTGCGAACCGGCCTGGCGTTCCTGGTAGGACAGCGCGGTCCATTCGATGTCGAAGCCCGGCGGCAGGTCCTTGGCGATGCGCTCGATCTCGGCCATGGCATCACCGGAGGCCACGCCCCCGGCCGGCTCGCCCTGGATCTCCATCGCCGACACGCCGTTGTAGCGTTCCAGGCGCGGCGAACCGTAGTCCCAACGCTTGGAGGCGAAGGCACTGAACGGCACCATTTCGCCCTGCCCGTTCTTCACCGACCAGACGTTGAAGTCGTCCGGGTTCATGCGGAACGGTGCATCGGCCATCACGTACACGCGCTTGACGCGGCCACGGTCGATGAAATCATCGACGTAGCTGCTGCCCCACGCCGCGGCCAGGGTGGTGTTGATCGAGCTGACCGACAGGCCCAGGGCGTTGGCCTTTTCCACGTCCACGTCGATGCGCAGCTGCGGGGTGTCTTCCTGGCCGTTGGGGCGCACGTTGGCCAGCAGCTTGCTCTGCCCCGCCGCACCCAGCAGCTGGTTGCGCGCGGCCAGCAGGGCGTCATGGCCCTTGCCGCTGGTGTCCTTCAGGAAGAACGTGTAACCCGAACCGATACCCAGTTCCGGCATCGCCGGCGGCGGGAAGGCGAAGATGAAGGCGTCCTTGATCTGGCCCAGCGCGCCCATCGCACGCCCGGTGATGGCACCCACGCTGTGGTCGGCGTCGCGCTCCTTCCAGTCCTTCAGCTTGACGAAGGCCATGCCCGCGTTCTGGCCCATGCCGGCGAAGCTGAAGCCCTGCACGGCGAAGATGGACTCAACCGCGTCGGCCTCGTTCTTCAGGAAGTGGTCTTCCAGCTTGGCCATCGCTTCCAGCGTGCGTTCCTGGGTGGCGCCGACCGGGGTCTGCACCAGCGCCATCATGATGCCCTGGTCTTCATTGGGCAGGAACGAGCTGGGCAGGCGCGCGAACAGCACGCCCATCACCACGGCCAGCGCCAGGAAGATGCCCATGAAGCGCCACGGGCGATGGATGATGCCCTTTACGCCGCGCTGGTAGGTCTCGCTGGAACGGTCGAAGCCACGATTGAAACCGTTGAAGAAGCGGCCGAGCAGGCCGGTGTGGGCGACATGGTGCTCGCCCTTCTTCAGCGGCTTGAGCATGGTCGCGCACAGCGCCGGGGTCAGCACGATGGCCACCAGCACCGACAGCGCCATGGCTGAAACGATGGTGGCCGAGAACTGGCGGTAGATGATGCCGGTCGAGCCGCTCATGAAGGCCATCGGCACGAACACCGCCGACAGCACCAGGCCGATGCCCACCAGTGCGCCGGTGATCTGGCTCATCGACTTGCGGGTGGCTTCCAGCGGCGACAGGCCCTCTTCAGACATGATGCGCTCGACGTTCTCCACCACCACGATGGCATCGTCCACCAGCAGGCCGATGGCCAGCACCATGGCGAACATGGTCAGCATGTTGACCGAGAAGCCGAGCATGGCCAGCACGCCGAAGGTACCCAGCAGCACCACCGGCACGGCGATGGTCGGAATCAGGGTGGCGCGGAAGTTCTGCAGGAACAGGTACATCACCACGAACACCAGCACGATCGCTTCGATCAGGGTCTTGATGACGCCCTTGATCGAGACCTGCACGAACGGGGTGGTGTCGTACGGCACGACGGTTTCCAGGCCGGCCGGGAAGCTGGACTTCATCTCGTCCAGCGCGGTGCGCACGCCCTCGGCGGTGGCCAGCGCGTTGGCGCCGGTGGCCAGGGTGATGGCGATACCGGTGGACGGCTTGCCGTTGTAGCGGGTGACGAAGTCGTAGCTTTCCGCACCCAGCTCGACGCGGGCGACATCTCCAAGGCGCAGCTCGCTGCCATCGGTACCGCCACGCACCAGGATGTTGCGGAACTGCTCCGGGGTCTGCAGGCGGTCCTGCGCGTTGATGGTGGCGTTGAGCTGCTGGCCCTTCACCGACGGCGCACCGCCGAGCTGGCCGATGGCCACCTGTGCGTTCTGCGCGGTGATCGCCGCGGTCACTTCATCGACCGACAGCTTGTAGGTGTGCAGCTTGTTCGGGTCCAGCCAGATGCGCATGGCGTACTTGCCACCGAACACCTGGATGTTGCCCACGCCCGGCACGCGGCTCAGCGTGTCGACGACATTGGAGCCGACGTAGTCGGCGATGTCGTTGGCATCCATGCTGCCGTCGTTGGACACGAAGCCGAGCACCTGCAGGAAGCCGCTGCTGGACTTGGCCACGTTGATGCCCTGCCGCTGTACTTCCTGCGGCAGCAGCGGCATGGCCAGCTGCAGCTTGTTCTGCACCTGCACCTGGGCGATGTCCGGGTTGGTGCCAGCTTCGAAGGTGAGGGTGATGGTCGCCTGGCCGTTGGCCGAGCTGTTGGAGGAGAAGTAGATCAGGCCGTCCAGGCCCTTCATGTTCTGCTCGATGATCTGCGTCACCGAGTCCTCGACCACCTTGGCCGATGCACCCGGGTAAGTGGCGCTGATCTCGACGGCCGGCGGGGCGACCTCGGGATACATCGACACCGGCAGCTTCATCACCGCCAGCGCACCGGCCAGCATGATGATGATGGCGATCACCCACGCGAAGATGGGTCGATCAATGAAAAAACGTGCCATGGAATTCTCCGCTTACTTCGCGTCGCCGGCCGGCTGGGCGGCAGGCTGCGGGGCGGCGTCCGGCTGTGCCGGGGCGGCGCCCTTCTCGGTGGCCTGCACGGGCATGCCGGGGCCGATCTTCTGCAGGCCTTCGACGATGACCTTGTCACCCGGCTGCAGACCGTCCTCGACCAGCCACTTGTCGGCCAGTGCGCGGCTGACCTTCACCGGGCGCACTTCCACCTTGTTGTCCTTGCCGACCACCATGGCGCTGGTATCGCCCTTGGCGTCGCGGGCGATGCCCTGCATCGGCACCAGCACGGCATCGGCGCGCACGCCGCCGCCGACCACCGCGCGCACGTACATCCCCGGCATCAACAGGCCCTCGGGGTTGTCCACCTTCACCCGCAGCGCGTAGCTGCCGGTGGTCGGGTCGACGCTCACTTCGGAGAACTCCAGCGCGCCCTTGTGCGGGAACTCGCTGCCGTCCTCCAGCAGGATGGTGACCGGCAGGGTCTGGTTGTCCTGCAGGCGGCCGGCGGCCAGTTCGCGGCGCAGCTGCAGCAGCTCGGCCGAAGACTGGGTCAGGTCGACGTAGATCGGGGTGAGCTGCTGCACGGTGGCCAGCGCATCGGCCTGGCCGACACTGACCAGCGCGCCCTGGGTGACGCTGGACTTGCCGATGCGGCCGCTGATCGGCGCGGTGATGCGGGCATAGCCGAGCGTGACGTTGGCCGCGTCCAGCGCCGCCTTGGCGGCACCGACATCGGCCTCGGCCTGCTTCTGCGCGGCCACGGCGTTTTCCAGATCCTGCTGGCTGACCGCATCGACCTTGGCCAGCTCGGTGATGCGCTTGGCGCTCAGCCGCGCGGCATTAGCGGTGGCTTCGGCGCGGGCCAGCTGGGCGCGGGCGCTGTTGGCCTGGGCGCGGTAGCTGGCGTCTTCGATCTGGTACAGCGGCTGCCCTTCCTTCACCAGTCCGCCCTCGGTGAACAGGCGCTTGGCGACGATGCCGCTGACCTGCGGGCGCACTTCGGCGACCAGGAAGGCAGTGGTGCGGCCCGGCAGTTCACGGGTCAGGCCCACGCTTTCCGACTTCAGCGTGACCACGGTCACTTGGCCGGGGCCTTGCTGGGGCTGTTCGGGTTGGCCACCGCAGGCGGCCACGGTCGCGGCGATGGCCAGCGACAGCAGGAAGGGGCGGATTCGGGTCAGGGGCATGGGGCTGGGGACTCGCGACAAGGGGGAATTCTCAAGGCGCCCTGATACGACTGCCGAGCGCCAGGAGGCCGGCTGGGGTGGTCGCGGAGGGAGCTCTCCCCGCAGCATGGGCTGAGGCACATGCATGGCGGAGAGCATGGGTGCGAAATATACATACATGACTGTTTGTTTGTAAAGCGGTACAATTCAGTCAGGTTTCACCGGCACTGGTACCCACTCCCCGACCCATGGCGCGCAAGACCAAAGAAGACACCCAGGCAACCCGCGAAGGCATCCTTGATGCCGCCGAGGGCTGCTTCCATGAACACGGGGTGGCGCGGACCACGCTGGAGATGATCGGCGCCCGCGCCGGCTACACCCGGGGCGCGGTCTACTGGCACTTCAAGAACAAGACCGAGGTGCTGACCGCGATCATCCAGCGGGTGCACCTGCCCTTCATGCAGGAACTGGAGCGCACCTCCAGCGACGAACGGCAGACGCCGATCCACGACCTGCGCGCGGTGATGATCTACTCGTTCATCGAACTGTCGGAGGACGAGCGCCTGCGCAAGACCATGGAAATCATGCTGCGCAGCGATGCCTCGTCGGAAAGCCGCGCGCTGGCCGAGCTGCAGCAGTCCGGCTTCCGCGATGCGCTTGACCGGATGGAGCGCGCCCTGCGCCGCGCCCAGGACCTGGGCCAGCTGCGCGACGGCGCCGACCCGAAGATCGCCGCGCGCATGCTGCACGCCACCGTGCTGGGCGTGCTGCACGGGGCGATGGTCGAACCGGAACTGATGGACCTCAAGCGCGACGGCATGCTCGCGCTGGACATGACCCTGACCGCCTACGTGAAGGAAGGGGTGTTCGTGCCGGGCTCGATTCCCGAGCCGCTGCCGTAGCCGTGGCTGCCGCCGGGCATGGCCCGGCGCTACCGCGACCCTCCCACATTGGTAGCGCCGGGCCATGCCCGGCGAGCGCGAAGCGCGGCCCGCGTTCGATGCAATGCACGCCGGAAGGAAAACGGCTGGGCATGGCCCGGCAATAGATCCACGCCATGCGTGGATGCCGTGCGCGCAAACGAAGAAGGCCGCCTTTCGGCGGCCTTTTACGTTGCGGGACTTGGGGTCGGAGCCCTCGCTGACGCGAGGGATCCGACCCCGCCTGGCGTTACAGGATGTAGCGGCTCAGGTCCGGGTCCTGCACCAGTTCACCCAGGTGCGCATCGACGTAGGCGCTGTCGATGGCCAGGGTTTCGCCGTCGCGGTCCGGCGCCTCGTAGCTGAGCGAATCCAGCAGGCGTTCCAGCACGGTGTGCAGGCGGCGGGCGCCGATGTTTTCCTGGCGCTCGTTCACCTGGAAGGCGATCTCGGCCAGGCGCTCGATGGCATCGGCGGTGAAGCTGACCTTGACGCCTTCGGTGGCCAGCAGCGCTTCGTACTGCTTGGTCAGCGCGGCCTTCGGCTCGGTCAGGATGCGCACGAAATCGTTCTTGCTCAGTGCGCCCAGCTCCACGCGGATCGGGAAACGGCCCTGCAGTTCCGGAATCAGGTCGCTGGGCTTGGCCAGGTGGAACGCGCCCGAGGCAATGAAAAGGATGTGGTCGGTCTTGATCGTGCCGTACTTGGTGGACACGTTGGAGCCTTCCACCAGCGGCAGCAGGTCGCGCTGCACGCCTTCGCGGGACACATCACCGCCGCCCACGTTGTCGCCACGCTTGGCGACCTTGTCGATCTCGTCGATGAAGACGATGCCATGCTGTTCGCAGGCTTCGATCGCCGCGGTGCGAATATCGTCCTCGTTGACCAGCTTGCCGGCTTCTTCCTCGATCAGCAGCGGGCGCGCGGCCTTGATGGTCAGCGTGCGCTTGTGGGCCTTGGCGCCGCCGCCGAGGTTGGCGAACATCGACTTCAGCTGCTGGCCCATTTCCTCCATGCCCGGCGGGGTCATGATGTCCATGCTGACGTTGGCCGCCAGGTCGAGCTCGATCTCGCGATCGTCCAGCTCGCCGTTGCGCAGCATCTTGCGGAACTTGATGCGGGTCTCGTTGTCCTGCGCCGACGGCTCGTTGCGGGCCACTTCCGGGTCGAAACCAATGCCGCCGCTGCGGCGCGGCAGCAGTGCGTCGAGGATGCGGTCTTCGGCGCGCTCTTCGGCCTGGGTACGCACGCGTACCTTGGCCTGCTCGCGGTAAAGCTTGACCGCGGTATCGGCCAGGTCGCGGATGATCTGCTCGACGTCCTTGCCGACGTAGCCGACTTCGGTGAAGCGGGTCGCTTCGACCTTCACGAACGGCGCGTTGGCCAGGGTGGCCAGGCGGCGCGCGATCTCGGTCTTGCCGACACCGGTCGGGCCGATCATCAGGATGTTCTTCGGCATCACTTCATTGCGCAGCTCAGGCACCAGCTGCATGCGGCGCCAGCGGTTGCGCAGGGCGATGGCCACCGCGCGCTTGGCGTCGTGCTGGCCGACGATGTGCCGGTCCAGTTCCTGCACGATCTCGCGCGGGGTCATGGTGGCGGAGGAAACTTCGATCTTCGACATGGATGTGCTCACGAATTCGTTGTCTACGATGCCGGAACCGAACGGCCCCGGACGGTAGCGCCGGGCCATGCCCGGCGAATCTGGAATGCCTGTGACGGGTTCCCCGTCACAACTCCTCGACCACCACGTTGCGGTTGGTGTAGATGCAGATGTCGCCGGCGATGCCGATCGCTTCGCTGGCAATCGTGCGCGCATCCAGTTCGGTGTGCGCCATCAGTGCGCGCGCGGCCGACAGGGCATAGGAACCACCAGAACCGATGGCGATGATGCCGTCCTCCGGCTCAATCACATCACCGGTGCCGCTGATGATCAGCGAGGTTTCCTTGTCGGCCACGGCCAGCAGGGCTTCCAGCTTGCCCAGGCGGCGTTCGGTACGCCAATCCTTGGCCAGCTCGACGGCGGCGCGCTGCAGCTGGCCATGCTTTTCCAGCTTGGCCTCGAACAGCTCGAACAGGGTGAAAGCATCGGCGGCGGCACCGGCGAAGCCGGCCAGCACCTGGCCGTCGCGGCCGAGGCGGCGCACCTTGCGCGCATTGCCCTTCATCACCGTGTGGCCGAGGGTGACCTGGCCATCACCGGCAATCGCCACGTGGTCGCCGCGGCGCACGCAGACGATGGTGGTGGCGTGGAAAACATTGGGATTCTGACTGGGGTCCATGCGGCCTCCGATAGCTGTTCACGGGAGATGGGGACAGCGCCGGGAGCGATCAAGCCTGTGCGGGTGGCTGCCGTTCAGGGCGGAGGCACAGATACCGCTGCGCTTGCCGGGCATGGCCCGGCGCTACCTCGGAGATGCTCCACGGAACCGGTAGCGCCGGGCCATGCCCGGCGGATCACGCAGCCCCAAACAACCCCCACCGGTAGCGCCGGGCCATGCCCGGCGGATCACGCAGCCCCAACCAACCCCGACCGGTAGCGCCGGGCCATGCCCGGCGGATCACGCAGCCCTAAACAACCCCCACCGGTAGCGCCGGGCCATGCCCGGCGGATCACGCAGCCCCAACCAACCCCGACCGGTAGTGCCGGGCCATGCCCGGCGGATCACGCAGCCCCAACCAACCCCGACCGGTAGCGCCGGGCCATGCCCTGCGGACGGTCAGGCTACCGGCTTACGCTTCGCGCGCGGATGCGCGGCGTCGTAGACCTTGGCCAGGTGCTGGAAATCCAGATGGGTGTAGATCTGCGTCGTTGCGATATCGGCGTGACCGAGCAGCTCCTGCACACCGCGCAGGTCGCCGGAGGATTCCAGGATGTGGCTGGCGAAACTGTGCCGCAGCATATGCGGGTGCACGTGCTTGAACAGCCCCTGCCGCTGGGCCAGCTGGCGGATGCGGATCTGCACCGCACGCTGGCTGATCGGCCCGTTGCGGCCGGGAAACACTGGCGTCGCCGGGCCGCCGCCACTTTCCGCGCGCCAGGCCAGCAGTGCTTCGCGTGCCGGGCGGCCGAAGGGCACCCGGCGCTGGCGGTTGCCCTTGCCCAGCACGTTGACCAAGCCGCTGTTGAAATCCAGGTCGCGCCAGGTCAGCGCACACACTTCGCTCAGGCGCAGGCCGGAGGAATAGAACAGTTCCAGCAGCGCGCGGTCGCGGCGGCCGAGTTCGCCTTCCGGTTCCAGCTCGACCAGCTGCACCGCTTCGTCGGCATCGAGCACCTGCGGCAGGCGCCGTGGTGCACGGGGCGCCTTCAGGGTCGCCGCAGGGCTCACTTCGATGCGCCCGTGCTTGAGCAGCCAGGCATAGAAGCTGCGGCAGGCCGACAGGCGGCGCTGCAGGCTCTTGGCCGACAGCCCGCGACGATGCTCATCGGCGACGAACTGGCGCAGCGTTTCGGCATCCAGTGCCTCCACCGCCACGCCGCGCGGTTCCACCCACACCGACAGCGCGTCCAGGTCACGGCGATAAGCATCGAGCGTATGCGCCGACATCCGCCGTTCCACCTGCAGGTGCTGCAGGAAGTGCTGTACCGCGCTCATCGACGTGCGCCCCGGCTCAGCGCTCGAAGCGCTTCAGGCCGGCGACCAGGGCATCGCCCATCATGCGCAGGAACAGCGTGCCCATGCCCGGGTAGAAGCGGTTGGCATCGTGGCTGCCGACGGCGATCAGGCCGATGCCCGGCAGCGGCAGCAGTGCGGTGGTCTGCACTTCATCGCTGCGCGCGCCGTACAGCACGGCGTTCTTCTCAGGCTGCAGGCGCCCGCAGATCGGCTCGCCGTCCTTCAGGCAATCACGGAACGGCCCCAGCTGCGCGTCATCGGCGGCGATCACCTGCAGCCATTCGGCTCGTTCCAGACCGGCCACCGGCGTGTGCACCACCAGCCGCACCAGGTCACCGGCAAAATCTTCCTGCAGCGAGGCCGCCATCGCACGCAGGGTGTCGGCGGCGTTGTCCTGCTTCATCAGAGCCAGGGTCAGCTGATGCGTGCGCACCGCCAACCGCTCGTTGACCTGGGCGGTCGCGCCCAGGTCGGCCAACCGTCGCGCCAGCTCGCGGTTCTTCTCGCGCAGCACTTCCAGCTGGTAGCTGGCCAGCGACGCGGTCGGGCCGTCATCGCGCGGCACCACCAGGGTCAGGGCCAGGTCCGGGAACTGCTTGAGGAAGCCGGGATGGCGCCGCAACCACGCAGCGACGTCATGGCCCCCGAGCTTGTCGACGGTCTCACTCATGCGATCCACTCCCCTTCGAAGACGAATGCGGTCGGGCCGGCCATGACCACCGGCTGGCCTTCGCCCGGCCACTGGATGCGCAGCTCGCCACCGGGCAGGCTGATGCGTGCATCGGCCTGCAGGCGGCCGCGCTGCATCAGGGTGACGGCGGCGGCGCAGGCACCACTGCCGCAGGCCAGGGTTTCGCCGACGCCACGTTCGTACACGCGCAGGCGCGCATGGTCCGGGCCCATCACCTGGGCGAAACCCACGTTGACCGACTGCGGGAACGAAGCATGCTGCTGCAGCAGTGCGCCGACGCGCTCGACCGGCGCGGCATCGACCAGGCCCACTTCGATGACCGCGTGCGGATTGCCCATCGACACGGCCGAAAAGCGCACGGTCTCGCCCTGCAGCGGCATCAGGTATTCATCGCGCGCATGGGCGAAGCCCACCAGCGGCACCTGCGCCGGTTCGAACGCCGGCACGCCCATGGCCACCGAGAAGCGGCCATCGCCCAGCACCTGCACCTCATGGCTGGCCAGCGGGCTGTCGATCACGAAGCCCTCGCCCTGGGCACTGCCCTCGCGCACCAGCCAGGCGGCAATGCAGCGCGCGCCGTTGCCGCACTGCTCGGAATTGGAACCGTCGGCATTCCAGATCCGATAGGACGCCACCGAGCCGTCCGCACGCGGGGCCTCGATGGTGAGGATCTGGTCGCAGCCTACGCCGGTGTGGCGGTCGGCCAGGCGCGCGGCCACTTCAGGGGTGGGCGGCGGCGTGCCGTCACGCAGGTCGATCACTACGAAATCGTTGCCCGCACCATGCATCTTGCTGAAGCGCAGGGCATTGGAGCCAGCCTTACTCATCCCCACCGTCCACCGGCCTGATCGGGTCCGGGGTGACCGAGGGGCTGCCGTCGCTGGTCGGCTGGGTCGCGGCGGGGGTGGCTTCCGGGGTGGTTTCGGGCGCGGCGGCCGGTTCGACCGTCTCTTCCACCGGCACCGGCTTCTGCGGCAGTACCAGCGGGCCCTTGTTGCCACAGGCGGACAGGAACAGCAGCGAGGCCGCTGCCAGCGGAATCAGGATGACGTTGCGATGGGGGATCTTCATGCGCCCGAGTATAGCCATTGGCGGCTGAGCGGTTGGTAGAGGGTGCAGGGCCACGCATCCGCCGGACATGGCCCGGCGCTACCGCAACCGTGCGCCCCAGGTAGCGCCGGGCCATGCCCGGCGGGAGCCTTATTCCGGCGGCGGCAACGGCCGCGTCCACAGCCAGATCGCCACCACGGTCATGCTGCCGATGGAAAACCACTTCACCCAGGCGATCGGCACGCACCACAGCATGATGCCGGCGCACGCGGCCATGGTGATCGTGGCCATCCACTTGCCGTAGCGGCTGACCGCACCGTGCGCCTGCCAGTTGGCGATGGCCGGGCCGAACCGCGGGTGCTGCAGCAGCCAGGTGTGCAGGCGCTCGGACCCGCGCGAGGCGGCCCAGGCCGAAATCAGGATGAATACGGTGGTCGGCAGGCCCGGCACGAAGATGCCGACGATGCCGGTGCCGAGGCTGGCGTAGGCCAGCAGCCACCACGCCCAGCGGAAACGCACCACGCGCGGTGGCGGGGTGTCATCCGGAGGCAGTGGCGCAGGTGCGGTCATGGCCGCAAGGATACCGGTTCAGGGTGCCAGGCAGTGCCCGGCACCCTGTCGCGATCACGGCTGGACGATGCCCAGCTGCTGCAGCACGAACGCATACGACTCGGACAGTTCGCGGTAACGCTGGAAGCGCCCCGACTTGCCGCCGTGGCCGGCTTCCATGTTGGTGCGGAACAGGATCGGGTAATGGCCGGTGTTGTCGTCACGCAGCTTGGCCACCCACTTGGCCGGTTCCCAGTACTGCACCTGCGAGTCCCACAGGCCGGTGCCCACGAACAGCGCCGGGTAGGCCTGCTGCTTGACGTTGTCGTAGGGCGAGTAGGACAGCATGTAGTAGTAGTACGGCTTCTGCTCCGGGTTTCCCCACTCGTCGTACTCGTTGGTGGTCAGCGGAATGGTCGGGTCGAGCATGGTGGTGACCACGTCGACGAACGGCACCTGCGCCACCATCACCCGGTAATCCTGCGGCGCCTGGTTGGCCACCGCGCCCATCAGCAGGCCACCGGCGCTGCCACCGGAGGCGGCGACGCGGTCCCTGGCCGCCCAGCCCTGCGCCACCAGGCCACGGGTGACGTCGATGAAGTCGTTGAAGGTGTTCTGCTTGTGCAGCAGCTTGCCATTCTCGTACCAGTCGCGACCCATTTCCTGGCCGCCACGGATGTGGGCGATGGCGTAGACCACGCCACGGTCGAGCAGGCTCACCGCGGTCTGGTTGAAGTACGGGTCCATCGACATGCCGTAGCTGCCGTAGGCGTACTGGAACAGCGCGCCCTTGCCATCCTTCTGGTAGCCCTTGCGGTAGACCAGCGACACCGGCAACTTCACCCCGTCACGCGCGGTGATCCAGACGCGGTCGGTTTCGTACTTCGAGGCGTCATAGCCGATGACCGGCTGCACCTTCAGCTGGCGGCGCTCGCCGGTGGCGGTGTTCAGCTCGAATACCGTGGTCGGGGTGGTCATCGAGGTGTAGACGTAGCGCAGCCACTGAGTGTCGGCCTCGGTGTTGTCGCCCAGGCCCATCGAATACGCCGGCTCGTCGGCCTTCACGTAGTCGCTGCGGCCATCCTTGAACAGCAGGCGGATGCGCTCCAGGCCTTCGGAACGTTCGGCGATGGCGGTGTAGCTGTCGAACAGCTCGAAGCCTTCGATGAACACCGCATCGTCGTGCGCGATCCAGTCCTTCCACTGCGCACGCGAAGTGGCATCGGTCGGTGCGGTGACGAGCTTGAAGTTCTTCGCCCCATCGTTGGTGCGGATCACCCAGCGGCCGTCGTAATGGTCGGCATCGTATTCGACATCGCGCTGGCGCGGGGCCAGCACGGTGAAAGTGGTCGGGTCGCTGGCCGGGGCGTAACGCTCTTCCGAGGACACGGTGCTGTGCACGCCGATGGTGATGAAGCGATCGTCACGGGTACGGCCGATGCCCATGTAGAAGCTGTCGTCCTTCTCTTCGTAGACGACGGAGTCGGCGCTGGCCGGGGTGCCCAGCACGTGCTTCTTGACCCGCACGGTCAGCAGGGTTTCCGGATCGTTCTCGACGTACAGCACGGTGCGGTTGTCGTCCGCCCAGACCAGGTTGCCGGAGCTGCCGGTGATGACGTCGGGCAGCACCTTGCCGGTGGCCAGGTCCTTGAAGCGGATGGTGTACTGGCGGCGGCCGACATCATCGTCGGCCCAGGCCAGCAGCTGGTTGTCCTGGCTGACTTCCATCGCGCCGACGCTGAAGTAGCCCTTGCCGGCGGCCATCGCGTTGACATCCAGCAGGATTTCCTCGGCCGCCTCCATGCTGCCCTTGCGGCGCGCGTGGATGGGGTAATCCTGGCCGGTCTCGTAGCGGCTGTAGTACCAGTAGCCGCGCTCGCGCGCCGGCACGCTGGAATCGTCCTGCTTGATGCGGCCGACGATCTCCTTGTACAGGGTGTCTTCGAGCGGCTTCAGCGGCGCCAGCAGCTGGTCGGTGTAGGCATTCTCGGCCTGCAGGTAGGCCAGCATGTCCTTGTTTTCGCGCTTGTCGTCGCGCAGCCAGTAATAGTCGTCGGTGCGGGTAGCGCCGAACGGCGCCTTGACCTCGTGCGGGTGCTTGGCGGCATCCGGCGGAACGGGCGGGGTGGCGGCGGTAACGGTGCTGGTCATCAGGCTGGCAAGCAACAGGCAGAGGGTGGATTTCATGAGATAGGGCTCCTTGTGCGGTTACGCAATGGCGTCCGTGGCGCAGGTAGAGTCGAGCTTGCTCGACTGACCGCAGCCGCAGTCGAGCAAGCTCGACTCTACCACCGCTGCGGCGGCCCCTGCCGGCGGCGTACCATGGCGGCATGAGCACCCTGCCCCACACGCCGGGCTACAGCCGGCGCAGCCATGAAATCGCCCCCTTCCACGTGATGTCCCTGCTGGCCCGCGCGCAGGCGCTGGAACAGGCGGGCCACGATGTGATCCACCTGGAGATCGGCGAACCGGACTTCACCACCGCCGAGCCGGTCGTGCGCGCCGGCCAGGCCGCACTGGCCGCCGGCCACACCCGCTACACCGCCGCACGCGGCCTGCCGGCCCTGCGCCAGGCCATCAGCGGTTTCTATCGCAGCCACTACGCGCTGGATATCGACCCCGAACGCATCGTGGTCACCCCCGGTGGTTCCGGCGCACTGCTGCTGGCCAGCAGCCTGCTGGTTGATCCGGGCCGGCACTGGCTGCTGGCCGACCCCGGCTACCCCTGCAACCGCCACTTCCTGCGTCTGGTGGAAGGCGGCGCGCAGCTGGTGCCGGTCGGCCCCGATACCGCCTACCAGCTGACCCCCTCGCTGGTGGAACAGCACTGGAATGCCGACAGCGTCGGTGCGCTGGTCGCTTCACCGGCCAACCCCACCGGCACCGTGCTGTCGGCCGATGAACTGGCCGCGCTGTCGACCTCGCTGCATGCGCGCGGTGGCCACCTGGTGGTGGACGAGATCTACCACGGCCTGACCTATGGCCTGGATGCACCCAGCGTGCTGCAGGTGGATGACAGCGCGTTCGTGCTGAACAGCTTCTCCAAGTACTTCGGCATGACCGGCTGGCGGCTCGGCTGGCTGGTGGCACCGCCGGCGGCCGTGCCTGATCTGGAGAAGCTGGCACAGAACCTGTACATCAGCGCGTCGAGCATCGCCCAGCATGCCGCCCTCGCCTGTTTCAGCGAGGAATCGATGGCGATCTTCGAGCAGCGCCGCGAGGCGTTCCGCCAGCGCCGCGATTTCCTGCTGCCCGCACTGCGCGAGCTGGGCTTCCGCATCGAGGTGGAGCCGCAGGGCGCGTTCTACCTGTATGCCGATGTCAGCGCCTTCACTGATGATGCGCAGGCGTTCTGCGCGCACTTCCTGGAAACCGAGCACGTGGCGTTCACCCCGGGCCTGGATTTCGGCTTCCATCGCGCCAACCAGCATGTGCGCCTGGCGTATACGCAGGAAGTGCCGCGGCTGCAGGAGGCGGTGGAGCGGATTGCGCGTGGGTTGCAGCGATTCCGGTAGCGCCGGGCCATGCCCGGCGATCGCGCCGCACAGCCATGAAGCCGCCAGGCGTGGCCCGGCGCTACCGTTCAACGAACGCCCAACGAAAAACGCCGCCCTGGTGGGCGGTGTTTTCGGTTCTGCTTACTTGCCGCCCAAACGCTCCCACAGGAAGCTGTAGGCCAGGGCCGACATGTGTGCGGCCTGCGCGTTGTTGGCTGCGCCGCCGTGGCCACCTTCGATGTTCTCGTAGTAGGTCACGTCCTTGCCGGCGTCGATCATCTTCGCCGCCATCTTGCGGGCGTGGCCCGGATGCACGCGGTCATCGCGGGTGGAGGTGGTGAACAGCACCGGTGGGTAGCTCTTCTTCGCATCGAACAGGTGGTACGGCGAGAAGGTCTTGATGAACTCCCAGTCGCTGGTGTCCGGGTTGCCGTACTCGGCCATCCACGAAGCGCCGGCCAGCAGGTGGCTGTAGCGCTTCATGTCCAGCAGCGGCACCTGCACCACCACCGCACCGAACAGCTCGGGGTACTGGGTGAGCATGTTGCCGGTGAGCAGGCCGCCGTTGCTGCCGCCCTGCACGCCCAGGTGCTTGGCGGTGGTGATCTTGCGGGTGACCAGATCCTGCGCCACCGCGGCCATGTCTTCATAGGCCTTGTGGCGGTTCTGCTTCAGCGCCGCCTGGTGCCAGCGCGGGCCGTACTCGCCACCGCCACGGATGTTGGCGACCACGTACACGCCGCCCTTCTCCAGCCAGGCGCGGCCCATGCCCCCGGAGTAGCTCGGGGTCAGCGAGATCTCGAAGCCACCGTAGCCGTACAGCAGGGTCGGATTGGAGCCGTCCAGCTTCATCGCCTTGTCGTGCACCACGAAGTACGGCACGCGGGTACCGTCCTTGCTGGTGGCGAAGTGCTGCTCGATCACCTTGCCCTCGGCATCGAAGAAGGCCGGCATGGTCTTCAGCGTTTCCGGGGCCTTGCCGATGTCGGCCAGGGCCAGGGTGGTCGGGGTCAGGTAATCGGTGGCGGTCAGCCACACGGCGTCGCTGTCGTTGCTGTCCACTGCGCCCACGGCCAGGGTGCCGAAGGCCGGCGCACCGACGAACTCACTCTTCTGCCAGCCGTTGGCACCCGGGGTCAGCACCGACAGGCGGTTCTTGACGTCGTCGAGCACGTTCAGCACGAGGTGGCTCTTGGTCCAGGTGGCACCGGCCAGCGAGGTGGTCGCGGTCGGGGTGAACAGGACTTCGAAATCACGCTTGCCGGCCAGGAAGTCGTCGAGCTTGGTCGCCAGCAGCGAGCCGGAGGCGTAGGTCTTGCCACCCACGGTCCACGGGTCGCGCAGCTCCAAAGTCAGCCACTGCTTGTGCAGGCCCTTCTCCGCCGAGTTCGGCGCGTCGATCCTGGTCAGCGTGCCATTGTCGGCGCGCAGGTACAGCTCGTTGTTGTAGAAGGCCAGCGTGCGGCTGACCAGGTTGCGCTCGAAGCCCGGGGTGTCATCGTGCATCGCTGCGATGTACATGTCTTCCGGCTTGCCTTCGTAGACCACGCTGGCCGAGGCCAGCGGCGTGCCACGCTTCCACAGCTTGGCCACGCGCGGGTAGCCGGAGGTTGTCATCGAACCGCCGCCGAAATCGGTGTAGACGAATACCGAATCACGGTCGATCCAGCCCAGGCCGCCCTTGGATTCGGGGCGGAAGAAGCCGTCCTTGATCCAGGTCTTGCTGGCCAGGTCGAATTCACGGGTGACATCGGCATCGGCGCCGCCGCGCGACAGCGCGATCAGGCAGCGGCTGTAGTCCGGGCGCAGGCAGTCGGCGCCGTGCCAGACCCAGTTCTCGCCCTCGGCCTTGTTCAGTGCATCCAGGTCGAGCACGGTTTCCCACTGCGGCGAGGCCTTGCGGTACTCGGCCAGGGTGGTGCGGCGCCACAGGCCACGCTCGTGCTGCTGGTCCTTCCAGAAGTTGTAGTAGTAGTCGCCGATCTTCTGCACGCCGGGGATCTTGGCGTCCGAATCGAGCACCTCGCGGATGCTGGCTTCCATCTGCTTGAAGGCCGGGGTCTGCGCCAGGCGGCCCTCGGACCTGGCATTCTGTTCCTTGACCCAGGACAGCGGCTTGTCGCCGGTGACGTCCTCCAGCCAGGCGTAACGGTCGGTCTCTTCAGCAGCCACGGTGGTCCCCACCGAAGCAGCGGTCATCATGCCGGCCAGCAGGCAGGCGGAAGCGAATCGTGACATTGCGGTTCCAGGCAGTCATAAGCGCTGGAACGCTAGCACGGATCCCCGGGGCCGCCCCCGTGTCGAAGGTCAGGCCGCAGCGGTACGCGCGCGCCGCGCCCGTGCCGGCAGGCGCCGGGCCTGCACGCCCGGCTGGCGCTGGCGGCGCAGCCAGGCCCGCAGCGGCAACGGGCAGCCCAGCAGCGCCCACCAGGCTGCCAGCGGCATGCCCACCAGCCACAGCGGCAGCCAGCCCAGCCAGACACTGCTGCCGCGTGCGGCCGGCCACACCAGCACCAGCGCGAGCCCGGCCAGGGCCAGTTGCTGCACGCTGCGCAACAGGCGGCGGTCGGAGGCGAAGCTGTCGCGTTCAGCAGGGTTGCGACGGGAAGAGCGAGCGTTCATGGGCGGTCTCGATGGTTCGATGGCGGCGAGCTTGGCCCGCTCCCTTCTCACAGACTGCGACCGCCATTGACGGATCGAGCACACACAGTCGACCATGCTTGGGCACCCAATGGAGCTCGCTCCCGCATGTCCTCGATCCGCCCGTTCTGCGCCGTGTTGCTGGCTCTGTCCCTTGGAGGCCCCGCGCTGGCCGCCAGCGACCCGCCGTTGCCGCGCGCCAGCGCATCGGGGGCCTCCGAACATGGTGCGCCGATCGATCTGCAGCGCTTCATGGGCACCTGGTACGTGATCGGCCGCGTGCCGAACTTCATCGAACGCGGCCACGTGGCCAGCGTCAACGAATACACGCTGCGCGAAGACAACAAGGTGGGCATCGTCTACCGCTACCGCGATGGCTTCGGTGCGCCGCAGCAGGAAGTGCGTGCGCGTGCCAGCGTCGACGCCGACAGCGGCAACCACGCCTGGCGCACCTGGTTCTACCGGATCGTGCCGACCCATTCGCGCGTTCTGGAAGTCGCCCCGGACTATTCGTGGGCGATGATCGGCTACCCGGGCCGGGAAATGGCCTGGATCTTCTCGCGCCAGCCGGACATGGACAAGGCGCTGTACAAGGAGCTGGCCGAGCGCCTGCGCGACGAGTACGGCGTGAACACCGACAAGCTCAAGCGCGTGCCGCAGCACGCCGACCAGGTCGGCAAGCTGGGCTACGAAGTCCCGAACGTGCGCTGAAAAAGCGTCGCCGGGCATGGCCCGGCGCTACCCGGACGATACCGGGCCATGCCCGGCGGACGTGACGTGCCTTACGCCGCCCGCGGCTGCACGCGGCGTTCGATCTCGCCGAGTGTGGGCAACGTCTTCAGGTCATAGGTCGCCTGCAGCGCCAGCCACGATGCAGCATCGCCGCCAAAATGACGCGCCAGCCGGGCAGCGGTATCGGCGCTGATCGCACGTTCGCCATGGACGATGGCATGCAGGCGTGTGGCCGGAACATCCAACGCCCTCGCCAACGCGTTCACGCTCAAGGCCAGTGGGGAGAGGAACTCTTCGCGCAGGATCTCGCCGGGATGGATGGCCCGCATGCGATTGTCGGTTGGCTTCATGGCGAATGCCTCAGTGGTAGTCAACGATTTCCACGGATTGCGGACCGCTTTCGGTCCAGATGAAACACAGCCGCCACTGATCGTTGATTCGCAGGCTGTGCTGCCCTTTGCGGTCGCCCGCCAGTGCCTCCAACCGGTTGCCAGGCGGACTGCGCAGGAACGCCAGCGTCTGTGCCGAGTCAAGCATCTGCAGCTTGCGTTCGGCTGCGCGTCTGATCGGCAGCCAGGCGCGCACGCAGTGGCCTTCAAACAAGGCGCGGGTGTGCTTGCAACGGAAGGACCGGATCATTCCGCAAAACGTATTACGTCGCGCGGAATATACCAAGCAACTGGATGTGCTGCCAGTCCCGGTTCGGTGATTCAGGTTTTCAATGGATCGATTGCGTCATGCCGCCGCCGGGCATGGCCCGGCGCTACCCGGACGATGCCGGGCGCCGCCCGGCACGGTGTTACTTGCGGGTGTAATGCGCGACCAGGCGGTCGCCGAGCATCTGCAGCAGCTGCACCAAAATCAGCAGCACCACCACGGTGACCAGGGCCACGTCGGTGCGGTTGCGCTGGTAGCCTTCGCGCAGGGACAGGTCACCCAGGCCGCCGGAACCGATCGCGCCGCCCATGGCGGTGAAGCCGACCAGAGCAACGGTGGTGACCGTGGCGGCGGCAATCAGGCCCGGCCGCGCTTCGGGCAGCAGCACCCGGGTGACCAGCTGCCAGGTGGTGGCGCCCATCGACTGCGCGGCCTCGACCACGCCGCGGTCCACTTCGCGCAGCGCGGTCTCGACCAGGCGTGCATAGAACGGCGCGGCGCCGATCACCAGCGCCGGCAGCGTGCCGAGCACACCGATGGACTGGCCCATTAGCCACAGCGACACCGGAATCAGCACCACCATCAGGATGATGAAGGGCACCGAACGCAGCAGGTTCACCACGATCGCCAGCACGCCGTAGGCAAACGGACGACGCTTCATCTGCGGCGCACCGAACACGTACAGCAGCACGCCCATCGGCAGGCCGATGGCCAGGGTCAGCGGCAGCGAGCCGGCCATCATCAGCAGCGTCTCGATGGTGGCCTTGCCGATATCCACCCACTTGTCCGCATCCAGGTGGCGGAAGAAGCCCTCAGCAGTAGCGACGATCATCGACGCAGTTCCTCAACGTGCACGCCGGCGGCCACGAACGCGGCCTGCGCGGCGGACTGGTCACCGCCCACCAGGGCGACCACCAGCTGGCCATACGGGGTGTCCTTGATCCGGTCGATGCGGCCGGACAGGATGTTGTAGTCGACGCCGGTCTGCCGCGCAACGCTGCCCAGCAGCGGTTCGTAGGTATCGCCGCCGAGGAAGGTCAGGCGCACGATGCGGCCACCGACCACGTCGAAATCGCGGTGCAGCGTGCCCTCGTCCACATGCTCCGATTCGCTGACGAAACGGCGCGTGGTCGGGTGCTGCGGGTGCAGGAAGACCTGGGTGACCGGGCCGGTTTCCACCAGATCACCCGCATCGAGCACCGCCACGCGGTCGCAGACGCGGCGGATCACATCCATCTCGTGGGTGATCAGCACGATGGTCAGGCCCAGCTCGCGGTTGATCTTTGACAGCAGCGACAGCACCGAGGCCGTAGTCTGCGGGTCGAGCGCACTGGTGGCTTCATCGCATAGCAGGATCTGCGGGCGGGTGGCCAGCGCACGGGCGATGCCAACGCGCTGCTTCTGGCCGCCGGACAGCTGCGCCGGATACTTCGCCGCGTGGTCCTGCAGGCCGACGGTCTGCAGCAGCTCGGCCACGCGCGCGTCGATCTCGGCCTTGGGCATGCCACCCAGTTCCAGCGGGAACGCCACGTTGCCAGCCACGGTACGCGAGGACAGCAGGTTGAAGTGCTGGAAGATCATGCCGATTCGCCGGCGCAGCGCGCGCAGCCCATCCGCATCCAGCGCGGTGATGTCCTCGCCGCCGATCAGCAGGCGCCCACCGCTGGGTTCTTCCAGGCGGTTGATCATGCGGATCAGGGTCGACTTGCCCGCGCCGGAATGGCCGATGATGCCGAACACTTCGCCGGCCTCGATGGTCAGGTCCAGCGGTTGCAGCGCGCTCACTTGGCGGCCGGCAACGGCATAGGATTTGTGCAGGCGCTGGAACTCGATCACGGGCGTGGCTCACCGGCAGAGCGATGGAAGGGGCGTGCAGCCTACCAGCGCCGGCGGTTGCGCGCCTGCGCCTTGGGCCAGAATGTTATTCCTTTTGGTTCTAAGACGCGTGTACCGGGGATGACGGTGGGGGTCGGTAGAGTCGAGCTTGCTCGACTGCTTTCCGTCCGGCCACCGAAACAGTCGAGCACGCTCGACTCTACGGATGATCCAGCGGCTTCGGCGGCTGCACCCGGTTCAGGCGCTCGCGATGCAGCAGGTACAGGCCCGAGGCCACGATGATCGCCGCGCCGGCCCAGGTCCAGGCGTCCGGCAGCTGGCCCCAGAAGGCCAGGTCCCAACCGATCACCCAGACCAGGCCGCTGTACTCCAGCGGCGCGATCATCGACGCCTCGCCCAGCTGGAAGGCGCGGGTCAGGGCGATCTGGCCCAGCGCGCCGGCCAGGCCCATGCCGGCGATCAGCGGCGCATGCGCCAGCTGCAGCGGCACCCAGCCGGGCAAGGCCAGCAGGCCGGCACCGATGGCCATGATGACCAGGAACCAGACCACCATCGACTGCGAAGTGTCGGTGCGAGTCAGCAGGCTGACGGTGATCGCGGCGATGGCATAGGCGGTGGCGGCGGCCAGCACCATCAGGCCGGGGATGGAAATGAAGCCCTCCACGCCCGGGCGCAGCACCACGATCACGCCCAGCAGGCCGACGCCGATGGCCACCCAGCGGCGCGGCCCGACCCGCTCGCCCAGCAGCGGCACCGACAGCGCGGCGATCAGCAGCGGGGCCACAAAGTAGATGCTGTAGGCGGTGGACAGCGGCAGGTCGCGCAACGCATAAACGAAGCAGCCGATCATCGCCATGCCCAGGCCGCCGCGCAGCAGGTGCAGGCCCCAGCGGCGCGGAATGAGTGAGCGCGGGCCGGCACTGGCCAGCACCCACACCAGCACGAAGGGCAGCGAGGCCGCGCCACGCAGGAAGGTGACCTCCAGCGAGGGGTAGCTGGCCGACAGCTGTTTCATGCCGGCGTCCATCAGCGAGAAGCAGGCCACGGCGGCGACCATCCAGGTCACCGCGCGCGAAGGGGAGCGTTGCGCGTTCATGGCCCATTATCGCCGACCGCGTGCCCCGTCGGGCGCGGGGCACGGGTGCCGCGATAGAATGGTGGCCACTGAATTCCGCGGAGCCGCGCCCATGCCTTCCTTCGACGTCGTGTCCGAAGTCGACACCCACGAACTGACCAACGCCATCGACCAGGCCAACCGCGAACTGGCCACCCGCTTCGACTTCAAGGGCGTGGAAGCCAAGTTCGAGCGCGAGGGAGATGTCATCAACCAGTCCGCACCGACCGAGTTCCAGCTCAAGCAGATGAACGACATCCTGCGCGCCCGCCTGGCCGCGCGCGGCATCGACGTGCTGAGCCTGGAGTTTGGCGACATCGAGACCAACCTGGCCCAGGCCCGGCAGAAGATCACCGTCAAGCAGGGCATCGAGCAGAAGATCGCCAAGAAGATCGCCGCTGCCCTGAAGGAAGCGAAGCTGAAGGTGGAAAGCCAGATCAACGGCGACAAGCTGCGCGTGCAGGGCAAGAAGCGCGACGACCTGCAGGACGCCATCGCGGTGCTGAAGGCCGGCAAGTTCGAGCTGCCGCTGCAGTTCAACAACTTCCGCGATTGATGGATGCCGCCGGGCATGGCCCGGCGCTACCCGGGGGATCGCGCGGCTGATGACCCACCGCCGGGCATGGCCCGGCGCTACCGGGGGGATCGCGCGACTGATGGATGCCGCCGGGCATGGCCCGGCGCTACCGGAACGGCGCGCGATGGATGACCCGGCGCACCCCAGGCTACAGCGGTAGCGCCGGGCCATGCCCGGCGGACTGCTCAACTAATCGCGCAGCAGCTTGTACAGCGTGGTGCGCGAGATCCCCAACTGGCGGGCGGCCAGGCTGAGATTGCCTTCGGCCGCCTGCGCCGCACGCCGTGCGGCTTCGCGCTGCTGCTGGCGCAATGGCACGTCGGCCACGGCCATCGGTGCTGCCGCCACCCGGGTGCGAGGCGCACGCGGTGCGCGCAGGTGCTGCAGGTATACCGCACTACCCTCGCCCAGCCGCACCCGGTGTGCAGGCCCCGGCTGCAGCAGCCGACGCCGTTGCGCTGCACTGGCACCGGCAAACACCGTCTCCATCGACAGCAGCGGCAACGGCCCGCGGCGCGGCAGGCCCAGCAGGCGGCGTGCCACGCGGTTGGCGGCACGCAGCTGCCCATCATCCTGCACCGCCAGCAGCCCCTGCAGCGGCGTGGCCAGCCAGCGTGGATCGTGCTGCACGGCCAGCAGGTGCACATCGGCCAGGCCTTGGAACAACCGGTTCTCACTGGCCAGCGCGGCCTGCCGGAAGTAGCCCTGCAGCAGCGCCGGATCACGCTCGCCCAGCCCGGTGATGTCGATCGCCCCGCAGACCTGGCCATCGAGGTCGTGCAACGGTTCGCTCAGGCAGAACACCGGCGCGAAGCGCTGCAGGTAATGTTCGTTGCCACGCACCAGCGCGGGCACGTCATCGGCCAGGCTGACCGCTGGCGCCGTGGTGCCGATCTCGGCCTCACCCAGCCGCCGCCCGACCTGGATCGGCCGCAGCAGCGGCGCATCCTCCAGGCCATGCGCCTGCTGGGCGATGACCAGGCCCTCGCGGTTGGCGCAGAACATCGTCCAGCCACGCCCACCGAAGGCGGCCCACAGCTGTTCCAGTTCGGGCTGCACGCAGCGCGCGAGGCGGCGGTCTTCGGGATCGCGCAGGCGCAGGCCATCGCCCTGCAGCGGCGGGTAATAAGGCTCCTGCCCCGGCTGCACCCCGGCCGCGCGCGAACGCTGCCAGGAGTGCTGCAGCGGCAGCGGCAACACCGCCAAGGACTGCACATCGCCTTCCGCGAACGCAGCACGCGCGGCGACCAGCTGTTGTTGCCCGACTGTCGTGGCCATCATGGAAGCAGAGTACACCCGCGCACGGCACGGCCGCGCAGCCGTGCCGACCAACGGCCGGCACTCATCAACTGCAGTGTTGCCGGCCAGCGGCCGGCACTACCGGGCGTTACGCCGCGATCCGCAGGATCGGCTTCAGGGTGATCCCGCGCGTGCTGTCCTCGGCCGCCTGGTTGATCTGCTCCAGCGGATAGAACTTCACCAGCTTGTCGAACGGGAACCGCCCCTGCAGGAACAGCGTCACCAGCTGCGGAATGAACACCTGCGGCACGCTGTCGCCTTCGACGATGCCGCGGATGCTGCGCCCGCCCAGCAGCAGGTTGTTCACATCGAAGCTGGCCGTGGTGCCCAGCTTCGGCGCACCCACCACGCCCATCATGCCCAGCCCGCCCAGTGCCTCGATGCCGGCCGACAACACTTCCGGGCGACCGGTGGATTCCAGCGAGAAATCCGCACCGCCACCGGTGATCGCACGCACCGCTTCAATCACATCGGTCTCGCGGCTGTTGACCACGTGGGTCGCACCCAGTTCCAGCGCCAGCTCCAGCCGCGACGGCACCACATCGATGGCGATGATGGTGGTGGCACCGGCCACCTTGGCCGCCATCACCGCACTCAGACCCACCGCACCGGCACCGTAGCTGGCGAAGCTGCTGCCCGAACGCACCTTCAGCGAATTGAGCACCGCACCAGCACCGGTCTGGATACCGCAGCCCAGCGGGCCCAGCAGTTCCAGCGGCGCGTCGTCGGGTACCTTGATCGCGTTGATCTCGCGCGCGATGGCGAAAGTGGCGAACGAGGACTGCGCGAAGAAGTGGTCGTGCAGCGGCTGGCCCTCCGCATCGGTGATGGCGGTATGGCCGTGGCCATCGTCGCCGCCGAAGTTGAGCCCGAAGAAATCCTTGCAGTAGGCACCGTGGCCGCCGCGGCAGGGATTGCAGTGGCCACAGGCGCCGTAGGTCAGCACCACGTGGTCACCCACCTTCAGGTCACGCACGTTCGGGCCCACGGCCTCGACGATGCCGGCGCCTTCATGGCCGAGCACCGCCGGCAGCGGCACCGGGTAGTACTGGTCGCGCACGATCAGGTCGGTGTGGCAGAGGCCGGTGGCCACCACCTTCACCAGCACCTCGTCGTCCTGCGGGCCGCGCAGCTGCGCCTGCTCGATGACGAAGGGCTGTTCCTTGCCGCGGACCACGGCGGCGGTGATCTCACGCGTTGCGGTGTTGTCGTTCATCGTGATGGTTCCTTCGATCAGATCGGATAGGCGGGCGCTTCGCCCTTGACGGTCAACCACTGCCATTGGGTGAACTCTTCCCAGTTGGCCGGGCCGCCGATGCTGGTGCCGTTGCCGGATGCACCGACGCCGCCGAAGGGATTGATCACTTCGTCGTTCACCGTCTGGTCGTTGATATGCAGCAGGCCGGTGCGCAGGCGTTCGCCGAGCTTCAGCGCGCGGCCGACGTTGCTGGACACGATGGCCATCGACAGGCCGTACTCGCTGTCGTTGGCCAACTGCACGGCCTGGTCGTCGTCATCGAACGGCACCACCACGGCCACCGGCGCGAAGATTTCTTCATGGAATGCCGGGTTGTCGGCGGCCACGTTGCCGAGCACGGTGGGCGCGAAGAACAGGTCCTGATGGGTACCGCCGGCTTCCAGCGTGGCGCCGGCCTTGACCGCGTCAGCCACCACGCGGGCGGCGTGGTCGCGCTGGGTGGCGTTGATCAGCGGACCGATCGCCACGTCTTCGCGTGCCGGGTCGCCGACCTTCAGCGACTTCGCCTTGGCCACCAGTTTTTCCAGGAACGCAGCATGGATCTTCCTGTGCACCAGCACGCGGCCGGTGGCCATGCAGATCTGGCCCTGGTGCAGGTACACGCCCCAGGCAGTGTTGGCGACGGCCAGGTCGAGGTCGGCATCGTCGAGGATGATCAGCGAGTTCTTGCCGCCCAGTTCCAGCGAGACCTTCTTCAGGTGCTTGCCGGCCGCTTCGCCGACCTTGCGTCCTGCAGCGGTGGAACCGGTGAACTGGATCATCGCCACGTGCGGATCGCTGGTCAGCGCGGCACCGGCGGCGCCGTCACCGGGCAGCATGTGCAGCACGCCGGCCGGCAGCCCGGCCTGTTCGAACAGGCGGGCGATGACCGCGCCACCGCACACCGCGGTGCGCGGGTCGGGCTTGAGTACCACGGCATTGCCGAGCGCAATCGCCGGTGCCACCGCGCGCATGGCCAGGTACAGCGGGAAATTAAACGGCGAGATGACCCCGACCACGCCCAGCGGACGGCGCCGCGCCAGGTTCAGCCGGCCCGGTTCGGAGGGCAGGATTTCACCGGTGCTGCGCGAAGGCAGCGCGGCGGCTTCGTGCAAGGCCTTGATGGTCACCTTGGCCTCGAAGCCGGCCTTGAGGCGGGTCGAGCCGCTTTCGCGCACCAGCCAGTCCACCAGGGTGTCGATGTTGTCTTCGGCCAGGCGCGCGGCCTGGCGCAGCACCTGCGCACGCTGTTCATAGGGGGCGGCGGCCCAGGCCTGCTGGGCCTGCGCGGCGGCGACGGCCGAGGTGGCGACCTGGGCGGCGTCGGCCAGGCCGACCTCGCCCAGGGTCTGGCCGGTGGCCGGTTCGATCACTGGCTGGCGCTGGCTGGCGGCCTGCCACTGGCCGTCGAAGAAGGCGCCGGACCAGAGTTCGTCCGGCAGCCACGGGGAAGATGCAGTCATGAGGTGTCCTCCTGTGTCGTTCGTCCATTGCACGCCCGGCCCGCCGCGCACGCAATCGGCCATCGGTGCGATCCCGGCAAGGGCTTGAATGGATGGGACTTTCCAGCATCGCCACTGTCCAGTGCGTGGACAGTGAACAACGCAGCCGCGGGCGACTGCCTACAATGGCGGCCCCCGCCAGCCGAAGCGCCCGCCATGACCGACCCCGCCCTGCCCACCGATGACCCGATCGCCGCCACCCGCCTGTGGCTGGAGCGCATCGTGATCGGCCTGAACCTGTGCCCGTTCGCCAAGGCGGTTTACGTGAAGGACCAGGTACGCTTCGTGCTCAGCGATGCGACCACGCCCGAGGCGCTGGTTGAACAGCTGGCCGAGGAACTGGTGCTGCTGCGCGACACCCCCGCCGAGCAGATCGACACCACCCTGATCGTGCACCCGCAGGTGCTGACCGATTTCCTCGACTACAACGATTTCCTCGACAACGCCGACGCCGCCATCGAGGCACTTGACCTGCAGGGCATCCTGCAGGTGGCCAGCTTCCACCCGGACTACCAGTTCGATGGCGTGGCCGCCGACGATGCCAGCAACTACACCAACCGCGCGCCCTTCCCCACCCTGCACCTGCTGCGCGAGGAAAGCGTGGAACGCGCGATGGACGCCTTCCCGGACCCGGACGTGATCGTCGAGCGCAACATCCAGACCCTGGACCGCATCGGCGTGGCCGGCTGGCACCGCCGCCTGCGCGGCGAAGACCTGTCATGAGCGCGGCCCCGCCCATCGCCGCGTGGCCGGCGGCACCGCTTCATGACAAGGTGGTGCTGGTTACCGGCGGTGCAAACGGCATCGGTCGCGGCGTGGCGCAGGCCGTGCTGGGCGCCGGTGGCCGCGTGCTGATCGGCGATCTGGACGTGGAAGCAGGCCAGGCCTGCCTGGACGAATGGCAGCGTGGCGACGATGCCGCGTTCCAGCGCCTGGACATCGCCGACGAAGCCAGCGTGCGCGACTTCATCGGCGCGGCGCAGCAGCGTTTCGGCCGCATCGATGGCCTGGTCAACAACGCCGGCATCGCCGGCCCGCACGGCACAGAGCTGCAGGAGATGGAGTGGGACGAGTGGCAGCGGCGGCTGTCCTCGCTGCATGGCGCGTTCCTGTGCAGCAAGCACGCACTGCCGGCACTTGCGGCCAGTGCGGCCGGTTCGATCATCAACGTCGCCTCCACCCGCGCCTGGCAGTCCGAAGCGAACAGCGAAGCCTATGCCGCGGCCAAGGGTGGGTTGGTGGCCTTCACCCATGCGTTGGCGATCAGCGCTGGCCCCGCGGTGCGGGTGAACAGCATCAGCCCCGGCTGGATCGCCACCACGGCTTGGCAGGCGCCCTCGCGCCGGCATGCGCCGGACTATTCGGCCACCGACCACGGCCAGCACCCGGTCGGCCGCGTGGGCGAACCCGAGGACATCGGCGCACTGGCGGTGTACCTGCTGTCGTCGCTGTCCGGCTTCAGCACCGGCCAGGATTTCATCGTCGACGGCGGCATGACCCGGAAGATGATCTACGCCGAATGACCGCTGCGCGGTAGCGCCGGGCCATGCCCGGCGGCTCTTTTTGCCGCGCCGCGCTGCGCCGCGCGCTCGCCGGGCATGGCCCGGCGCTACCCGGATGCACGGCGTTTTTTTGCGTTTACGCCATGCCCGAATGGCGCAGCAACGCGTCGATCTGCGGCGCGCGGCCGCGGAACGCCTTGAAGTTCTCAGCCGCCGGACGGCTGCCGCCGCGCGAGAGGATCTCGTCGCGGAAGCGCGCACCAGTTTCAGCCATCGCCTCCGGCGCTTCTTCGAACGCCGCATAGGCATCGGCGCTGAGCACCTCGGCCCACTTGTAGCTGTAGTAACCGGCCGCATAGCCGCCAGCGAAGATGTGGCTGAACTGGTGCGGGAAGCGATTCCAGGCCGGCGGATGGTTCACCGCCACTTCGCTGCGCACGCGATCCAGCAGCGCCAGCACGCTGTCCTGCGCCGGTTCGAACTGGCTGTGGATCAGCATGTCGAACAGGCCGAATTCCAGCTGGCGCACGGTGGCCATGCCGCTGTGGAAATTGCGCGCCGCCAGCATGCGCTCGTACAGCGCGCGCGGCAGCGGCTCGCCCGTGTCCACGTGCGCGGTCATGCCCTGCAGGTGGTCCCATTCCCAGCAGAAGTTCTCCATGAACTGGCTGGGCAGCTCCACCGCATCCCACTCCACGCCGTTGATGCCGGCCACGCCGAGTTCGCCGATGCGGGTCAGCAGCTGGTGCAGGCCGTGGCCCATTTCATGGAACAGCGTGGTCACTTCGTTGTGGCTGAAGGTGGCCGGCTTGCCGTTGGCGCCGCGGCCGAAGTTGCACACCAGGTAGACCAGCGGCGTCTGCACGCTGCCATCGGCACGCTCGCGGCGGTTGCGGCAATCATCCATCCACGCACCACCGCGCTTGCCTTCGCGCGCGTACAGGTCGAGGTAGAACTGGCCCACCAGCGCGCCCTGCCCATCGACCAGGCGGAAGAAGCGCACGTCCTCGTGCCACACCGGCGCGCTGTCTTCCTGCACACGCAGGCCGTACAGCTGCTCGATCACCGAGAACAGGCCGCCGAGCACCTTCGGCTCGGTGAAGTACTGCTTCACTTCCTGCTCGGAATAGCTGTAGCGCGCCTGCTTCAGGCGGTCGGCGGCGAACGCCAGGTCCCAGGCCTGCAGGCTGTCGATGCCCAGCTGCTCACGGGCGAACTGTTCCAGCTCGGCGCGGTCCTTGCCGGCGAATGGCTTGGCACGCACGGCCAGGTCACGCAGGAAGGCCAGCACTTCGGCCGGGTCCTGCGCCATCTTGGTGGCCACCGAATAATCGGCGTAGGAGGCAAAGCCCAGCAGCACGGCCAGTTCAGCGCGCAGGGCGAGGATGCGGTCGATGTTGGCGCCGTTGTCCAGCGTTTCATCGCCAAATTCGGATGCACGCTGCGCGCTGGCGCGGTACAGGATCTCGCGCAGGTCGCGGTCTTCGCCCCAGGTCTGCACCGGCAGGTAGCACGGCATCTGCAGTGTCAGTTTCCAGCCGGGCTTGCCGTCCTTTTCAGCGGCGGCGCGGGCGGCGCCCTTGACGTCGTCCGGCACGCCGGCCAAGCGCGCTTCGTCTTCCACGATCAGCGACCAGGCATCGGTGGCGTCGAGCACGTTCTGCGAGAACCTGGCCGACAGCGCCGACAGCTCCTCCTTGATCGCGGCGAAACGCTGCTGGGCGTCGGCGTCCAACTCTGCACCGCCCAGGCGGAAATCACGCAGGGTGTTGTCCAGCACCTTGCGGCGGGCCTCATCGAAGCTGGCCGCTTCCGGGCTGGCGGCCAGCGCTTGGTACTGGCGGTACAGCGCCAGGTTCTGGCCCAGCGCGCTGGCGAAGCGGGTCACCCGCGGCAGGTTGCTGTTGTAGGCCTCGCGCAGCTCTGGGGTGTTGACCACGCCCTGCAGGTGGCCGACCAGGCCCCAGGCGCGCCACAGGCGTTCGGTGGCATCGTCCAGCGGGGTCACGAAGGTCTCCCAGCGCACCGGCTGCACCTGCTCTGCCGTTTTGACGGCTGCTTCGGCGTCGGCCAGCAGCACGTCCAGCGCCGGCGCCACGTGCTCGGGGCGGATCGCCTCGAAGGGCGGCAGGCCGGAAGCATCGAGCAGGGGGTTGGCATCGGTCACGGCAGATCTCCAAGGAAACGGGCCCGGCAGGCGGGCATCCCTGTTCATATGGCGCTGGCCGGGCCGCCAGACAAGGGGCATCTCCAGTAGATCCACGCCATGCGTGGATGGAGCTTTCCACCGAACCCCGGCATTCACGTCGGCCTTACAGGTCCGCGCCGAAGCTGGAACTGCGGGGGAGACCGCAGCGGTACGTCATGAGGAGGCCCACATGGAAGGTCTGGCTCCAAGCTCCACCGCGTCATCCGCCCGTTCATTGGCGTTGACCGCCACCACGGACGAGCTGTCCTGGATCGCCGCGCTGTGCGATGTCGGCGACGATGCACCGCGCCACCTGGATCAGCTGAAGGCCCTGCAACGCCAAAGGGGCCGGCTCAGCGAGACGCAGGAGTGGTACCCGTTCGAAGTGATCGAACGCGGTGCCAGCCGCCTGCAGCCCGGCCACGAGCGCGAGTTCGTGATCTGCGTGCTGCTGTGGCTGAAGGCGCTGGCCCAGGGCCGCGCCAGCGTGCTGGATCCGCACCTGCACCTGGACGACCGCGCGATGGACATCGAGGCCCTGCCCGATGCCCTGCGTGACACGCTGCTCGATGCATTCATGGACGCGGGGTATTGAGCGGCCCGTAGAACCGGGAACCGGGAACGGGGAACGGGGAACGGGGAACGGGGAACGGTGAACGGTGAACGGTAGAGTCGACTGTCAGTCGACTATCGCGCACAGCGCGAGGGTTTCGCGATCTGAACGGAGAGCAGTCGACTGACAGTCGACTCTACCGGCCGGCTTTCGCGAGGGTTTCGCGATCTGAACGGAGAGCAGTCGACTGACAGTCGACTCTACCCCGTTGCCCCTGCCCCGTTGTGTCTACAACGCTTCCAGGCTGCACCACGGCAATGCGGGCAGGCCCTGCCCGGCCACGGCCGCGGCCAGCTGCGCGTCGGCGCCGTCCACGTCGATGCCCTGGCGGCCGTACCACGCGGGGTCGTAGTAACTGTGCGCATAGCGCTCGCCGGCATCGCACAGGATGCTGACGATGCTGCCCTGGTGGCCAGCCTCATGCATCCACTGCGCGGCCTGCAGCACGCCGATGAAGTTGGTGCCGGTGGAGCCGCCGACGCGACGGCCGATCTGGCGGCTGACATGGCGCATCGCCGCCAGGCTGAGTGCATCGGGCACCTTTACCATCGCATCGACGCTGGTCGGGATGAAGCTCGATTCCACCCGCGGCCGGCCGATGCCTTCCACCCGCGAACCGCCGCTGCAGGTCAGCGCGCGCCAGTCCGGCTGGCCGGCCACGGCGGCCTGGTAGCCGTCGAAGAACACCGATACTTCCGGGTCCGCGCAGAGAATGCGCGTATCGTGCCGCCGGTAGCTGACGTAACGGCCAAGCGTGGCCGCGGTGCCACCGGTGCCGGGGCTGCACACGATCCATTCCGGGATCGGGCTGGGCTCCTCGGCCATCTGCTTGAAGATGGATTCGGCGATGTTGTTGTTGGCGCGCCAGTCGGTGGCCCGCTCGGCGTAGGTGAACTGGTCCATGAAGTGGCCGCCGGTCTCGCGGGCCAGCCGTTCCGAATCGCAGTTGAGGTCGCAGGCGCGCTCGACCAGGTGGCAGCGGCCGCCGTGGAATTCGATCGCGGCGATCTTTTCCGGCGAGGTGGTGGCCGGCATCACCGCAATGAACGGCAGGCCGAGCAGGCGCGCGAAGTAGGCTTCGGACACCGCGGTCGAGCCACTGGACGCCTCGATCACCGGCCGTCCCTCGCGCAGCCAGCCATTGGCCAGCGCGTACAGGAACAGCGAGCGCGCCAGGCGGTGCTTGAGGCTGCCGGTGGGGTGGCTCGATTCATCCTTGAGATACACGTCGATGCCTTCGAACCCGGGCAGCGCCAGCGGGATCAGGTGGGTATCGGCGGAACGGTTGAAATCGGCTTCGATCTTGCGGATGGCGGCGGCCACCCATTCACGCTGCGACATGGCGGGCAATCGTTGTCAGGACGGAACGGTGCGATCGGTCCATTGTACGTCGCAGTGCCGTCAGGTGGCGGCCGGTAGAATGACGCCATCCGGCCATCACGGCCTTGTCTGAAGGACCTTCCCCCATGACCCTTCCCGCCCTGCGCGATGTTCCCGGCGTGGCTGCCCAGGCCCCGGCCGAGACCCACGGCTTCGTGTTCAACCACACCATGCTGCGGGTCAAGGACATCACCGCCTCGCTGGACTTCTACACCCGCGTGCTCGGCTACCAGCTGATCGACAAGCGTGACTTCGCCGAAGCCCAGTTCAGCCTATACTTCCTGGCCTACGTGCCGGCCGGCGTGGCCGTGCCGGAAGACGATGCCACCCGCCGCGTGTGGATGGCCGGCCTGCCGGGCGTGCTGGAACTGACCCACAACCACGGCACCGAGACCCAGGATGGCCCGGTCTACCACGACGGCAACAGCGACCCGCGCGGCTTCGGCCACATCTGCGTGTCGGTGCCGGAACTGGAATCGGCCTGCCAGCGCTTCGAAGACCTCGGCGTGCCGTTCCAGAAGCGCCTGACCGATGGCCGCATGAAGAACATTGCCTTCATCAAGGACCCGGACGGCTACTGGGTCGAGATCATCGCCAACGCCTGACCGGCCGCGCCAGGCGCCCGCCGGGCCTGGCCCGGCGCTACCAGAGCGGTCCCCTTCTGAAGAGGTACGCATGGAAACGATGGAACTGCATCGCGGGCGCCTGATCGACCACCTGCAGCTGGTGGTGCGTGACCTGGCCGCCAGCCGCCGCTTCTACCAGGCTGTGTTCGATGCCATCGGCATCCCCATCGCCGGCGAAGGCCCGGATTATTTCTGGGCCGACGAACTGTTCATTTCCACCGCCAGCAGCGAGGCCGCCGCCGGCCAGCTGACCGGACGCCATCACCTGGCGTTCCAGGCGCGTGATGCGGCCACGGTGGATGCCTTCCACACTGCTGCACTGGCGGCAGGTGGCACCGACAACGGCGCGCCGGGCGAGCGGCCCTACCACCCGGGTTACTACGGCGCCTTCGTGCTCGACCCCGATGGCAACAACATCGAAGTGGTCTACCACGGCCCGGCGACCTACAGCGCCGATTCGGTGAAAGTCAGCTTCTGATTGCCGCGCTGCGCGCTCGCCGGGCATGGCCCGGCGCTACCAACGAAGAAGCCGGGCAATGCCCGGCTTCGTCCGTCCTGCACGGTCGCCTCAGTGGGCGGCCATGTAGATGTCCTGCAGTACGGCCTTTTCCAGCTCCAGCTCGCCCAGCAGGTTCTTCACGATATCGCCCAGGCTGAGGATGCCGACCAGCGTGTTGCCATCGGTGACCATCAGGTGGCGGCGACGCGAGTACGTCATCAGCGACATGACCTGCTTCAGGGTGGCTTCCGGCGCAATGCCTTCCAGGCCAGTGGTCGGCACGGTGGAGATCACCCGGCGGCCGGCCTGCGGGCCGTCGTCGGCCAGGCTGCGCACGATGTCCTTCTCGGAGATGATGCCGACCGGCACCCCGTCCTTGATCACCACCAGGGCAGCGATTTTATTCGCGCTCATCTTGTGGGCGGCGGCACCGATGGTGTCTTCCGAATCGATGGTGATGACAGCTTCTTTCTTGGATTGCAGGAGTTCGCGGACGTTCATTCTTGTTTCCTGGTGCAGGTCACTGAAGTCAAAAAGTGTGCTCTTCCGAATCGCCCCCTCCCCGGGAACAGACCTTTCAGCGCACGTCTGGCGCACGGTGCGGCCGCGGAACTGCATCGGCCAGCACGGTGCTGCAACGCGAACGAGGCCGGTGAAGGAAAACCCGCAGGGGCCTCGGACGATTCGATTCTACGACTGCCCCGCGCGGCCACTACCGGCACCGATGGGACGCTTCGTCGTGGAACCTGTCGACGATTCCGAGAATCGCACCTGCGGCAAAACCGGCGCTGAATACAGCCCTCTCAAGCCGCTCAAGTTCGCACCCGCGCGGCCGACGTACGCGCAGCCACCCAACCATGCAAAGTCAGGGGAACGGCCGCCAGCTGCCGAGCACCGCCTCAGTGGTGTACTGCGCGGCCTCGTCACCGGACAGGTGATGCGACCAAGCCACGCGTTCCTCCGGTGAGGCACCGGCACCGACGCTGCCGAACTCGCCGTAGTAAGTGGTACGTTCGGCATCGGGCTTGTCCCAGTTGTGCCAGCCGGCCTGCACGATGTGCGGGCCCAGGTTGGACTGCAGGAACACTGTGCGCGCGAACGGCCGCCACGGCCGGCCCAGGTAGGCGGTGCCCGCGCCTTCGCCACGCAGCAGCGCGCGACGGAAGACGTAACCGAAGCGCTGCCCTTCCGGCGTGGATGCTGCGGTCACCCAGCCCAGCTCGCCCTTCGACATGATCGTGCAGTCATCGAACAGCGCGGTGGCCGCACCGAAGATGAAATCCACCGTACCTTCGATGTAGCAGTCCTTGAAGTGCAGCACGCTGCCTTCGTGCGTGTACAGCGTGTCCTGGTTGCCGAGCAGGCGCACGTTGCGGAAGCCGCCGCGCGGCGGTGCGGCATACAGCGCCAGTGCCTGGCCGACGTTGCCGGCGGTGTTCTCGATGGTCAGGTCTTCGGCGATGAACTCATCGCCATACACGTACACCGTGGCCGAGCCACTGGTGCGCATCGCCTTGCCGGTGGCTGGATCGACCAGGTCGGCGTAGTTGTTCCAGCTGAGGATGGACGCGCCGGCGCCGGCCCCGCGCAGCGTTACCCGGCTCTTTTCCTTCGGCACCTTCACCACGCCGCGGTACAGCCCTTCGCGCAGCACGATGACCTGGCGCGTGCGGTTGCCATCGGGCACCGCATCGATGGCCGCCTGCACGCTGCGGTAGTCGCCGCTGCCATCGGCGGCCACCACCCAGTCGCGCGCGGCAGCCGGCAGTGCGGCCAGCATCAGCAGGCCGGCCAGGGGAAGGAAAAACAAGCGTGAGCGCGGCATGCGGCATCCTGCGGGCAAGGGGACAACGCGCGGCCGGCACAGCAGCCCGGCCGCGATCCAGGGGCAACGATCAGAACTTGTAGCGCAGGCCGAGCAGGAATTCGCGGCCGGTCTGGGTGTAGGTCAGCGGCAGTTTCCACGCCGAGGTACCCACCCACTCGTTGCTGGTTTCATTGGTCAGGTTGATGCCTTCCAGGCTGACTTCCAGATGGTCGTCGATCTTCCAGCTGATCGAGGCATCCACCGTGTCCACCGCATCCATGCCGTGGAAACTGAAGCCCTGCACGCTGGCCGGCACCTGGGTGTAATAGCCGTCGCGATGGGTGTAGGACACGCGCGCACCCAGCTTCTCGCCTTCGTAGAACAGCGTGCTGTTGTACGAATTCTTCGACAGGCCGGTCAGGTCGGTCTTCAGCGAGGCCGCACCGGTGGAGGTCAGGTACTGGATCTGCGAATCGACCCAGGTGTAGTTCAGCTGCAGGCCCAGGTTGCTCCAGCGCCCCGGCAGGAAGCTGAAGGGCTGCACATAGTTGAACTCGGCCCCCTTGAGGTCGCCACCGGGCGTATTCAACGGACGGGTGAAGGTGAAGTCTTCATTGGGCGACACGCCGGTGCCATCGAGCAGGCTGGCCGGCAGGCCGCTGGCACTGAACGGCATGACCGTGCTGGTGCCCTGCACGAAGCTTTCGATGTCCTTGTGGAACAGCGCCAGGCCGAGCAGTCCGCCTTCCTGGAAGTACCACTCCACGCCCAGGTCCAGCGTGCGTGCGCGGATCGGGTCCAGGTTCGGGTTGCCGCCGTTGACGTAGCGGTGGCCGCTGGACAGGCTCAGCGTCGTACCCGGGGTCAGCGAGGACAGGCCGGGGCGTGCCATCACCTTGGCCGCACCGAAGCGCAGCATCAGGTCCGGTGCCAGCTCGGCCACCAGGTTCAGCGACGGCAGCGTATCGGTGTAGTCGCGCGAGACATGGGTCAGCACCATCGCGCCATCCACGGTGGAGTAGCCAGTGGAGGACTGGGTGGTCTTGACCCGGCGCACGCCCACGTTGCCCGACACCGGCACGCTGCCGACATCGAAGCCGAACTCGCCCATCAGCCACGCGCCGCGGTCACGTTCTTCCACGCTGCGGCGGGTCGCGTTGCGTTCGTACAGCTGGTAGATGCCCTGCCCGCTGTAGATGCCCAGCAGCTGCGACAACGCGGCCAGGTCGGGCACGGCCCAGGCATCGGGCGAGCCGGCCACGCCGCCCAGGCGGGCGATGTCCACCAGTGCCGCCGGCACGGTGTAGCTGCCATCGGCGAAGGCCGGCACCACGGTTTCGCTCCGCCGGCGGTACTCGCTGGTGTCGAACGTATAGTCCTTGGCGAGCAGGCCGCCCCGCAGGGTGAACGACGGGCCGAAGTTCCAGGTGAAATCCAGCGCGCCGTTGTCGAAGCTGTTGCTGGCGTACTGCGGGCGCAGGCGCACTTCGGCCAGGGTCCAGCCGCTGGTGTCGGTGGGGTCGATGCCGTAGTTGAAGGTTGGGCGGGTGACGCTGTCGCGGAAATCGTAGCTGTAGCCGGACACGTTGGCCTTGTCCATGATCAGCGTGGTCTGCACCGGGTTGGCGTGCTCGGATTTCGAGTGGCCGACCAGCAGATTGACCTTGAACGCATCGCTGAAGCGATGTTCGCCACTCAATGACACCTGCTTGAACTCGGTGCTCCACTCATCACGACGCTGTTCGGAGCGCACGCCGGCGCCATCGAACAGGCCGTACAGCAGCGCGCCGGAAGTGGGGTCGATGTAGCCGTCGCGCAGCACCATGTTCTGCTTCTGCGCCGAGTAGGCAAACGAGATCGCCTCGATGTACTTCTCGCTGCGCACGGTATCGATCTTCGAATACAGCGCGTCCAGCGCGAACTCGGTGTTGTCGGTCGGCTTCCACTGCAGCGATGCGGTCACGCCCAGGCGCTTCTGGTCGTGTTCCAGCAGCGTGTAACGCGGGAAATACGGGTGCCACACGCCATCGGCCAGGCCGGCGGTGAACGGCGAGCTGGGGCTGAAGCCACCGTTACTGCTGGCGCTGTACCAGCGGCCGGTGTTGCTGCCTTCCTCGCGCACGCGGCGTTCGGAATAGGCCACCGACAGCAGGCCACCGAAGCGCCCGTCGGCCCAGGTATCGGCGATCAGCGCGGCCGCACGCGGGCTGGCCTTCTCGGAAAGATCATTGAAGCTGCCCTGCCCGCTCGCCGCGAAGGTGAAGCCGTCGTAGTCGAAAGGGCGCGCGGTGCGCAGGTCCACGGTGGCGCCCAGCGAGCCCTCTTCCACGTCGGCCGAGGCGGTCTTGCGCACGATCAGCTGCGAAAACAGGTCCGAGGCGAACACGTTGAAGTCGAAACCACGGCTGCGGTTGGTGCCGCCGGACTGGTCGGAGCCGCCGACGGTGGTCAGCGCTTCCAGGCCGTTGATGCGCACGCGGGTGAAATCCGGGCCGAGGCCGCGCACGGAGATGTTGCGGCCTTCGCCGGCGTCGCGGGTGATGGTCACGCCGGGGATGCGCTGCAGCGATTCGGCCAGGTTGAGATCGGGGAAGTTGGCGATGTCCTCGGCCACCACCGCATCGACCATGCCCTTCTCCGAGCGCTTGATGTCCAGCGCCTTCTCCACGCTGGCGCGGTAGCCGGTCACCGTCACCGCATCCAGTTCGGTGGGGTTGGCCGCGGCGGTGTCCTGTGCGGCAGCGGGGCCGGCCAGAGCCAGTAGCACGGCACTGGCCAGCGCGCTGGCGGTCAAGGTAACCGGTGTCTTTTTAACATTCAGCCTGTGCGTCATGAAAATCCCTTGCAATCACTGCTACTGGCGGTCGAGGGTGCCGATCAAGATATGACACCGGGGGACACGAAACGTAGCAGCGTCATGGAACTGACACATCATGCGGTGCAGCAAGACAGCGACAGCCACCCGCAAGTGACTGCCCACAAAGGGAAGTCGAGCCCCGCCCGGCAAGCCGCCAGGCGGAGGCTCAGGCCGTGTATGCGGCCGGCGGCACCGGGGGCGGCAACGGCCGCGCGCGGGTCGCCCACCAGCACAGCAGCGAGCCTGCGGTCACGCAGGCCACGCCCTGCACGAAGCCCATGCCCGGGTGCAGCGACAGCCACACGCTGCTCCACAGCACCGACAGCACCGGGGCGAAGTAGGAGAAGATCGCCATCGAGGTGACGTTGCCGTGCTGCAGCCCATGGTTCCAGCACGAATAGGCGGTGGCGGTGAGCAGGCCGAACACGGCCACCTGGGCCAGCCCGCCCCAGTGCAGGTGCAGCGGCGGCGCATCGCCCAGCGCGTACTTCAGCCACAGCACCGCGGCGGTGGCGATCATGAACAACGGCACCGCGTTGCGCGAACCGCCGATCCGCTTGGTCACCAGCGAATAGGTGGCCCACATGCACGAGGCGGCCAGCGCCAAGGCATAGGCCAGCGGATTGCTGCGCAGGTTGGCCAGCAGCATCGCCGGTGACCATGTGCCTTCGCCGGTGATGACCAGCACCACGCCCAGCAGGCACAGCACGGTGGCCGGCAGCAGCAGCCAGTTGCCGCGCTGCATGCGGGTGAGCACGGTCAGCAGCACCGTCAGGCACGGCCACAGGTAGTTGATCATCACCAGTTCCAGCGCCTGCCCACGGTGGTGGGCCAGGCCGATGGACAGCGACAGCGAGATCTCGGTGCCGATGAACAACGCACCGCCGATCAGCAGGTAGCGTCGCGGCAGCTGCGCGGGTCGCGGCACGCCCAGGATGAGCGCCGAGAACACCGCAGCGGCGGTAAAGACCAGCGCGGCGCCACCGACCGCACCGAAGATTTCGCTGATCGTGCGCAGCATGCCCAGGACCGGGCTCCACAGCAGCACGGCGCTGGCACCAATGAGGGTCGGAAGATGGGGGGACGCGGAGGCGCGCAGGGCGCGGAAGCCGTACATGGGGCGACGACAACAGAAGGCGATCGGTTGAAAGGCACGCGCAGCGATGCGCCCGGCCCCGACAGCGGGACAGGAAGCTCATGCGGACGCGTGGGTCCTGGGGAGTACGCTGGTCCGTAGCGTCGTCCCCGGAACGCCCCGGCACTGTGCGTTGCAGGGGGGTACGGCGGGAGGCGGGTTACAGCAGCCGACTGGCCGAAGCGGATTGTACGCTTTCGATGTTGCGCCGCAATATGCTCCTGTTCATCCACTCTCCTTTGCGTAGAATTCCCGTCCCCACGCAAAGGAATGGCTGTCATGACATTGATCCCCACCCGGATGTTCGCCCCGATTTTCGCCGCCCTGCTGGCCGCCTCCACGGCGCATGCCGCAACGACCATCGACGCAGCGCAGTGGCAGAAGTTGGCACCCACGCTGCAGGCGGCACTGGAATGCCGCGCGGACCCGGATGCCGCCGCCAAGGCGCTGGCCGGCCTGTCGGTCAACCTGGATGGCACCGACGAACCGATCAAGCCGCCGGTGCCGTTCACCGTGTTCGGGCTGCAGGTCCGCTCGTTCTCGGTCTACATCGATCCCGACGGTGACCTGGGGGCCAGCTACACCAGCAAGCTCTCGGCCAATGCCGCAGCGGTGCGCAACGCCTCCAAGCTGGGCAGGAAGCCCGAGCGCGATACCAGCATGGGTGTGCTGTCGATCGCCCAGGATGGATCGGCACAGCTGACCTGCCTGGTGTATGGCGCCTACGACGAGCGCGACTACCAGGAACCGTAAGCGACCCGTGGAGTGCGCGGTGGCCCTGTCCTGGCAGGGCTAGCGCGCGCTTCCCTCCACATACGGGCGCGACTGCAGGATCAGCACCTCATCGCCGACCACGGCCCATTCGATGTCCTGGTCGGCACCGCCCAGCGCCTGCTTAGTGCGGCTACCAATGCGCGCCAACCGCGCGATCAGTGCATCGGTCAGCACCTGCCGCGAACCGGTGATCGGCACCTCGCGCACACCGCCACCCGCACGCGCCACCAGCTGCGTGTCTTCGGCCGAACGGCTCAGCAGCTGGACCGCCTTCGACCACGACGAGTACATCACCTGCTCGGCCTGTCGCCTGCCTTCCACCACCCGGATGCCCAGCCCACGCTTGGCCGAGATGTAGGTGATGTGGCGGCGTGCGGCATCAAAGGGATCGCGGGTGATCATCACCCCGGCGCTGTCCGACGGTGCAGCCACCTGCACCAGCACCGCCATGGCCACCGCATCCTGCGGCAGTCCCGCCGCCGTGCGCGCTTCGTAGGCCTCGAAGTTGTAGACCGACGCCCAGACCGTCTGCACCGCTTTGGCCACCGCCTCCATGCGGGTTAGGTTGGGCACCGTGGTGTACAACCCTGCCCCGCTGAAACCCGGCAGATCCTCGGAATTGGACGAGCTGCGCACGAACACCGGCGCGCCCTTCAACTGCCCACGCCACTGGTTTTCCAGCGTGCGCAGGAAGGCGGGATCGGCGGACGCGTTCTCGATCTGCAGACGCAGCGACGCCAGCGCTTCACGGCGCACCGCCGGGTCGCTGTTGAACCCCGGCCGCTGCTGCAGCTCGCGCAGGCGCTGCGGTATCTGCAGCCGTTGCTGCATGGCCTGGTAGTGCGAGAACGGAACGCAGAAGCCATCGGGCACCCGTGCCGCCGGTGGCAGCACCGCACGCAGCGTGCCGAGGTTGGCGGCCTTCACCCCGCAGTGCGGGCTGTCGCGTGCACGCAGCGCCTGCAGCGGCTTCAGCGCCACCACGGCCAGGTCCGGGCGCGGCAGGCTGCGCTGCGGTGGGCGTGCGGCAGTGGCAGATGGGGTGCGTGGCGGCCGCGCCAGCGGGGTCACCCGGTAGTCGCTGCTGGTCACCTCCAGCGCCACCCAGCGCCCGTCGTGGTGGCGCAGCGCGTCCTGCGCATCCCGCACGTAGACGTTGGGAATGCCCCAGCCCTTGGCCAGCAGGTTGACGTGCGACAGCAGGGTCGACGGCCGCTGCGTCACCAGCCCGGCGACCGGGGCCAGCGCGATCGGCACCTCATCCAGCACCGGAATGTCGCGCGGCGACAGCGTGGCCAGCTGCGCCTCCGTGCGGACGATGCGCAGGCGCCCCTCCGCCTTCCCGGTGTTCAGCGGCAGGAAGCGCTGCTCACGCAGCAGGGCCTCCTGGCTGACGTAGGCCAGCTTCATCTCGCCCGCCAGCTGCTCATGCGCGGTGGAATTGGTCTTGAAACGGATCGGATCGGCGAACGAGGCGCGCAGCCCTGCATCGGCCTCGCGCAACAGCGGCGCGGTCAGCTGGTCGCCTTCCCAGAATTCGTAGGTGTATCCCGGCAGATCCTGCTGCCAGGCCACGGTGCCGAACAGGAAGCGCCGCTGCGGGTCGCGGTACTGCGCGTTCACCATGGCCTTGTCCATCGAGCGCAGCAGCCGCTGCTGGCGCACGAACTGCTCGTGCAGGCCGTGGCGACGCGTGTTGACGTAGTAGATGCGCCCGTTCTCGCGCCGGTCGATGACGAAGATCAGATGCGGCATTTCCAGCGCCGTGCCAGCGTTGTAGACGCGGGCCATCTGCATGAACTGTGCGCGGCTGTCGATGCGCGGAAGATAGTCCGACCCTTCGGCCGGTTGCTGTGCCGCGTCAGGGCGATGCTCATACGCCGATGGCTTGCGTGCGGTCTGTGCCAGCGCGGGTGTGGCGCAGGCCAGCAGCAACAGCAGGATCGCGCGGTGCCAGAAGGTATTCATACGGGATCGGTCCTTGATACCGCTACGGAGACAACAGGGTACGCGCTCCGGTGGCGATGGCCCATCAGCCATCGCCACCTTGAACGGCCCGCCTACCTCACTTCGAGCAACGCCCGCGCTGGGCCAGGCTCAGCTGCGCCACCTCGCGGCGGCCCTCGGCCTCAGGCATCACCGTCAGCTTGGCGCCACCGACGAACACGCCCATCTTGATCGACTGCTGGATGAAGTAGTTGCGCCCCGCCTCGGTGTAGAGCTTGACGTCGTTGGGCGAGAACTCCGATTCGGTGGAGATCACGTGCTCCTGGTTGCCCGGCACCAGGGTGTAGAAGAACACCTTGTTGGCCGTCTCACCCAGGCACTCGCCATCGATGCGCAGATCCTTCTTCAGCGCCTGGCCGACGAAGGAGTTGCGGTAGACGTACACGCCCGCCTTGCCCTCCTCCGGAACCGGGAAGCTCTTGGCCACGTCTACCTGGCCCTTGTCCGACATCGGAACACTCGCACACCCGGACAGCAGGCTGATCGCCGCTGCCATTGCAACCACGTGCCACTTGCTCATCTACAGCCCCCTGTAATGCGTGCCCTGCACGCGGAATGAAACCTGGTCAGCCTCACCACTGCGGGTGGTAGGCGTCGATGTACTCCGATTCGGCCACGCCCTGATTCACGAAGCGCTGCAGGTCCGCGCCCAGCGCGCTGCACGCGTACTCAAGCGCGGGCTCGATGCTTGAAAAGGTCGCGCTCGGCAGATCCTCCGGATCTTCCGACACGTCCGGGAAGCTGTACAGATCCAGATAGTCCGGCGTCCCCACGTCGGCCACCTCATACAGCCGCACAGTCCAGCGGCCATCCCGGTCCCGGTCGATGCCCAGAAAGCGGATCACCTCGACATCGCCCTCCCATCGCCCAGACAGCAACTGCTCGACACTGCGGCCATTGCGCAGGTTGGCAAGCAGATCGAAATGCGAGAGGTGGCGCATGCATCCTCCGTGATGCGGGCAGCGGCGTGCGCAGATGGTGCCATGTTGGAATGAAAAAAGGTGGCGGTCGTCGCCTTTTCTTGCTCAGTCTGACAGGGCATGACCCGCCTCACCAAGGTTTCCGAAGCGACTGCGCCTCGATGCTGAGTCACTCAGGCGAGCGCGAAGATGACTGCGCATTCTGTCGCTTTCAACACTCCCACGACGCCATCTCCCTTTTTCCATCCACCGCCAGCAGCATCTGCCCCGTCAGCTCCCGAGCTTCACTGCAAGCTACGGCACAGCACCTCGGCCGGTGTTGGCGCCCTCCTCGCAATCTGCGCGCGCAATTCCCCTTGTCAAAGGACCGAAGTTCAAACGAGCGTTGATTCGACGAGAGCCCCGGCAGCACAGGCGATCTCGGCCTCCGCACAGTCCTTCGATGCATATGCCAATGCGCCGAAAACTCCAAATTATGAAGATCAGCACCTAGACCATGAATACCCGTCAACTACTGCTTCTGACCGCCATCGCAAGCTCAACGCTCACTTCCGGATGCACAGGAAAAGATGGCAATCCCAAAGAACTGAGGTGCAATCGCGAAGATGTCCTGACAGCCGCAATCGAGAGCATTCGTCGCACCGCCAGCGGATACACGTACAGCGACTACATATATCCACCATCCAAACTCGACAACAAGCCTCTCGCTGCATACTCCGACCAGCTTGGCTCCACTCCAATCACGTTGGAACAGGTCGAGACCGTTGCCGCGAGTAATTCCAGAGATGGAACCAGGCAGAGAACTCTGCGTTGCCGGGCATTGCTCAAGATTGAAATCCCCGCCCAGGTTTCGGACGTTATGAAGAGAAATCAATATCAAAAGATGCGCGTTCTCGACAACGGAAAGGGACGTTTTGGCGACAGCTCAGTTTATTTTGAGGACTTCTCGTTCAATGCCCGCGAAATTGACGGAGGATCCATCAAGGTCCATCAGTCCGATTTCAATGGCCCATGGTCGCTGCACATCATCACGACACTCGCCGTCAACGGCCGCCACCTGATACTGCAGGATGCACTGAAGCGCTATCACGCCAGAGATGGGGAGCTGAACAAGCTTTGGCGGATACTTCCCAAACACCTGCAGGCAACTGGACTTGCTACACAACGCGACTGGATAACGTCAAAGACAGATCAATGCGGAACGATCAACCTCGAATCAGATGATACAGAAGACACGCTGGACCGCGTTGATGTCATTGATTGTCACATCAAGATGACGGAGACGCGGATCTTCGAGATCCGCAGATGATCCTTTCCACGTCGGCCAACACGTTGGGTACAGCGAACTGAAGGACCCCAGCTCCCCTGAGCAACGTGCCCACAAGCGCAGGTAGAACCGAGCAGCGAAGACAAGCGAAGGCTACAGCGCCTTTGCCCTGCCACGCTCGGCCATTCCTTGTTCCACTGGCATGCCCTTGGCCCGGCTGAGCAGTTTCTGTCCGCATCAATGCGAGGAGCGGGTTACACGCACGCCTCTTGATCTTATGAAGTTGCTGACCTGGTCGAGAGCAGGAAGGGCTCGCCGCCGTGGACACCCGCGCACTGTGGTGGCACGGGCGGCGGTCACGCGTGTCTGTCGGCGCCCTCCTCCGTGATGCGTGCAGCAGCGTGCGCAGATGGTGCCATGCCGGAATGGAGTGTCGCAATCGGCACGCCACGCCCTGCGCATGCAACAAATCGACTATTTGCACATCTTTCGATCTTTCCAACTTTTCTCATTGGCGGCCAAGGCCATCCATGCGAAACATGGACCGCCACCGGAAAAGGGTGGCACGGGCTTGCAATCCCGTTTGAACTACCTAGCGGTTACGCTTGTCTGCCGGCGTCGCCCACCCCCTGTGGGTGGCGCCGGCAGGCATTCTGCCCGCGCACCTATGGCGGGCGGTGCGTGGGGGCCTCGTGCCCGCCGGCTTTTCGCTAGGTGATTCACCGGTATTGCAACCACGCACCGTCCGCCACCCTCGCCGTCAAGTCAGCCGGGTGGCTTCTTTGCCGCATGCAGAAGGAAGCCGACATGAGCACCACGCGATACCCGTATCTGTTCGCCACCCTGGGCGAAGCCGCCAACACACTGCCCGAAGAACTTGCCCAGCCGCTGGAAACCACGCTTGCCGCCCAGCAGGAAGGCGTCACCCTGCTAGGCAGCCTGCAGCGCATCCGCCAGGTGGACGCCGCCGATGGACAGCCGCTGCACCGCACCGGCCGCAGCATCGGCCAGTGCATGGCGCTGGCGCGCATCAACCGGGCCAACGCCGGGCTGACCGTGCTGCTGGAACTGCTGCACGCCAGCGAGCGCGTGCGCGTGGACGGCGACGAAGCGCAGCAGGTCGGCAACGATGTGCGCGAGGGCCTGCTGCTGGCCTGCCGTGGCTTGTCGGAGTATGTGGATGTGCAGGTGCATGCGGCCTGAGGGCATTCCGCCGGGCATGGCCCGGCGCTACCCCCGGTCCGTCATGGGCGCCACAAAGGATGCGTATCCCATCCATTGTCGACGCCGAAGCCGTACACACGCGCTAGGCTGCTCACAGAAAGAGGCGGCTTTACGTATCGGGTCATCCTGACGTACAAAACAGCGGGCATAAAAAAACCCGCCAATTTGAGCATGTCGCGGCGGTGCGCGTCAGAGGCGTGGCGGGTGTGTTGGGAGCAGGTTAGTGCCTGCGGTCAGGACGATCAAGTGCCACCCTCTGCCGGGCCGGGCAGGCGCAAGGAGGGGGCACGCCAAGGCACGAGGTTCCAGCTCGTTCTTCCATGGAATGAGCACAACGGCCAAATGCGTCGCCAGCACACCGCCCCCCGCCGGGCATGGCCCGGCGCTACCGATGCGGATCGCGCCGGACGGCCCTCACCGCTTACTCCACCGTAACGCTCTTGGCCAGGTTGCGCGGCTTGTCCACGTCGGTGCCACGCGCCAGGGCGGTGTGGTAGGCCAGCAGCTGCACCGGAATGGTGTGCACGATCGGGCTGAGCACGCCGGCGTGGCGCGGGGTGCGGATGACGTGCACGCCTTCGGACTCGTTGAAGTTGCTGTCCTGGTCGGCAAACACGAACAGCTCGCCACCGCGGGCGCGCACTTCCTGCATGTTCGACTTCACCTTTTCCAGCAGGCTGTCGTTCGGCGCGATCACCACCACCGGCATGTCCTCGTCCACCAGCGCCAGCGGCCCATGCTTGAGCTCACCGGCCGGATAGGCCTCGGCGTGGATGTAGGAGATTTCCTTGAGCTTGAGCGCGCCTTCCAGCGCGATCGGGTAATGCAGGCCACGGCCCAGGAACAGCGCGCTGCTCTTGCGGGCGAAGCGCTCGGCCCACGCCGCGATCTGCGGCTCCATGTTCAGCGCGTGCTGCACGCTGCCCGGCAGGAAGCGCAGCTGCTCCAGGTAATCCGCTTCCTGTGCAGCATCGACGCGGCCGTGCAGCTTGCCCAGCACCACGGTCAGCTGGAACAGCGCGGCCAGCTGGGTGGTGAAGGCCTTGGTCGACGCCACGCCGATCTCGGCGCCGGCGCGGGTGTAGCAGACCAGCTCGCTGGCACGCGGAATCGCGCTCTCCGGTACGTTGCAGATCGACAGCGTGTGCGTGTGGCCCAGCGACTTGGCGTACTTCAGCGCTTCCATCGTATCCAGCGTTTCGCCGGACTGGGAAATGGTCACGATCAGGTGCTTGGGGTTGGCATACGCGGCGCGATAGCGGTACTCGCTGGCGATTTCCACGCTGCACGGCAGGCCGGCGATGGATTCGATCCAGTAACGCGCGGTCAGGCCCGAGTAGTAGCTGGTGCCACAGGCCAGGATCTGCACGCCTTCGATGCCGGCCAGCACGGCCTCGGCATTCTTGCCGAACAGCTCGGCCGGGAAGCCACCGGCGTCGATCGCCGCTTCAAGGGTGTCACCCAGCGCACGCGGCTGCTCGTGGATTTCCTTCTGCATGAAGTGGCGGTACGGACCCAGCTCCAGCGAGGCCAGCGACACGTCGGACAGGTGCACGTCGCGCTCGACCGGCTGGTCGTGCTCGTCGAACACCTGCACGCCATCGCGGCGGATGTCGGCGGTGTCGCCCTCTTCCAGGAAGATCACCTTGCGGGTGGCCGAGATCACGGCCGAGACGTCGGAGGCGACGAAGTTCTCGCCTTCGCCCAGGCCGACCAGCAGCGGGCAGCCCATGCGTGCGCAGACGAAATGGTCCGGCTCGGCACGGCTGACCACGGCCAGCGCATAGGCACCGGTCAGTTCCTTCACCGTGCGCTGCAGCGCGCCCAGCAGGCTGTCGCCGCCCTTCAGGTGGTGGTGCATGAGGTGGGCGATCACTTCGGTGTCGGTCTGCGACTCGAAGGTGTAGCCCAGCGCGCGCAGCTTCTCGCGCTGCTCTTCGTGGTTCTCGATGATGCCGTTGTGCACCAGCGCCACGCCGGCACTGATGTGCGGGTGAGCATTGGCCTCGGTCACCCCGCCATGGGTGGCCCAGCGGGTATGGCCGATGCCCAGCTGGGACTTGAAACCTTCGGCCTCGGCGGCGGTGGCCATTTCCGAAACGCGGCCGGTGCGTCGCACACGGCGCACATCTGCGTGCTCAGCCTGGTCGATGACCGCGATGCCGGACGAGTCGTAGCCGCGATACTCCAGCCGCTTCAGTCCTTCGATCAGCATCGGCACCACATCGCGATCAGCGATCGCACCCACGATTCCACACATGTCGCGCTATTCCTTGAAGACGGTCGCGGCATTCTAGCGTGGCTGTCCACTCCGTCCCTCCTGTCCGCTTAATGAAAGTGTCCGCAACGGTGTCCGCGGACACCCGGACACGGGGAGCCATACCGCAAGCCATTGAAATCACTTTGAAAAAAGTTGGCACGGAGCGTGCTTGGTTCTTTGCACCACAGAAAGGCACGCACCCGATGATCCGCGACACCTCTGCCCAGGACCATATCGTTTCCGCCCCCACTGCCAGCGCCCCCCGTGCCGCCTGGCAGCGCTACCGCTGGCCGGCCCTGGGTGCGATCGCCCTGCTGGCCGCCATCGGCTGGGCGGTGCATGCCTGGTCCAACGCCAGCCGCTCCTTCGACAGCAGCCGGGTGCGCATCGCCGAAGTGCAGCGCGGCGACCTGGTCCGCGACATCGCCGCCGACGGCCGCGTCATCGCCGCCAACAGCCCGACCCTGTACGCCATTTCCGCAGGTACGGTGGACCTGAAGGTGGTGGCCGGCGACGTGGTCAAGAAGGGCCAGGAGCTGGCCATCATCGACAGCCCGGAACTGCGCAGCAAGCTGGCCCAGGAACAGGCCACCCTGGCCGGCCTGGAAGCCGAGGCCAGCCGCGCCGCGCTGGACGCCACCCTCGCCCGCGCCAAGTCGCGCAAGGAAACCGACCAGGCCAGCATCGAACGGCAGGCCGCCGACCGCGACCTGCAGCGCTACCAGCGCGGCTACGACGGCGGCGCGGTGCCGCAGATCGACCTGGCCAAGGCCCAGGACTCCCTGAAGAAGGCCGACATCACCCTGGCCAACGCCACCACCGATGCGCGCCTGCAGAGCCAGGGCGCCGACCTGGACGCGCGCAACAAGCGCCTGCTGGCCGACCGCCAGAAGGCGGTGGTGGCTGAAGTGCAGCGCCAGGTCGATGCGCTGACCCTGCGCGCCCCGTTCGACGGCCAGGTCGGCCAGGTGCAGGCCACCCAGGCCACCAACCTGGCGGCCAATGCGCCGGTGCTGGGCGTGGTCGACCTGTCCAAGTTCGAAGTGGAGATCAAGGTGCCCGAAAGCTTCGCCCGTGACCTGGCGATCGGCATGCCGGCGCAGCTGACCGGCGGCAACGGCAAGCCGTTCCCGGGTGAGATCAGCGCGGTCTCGCCGGAAGTGGTCAACGGCGAGGTCAACGCCCGCGTGCGCTTCGCCGCCGCACAGCCGGAAGGCCTGCGCCAGAGCCAGCGCATGTCAGTGCGCGTGCTGCTCGATACCCGCAGGAACGTGATGAAGGTCGAGCGCGGCCCGTTCGTCGAGCAGGGCAACGGCGTGGCCTACGTGATGGACGGCCGCACCGCGGTGCGCCGACCGGTGGAACTGGGCGTCAGCAGCCTGGGCGAAGTGGAAATCAAGTCGGGTGTGCAGCCGGGCGACCGCATCGTGGTCTCCGGCAGCGACCTGTTCAAGGACGCCGAACGCGTCTCCGTCAACTGACACATCCTGGAGAGAGGACACCCCATGTACATGCTCGAAATGCGTTCGGTCGCCAAGGTTTTCCGTACTGAACAGGTGGAGACCCACGCACTGCGCTCGCTGGAACTGCAGGTCAAGGAAGGCGAATTCGTCGCCGTCACCGGTCCGTCCGGCTCAGGCAAGACCACCTTCCTCAACATCGCCGGCCTGCTGGAAACCTTCACCAGCGGCACCTACATGCTCGACGGCGAGGACGTGAGCACGCTGGGCGATGATGCGCGCAGCCGCATGCGCAACCAGAAGATCGGTTTCATCTTCCAGGGCTTCAACCTGATCCCCGACCTGAACCTGTTCGACAACGTGGACGTGCCGCTGCGCTACCGCAGGATGGGCGCCGGCGAGCGCCGCGAGCGCATCGAGAAGGCGCTGAACCAGGTGGGCCTGGGCTCGCGCATGAAGCACTACCCCAACGAACTGTCCGGCGGCCAGCAGCAGCGTGCCGCCATCGCCCGCGCCCTGGCCGGCAGCCCGCGCCTGCTGCTGGCCGACGAACCGACCGGCAACCTGGACACGCAGATGGCGCGTGGCGTGATGGAGCTGCTGGAAGAGATCAACGCGGCCGGCACCACCATCGTCATGGTCACCCATGACCCGGAACTGGCCGCACGCGCGCAGCGCAACGTGCACATCGTCGATGGCCAGGTCACCGACCTGGTGCGTGAGCCGGTGCTGGCCACCCCGCGCCGCATCGTCGCCGTCAACGAGTGAGGGCCCGACCATGTTCGCCTACTACGCCCGACTGGCGGCGCGCAGCTTCCGCCGCAACAAGGTCCTGACCGCGCTGATGGTGGTTGCCATCGCGCTGGGCATCGGCGCCTCGATGACCACCCTGACCGTCTTCCACGTGCTCTCCGGCGATCCGATCCCGGACAAGAGCGATCGCCTGTTCTACGTACAGCTCGACCCGGGCCCACGCGGTGGCTACGTGCCCGGCGAGGAACCCAATTCGCAGATGACCCGCTTCGATGGCGAAGCCCTGCTGCGCGAAGCCAAGGCCGAGCGCCAGGCGCTGATGAGCGGCGGCGGCGGCACCATCGAGCCGGACGGCAGCACCCTGCAGCCGTTCTCGATCGATACGCGCTGGACCTCGGCTGATTTCTTCCCGATGTTCGACGTGCCGATGCAGTACGGCCGTGCCTGGACCCGCCAGGACGACGACGGCCGCGCACGCGTGGTGGTCATCTCCAAGGCCCTGAACGACAAGCTGTACCAGGGCGGCAACAGCGTCGGCAAGGACATCCGCATGGATGGCCAGAGCTTCCGCATCGTCGGCGTGATGAAGGAGTGGAATCCCGAACCGCAGTTCTTCGACCTCACCACCGGCAGCTTCGGCAAGGACGAGGATCTGCTGCTGCCGATGTCGACCTCGATGGACCTGAAGCTGGGCAGCAACGGCAACATGAACTGCTTCGGCGAGAACCCCGACGGCGACAGCTATTCGGTGAACGCGCCCTGCACCTGGCTGCAGTACTGGGCCGAGATGGATCCGGGCAAGGCCGATGACTACCGCCGCTACCTGGAAAACTACTCCAGCCAGCAGCGTGAGGCCGGCCGCTTCGAGCGCCCGCCGAACGTGCGCCTGCGCAACGTGATGGAGTGGCTGGACTTCAACGGTGCGGTGCCCAGCGATGTGCGCCTGCAGCTGTGGCTGGCGCTGGGCTTCCTAGGCGTATGCCTGGTCAACACCGTGGGCCTGCTGCTGGCCAAGTTCCTGCGCCGCAGCGGTGAGATAGGCGTGCGGCGCGCGCTCGGTGCCAGCCGTGGCCAGATCTTCCTGCAGTGCCTGGTGGAAGCCGGTGCAGTGGGCGTGGTCGGCGGCGTGCTCGGCATCGGCGTGGCCCTGCTCGGTCTGTTCGCCGTGCGCCAGCAGCCCGTGGACTACGCCAAGCTGGCCCACCTGGACGGCAGCATGCTGCTGCTGGCGATCGGCCTGACCCTGTTTGCCAGCCTTGCTGCCGGTTTCCTGCCCGCTTGGCGCGCGATGCAGGTCACCCCGGCCATCCAGCTCAAGTCGCAGTAAGTACCGGAACGAGGACACACATGGACATCCGCCCCATCCTCAGCACCCTGCGCCGGCACAAGACCGCTGCCGCCCTGATCGTGCTGGAAGTCGCCCTGACCTGCGCCATCGTCTGCAACGCGCTGTTCCTGGTCAGCCAACGCGTGGAAAAGATCAGCATGCCCAGCGGCATCGCCGAGAACGAACTGGTGATGGTCCGCGTCAGCGGCATCGGTAAGCAGACCAACGGCATGGCCCGCACCCGCGAGGACCTGGCGTCGCTGCGCGCGATCCCCGGCGTCACCGGCGCCACCATCATCAACCAGGTGCCGTTCCGCAGCGGCTCGTCCAGCAGCAGCATCCAGCGCCAGCAGGACCAGGAGCGGCCGACCACCGAGGCATCGATGTACACGATGTCCGAGGATGGCATCCGCACGATGGGCATCAACGTGATCGCCGGGCGTGACTTCCTGCCCGACGAATACATGGACTACGCCGTGGTCTCCAAGGCCGGTTCCAAGGACAAGGCGGTCCCGGTGATCTTCAGCCAGGCTACCGCCGCGAAGATGGAACCCGACGGCAGCGCGCTGGGCAAGACCTACTACATGGGCAAGCAGCCGCTGCATGTCGTCGGCATCGTCGACACCCTGACCACGCCCACCGGCTGGGACGACAACTGGAACGAGTCGATGCTGATGCCGCTGCGCCGCGGCTTCGACGAAGGCGGCACCTACATGCTGCGCACCGCTCCCGAGCGCCGCGATGAAGTGCTCAAGGCCGCCGTCGCCGCGCTGGAGCGCAACGATGCCAATCGCCTGATGCGCGACAAGAAGACCTACGAGGACCAGCGCAACGACTACTTCAAGAACGACCGCGCCATGGTCGGCCTGCTGGTGACGGTGTCCATCGCCCTGCTGGTGGTGACCGCACTGGGCATCATCGGCCTGGCCAGCTTCTGGGTGCAGCAGCGCAGCAAGCAGATCGGCATCCGCCGTGCACTGGGGGCGACCCGCGGGCAGATCCTGCGCTACTTCCAGACCGAGAACTTCCTGCTGGCCACGCTGGGCATCGTGCTGGGCATGCTCGCCGCGTACGCGATCAACCTGGCGCTGATGAACATGTACGAGCTGCCGCGCATGCCGCTGCTGTACCTGCCGCTGGGCGCGGTGCTGCTGTGGGTGCTGGGCCAGGTCGCGGTGTTCGGCCCGGCCCGCCGCGCCGCCGCCGTGCCGCCGGCCGTTGCCACCCGGGGGGCGTGAGCGGTCGGCCTTTGCGGCGTCCTGACTTTGGCTATATTGGGAAGGTGACGGTAGCGCCGGGCCACGCCCGGCGGCTTTACTGCACCCTCGTCCGCCGGGCAGGGCCCGGCGCTACCCCTTACCGGGCATGCCCGGCGCCACCCTTCTGCGAACCATGCCCGCGATCCTGATCATCGACGACAACGCCAGCGTGGGTACCGCGCTGGACGTGCTGTTTTCCCTGCATGACATCGACACCCTGCAGGCGCAGAGCCCGGCTGACGGCCTTGCGATGCTGGAAGCACACGCCGTCGACCTGGTCATCCAGGACATGAACTTCACCGAGGACACTACCTCGGGCGAGGAAGGGGAGGCCCTGTTCGCGCAGATCCGCGCGCGCCATCCCGACCTGCCCGTCATCCTGCTCACCGCCTGGACGCACCTGAGCAGCGCGGTGGATCTGGTCAAGGCCGGCGCCGCCGATTACCTGGCCAAGCCATGGGATGACCGCAAGCTGCTGACCACGGTCAACAACCTGCTGGAACTGTCCGAAGCGCGCCGCGAGCTGGACCAGCGTCGCGCCCGCGAGGAACGCCAGCGCAACGCGCTGGAAGAGAAGTACGAACTGTGCGGCGCGGTGTTTGCCGATCCCGCCAGCGAACGTGTCATCGCCCTGGCCTGCCAGGTCGCGCGTTCGCAACTGCCGGTGCTGATCACCGGCCCCAATGGCGCCGGCAAGGAAAAGATCGCGCAGATCATCCAGGCCAATTCGCTTGTGGCCAAGGGCCCGTTCGTGGCGGTCAACTGCGGTGCCCTGCCCTCCGAACTGATTGAGGCCGAACTGTTCGGCGCCGAAGCCGGTGCGTACACGGGCGCCAACAAGGCGCGTGAGGGCAAGTTCGAAGCCGCCGACGGTGGCACGCTGTTCCTGGACGAGATCGGCAACCTGTCGCTGGGTGGGCAGATGAAGCTGCTGCGCGTGCTGGAAACCGGCCGCTTCGAGCGCCTTGGCTCCAACCGCGAGCGCCAGGTCAAGGTCCGCGTGGTCAGCGCGACCAACGCCGACATGCCGGCAATGATCCGCGACGGCAGCTTCCGCGAAGACCTCTATTACCGCCTCAACACGGTGGAACTGGCACTGCCACCGCTGGCCGAGCGCGCGGGCGACATCGTGCCGCTGGCCGAGCGCTTCCTCAGCGCCGGCAAGCCGCTGTCCACCGCTGCGGCCACCGCACTGCAGCGGCACCCGTGGCCGGGCAACGTGCGCGAACTGCGCAACGTGATCCAGCGTGCCGAGCTGCTGTCCAGCGGCAACCGCATCGAGGTGGCCGACCTCAACCTGCCGCGTGCAGCGGCCGCGCCGCGCCCGACGCCGAGCGCGGGCAATGATCCCGACCGTGCACGCATCGAGGACGTGCTGGCCCGCAACCACGGGGTCATCGCCCAGGCCGCTGCCGAGCTCGGGCTGAGCCGCCAGGCGCTGTACCGGCGCATGGACCGCCACGGCATTCCGCGCGAATGAAACGGCGCTCCTTCACCTTCCTCCTGTTCCTGCGCCTGCTGCCGGTGCTTGCGCTGGCCGCCGCGCTGCCGTGGCTGCTGGCCTACTGGATGAACCACGGCTGGTGGGTGACGGGGATCTCCTCGGTCGTGCTGCTGTCACTGATGTGGTGGTCGCTGCGCCGTGCCACCGCACCGGTACGCTCGCTGATGCGCGCCCTGGCCGGCACCACCAGCAGCTACCGCGATGGTGAGTTCAACTTCGGTGTGTACTGGCCGGGCAACGACGAGCTGGGCGACCTGGTGCAGGCACACCGCGAGCTGGGCGACGTGCTGCGCGAGCAGCGCCAGGGCCTGGCGCAGCGCGAACTGCTGCTGGACACCATGGTGCAGAACACGCCGGTGGCGATGCTGCTGATCGCGGCCGGGGGCGACGGCATTTCCCGCGTGGTGTTTTCCAACCTGGCCGCACGCAAGCTGCTGCACGGTGGCTGGAAGCTGGAAGGCCAGCGCATGGAAGAGGTACTGGAACAGCTTCCGGTGGAACTGCGCGATGCCATCGCACGCGGCGGTGACAGCCTGTTCGCGGTGCGAGCGGAAGCCGAGGAGGGCGTCGAGCCCGATGAGGACGACGAGCAGGTCTACCATCTGTCGCGGCGCGCGTTCCATCTGAACGGCCGCCCGCACGATCTGCTGCTGGTGCGCCAGCTGACCGCTGAACTGCGCCGGCAGGAAGTGCAGACCTGGAAGAAGGTGATCCGGGTGATCAGCCATGAACTGAACAACTCGCTGGCACCCATTGCCTCGCTGGCCCATTCCGGTGGCGAGCTGGTCAGGCGAGAACGCTTCGACCGGCTACCGGAAATCTTCAGCACCATCGAAGACCGCGCCCGCCACCTGGAGGGCTTCATCCGCGGCTATGCGCGCTTCGCCAAACTACCGCAGCCGCAGCTGCAGACCGTGCACTGGGCGCCGTTCCTGTCCAGCCTGCGCCAGCAGATTCCCTTCGGCATGGACCGCGAGCCGGACGAGACGCTGAGCAGCCGGATCGACATCGCCCAGTTCGGCCAGGCACTGCTGAACCTGCTGAAGAACGCGCACGAGGCCTGTGCGGAAGCGGAGCCGCCCAACGACGACGTGCAGGTGCAGCTGACGCGCCTGCCGCAGTGGCTGCGGCTGGACGTGCTGGACCGCGGCAAGGGCATGAACGAGCAGGTGCTGCAGAACGCGCTGATGCCGTTCTACTCAACCAAGCGCAACGGCACCGGCCTGGGCCTGGCGCTGACCCGCGAGATCGTCGAGGCGCACGGCGGCCGGGTATCCCTGCAGAACCGCGGTGATGGCGGCTTGTGCGTGTCGATCCTGCTGCCGGTGAGTTGACCGGGTGGCCGCATCCACGCATGGCGTGGATCTGCTGCCGCCGGGCATGGCCCGGCGCTACCTTGACGGACATTCCCCGGTAGCGCCGGGCCATGCCCGGCGGCCTCTCATCAACCCGTCTTCACCGGCCGCTTCCAGCCATCGATGGTTTCCTGCCGCGCACGGGCCAGGGTCAGCTTGCCGTCCGGCGCATCGCGGGTGATGACCGACCCCGCCGCGATGGTCGCGGCTTCGCCGATCGTCACAGGCGCCACCAGCGCGCTGTTGGAACCGATGAAGGCATTGTCACCAATGGTCGTGGTCGACTTGTTCACCCCGTCGTAGTTGCAGGTGATGGTGCCGGCGCCGATGTTGACCTTGCTGCCGATCACTGCATCGCCCAGGTAGGTCAGGTGGTTGGCCTTGCTGCCCACGCCCAGGGTGACCTTCTTGGTTTCCACGAAGTTGCCCACGTGCACGCCGTCGGCCAGCACGGTGCCGGGGCGCAGGCGCGCGAACGGGCCGATCTGCGCGGCACCCTCGGTCACCACGCCTTCCAGGTCACAGTGCGCGCGCACTTCGGTGCCCGGCCCCAGGCGCACGTCTTTCAGGCGGGTGAACGGGCCGACGGTCACGCCATCGGCCAGCTCTACGTTGCCTTCGAGGATCACATTGACATCGATCAGCACGTCGCTGCCGACCGTGACCTCGCCACGGACATCCAAGCGCGCTGGATCACGCACCCGTGCGCCCTGCGCGCACAGGGCGCGCACCGCGCGGCGCTGCCAGGCACGTTCCAGCTGCGACAACTGCCAGGGATCATTCGCGCCCTCGGCCTCCTGCGCATCGGACACCAGGGCCATCTCTGCCGGGGTGTATTCATGCGCGGCAAACGCGAATACATCGGTCAGGTAGTACTCGCCCTGCGCATTGCTGTTGGAGAGCTGCGACAGCCAGCGGCGCAGCGCGGTCGATTCGGCGGCAATAATGCCGGTATTGATGGTCCGCACCCGCAGCTGGTCGTCGTTGGCGTCCTTCTGCTCGACGATCGAGCCGACCCGGCCTTCAGCATCGCGCAGCACGCGGCCATAGCCGGTCGGGTCGTCGACTTCGGCCACCAGCACCGCAAGGCGGCCCGGCTGCGCCAGCAGGTGGCGCAGGGTGTCCGCACGGATCAGCGGCACGTCGCCGTACAGCACCAGCACCTGCGCCGCATCCGGCACCTCCGGCATCGCCTGCGCCACCGCATGCCCTGTGCCCAGCTGCTGCGCCTGCTCGGCCCACAGCAGGTCGGTCTGGTCGGCGAAGCGCTGCCGCACGGCTTCACCACCATGCCCGTACACCACGTGGATGGCGGCGGGCTGGAGTTCGCGCGCCGCAGCGATGACGTGGGCCAGCATCGGCTGGCCGGCAATCGGCTGCAGCACTTTCGGCAACACGGATTTCATGCGCTTGCCAGCGCCGGCGGCGAGGATGATGACGTGCAGGGCTTGGGTCATGGGCAGCGGTCCGTGGTTCGTTGCCGGTGATTCTAGAGCGTCCGCCGTTAACATGGCGGCCTGTCCGCCTTGATTGCCGCCATGAGCCTGCTCCGCCAGGGAAGCGCCTACATCGTCATCGGCCTGCTGCAGCTGTTGCTGGACTGGCTGGTGTTTGTCGCCCTCACTGCGGCGGGCGTTCCGGTGGCCCCGGGCAACATCGCCGGGCGCGTGGCCGGCATGCTGCTGGGCTTCTGGTTGAACGGGCGGATCACCTTCGCCGATGTGCAGGGCCGGCAGCGCCTGGGCTGGCAGCGCTTCGCCCGCTTCCTGCCGGTGTGGCTGCTGCTGACGGTTGCCAGCACGCTGCTGGTGTCCGCCGCCCATCATGCGCTGGGCCTGCAATACGCATGGCTGGCGAAGCCACTGGTGGAAGCAGCGCTGGCCGCGGTGTCGTTTCTGCTGATGCGCTACGTGGTCTACCGCTGACGGCTGACTCTACCCGTAGGGGCCGCGGAAAAACCTACCCGGTAGAGTCGACCGTTGGTCGACTGCTCTTTCGGGGGCCGCTTGAAACCCGCACTGCGCGCGGTAGTCGACCAACGGTCGACTCGACCAACGCCGCCGGCACAAACAAAAACGCCGGCACGAGGCCGGCGTTCCTGCGGGTGTGGCGCGAACCTCAGTGCTTGAGGGTCTTGCGCAGGCGCTCCAGCGCCTGCAGCTGCACCACGGCTTCGGCCAGCTTCTGCTGGGCCTCGGCCACTTCCATGGCTTCACCGCGGTTGGCCAGGATGCGCTCGGCTTCTTCCTTGGCCTTGCGGACCGAGGCTTCGTCGATGTCCTGCGCGCGGATCGCGGTGTCGGCCAGCACGGTGACCACCTGCGGCTGCACTTCCAGGATGCCGCCGGAAATAGCGAAATCCAGCTGCTCGCCGTTCGGCGTGGTCACCACCACCTTGCCCGGCTTCAGGCGGGTGATCAGCGGTGCGTGCTTGGGCGCGATGCCCAGTTCGCCGAGCTCACCCGTAGCCACGACCAGAGTCGCTTCACCACGGAAGATTTCCTGCTCGGCGCTGACGATGTCGCAACGGATGGTGCTCATGATCAGGCCTTCTCAGCCATCTTCTTGGCCTTCTCGACCGCTTCTTCGATGCTGCCGACCATGTAGAACGCCTGCTCCGGCAGGTGATCGTACTCGCCATCGACGATGGCCTTGAAGCCACGGATGGTGTCCTTCAGCGACACGTACTTGCCCGGCGAACCGGTGAACACTTCGGCCACGTGGAACGGCTGGCTGAAGAAGCGCTCGATCTTGCGGGCGCGCGACACGGCCTGCTTGTCTTCTTCGGACAGTTCGTCCATGCCCAGGATGGCGATGATGTCCTTCAGTTCCTTGTACTTCTGCAGGGTCTGCTGGACGCGCTGGGCGGTGTCGTAGTGCTCGTGGCCGATGACCAGCGGGTCCATCTGGCGGCTGGTGGAGTCCAGCGGATCGACGGCCGGGTAGATACCCAGCGAGGCGATCGAACGCGACAGGGTCACGGTCGAGTCCAGGTGGGCGAAGGTGGTCGCCGGCGACGGATCGGTCAAGTCATCCGCGGGAACGTAGACGGCCTGGATCGAGGTGATCGAACCGTTCTTGGTCGAGGTGATGCGCTCCTGCAGGACGCCCATTTCCTCGGCCAGGGTCGGCTGGTAACCCACGGCGGACGGCATGCGGCCCAGCAGTGCCGACACTTCGGTACCGGCCAGGGTGTAGCGGTAGATGTTGTCGACGAACAGCAGGACGTCCTTGCCCTTGCCGTTTTCGTCCTTCTCGTCGCGGAAGTACTCGGCCATGGTCAGGCCGGTCAGGGCGACGCGCAGACGGTTACCCGGCGGCTCGTTCATCTGGCCGTACACCATCGCCACCTTGTCGAGGACGTTGGAGTCCTTCATTTCGTGGTAGAAGTCGTTGCCCTCACGGGTACGCTCACCCACGCCGGCGAACACGGACAGACCGCTGTGCGCCTTGGCGATGTTGTTGATCAGTTCCATCATGTTGACGGTCTTGCCGACGCCGGCGCCGCCGAACAGGCCGACCTTGCCGCCCTTGGCGAACGGGCACATCAGGTCGATGACCTTGATGCCGGTTTCCAGCAGCTCGGTGGCCGGGGACTGATCTTCGTACGACGGGGCCGCACGGTGGATTTCCCAGCTGTCGCTGGCGGCCACCGGGCCGGCTTCGTCGATCGGACGGCCCAGCACGTCCATGATGCGGCCCAGGGTGCCAGCGCCGACCGGCACGGAGATGCCGCGGTCGGTGTTGACGGCCACCAGGTTGCGCTTCAGGCCGTCGGTGGAACCGAGGGCGATGGTACGCACCACGCCGTCGCCCAGCTGCTGCTGGACTTCGAGGGTGATTTCGGTGTTTTCGACCTTCAGTGCGTCATACACCTTCGGCACCGACTCACGCGGGAATTCGACGTCGACGACCGCGCCGATGATCTGAACGATCTTGCCCTGACTCATTGCTGCATCCTCTAAATGTGTGCTTTGAACGAACGCGGTCAGACTGCTGCCGCGCCGCCGACGATTTCGGAGATTTCCTGGGTGATCGCTGCCTGGCGGGCCTTGTTGTAGACCAGCTGCAGCTCACCGATCAGCTTGTTGGCGTTGTCGCTCGCCGCCTTCATCGCGACCATGCGTGCGGCATGTTCGGAGGCGACGTTTTCCAGCAGTGCCTGGTACACCAGCGACTCGATGTAACGCGTCATCACGTGCTCGAGCACGGTCGCGGCATCGGGTTCGTACAGGTAATCCCAGTCGTGGTGAGCGACCTGCTTCTCAGCCGGCGGCAGCGGCAGCAGCTGGTCGAAGCTGGCCTTCTGCGTCATGGTGTTCACGAAGCGGTTGTAGACCAGGTACACGCGGTCGAGCTTGCCTTCGGTGAAGGCGTCGAGCATGACCTTGATCACACCGATCAGCGATTCCAGCTTCGGCACGTCGCCGATGTGGGTCACGCTGCCGACCATGTTGACCTTCACGCGGCGGAAGAAGGTCGATGCCTTCTGGCCGATGGTCACCAGGTCCACTTCAGCACCCTTGTCCTGCCATGCCTTGGCTTCGCCCAGCATCTTGCGGAACAGGTTGTTGTTGAGGCCGCCAGCCAGGCCGCGATCGGAGGAGATCACGATGAACCCGACCCGCTTGACCTGCTCGCGCTCGACCAGGAACGGATGCTGGTAATCGGTGCTGGCCTGGGCCAGGTGGCCGATCACCTGCTTCATCGCCTGCGCGTACGGACGCGAGGTCTTCATCCGATCCTGCGCCTTGCGGATCTTGGAGGCCGAGACCATTTCCAGGGCGCGCGTCACCTTGCGGGTGTTCTGCACGCTCTTGATCTTGGTTTTGATTTCGCGTCCGCTTGCCATCTCTTGTTTCCCGTGGCGCGGGGCTGTTGCCCCGCGTTGTTCAACCGTTTGTCATCTGGTCCAGCGAAGCATGGCTCCGCTCTACAGGACCGCGATTACCAGCTGCCGGTGGTCTTGAACTCGGCGATGCCCTTCTTGAAGGCACCTTCGATGTCGTTGTCCCAACCGCCGGTGGCGTTGACCTTGCCGACCAGCTCGCCCTGGGTGTTGGCGAAGTGGGCGTGCAGGCCTTCTTCGAAGGCCAGCAGCTTGTTGACCGGCACGTCGTCGAGGTAACCCTCGTTGACGGCGTAGATCGACAGCGCCTGGTTGGCGATCGACATCGGCGCGTACTGCTTCTGCTTCATCAGCTCGGTCACGCGCTGGCCGCGCTCCAGCTGCTTGCGGGTCGCTTCGTCCAGGTCCGAGGCGAACTGCGCGAACGCAGCCAGCTCACGGTACTGGGCCAGCGAGATGCGGATGCCGCCCGACAGCTTCTTGATGATCTTGGTCTGGGCCGAGCCACCGACGCGCGACACCGAGATACCGGCGTTCACGGCCGGGCGGATGCCGGCGTTGAACAGGTCGGTTTCCAGGAAGATCTGGCCGTCGGTGATCGAGATCACGTTGGTCGGAACGAAGGCGGACACGTCGCCGGCCTGGGTTTCGATGATCGGCAGCGCGGTCAGCGAACCGGTCTTGCCGGTGACCTTGCCTTCGGTGAACTTCTCGACGTATTCCTCGGACACGCGGGCTGCGCGCTCGAGCAGACGGGAGTGCAGGTAGAACACGTCGCCCGGGTAGGCTTCACGGCCCGGCGGGCGCTTCAGCAGCAGCGAGATCTGGCGGTAGGCCACGGCCTGCTTGGACAGATCGTCGTACACGATCAGCGCGTCTTCGCCGCGGTCCATGAAGTACTCACCCATGGTGCAGCCCGAGTAGGCGCTGATGTACTGCATGGCAGCCGATTCGGAAGCGGTGGCGGCAACCACGACCGTGTGGGCCAGCGCGCCGTTTTCTTCCAGCTTGCGCACGATGTTGGCGATGGTCGAAGCCTTCTGGCCGATCGCAACGTACACGCACTTGATGCCGGTGCCCTTCTGGTTGATCACCGCATCGATGGCCATCGCGGTCTTGCCGGTCTGGCGGTCGCCGATGATCAGCTCGCGCTGGCCACGGCCGATCGGGATCATCGAGTCGACCGACTTGTAACCGGTCTGCACCGGCTGGTCGACCGACTTGCGCCAGATCACGCCCGGAGCAACGCGCTCCACCGGAGCGGTCAGATCGGTGCCCAGCGGGCCCTTGCCGTCGATCGGCTCGCCCAGCGCGTTCACGACGCGGCCCAGCAGTTCCGGACCGACCGGCACTTCCAGGATGCGGCCGGTGGTCTTGGCGACGTCGCCTTCGCGCAGGTGCTCGTAGTCACCCAGGACCACGGCGCCGACCGAGTCGCGCTCCAGGTTCAGGGCCAGGGCGAAGGTGTTGTTCGGCAGTTCGATCATTTCGCCCTGCATCACGTCGGCCAGACCGAAGATGCGCACGATGCCGTCGGACACGCTGGTCACGGTGCCTTCGTTGCGCGATTCCGCGGCCAGCTTGACCTTCTCGATGCGGTTCTTGATCAGTTCGCTGATTTCGGAGGGGTTGAGCGTGGTTGCCATCGTCAAGTCCTAGTGCCGGCAGCGGGGCCGGACGTTAAATGAATTCAGTTAGCGAGCGCGGTCTGCAGACGGGCCAGCTTGCCCTTCAGCGAACCATCGATGACCACGTCGCCGGCGTCGATGACGGCGCCGCCGATCAGCGAGGCATCGACCGCGGTGGTCACGTCGACCTCACGGTTGAAGCGCTTGCGCAGCGCGACCTTGATCGCATCCAGCTCACCGGCCGACAGTTCGGCCGCCGAGGTCACCGTGGCCTTGACCACGTGTTCGGCTTCGGCGCGCAGGGCGTCGAACATGCCAGCGATTTCCGGCAGCAGCGGCAGACGATGCGATTCGGCCAGCACGGCGAGAAAACGCGAGTACGTCTCACCGTGGGTTTCCGGTGCCAGCAGTGCGACGGCTTCGTCGCGACCCAGCTCCGGGTTGGCGAGCAGGGCCGCCACGCGCGGGTCGGCGGCGACGTGGGCGGAGAACGCCAGGGCGTCCGACCACGGCGCGAACGTGCCTTCGTCACGCGCGGTCGCGAAGGCGGCGCGGGCGTACGGGCGGGCAAGCGTGAGGGCCTGGCTCATCCTTAGATCTCCGAGGCCAGCTCGTCGAGCAGCGCCTTGTGGGCGTTGGCGTCGATTTCGCGCTTGAGCAGCTTTTCGGCACCGGTCACGGCCAGCGCGGACACCTGCTTGCGCAGATCTTCACGGGCACGGTTGGCGGCGGCGTCGATCTCAGCCTGGGCCAGTTCCTTCTGACGGGTGGCTTCGGTGATTGCTTCGTTACGGGCAGCATCAACGATCTGGTTGGCGCGCGCGTGGGCCTGGTCGATGATCTCGTTGGCCTTGGTGCGTGCTTCTTTCAGCGCTTCGTTGACCTTCTCCTGCGCCTGGGCCAGATCTTTCTGGCTGCGGTCGGCAGCAGCGAGGCCTTCAGCGATCTTCTGCTGGCGCTCTTCGATCGCGTTCATCAGCGGCGGCCAGATCTTGGTCGCGATGATCCAGATCAGACCAGCGAAGGCGAGCGCCTGCGCAAGAAGGGTGAAATTGATATTCATGGTTAGCTCGATCGCTGGTTTCGGGGTGGACGCGCCGCCGAAGCGGCGCATCCGGCCTTCATCCGAAACCGGGTGCATCAGCACCCGGTCGTCTCAAACCGCTGTATCAGCCGGCCAGAGCCTTGGTGACGGCGCCAGCGAAGGCAGCCGACAGCGGGTTGGCGAAGGCCAGCAGCAGGCCGACGGCGACCGAGATGATGAACGCGGCGTCGATCAGGCCGGCGGTGATGAACATGCGGACCTGCAGGACCGGGATCAGTTCCGGCTGGCGGGCGGCCGACTCCAGGAACTTACCAGCCATGATGGCCAGACCCAGGCCAGCGCCCAGCGCGGCCAGGCCGATCATGATGCCGACGGCAAGGGCGGTGGAGCTCTGAATCTGCGCGAAGTTGGTCAGGACGGCGAAGTACATGGTTATCTCCAGGAACTAAGTTGCTAAGGGTGATGAAACGGATGAAGGTGAAACTGGTTGAAGCTTGGAACTTTAGTGAGCGTCTTCCGACAGGCTCAGGTACACGATCGACAGCATCATGAAGATGAAGGCCTGCAGCGGGATCACCAGCAGGTGGAACAGCATCCAGCCCAGACCGAATGCACCACCGGCAATGGCACCGAAGAAACCGGCACCACCCAGCACCCAGATCAGCAGGAACACGATTTCGCCGCCGAACATGTTGCCGAACAGTCGCATCGCCAGCGAGATCGGCTTGCTCAGCCACTCGACGATGTTGAGGATCAGGTTGAACGGCATCATCCACTTGCCGAACGGCGCCGTCAGGAATTCCTTGATGAAGCCCAGCAGGCCCTTCGACTTCAGCGCGAAGAACAGCATCAGGAAGAACACGCTGAAGGCCATGCCCAGGGTGGCGTTGACGTCAGCGGTCGGCACCGGCTTCCAGTAGTGGACACCGGCCATTTCCAGCGGCTTGGCGATGAAATCGGCCGGGATCATCTTCAGCAGATTCATCAGCAGAATCCAGAAGAAGATGGTGATGGCGATCGGCGTGACCAGCTTGCTCTTGCCGTGGTAGGTGTCCTTGGCCTGGCGGTCAACAAACTCCAGGCAGATTTCGACGAAGGCCTGCCACTTGCCCGGCACGCCGGCGGTGGCCTTGCGGGTACCCATCCAGAACGCGACCACGATCACCAGGCCCATCAGGACGGCGGTGAGGAAGGTATCGACGTGGATGTGCCAGAACATCCCTTCGCCGTTGCCGACCGGTGCGGTCAGGTTCTGCAGGTGATGCTGGATGTAGCTGGTAGGGGTTAGAGCCTCGCCCGCCATGTGTCCGGAACCTTAGTTAATTGAATTCTGTCAACGCCTGGCCAGAGCCAGGACCTGGAACATCAAACCGACGGCGATACCGGCCAACAGCGCCAATGCAGGCAGCTTGAAGACCAGGAAACCCGCCAGCAGGACGCCGAAAACGACTGCCCACTTCGCAACTACCGCAATGATCAGGCGCGCCATCGCCGAACCTGCTGCAACTGCGCCCCCGCTCAGTGCCATCCGCGCCGCCACCCAACCCCCGGCCGAGACCGCCACGCCGGACAGCAGCGCACCCAGTGCGGCCTTCTGCCCCGCCATCAGCAGGAATGCCAGGGCCAGGACAGCCACTGCGACCAGCGGATAGACCGCGGCGCGCAGCATCAGTCGCCGACCCGCTTCAACGGAGTTCAGCACAGGATGTCCCACATGGTTCTTGTGAAGGGCGGAGGCCGTTACAGCGTGCGTGCCTCATCGAGCCGCCAAATTATATCAGTGGGACAATTTGTGAGACAACCGCTGCCTGTTCATCCGCGGAGCCGCAAGTTGCCGGATCGGCAGGATTTTTACGGCCCACAGGGGGGACAATAGCGTCCGCACCATGTTGCGATGCAGCGCATTCAACTTTGGTCGCAGGCCGCGGAACTTTCCGGAGCGCCGCCTGTCCTATCTTTCGACCTGCCTGCAGCAACCTCGTCGACGCTTCGCCCCGCAGGTCCCAGGATGGCCCCGTAGTCCGCTCCGGGGCCATCTTCTTTGCAGCGCCATGACGGCGCTGAACCGTCTACGCGGCGTGGACCATACGTTCACGTAGGGTGGACGCTCACGTCCGGCACAGTGGCCTTCATTCCGAATTAACCACTGCAAGGACTCTGCGATGCGCCCCGTACCCACCCTGCTCGCCCTCTCGCTGCTCGCCGCCGGCGCCTCGTTCGCCAATGCCGCCCATGCTGCCGAGGGCGATCCGCGCTTCACGCTGCGCGTGGGTGCCATGAACATCGAGAACGACAACACCATCCGCGGCAACACCACCGTTGCCGGCCAGGATGTCAACGTCAGTGAAGACTTCAAGATGGGCGGCAAGGAGTGGGAGCCGCGCATTGACGGCGTGTTCCGCTTCAGCGACCGCCAGCGCCTGATCTTCGACTACTTCAAGTGGGACAAGGACCGCCGCGAGACCCTGGATGACGGCATTGCCTTCGGCCAGATCAACGTGCCGGAAGGTAGCTTCGTCAAGGCCGAACTGAAGTACCAGGTCGCCAGCCTGGTGTACGACTACTCGGTGGTGGACACCGAGAAGTTCGACATGGGCCTGCAGCTGGGCGCCGAGTGGGCAAAGGTGAGCGCCAAGGGCTTTGCCGACCTGGGCAACGTGTACAGCGGCCGCTTCCTGGATGAGAGCGAGAGCGGCGTGGCCCCGGTGGTTGGCGCGCGCCTGAGCTTCACCCCGGCTGACCGCTGGCTGATCAACATCCAGGGCCAGTACCTGAACACCAAGTGGGGCAGCTTTGACGACTACGACGGCGACCTGAGCCGCGCCAACGCCATCGTCGAATACCGCTTCACCGAGACCTTCGGCGTGTTCGCCGGCTATGACTGGTTCAAGCTGGACGTGGACCAGAAGGGCAGCGACGGCGTGATCGGCCTGAAGCAGGAGTTCAAGGGCCCGGTGGCCGGCATCAGCATGACCTTCTGATCGAGCGTCACCCGATCTCCCCAGCGCGGCGCCCGGGCAACCGGCGCCGCGTTTTTTGTGCCGCGTGGGAGCGGTAGAGTCGACTGTCAGTCGACATGCAAGCCCGCGCTGCGCGCGCTCGGCCGGTAGAGTCGACTGTCAGTCGACTGCCCTTCGCCAGAACCCATGCAAGCCCGCGCTGCGCGCGATAGTCGACTGACAGTCGACTCTACCCCTCCGCCGGACCGCCTGGATACCCGCGCTGCGCGCGCTCGGCCGGTAGAGTCGACTGTCAGTCGACTGCCCTTCGCCGGAACCCATGCAAGCCCGCGCTGCGCGCGCTCGGCCGGTAGAGTCGACTGCCCTTCGCCGTAACCCATGCAGGCCCGCGCTGCGCGCGATAGTCGACTGACAGTCGACTCTCCCCCCGGACGCTCCCGCACACAAAAAACCCGGCTTTCGCCGGGTTTTTCATGCCGCACCAAATGCCCGCCGGGCATGGCCCGGCATTACTTCTTTTTGGGGAGGTACAGATCGGTGATCGTGCCGTCGTAGATTTCCGAGGCCATCGCCACCGATTCGCTGAGCGTCGGGTGCGCATGGATGGTGTGGCCGATGTCTTCGGCTTCGGCACCCATCTCGATGGCCAGGCCGATCTCGGCCAGCAGGTCACCGGCGTGCACGCCGACGATGGCACCACCGATGATGCGGTGGGTCTCTTCGTCGAAGATCAGCTTGGTAAAGCCCTCGGTACGGCCGATGCCGATCGCGCGGCCGCTGGCGGCCCACGGGAACTTGGCCACGCCGACCTTCAGGCCCTTGGCCTTGGCTTCGGTCTCGGTGACGCCGACCCAGGCGATTTCCGGGTTGGTGTAGGCCACCGACGGAATCACGCGGGCGACCCATTCCTTCTTGTGGCCGGCAGCCACTTCGGCGGCCAGCTTGCCTTCGTGCGTGGCCTTGTGGGCCAGCATCGGGTTACCGACGATGTCGCCGATGGCGAAGATGTGAGGCACGTTGGTGCGCATCTGGCGGTCGACCGGGATGAAGCCGCGGTCGGTGACCTGCACGCCGGCCTTCTCGGCATCGATCTTCCTGCCGTTCGGCGAGCGGCCCACGGCCACCAGCACGCGGTCGAAGGTGCCCTGCGCCAGGGCAGGCGTCTGGCCTTCCTCGGCAGCTTCGAAGGTCACGGTGATGCCCTTGGCATCGGCGGTGACACCCGAGGCCTTGGTCTTCAGGTGGACGTCGATGCCCTGCTTCTTCAGGCGGTCGGCCAGCGGCTTGACCAGGTCCTTGTCGGCGCCCGGCATCAGCTGGTCCATGAACTCGACCACGGTGACCTTGCTGCCCAGCGCGCCATACACGGTGGCCATTTCCAGGCCGATGATGCCGCCGCCGACGACCAGCAGCGAGCCCGGCACTTCGGCCAGCTCCAGCGCGTCGGTGGAATCCATCACGCGCTTGTCGTCCCACGGGAAGTTGGGCAGCTTCACCGCCTGCGAACCGGCGGCGATGATGCACTTCTGGAAGCGCAGCAGCTGGGTGCTGCCGTCAGCGGCGGTGATTTCCAGCTCGTTGGCCGAGATGAACTTGCCGACGCCCTGCACGCTGCGGACCTTGCGCTGCTTGGCCATGCCGGCCAGGCCCTTGGTCAGCTGGTTGACGACCTTTTCCTTGTACTGGCGCAGCTTGTCCAGGGTGATGGTCGGCTTGCCGAATTCGACGCCGAAATCACCGGCATGGGCCACTTCGTCGATGACCGCTGCGGCGTGCAGCAGGGCCTTGGACGGAATGCAGCCAACGTTGAGGCAAACGCCGCCGAGGCTGGCGTAACGCTCGACCAGCACGGTGTCCAGGCCGACGTCGGCGGCACGGAAGGCGGCGGTGTAGCCGCCCGGGCCCGAGCCCAGCACGACCATTTCGCATTCGATGTCAGCCGGCTTGCCGCTGGACAGCGCCGGCTTCGGTGACGCCGGCTCGGCCGGGGCGCGGTGCGACGGGGTCACCGGCGGCTTGCTGCCCGGGGCGGCTGCCGCCGGGGCGGGCGCTGCGGCCTTGGCCGGGGCTTCGGCGGCACCTTCAGCGTCCAGCACCACGACCACGGCGCCTTCGGAGAGGGTGTCACCCAGCTTGACCTTGATTTCCTTGACCACGCCGGCGGCCGAGGACGGCACTTCCAGGGTGGCCTTGTCCGATTCCAGGGTCACCAGACCCTGATCCTTCTTCACCGTATCGCCGACGGCGACCAACACTTCGATCACCGGCACATCGCTGTAATCGCCGATGTCGGGAACCTTGACTTCAATCGTGGCCATGGTGGTTTTCCTCGTGCCCGGCCGGCGGCGCCGGCGGGCTGTCACTGCATCTGTTCACGCGGCCGCGCCAAGGGGCAGCGGCCGCACGGTGGGGGCGAAGCGGTGCGTTACAGCAGCACGCGGCGCATGTCGGCCAGTACCTGCGACAGGTACGTGGTGAAGCGTGCGGCCAGGGCGCCATCGATGACGCGGTGGTCGTAGCTCAGCGACAGCGGCAGCATCAGCTTCGGTGCGAACTCCTTGCCGTTCCAGACCGGCTGGATGGCGGACTTGGAGACGCCGAGGATGGCCACTTCCGGTGCGTTGACGATCGGGGTGAACGCGGTGCCACCGATGCCGCCCAGCGAGCTGATCGAGAAGCAGCCGCCGCTCATGTCGGCCGGGCCCAGCTTGCCGTCACGCGCCTTCTTGGCCAGTTCGGTGGTTTCCTGCGCGATCTGCACCACGCCCTTCTTGTCCACGTCGCGGATGACCGGCACGACCAGGCCGTTCGGAGTATCGGCGGCGAAGCCGATGTGGAAGTATTTCTTCAGGGTCAGGTTTTCACCGCTGGCATCGAGCGAGGCGTTGAATTCCGGGAACTTCTTCAGCGCCGCGGCGCTGGCCTTGATCAGGAAGGCGAGCATGGTCAGCTTGATGCCGGCCTTCTCGTTCTCCTTGTTCAGCGCCACGCGCAAGCCTTCCAGGTCGGTGATGTCGGCCTGTTCGAACTGGGTGACGTGCGGGATCATCGCCCAGTTGCGGGCCAGGTTCGCACCGGAAATCTTCTTGATGCGCGACAGCGGCTGCACTTCGGTCTCGCCGAACTTGCTGAAGTCGACCTTCGGCCACGGCAGCAGGTTCAAGCCACCACCGGCGGCGACGGCAGCACCGGCTGCGGCCGGCACGCCACCGCTGAGCGCGGCCTTGACGAACTTCTGCACGTCACCCTTGGTGATGCGGCCGCCCTTTTCGGTGCCGCTGATCTGCAGCAGGTCCACGCCCAGTTCGCGGGCGAACACGCGCACGGCCGGGGTGGCGTAGGGCACCTTGGCCGGCAGCACGCCATCGGCGTTGAACTGCACCGGCGGGCTGGTCGGGGTACCGGCCGAGGCGATCTCGCGCGCGGCCAGCTTGTCCGGCTGGGCCGGAACGGCGACCGGCTCGACCTTGGTGGCGGTCTCGGCAGCGGCCGGGGCGGCGGCAGCGGCCGCCTTGGTCGGGGCCGGCGCGGCAGCGCCTTCTGACTCGATGATGGCGACCACGGCACCCTGCGACAGGGTGTCGCCAACCTTGACCTTCAGCTCCTTGACCACGCCAGCGACCGAGGACGGCACTTCCATGGTGGCCTTGTCGCTTTCCAGCGTGACCAGGCCCTGGTCCTTCTTGACCGTATCGCCGACGGCGACCAGCACTTCGATGACCGGGATGTCGGTGTAATCGCCGATGTCCGGCACCAGCGCTTCAACGGCACCGCCGCTGGCAGCCGGGGCGGCCGGCGCAGCAGCGGCCGGGGCGCTCTGGGTGGCGGCAGCCGGGGCAGCGGCCTTGGCCGGGGCCGGGGCAGCAGCAGCCGGCTTGGCAGCCTCGCCTTCAGCCACTTCGATCAGGGCCACGACCTTGCCCTCGGAGAGGTTGTCGCCGACCTTGACCTTGATTTCCTTGACCACACCGGCAACCGAGGACGGCACTTCCATCGTGGCCTTGTCGCTCTCCAGCGTCACCAGGCCCTGGTCCTTCTTGACCGTGTCGCCGACGGCGACAAGCACCTCGATTACCGGGATATCGCTGTAGTCACCGATATCGGGGACAAGTGCTTCCTTGATTTCGGCCATGGGGATAACTCCGGCAATCTGGTGTAGGGAAACGTCTATTGTGCGGCCAGAGGGGGCCAGCGCCAACCGTTACAGGTGTTTTCAGTACGCACGCCGCCGGGACACGCTGTTGCCAAAGGCCTGCGGGCACTTCCAGTGGGTAGCGTATTGTCCCGACGATGTCCGCTTCATGTCGCCAGCGCGTCAGCCAGCGGCTGCCAGGCCTGGCGCAGGCGCGGCAGGGACCACGCGGCATTGGCCGGGCTGGTGGACGGCAGCGCGAGCAGCGCCGGCGTTGCTGCCAGATCCGGCACAACCCAGCGCTGCAGTGCCTGCCAGGCCGCCCCGCCATTGCAGGCGACCAGACGCAGCCGCGGCAGGCCGGTAATCAGTGCGGGCAGCGCATTGGGGACTTCCGAACCGCGCACGATGTCCGCATCCAGGCTGCCCCGCCGCTCGCATTGGCCGATCACATCCCACAGGCCGACACCGGCATTGGCGAGCGCGCGCAGCCGCGCCTCGTAGGCAAGCGCCGGATCGAACCCGCACAGATCCCCGAGGAGCGGCCAGAAACGGTTGCGCGGATGTGCATAGTACTGCTGTTCCTGCAGCGAGGCGACACCGGGCATCGAGCCCAGCACCAGCACGCGGCAATCGCGATCAACGTGCGCAGGCAGGCCGATGCACAACGCATCGCCGCTCACATTCCCTCCAACTGCATGAACAATCGCATATGCATGAAACCCCTATAAAACAGCGGTTTCTCTCTGCCCGCTGAACAATGAAAACCAAATTTTAACGCGCGTCGGATTCGATTCATGTTGAGGCGACTACGGTGGCATCACCCCGCAACCGGGGGCCCAAAACAAGAAACAACAGGAGATATCCCCCATGCGCTCCATCCGTATTCTGAGCCTCGCCCTGCTGACCTCCGCTGCCTTCGCTCCTGCTGCCTTCGCGCAGGACAGCAGCTCCGCAGACACCGCCTCGGGCAAGCATTTTGCCGTGGTTGGTGGTGTATCGCTGCTGCAGCCGAAGAACGATCCGATCGACGGCATCAAGAAGGTTGATGGCGGCCCGGCGCCGACCGTCAGCTTCAGCTACTACGTCAACGACAACTGGGCCGTTGAGCTGTGGGGAGCTGCCGACAAGTTCGACCACCGCGTCAAGGGTCCGGGCAATGCCCGCCTGGGCAGCGTCGAGCAGCAGCCGGTCGCGCTGAGCGGCCAGTACCACTTCGGCCAGGCTGACAATGTGTTCCGTCCGTTCGTGGGCGTGGGTTACTTCCAGTCGGCCTTCAGCAACGAGAACTTCGCCGGTGGCGATGACATCCGCCTGAAGGACGCCAAGGGTGCCATCGGCACCGTGGGTGTGGACATGAACATCAACTCCACCTGGTTTGCCCGCGCCGATGCCCGCTACATGCACTCGCGCCCGGACCTGAAGGTCGCCGGCCAGAAGGTGGGCGAAGCCAAGCTTGACCCGTGGACCGTGGGCTTCGGCATCGGTGCGCGCTTCTAAGCGGTTGCCTGCTCTACTGTGTTGAAACAACGGGCCCTGCGGGGCCCGTTGTTGTTTTGTAGAGTCGAGGGGGGGGGGGGGGGGGGGGGTGGGGTGGGGGGGGGGGGGGGGGGGCCCCCCCCCCCCCCCCCCCCCCCCCCC
>NZ_VYKI01000001.1:0-174846 GCF_008710035.1 Stenotrophomonas cyclobalanopsidis | reverse complement strand
CGGGGGGGGGGGGGGTTTTGTTTTTTTTTTTTATTTGCGGCGTTGCCCCCCCCCCCCCCCCCCCCCCCCCCCCCCCCTCGACTCTACCCACCCCATCGCCACCGGAGACGCCCCATGACGCCCCGCTACGTGCTGGCCATCGACCAGGGCACCACCAGTTCGCGCGCGATCCTGTTTGACCGCGCCGGCAACATCGTCGGCAGCGCGCAGCGTGAGTTCGGCCAGCTGTTCCCGCAGCCGGGCTGGGTGGAACACGATCCGCGCGAGATCCTCACCAGCGTCTACGCAACCATGACCGAACTGCTCAGCCGCGAGCAGATCGACCCGCGGCAGATCGCCGCGCTGGGCATCACCAACCAGCGCGAAACCACCGTGGTGTGGGACCGCGCCACCGGCCAGCCGATCCACAATGCCATCGTGTGGCAGTCGCGGCAGAGCCAGGCCATCTGCGAACGGCTGCGCGCCGATGGCCATGAAGCACTGATCCGCGAGCGCACCGGCCTGCTGATCGATGCCTACTTCTCGGCCACCAAGGTGCGCTGGATCCTCGACCACGTGGACGGTGCGCAGCAGCGCGCCGAACGTGGCGAACTGCTGTTCGGCACCATCGACAGCTGGCTGGTCTGGAACCTGAGCGGCGGCCAGGCCCACGTGACCGACTACAGCAACGCCGCACGTACCCTGCTGTTCAACATCCACACTCTGCAATGGGACGAGGACCTGCTGGCACTGCTGGACATCCCGCGCGCGATGCTGCCCAGCGTGCGCGATTCCAGCGCGGTGTACGCGCATACGCGGCCGCAGTTTTTCTTCGACCACCCGATCCCGATCGCTGGCATCGCCGGTGACCAGCAGGCGGCGCTGTTCGGCCAGGCCTGTTTCCAGCCGGGCATGGTCAAGAACACCTATGGCACCGGCTGCTTCATGCTGATGCACACCGGCACGCAGGCAGTGCGCTCGCGCAACGGCCTGCTGACCACCATCGCCTGGGGAATCGGCGGGCGCGTCGAATATGCGCTGGAAGGCTCGATCTTCATTGCAGGCTCGGTGGTGCAGTGGCTGCGCGACGGGCTGCACCTGATCGACCGTGCCAGCGACAGCCAGGCGCTGGCGGCGAAGGTCGACGACAGCGGCGGCGCCTACCTGGTGCCGGCCTTCGTCGGCCTGGGCGCCCCCTACTGGCGCAGCGATGTGCGCGGGGCGATGTTCGGCCTGACCCGGGGCACCAGCAAGGCGCACTTCGTGCGCGCTGCGCTGGAGGCGATGGCCTACCAGACGCGTGACGTGCTCGATGCGATGCAGTCCGATGCCGGCATTGCCCTGAGCGAACTGCGCGCCGACGGCGGTGCGATCGGCAACGATTTTCTGGCCGGGTTCCAGGCCGACATCCTCGGCGTACCGCTGCTGCGGCCACGGCTGACCGAAACCACCGCGCTGGGAGCGGCGTACCTGGCCGGGCTGGCGGTGGGGTTCTGGGAAAGCCGCGAGCAGATTGCCGCGCAGTGGGGCCTGGACCAGCGCTTCGAGCCGAAGATGGACCCGGCGCGACGCGAGAGGCTGTATGCAGGGTGGCAGCAGGCCGTGGCCGCCACCCTCGCCTTCCACGTCGATTGAGGGTGGTAGCGCCGGGCCGGCCCCGCCCCCCCCCCCCGACGCCCGGCCGGGGCCCGGCCCACCCCCAAAAACCAAAACCCGCCCCCCCCCCCCCCCCCCCCCCCCCCCCCGGCCGGCCGGCCCCCCCCGCTACCCCAACATCAGAACGCCGGCAGCACCGCGCCCTTGTACTTGGTCTCGATGAAGGCCTTCACCTGCGGGCTGGTCAGTGCCTTGGCCAGCTTCTGCACGCGGGCGTCGTCCTTGTTGTCCGGGCGCGCGACCAGGAAGTTCACGTACGGCGAATCCTTGCTCTCGATCGCCAGCGCATCCTGGGTCGGGTTCAGGCCGGCATCCAGCGCGTAGTTGGTGTTGATCAGGGCCAGGTCGACCTGGTCCAGCACGCGCGGCAGCATCGCCGAATCCAGCTCGCGGAACTTCAGCTTCTTCGGGTTGGCGATGATGTCGCGCTGGGTGGACAGGGCGTTGCTCGGATCCTTCAGCTCGATCACGCCGGCCTTGTGCAGCAGGATCAGCGCGCGGCTGTTGTTGCTCGGGTCATTTGGGATGACCACGTCGGCGCCTTCGCGCAGGTCGGCCAGCGACTTGACCTTGCGCGAGTACGCACCGAAGGGCTCGATGTGCACGCCGATCACCTTGGTCAGGTCGGTCTTGCGGTCACGGTTGTAGGCATCCAGGTACGGCTCGGTCTGGAAGTAGTTGGCGTCCACCTGCTTCTGCACCAGCTGGTCGTTGGGCTGCACGTAGTCGTTGAACACGCGCACGTCCAGGTCCACGCCTTCCTCCTTGAGGATCGGCTTGACCACTTCCAGGATCTCCGCATGCGGCACGGCGGTGGCGGCCACCACCAGCTTCTGCGAGGGCTCGCCGGACTTGCCGCAGGCGGTGAGGGCCAGCGCAGCGACGAACAGGGGCAGCAACAGGGTCTTCTTCATGGGGGCAACGGGTCTCTCGGGGGAGGGATCAGGAATGTTCGTAGTTGGTCAGGGCCAGGCTGAGCAGCGCCTTGGCCTGCTCGCGCAGCATCACCGGCTCGACGATCTCGGCGTCGGAACCGTAGTGCAGCACGTCCATCAGCAGCTCGCGCGAGACGCTGTAGGGTACCTTCAGTTCGTAGCGGCCATCGGGCAGGAACCGGCCCTGCTGCTTGGAATGCCAGTGTTCGTCGGCCACCCAGCGCGCGGCCTTGGCACTGAACAGGATGGTCGCCCAGCCCTTGGGTGGGCCGGAGAAGATGCCGTAGCTGGCACCCAGCTGCTCATCCAGCTCGGTTTCGGCCACGTCGCGGGCACCGTTGTCGACCACCCGCGCCTTGTGCACGCGGTCCACCGCAAAGCTGCGCAGGGCATCGCGATCATGGTCCCAGGCATCCAGGTACCAGTTGTCGCGGTAGTGGGTCAGGCGCTGCGGCGACACGGTGCGCCGGGTCGATTCGTCGGTGGAACGGGCGCGGTACTCGAACGCCAGCTGCTTGCGCTCCAGCACGGCCGAAGCGACGGTGCGGAAGCTGCCTTCGTCGAACTTGCGGCCGCGGTGCGGGATCACCCGGACCCGGTCGACCGGCCAGTTGGAGACGCCGGCCTGCGCCGCCAGCAGGCTTTCGATGCGCTGCTGCAGCGGCGCCAGCACCGACGACAGCACGCCGCCGCCGGTCCGCGCCAGCAGGTGCTGCGAGGCCAGCAGGGCATGCAGCTCCTCCGAGCTGAGCCACAGCCCGGGCAGTTCGAAGCGGTCGCTTTCGTCAGCCTGGTAACGGAAGCCGGCCTCGCCGTCGCCCTCGATCGGAGCCATCAGCGCGTCGCGCAGGAAGGCCAGATCACGGTAGACGGTGGCACGGGAACAACCGAGCTTGTCCTGCAGGGTCGCCACCGTCACCGGATAGCGTGCGGACTTGAGCAGACGATGCAGGGCGGTGATGCGTTCGTATCGGTCCATGCCCCGATTATGTCCGAGTCGCGGGCGTTGTGCGGGGGCTTTGGGCTATCGTGGGCGCCCCTGCCCCCATGGAACGCCCGATGCGCCGCCTGCCTGCCCTGCCCCTGCTGGCCTGCCTGCTGCTGGCCGCCTGTGATCGCGCCCCGGCACCTGACGCTGGCACGCCCCCCGCTGCAGCCCCGGCCTTGGCCCCTGCACCGGTGCCGGCCGCCGCGGCCGTCGATCCGGCGCAGGCGGTGCGCGTCGCCAGCGAGCGTCTGGCCGGAATGCGCAGCTTCCACGCCGAGCTGGACGTGCTGGGTGCGGCCCAGCCGGTGCACAGCGCGATGGACTTCGTCGCCCCCGACCGCTTCCGGCTGCACACTCCGGCGGGTGTACAGACGATCATCGGCGACACCATGTTCCTGCAGGCCGGTGGCGCGATCCAGCAGGTGCCGACGCCGCCCGGCCTGCTGGAACAGTGGCGCAGCCCGCTACCCGCCGATGCCCCGGCAACCCCGCTGCAGGCCGAGGATCTGGGCCGGCAGTCGCTGGACGGCGTGGATACCCGCCATTACCGGCTGGTCAGTGCCGCCGGCGAGCGCCTGGAGTACTGGGTAGATGACCAGGGACTGCCACGGCAGATCGTGCGCAATGGCAGCAACCAGGGGCGTCCGTACCAGCTGCGCCTGCGCTACTCGCGCTTCAACGACCCCGCGCTGCGCATCGACCTCCCCTGAATGGGCGATGGCGGTAACGCCTGCTGAAGCGCCGTTGCCGACCCGTTCTGATGGTCAGGGTGCTTCCAGTATCATCACGGGTTGTTAACCGCTTCGGAGAGCCCTCGATGTCCCTGCGCGTGTCCCTGCTTGTGCCCCTGCTGCTGTGCGCACCCTTGGCGTATGCCCAGGATGCCTCTGAACTGGCGGCGATGACGTCGCCGTGGAGCGGCAGCGGCGGCGAACTGGGCTTCGCCGCCGCCAGCGGCAACAGCAGCACCGAGAGCTTCAACGGCGCCCTGCGCCTGCGCTACACCGATGGCGACTGGGTGCACACCATGGACCTGTTCGGCCTGCGCTCCAGCTCCAAGGTGACCGAGACCGCCGACGACGGCACCACCACCCGCCGCGACAACACCACGGCCAGCCGCTACACCGGCGCCGCCGGCAGCGCGCTGCAGCTTGGCGAACACCGCCAGCTGTTCGCCAAGGTGCGTACCGAGCGCGATGACTTCGCTACCTACGATCGTCGCAGCTCGTTCGGCCTGGGCTACGGTACCCGCCTGTTCAACACCGAGAAGTTCTCCTTCGACGCGCTGATCGGCCCGGGTGTCAGCCGTACCCACAGCACCGAAGACGACCGCACCCGCACCGGCCTGATCGGCCAGGGCCAGTTCGAACTGAAGTACGCCATCACGTCCAACACCGACCTGATCAACAACCTGCTGGTCGAATCGGGCTCGTACAACACCTTCGGCCAGAACGATTTCGGCGTGTCGGTGAGCATGAACGAGCACCTGGCCCTGAAGGCCGGCTGGCAGGCCCGTTACAACAGCGACGTGGCCGACGACAAGCGCAGGACCGATACGTTGACCACGATGAACGTGGTCTACAAGTTCAAATGAGAAACGGGCGCCCCAGGCGCCCGTTCTTTATTTGTAGAGTCGAGCCATGCTCGACTGATGCTGGCCAGCCAGTCGAGCAAGCTCGACTCTACGGAAGGCCCAGTCGAGCATGGCTCGACTCTACAAAAGCGGGGTCGAGCATGGCTCGACTCTACAGAGGCGCGGTTCAGACGTTCAGCAGCTCGCCTGCGCCACCATCCAGCAGCATCTTCGCCACCTGCTGGCCCAGGGATTCCGGGTCACTGGCCGGGCCCACCGCTTCGGCACGCACCGCCCGGCCATCACTGACACTGCCGACCATGCCCTGCAGGTGCAGGCCCTGGCCCTCCCACTGCGCGATGGCCGCCACCGGCACATGGCAGCTGCCGTGCAGCGCGCGGTTCATCGCCCGCTCCGCTTCGACGCAGGCACGGGTATCGGCGTCATCCAGGCGGGCGAACAGTTCCATCAGCCGCGCGTTGCCACCATCGCATTCCACCGCCACCGCGCCCTGCGCCGGTGCCGGCAGCCACTGCGGCGGCTGCAGGCGGGCCACGATGCGGTTGCCCAGTCCCAGGCGTTCCAGCCCGGCCACGGCCAGCACGATGGCGTCGTAGCCACCGTTGTCGAGCTTGGCCAGGCGCGTGTTGACGTTGCCGCGCAGGTCCAGCAGCTGCAGGTCCGGGCGCAGCGCGCGCAGCTGTGCCTGGCGGCGCAGCGAGGACGTGCCGACGCGCGCACCGATGGGCAGCGCATCCAGCGAGGCGTACAGGTTGGAGATGAAGCCATCAGCCGGATCGTGGCGGGTCAGCATGGCCGGCAGCGCGAAGGGCGCATCCAGTTCCATCGGCACATCCTTCAGCGAATGCACCGCGCAGTCGGCATCGCCGCGCAGCATGGCCAGCTCCAGCTCCTTCAGGAACAGGCCTTTGCCGCCGATGGCGGCCAGCGAGCGGTCGAGCACCTCGTCACCGCGGGTGCTCATCGGCACCAGTTCGACATGCAGGCCGGGGTAGGCCTGGCGCAGGCGGTCGGCGACGTGTTCGCTCTGCCAGAGGGCGAGCGGGCTCTTGCGGGTGGCGATGCGGACGGTTTCCATGCCGACATTATCGCGCCTATCGGCGAGATACGGCCAACGGCGGAGCCCCTTGTGGCAGGTGCGTTGGCTGGATCCATCGCGCTTTGCCGGATGGGTGGGCCGCGCAGGGGACGCTGCTAGTACGTCCCTGTAAGCTCGGTCGCCGCATCCATGCGGCTCACGCCCCTGCGCAACCCACCCACCCGGCCTCTGACAGTTTCCGCGCGCACCAGCCACGGAAGATCAAAAGAAAAGCAGAGCAACAGCGGATCGCTTCGCTGTGAGTCGAGCATGGCTCGACTCTACCTGTCCCTCCCCTCCCGATAACAACAATGCTCTGCTCTTGCCGTCCGACCCAGCACGTAAAAACAACGAGCCATGACGCGCTGTGGCTGTGGCTGTTGCTTCAGACGTTGCCCGTAAGCAGTCGCGGCCGCAGGCCGCGCGAGAACTTCACAGATGCCGCAGTTCCTGCTTCAGCGTCGCCACGCACCGCCGGCTCACTTCCAGCGGCTGCTTGCCATGCCGCAGCACCGCCTGCACCTGCCCGCCCACGCCCCGCCGCAGCTCCACCAGTTCATGGCGGGCCACCAGGCAGTTGCGGTGGATGCGCACGAAGCGGCTGGTGAATTCCTCTTCCAGCGACTTCAGCGATTCCTCGATCAGGTCTTCGCCGCGCGCGTGGTGCACCACCACGTACTTTTCTTCGGCCTGCAGGTAGTGGATGTCGTCCAGCGGAATCAAGCGCAGGCTGCCACGCAGGCGCGCGCACAGCATGCTGCGCGCCTGGCCACCGCTGTGCTCGGGCTGGCCATCGCGGCCGGCCAGGAACGTGCGCGCGCGCGCGATGGCCGCGGCCAGACGCTCGGCACGTACCGGCTTCATCAGGTAATCGATCGCCGCTGCCTCGAACGCCGACAGCGCGTGCGCGTCGTAGGCGGTGCAGAACACTACCGCCGGCCGCGGTTCGAAGCTGGCCAGGTGGCGCGCGGCTTCCAGGCCATCCAGCCCGGGCATGGCGATATCCAGCAGGACCAGGTCCGGCTGCAGTTCCGCGCACGCGTGCAGGGCCTGTTCGCCGTTGCCGGCCTCGGCCACCACGTCGATGCCCTCCTGCGCCGCCAACAGGCTGCGCAGGCGCTCGCGGGCCAGCGGTTCGTCATCGGCGATGACTACCCTCACGCTCATTCCCTCACTGGATCGGCACTGTCACCTGGCAGGCATAGTAGCCTTCGCTCCAGCCGGCCGTCATCCGCGCGGAACGACCGAAGCGCCACGCCAGCCGATGGCCGATGCTGTGCTGCGCGTGGCCCGCACCCCGCGCCAGGGCCAGCCCCGGGGCCTGCGGATCCGGCGCCGGATTGCGAACTGTGATCTGCAGCTCACTGTCCTTGCAGGCCAGCAGCAGTTCGATGGTGCCGCCCTCGGGCAGGCGCGAAATGCCATGCAGCACCGCGTTTTCCACCAGGGGCTGGAGCACAAGGCGCGGCAGCGGCAGATCCCAGGGCAGCGGTTCCTCGCGCTGCCAGCGCACCTGCAGGCGTTCGCCCAGGCGCAGCGATTCAATCGACAGGTAGCGCTCGGCCAGCTCGCACTCGGCCTGCAGGGTGGAATCACCTTCGCCGGCACCCAGCGCGGCGCGGAACAGATCGGACAGATCCAGCACCGCGCGTTCGGCCACGGCCGGGTCGCGATGCAGCAGGCTGGCGATCAGGTTCATGCTGTTGAACAGGAAATGCGGGCGGATGCGCGCCTGCAGTGCGTCGGCCTGGGCACGCGCGTTGGCCTGCACCTGCGCGGCCCAGCGGTCACTCACATAGAAGTAGCGCAGCGCCAGCGCGGTGATCAGCGCCGTCGTCGCGGCACTGCCCAGGGTGAAGCGCCAGAAGCTGATGCCGCGGGTGAAGTTGTCACCCAGCACCGCGTAAAGGGCATGGACGATGCCCGCACAGGCCACGGCGATGAGCGCCGACAAGGCGATGGCCAGCAGCGCGCCCAGCACCTCGGGCAGGGTCGGCAGTGCCCGCCGCAGTAGGCACAGGCAGGCGCTGACCACCAGCGAAAGCCACAACGCGAAACCACTGGCCGAGGCCAGCTCGCCCAGCGTCCAGTGGCGGCTGCCATCCGGCGCCAAGGCCAGCACCACCACCACCAGTTCGGCCAGGCCCAGCATCGCCAGCACGCGCGGCAGGCGGCACAGTTCCGGCATCCACGGCGGGCTGGCGCTGGCTGCCATGGCTCAGGCCACGCCCAGCCGTTCCTGCAGCCAGTCGCCCAGTGCCTGGATCTCTTCGGCACAGACCTGGTGCGCCATCGGGTAACGCTGCCACTGCAACGACAGGCCCAGCGTGCGCAGCACCTGCGCGCTGTGCTCGGCCACCGCCAGCGGAATCACCGGATCGCCACTGCCGTGGGCCATGAACACCGGCACGTCCACAGCACCGTCGACGCGGCGGGCCGCTTCGGCATCGGGCAGGTAGGTAGACAGTGCGATCAGGCCGGCCAGCGGCGCGGTGCGTTCCAGTGCTGCGCTGAGGATGACCGCGCCGCCCTGCGAGAAACCGGCCAGGAAGATGTGGTCGGCGGCGACGCCGCGCTCGATCTCGCGCGCGATCAGCGCATCCAGCTGGGCCACCGATTCACGCACGCCGGCCATGTCGGCACGCGAGCGGAAATCCATGCCGACGATGTCGTACCAGCCGCGCATCGGCACGCCGTTGTTGATCGTGATCGGCCGCACCGGTGCATGCGGGAACACGAAGCGCAGCGCCGGCCAGTGCGGGCGCACCAGCTCGGGCACGATCGGCGCGAAATCATGGCCATCGGCCCCCAGCCCATGCAGCCAGATCACCGACCACTGCGGCGAGGCGCCGGTTTCCTGTTCCACCGTTTGCAGCATGATGCGGCTCCTTCAAGTTCGAGCCGCATTATGCCGCCGCCATGGGCCGATCAGTACAGCGGCGGCTGCTCGGCGGCTTCGCGGCGCAGCTCGGCGGCACGCACCAGCACGGGCGGCGGCGTGTTTTCCTCGGGGATGTCCAGCAGCCCCCAGCGGTGCAGGAAGCCACCCGGGCCACGCGAGGACGTCAGCGCCACCACCGGAATGGCCAGCACCATGCCGATCACCACCGGTGCCATCCACACCGCCAACGAGGGCGATACCGCCCAGGCCAGCATGCCCATGAAGGCGCCAAACAGACCCAGCCCACCATAGCTGCGGATCAGCGCCATCCAGGAAATGCCACCGTCGTCGCGCTGCTGGGCGTCCCAGCCCGAATCGCGGCCGGACAGCACTTCGGCCACGCCGCGCGACTGCACGTACATCACCACCGGCGCCATCAGCGCCGCCAGCACGGTTTCCACCAGCATCGACACGAACGCGCGGAAGGCGCCACCGCAGCCACGGCGGTCAACCGGGTCCAGCAGCATGGCCAGGTAGCCCAGCACCTTGGGCAGCAGCAGCACGGCCATGGTCGCGCCGAACAGGCGCACCACCTGCTCCTCGTCCTGCGCACGCCAGTAGAGGCTGGGCGACAGGTGCAGCAGTGCATTGAAATCGATGCCTTCCTGGAACAGCGGGATGGCGATGCCGATCAGCATCAACATGCCCCACATCGGCGCGGTGAAGTAATGGCCGATGCCGATCAGCATGTGCACGCGGCTGATCCAGTGCAGGCCGCGGCTGCCCACCACCTTGCCGTGCTGCAGGTTGCCCTGGCACCAGCGGCGATCGCGCACCAGCATGTCGGTCAGGGTCGGCGGGCCTTCCTCGTAGCTGCCGCCCAGGTAAGGGACCATGTGCGCGGCCCAGCCGCCCCGGCGCATCAGCGCGGCTTCGACGAAATCGTGGCTGAGCACGTGGCCGCCGAACGGCTTGCGGCCGGGCAGTGCCGGCAGGCCGGCCTGGTCGGCGAAGGCGCGGGTACGGATGATCGCGTTGTGGCCCCAATAGTTGCTCTCGGCGCCGTGCCACCAGGCCACGCCGCGGGCGATGACCGGCCCGTACACGCGGCCACCGAACTGCTGCATGCGGGCAAACAGGGTGCGCCCGCCGATCACCGACGGCAGGGTCTGGATCAGGCCGACGTCGGCGTTGTGTTCCATGCCGGCGACCAGGCGCACGATGCTGTCACCGGTCATCAGGCTGTCGGCGTCCAGGATCAGCATCTGCGGGTAGGCGCCGCCGAAACGGCGCACCCAGTCGGCGATGTTGCCGGCCTTGCGCGCACCGTTGTCGCTGCGGCGGCGGTAGAACAGGCGCACCCGGCCATCGGGCACGAGTTCGCGCAGCTCGTTGAAGACACGCTCCTCGGCGCGGGCGATGTCCTCGCGGCGGGTGTCGCTGAGCACGAAGAAATCGAAGCGTTCCAGCTGCCCGGTGGCGGCCACCGATTCGTAGATCGCGCGCAGGCCGGCCAGCAGCCGTCGCGGGTCCTCGTTGTAGGTGGGCATCAGCAGCGCGGTGCGGCTGTGCACGATCGGCAATGGCTTGTCCGGGTCGATGCCCAGGCGGTAGCCGCGGTCGAACACGGCGGTGAGGAAACCGGCCACGGCACTGGCGAAGGACAGCGCGATCCAGGCGAACAGGCCGACGAACAGCACCAGCAGGCAGGCCTCGAGCACGCTGATGCCGTTGGTGGACAGCACCCGCCACATCATCCGCGTGGCCACGGCGGTCATCGCCGCAGTACCACCGAAGAGGTACAGGCGGCGGAGCTTGATCATGCGCGGCGAGGTGCGGTGACGAGGGACCTTGAGCTTGCCTTCGCGCAGGGTCTGCTCGGGCATCTGCAGGGGCGCTTCGGGCGGCAACAGCGCCCAGCCGGCATCCAGCTCGGGGTTGCCCGGGCCAGCGTGGGAGGTGGTTTGAGCTTCCATCGCGTCTACTCCGCCCAGACAGCGTGGCTGGCCATCCTGGCCAGGCGGCGTGCACCAGGGTTCCCCGCGCGCATTCCCGGCGCCCGCACTTGTCCTGCCTGCGACAGCGTCACGCCGCGCAGTAGATGTCTGTCACTACCGGAACCCACACGATCTCCAACGCGGCGGAATCGAAAATGCGGCCCAGCATAAGAGGGAAAACGTAAGCCGGACGCGAAGGGTCAGCGCACGCATTCTCCCCATTCAGCAAAGTGCAGGGGATGGCCGGCTCAGGCATGCCGCCCTCCCGTACAGGGTGGCTGAAACTGGATCGTGCAAAATGAGAATTAATCTCAAATACGGGATCCTGCGTCCCGTCAGTCGCCCGCGCAAAAGCGTGCCAACCAAGGTTGGCACCTATCACCTCAAGATCGCCCGTCAGGTCAGGGGCTCAGGCGCCGCGGCATCGCGGTTCGCCGCCGCGCGCGCGCGGTCGATCGCCACCGCCAGTTGCTGGCGGGCGAGCAGTTGTTGCGCCTGCACCACTTCGGGCGTCGGCAGAAGCACCGGTCCGGGTGCGTTTTCCGGTGTAACAGGTGTGGTCATGCAACCTCCGAGGACATCCCGCCAACGCGCCGAGGCCAGACCCTAGCGGCAGCGGAACTGCGCACCCTATCCTAAAAGCAGGAAGGGCGGGTGACGGCGTGAAGCACAGGCGCAAGGCCCTGGCTGGTCGAGCGTCACATTTCTGACGGTCCGGACTGGCTGGCTGAATGTGACGCAGTTATCATTGAAAACGTTTTCTTACACGGATGTCGTTATCCATGAACGCAGTCGACCTTTCGCAGTACAGCCCCAAGTGGCAGTTCCGCTTCAACTTCTTCCAGCAGCACGGCGCGCCCAAGGAACCGGGCTTCAAGCAGGCGTGGAAGGCGCTTTCCTTCGGCGACCGGCTGAAGATCAACATCAATTTCTTCGCCCTGTTCTTCGGCGCGATCTACCTGCTGATCCTGGGCATGTGGCGCAAGGCGCTGGTCGTCATCGGCATCAACATCGCCCTGGCTGTGATCACCCTGATGCTGCCGGATATCGTCGGCCGCGCCCTGTTCTTCGCGCTGAACTTCCTGGTCGCCTCCAGCACCAACTACAGCTACTACGTGGAGAAGGTGCAGGGCCGCGCCAGCTGGAACCCCTTCGAAGGCATGTTCTAAGCCGCTGCCAACGCCGGGCCCCCGCCCGGCAGGCCGCATTGACGACGCCCGGCGCTGGCCGGGCGTCGTCGTTTGCGGCATCAGGCCGCGCGCAGCTTCGCTGCCGCCGGGGCGTCGGCCTGAAGGCGGAAGCGCGATACCGCCACGGCCAGCTGCTCGGCCTGGTCTTCCATCGCCCGTGCGGCCGCCGTGGCTTCTTCCACCAGAGCCGCGTTCTGCTGGGTGGTCTCGTCCATCTGCACCACGGTCTGGTTGACCTGCTCGATGCCCGCCGATTGTTCGCGCGAGGCGGCCGAGATCTCGGCCATGATGTCGTTCACCCGGCCGACCTGGCCGACGATCTCCTGCATCGTGCGGCCGGCACCGTGCACCAGCTGCGCACCGGCACCGACCTGGGCCACCGAGGCGTCGATCAGGCCCTTGATCTCCTTGGCCGCCCCCGCCGAGCGCTGCGCCAGCGCGCGCACTTCGCTGGCCACCACCGCGAAACCACGGCCCTGCTCGCCGGCACGCGCCGCTTCCACCGCAGCGTTCAGCGCCAGGATGTTGGTCTGGAACGCGATGCCATCGATCACCGAGATGATCTCGGCGATGCGCTGCGAGGAATTCTCGATCTGCTCCATGGTCTGCACCACCTGGCCGACCACCTGCCCGCCTTCGCTGGCCACACCGGCCGCCGATGCCGCCAGGCTGTTGGCCTGCTGTGCATGCTCGGCGTTCTGGCGCACGGTGGAGGTCAGTTCCTCCATCGATGCCGCCGTCTCTTCCAAGTTGGCCGCCTGCTGTTCGGTGCGGCGTGACAGGTCGCTGTTGCCGGAGGCGATCTCGCCGGCCGCCAGGCGGATGCTCGCCGCCGACTGCTGGATCTGGCCGACGATCTGGGTCAGCTGCTGCACCGTGCTGTTGGCATCGTCGCGCATCACCGCGAACACGCCGTGGAAATCACCGTGCATGCGCGTGCTGAGGTCACCGGCGGCAATCGCGCGCAGCAGCGTGGAGAGCGCGGCCAGGTTGTGGTCGCTCACCTGCATCATGGTGTTGAGCGTTTCGACCATGCGGCGGAAGTCGTGCTCGAAGCGCTCCGCGTCGCCGCGCACCGCGAAGTCACCCGCGGCCGCAGCGGCGGCCAGCTGCTGGATCTGCTCGTTGATCGAACCCAGGTTGGCCTTGGTGGTAGCCATGGCCGCGGTGAACACTGCCTTCTCGCCAGGCAGAGCCTCCATGTCCACGCTGAGGTCGCCCACCGCGTAGCGCTGCATCACCTCCACCAGGCGCTGGGTGACCGCGTTGCTCGACGCCACCAGCTGGTTGCTGTCGGCCACCATGCGGCCGTACTCGCCCGGGAAGGCGCTGGCATCCATGCGGTAGCTGATCTGGCCTTCGTCATGGCGCTGCGCCATGTCCGCCTGCGCCGCCATCACCGCCTGCAGCGTGCCGCGCATGCCCTGCATCGCCTCCAGCAGGCGACCCACTTCATCGTTGCCGCGCGGCGGCAGCGCGGTGTCCAGCTTGCCGGCCGCCACGTCACCGGCGATGCGCACGGCCTGCGCCAGCGGGCGGATGGCCAGGCGACGCAGCAGCACGTAGACGCCGGCGCTGAGGGTGAGCGCGGCAATCACCCCGACCAGCAGGGTCAGCCACAGCAGCTGCCGGGCTTCGGCGACGATCACCGCGTGCGGCACCACCACGCCCAACGCGAAGTGCTGCGGGGCATCGCCGACCTGCATCGGCACGTACAGGCGCACGTTGCCTTCGGCATCCGGCTTGAACGCCTCGAAGGTCTTGCCCTGGGCAATCTGCGCCAGCATCTGCTGGGTTTCCGCGCCGGTACGCGGCTTGCCGATCTCGGCGGCATTGGCCGACGCCAGCACCACGCCCTTGGGCGAAAGCAGTTCGACCCGGCCGGCCCCCATCGGGGTCAGCGTGGCCAGGTGCTTCTGCAGTGCCGCCAGCGAGAAATCGACGGTGAACACGCCGAGGAAGGTGCCGTTTTCCACGATCGGCGTGCTCAGCGTGCTCATCAGCACCTGCTGCCCACCAATGGCATAGGAATAGGGCTCGCTGACCTTGGGCAGCTTGTCGCGGCTCGGGCCCATGTACCAGTCACCTGAACCCGATGCATTGTCGGTGTAGTCGGTCATCGTCGACTGCTGCGGCTTGCCGTCCTGCCAGGCCCAGTAGCTCATGTAACGGCCGGTGGCATCGTGCGCTTCGCTGTCCACGAAGTCCGCATCCTTGCCGTCGAAGGCGTCGGCTTCCCACATGGTGCTCTTGCCCACCCATTCCGGGTGCGCCTGCAGCTGCTGGCCAATGACCGCGGCCAGTGCGGCGCGGTCCGGGGCATCGCCGCGGGCACGCTGGGCCAGCACGGTTTCCACCATCGCGTCGTTGCTGGCGAAGGCCGTGCCCAGATCGGCAGACACCTTGCGCGCTTCGGCCACGGCTTCACTGGCCATGGTCTGGCGCGAGGCATTGACCAGGCTGGCACTGGCCTGGCGGTAGATGAGGAAGGCGGTGATGCCGAAGCAGAGCAGCGCGATCGAAGCAGTACCCAGCATCAGCTTGTGGGCGATGCTGCCCGGGCGACGGGCAGCGGCAGAGCGGGAGGCAGGCATGGATGGTTCCGCAGGCAATTCAGGACAACCGGCACCACGACGGCACCGCGCAGATGCGCGATCCCTCGCGCGGCCGCCTGCCCGCTGCGGATCGAAACCCACGGTGGCAAGGCACGCACCGGTTTAGCGGCCGCAGGTGGGCCGGATTGAGGAAAACCGCCTGAGGGAACCTGAACGCGCTCAGCCGTAGCGTCGACCCTGCTCGAGGTTCCGCCGCGTAGCGTCGAGCTTGCTCGACTGATGCACAGTGCAGTCGAGCAAGCTCGACTCTACTCCGCTACGCGGTCGCCCACCCACTGCATGCGCGGCAGTACTTCGATGCTGCCTGCGGCATATTGCTGCAGCACGCCCTCCGGGCCGAAGCGCGGTTGCCAGCCCAGCGCCTGGCGCAGCCGGCTGCTGTCGTAGACACGGTCGATGCTGAGCGGCAGTGGCCAGCCGCGGCGGTCGAACTCGGCCAGCAGCTGCGGTACCCGGCGGGCCAGCACCTGGCGCGGGTTGGCGGCCAGTTCCAGGCAGTCACTGCGCTGGAATGGACTGGCCGCGCAGGCGATGTAGCGCTGGAACGGCCCACCCTCATCCATCAGCAGCGCCGCGTGGGCACTGGCCACATCGCGCGCGTCGATGCCACGGTGCAGGCGGAACATGGCCATGCGCTCGGGTGACTCGGGGAAGCAGCGCGCCATGCGCAGCACGCGCACTTCGAAGCCCTGCCCCGCCGCCTGCTCGGCCAGTGCCTCGGCCTGCAGCTTGGTGCGGTGGTAGATGGTGCGTGGCAGCGGGTCGGTCGTTTCGTCGATCCAGCGGCAGCCACCGGCCACCACCGCATGGCCGTACAGCGCCGTGGTGCTGGTCAGCACGAAGCGGCACGCGCCGGCCTGCCGGGCCAGTAGCAGCAGCTGGCCGGTGGCGTCGACGTTGATCTGCTCGAACACCGGATCAGGCACCAGGCCGACATGCGGCGCGTGAAGCGCTGCGGTGTGGATCACCGCGTCCACACCCTGCACGGCGCGCTCCAGCGCCTGGCGGTCGGTAATATCGGCAATGATGCGGGTGGTGTTGAAAGGCATGCGGTCCAACCCCACCACCTCATGCTCGGCGGCCAGCGCACCGAAGATCGCGCGCCCGATCCGCCCGGAACTTCCGGTCAACAGGATCTTCATTGAATCCATTCGCTCGACAGCGCCCGGGAGCTACCGGGGTGACTCGATTCTAGGCTCGCGCACCGGCACGGCAACACCCCGTTCACCTGGTTGCCGTGATAGCAGAGCGTCAAGCGCGTGCATGGCCGACGTGAAAGCCGCGCTGCGCACATGCACCTGCCATTACCGTGCTCGGTGCAGCATGGGACCGGTCGTCGAAGCTGGCGGCGTCCCTTCCGCACAGGAGACACAGCATGCCCAACGCACCCCACGGCACTCAGAATCGTGGCTTTGCCTCGATGGCTGAAGACAAGCAGCGCGCCATCGCCGCCAAAGGCGGCCGCGCGGCCCACGCATCGGGCAACGCGCATGAATTCAATTCCGCCGAAGCACGCGTCGCCGGCCGCAAGGGCGGCGAGTCAATCAGCCGCAACCGCCAGCACATGGCCACGATCGGCCGTGAGGGCGGACATGCGCGGCATGCCAATGCGCAGCGCCAGCAGCAACAGATGCAGGAAGAACCGAAGGCACCGGCTGCACCGGCGTCGCCGTATCGGCAGCAGGGCTGACCATCCCCCAGGCTGATAACGACAAGGCCCCGCCAATGGCGGGGCCCTGCGGTGCCACACTCACTCGGCCGAAGCCGAGGATCAGGCTGCCTTCATTGCATGCTTGCGGTCGCGCATCACGCGATGGCAGTCCTGCACTTCCGGCAGCCACGCGGTCACTTCCTGGCGCACGGCCGGCGGCAGGTCGTTGTCGTTCAGCACATCCTTGAACGCGGCCAGCAGGCGGTCCTCGGATTCTTCCAGCTCGGCCACGTAGCCATAGTTGGTGTCACCGAAGGCGGCGCGCACCTTGCCGTAGAACTGCTGCATCGAGCCGACCATGGTGCCGTGCTCGGCTGGCTTGCCGCCGGTGGCGACGACGGCGCTGCTCAGCGAGGAAACGATGCGCGCCTTGACGCCGGCGATGCGCACGAACAGAGCGGACAGCTCGGTGTCCTTCACCTTGGTGGCGGCTTCTTCATAGAACGACTTGCCGTCGCGGGCGATCTCGATCAGGTCGTTGAGGCGATGTTCGATGGTGGACTGGGTGCTCATGGTGTTTCTCCTTGATCGGGTCTGCGGGATGAGGGCAGCGGTGTTTCCGTTGCCTGCAGGACCAGAGTGGAGCAATGCATGTGCGGTGCGGGTGAGTGCTGTTTTATGCGGAAATCACGGCTACAAACAGAGCATGACTGTTCACGCCTCCTTGCATGTGGTTCACGCGAAAAGAACATCTTGGCATCCCCTCATCAGTACGGCGATGCGCCATGCGCTGACGCGAATTTCGACAGCGAAGACGACTCGAAGGGCAGATCGTTTGCCAAGCACCATTCCACAAAATCGGCCACCGCTACTGTCACCCGGACAGTGCCGACGCCACTCACTCTGGCGAGCCACACGTGGCGCTCAATATCTTTCTCCCACTCGGCAAACGTATCGTGCCAGTCACGCTCGGGCAGAAGCGCCTTGAAGATGGCGTACTCTTCCTCCCGGAACCACGCGAACGCAAGATACGATTCTTCATCCTCGCGGGGAGGAGGAAGCGGCACAAAGGCGGGACGACGGTGTTTCATGGTTCCGAGACCTCGGCGGAGCGTGCCTGGAGTATCCAATAGCAGCACCGGTTCCGGTCAAGGGTCAGGCTGGGGGCAGCCCACCGAACCGCCTGCCTCAGCGCAGCGGATCAGCCGCCACGCCTTCATGGGTGATCTTCACCGGCAGGATGTGGCCCTGCGCATCGAACTCCATGCGCTCGATGGCGGTCACGCGGTGGTCGCGGGCGCTGTCACCCAGAGGGCGGCGGTGATAAACGATGTACCAGCGGTCGGTACCCGGCACCTGGATGACCGAGTTGTGGCCCGCGCTGGTGGCAATGGACGCGTCCTGCTGCAGCACTTTGCCGACACGCTTGAACGGCCCTGTGGGTGCATCGGCAATGGCATAGGCCACCGAGTAGTCCGGGCCACCCCAGCCGCCCTCGGACCACATGAAGTAATAGCGGCCACCGCGCTTGAACATCAGCGGGCCCTCCACGTATTCCGGCGCCGGCGTGATTTCCCTGAACAGCGAACCATCGGCCAGCGGCAGCACGCCGGTGAAATCATCCTTCAGGCGCACGATGTTCGCGTGCTTCCAGCCGCCATAGATCATGTACCAGGCGCCGTCGTCATCCTTGAACACGAACTGGTCGATGGGCTGCGCGCCATTATGGAAAGCGCCCACCAGCGGCTTGCCGAGCAGGTCCTTGTACGGCCCTTCCGGACGATCGGCCACGGCCACGCCGATGCCACCCAGTTCGCTATCGGTCTTGATGTCGTTGGCGGCGAAGAAGAAGTAGTACCTGCCCTTGTTTTCCACCACCGACGGCGCCCACATCGCGCGCTTGGCCCAGGGCACGTTCCTGGCGTTCAGGACGTCGGCATGCTTGGTCCAATGCACCAGATCGGACGACGAGAACGCGTCGAAAGTGATCTGCGCATCGTAATCCGCTGAAGTCGTCGGGAATATCCAGTAGCGGTTGGCGAATACCGCGGCTTCCGGGTCGGCGTACCAACCCTTCAGGATCGGATTACCCGAGGGGGCCGGCGGCGCGGCCTGCGCGCCCGTTGCCAGTGCCGCTGTCATGCAGGCGACCATCATCCACTTGCCCAACGCCATGCCGTGCGCTCCCGTGCTGGATAGATGGGAGCATATTAGATCGATTCAGATGCGGAATGCGAACGCAGCCCCACCCCATGCGCGGGAGTGGGACGCAGACCTCAGGCTTTCTTGATGACGGTGCGCTTGCCGATGCTGCTGGTCTTGCCGGCGGTCGGCCTGGCAAGGCCCGGAATCAGGAAATCGGTGACCTTGTGGCCCATGGACACCTTGTGTGCCAGCCAACGCGGCATGCGGCCACGGCCGGTCCAGGTCAGGCGCTTGTATTCCGGATCACGGTATTTGGCGGCGACCTTGCCGGACTTGCGGCGGGCGGGTTTGCGAGCGGGTGCGGTGGTTTCTGTGGCTTCATCACCGAAGAGTTCTTCGATGGTGTAACCGGCTTCGGCGGCAGCGGCTTTCAGCAGGCGGCGCACGGCGGCGGCCGGGCGGCGGGTGGTGATGAGGGCTTTGCGCTGTTCGGCGGCAGCCACCAGTGCGCCCAGCTCCCGAAGGCTGAGCGATTCAATATCGATAGTCATGCGGGGAAAGGTCCACTGCGGCGGGCTGGGTGTCAAGTTTTCTTTACCGGTGCCGGGAATGGATACTCCGGACCTTCAACTCTCTCGACGCCGATGCGCCATGAAAGCATTTCTCGACAGGCATCAGCAGAGTCAAAACTTGAGCACCCCAATCTGCACATCCATCATCACTTCCAACTGTTGGCTATCTGTCACCGCTCTGGTCCCATCACTGATCAGCATCATCGGACCGTTCTCCGTTCAAGCGGCACGAGCAGGAACATCGACAAGAGCGAGAGCACTCAACTGGCGCTGGCGCAAGAACCTCAAAAATGCAAGAGACCACAGCAAAGACAGAGGCGAAGCCGAAGAAAATCGCCATCACGACAATTAGACAGAGAGCTATAAAGATTAGAAATTCCATACGTCTAACCTATCAGCTTCGGCCGCTGTTCCAACGTCCATTTGCGTGACTGGACGTTGGTGCCGTAAGCCGCGGAGCTGCACTGAAAGTGCGTCTCGCCCTTTCCAAACGTGCTGTCATGCTGTCCAGCCCCAACTATCTCGAACCAATCCATTCAGAAAACTTGCTCGCTGGATGGCACGATCAGTCCAGAACTGGGGCAAAGGCGTCAACATCGCGGACTGAGGGTAGATTCCATATCAATTCCGACCGGAAAGAACCGATTTTCTTTAAGGGTTCCAACCTTCTTTTTTGAATAGTTTCATTTTCGGCAGCTCAGCGCGATGGCACAATCGAACCCGTCCTGCTACCACGTCAAGGCAGCGGTGTTGCCACAGGGAAGTAGCGGTTTTCAGGAACGTCTCATTTCAGTGCGTTCACACAGGCCAAGGCTGATGATCTCCGGAACACTTACTCAAGAACAGCACCTCCACGCACTTCGCCTGCATCGGCGGAAGGCGGTGAAGGTGCTCGTATCGGTCCTGCTGGGATGTGCGGTGATCGGCGTTGTCGCGCTCGCCGTAGGCCATCAGTTCCCCGGCCTTATCCTGGTCTGCGGGGGCGTCGGCGGCGCGATTGGTGCGCTCGCCCAGTCCAGGCTGGCGCTACCCCGACAGGTGGCCAAGATCCATCGTCAGCAGGCGAATCTGCACGCTCACTACACCTACAGCTGGGACGAAGAGTGGCTCAGCGTTGCGTCCGAGCATGTGCAGGCCAAACGGCGGTGGTCGGATTACACCAAGCTGCGGGAGAACGAGGAAGTGATGCTTCTCTACCATTCGGACGTCATGTTCGAAGTGTTTCCGAAGGCATGGTTCAACGCCCAAGCGCAGATGGATGAATTCCGTCGATTGGCATCGCGCGCGACGGACTGAGCGCACGAGGGATTCGCTGGGCGCGAGCGCAATGCGCAATCTCTCCTTCACCCTAACGGCCTCAAAGAGTGGCGGGCTCAGCCCAGATTGGAAGTTCCGTCTCTCTCGCCGCCCCTACCCCTCTTGCCTAACCACTCCTCAAGTTTCGGCCGATGATCGCCTTGCAGAGATGCTGGGCCGGATTTGGCATGGTCAAGATGGCCCGCGCGGGCGGATCCGCACTATCGGGCAAGCACCTACTGACGCTCGGGATTCTCCCTACGCTGTCAGCTCCCGACCGTTAACCCAACGCAGCTAGGATTCGTTGTCGGCTACTCATCGTCCAAGAGTCCCATCGCACCAATGAACTCCGGTCGCCCGATGAACAGGTACTTTGGTCTGCCACCACCCACCTGAGTGGTACGCACCCGCACTCTGCAGCGCCGGTGACCGTTCTCGTGCAGGGTATCAAGCTCCCCCACTGAACGATCCACCTTCCCGCGAATGACTTCGCCGCCAAGCAGCCGGACCTCAAATGTGCGTGTAACTGGAAGTACACCAATGAGCAAACCTTCAACAGCATCTTCGTGCTCAACTATGTTGTCGTCCTCCAACCGCTCAATGCTCCTGGCAACTTGTTGAAGATTGCTAAAGCTGAACGTCTTCTCCTTCGTTGCAAGGGTGCAGAGTGCCCCACTTTGCATGAGCACTTCGGCGAACCCACGCACCTTGGCGATCGCACGACGATCAAGGTCAACAACCGCTTCTGCCAGCGCATCATCTGCTTCCAGTGACGAAGCCTCGAGCAAGAGCTGTGCACGATCTACCGCTTCTTGCACGGTGCCCCCCTCAACTAGCTCTCGGTTGCGCCCCTCCAACTCGAATCCGAAAGAACCAACGGCAATACCCGTGATCAACATTTCAAAGTCGGGGCGATCAGGAAGCGGGCCATGATCAGCCAGAATTCCGCGAAGGGAAGCCCCAACCGCAGAGACGGCATCAGAGAATGCCGACATTGCCTTAGCACCAAAAGACACTGAAATGCCGTAGCTGCCGACAACGGGCGCCCCCTTAAAGGTCAGCCGTGATTGGAAGTGATTACCCGGATCTTCATCGAGCCTCTGGTGGAGCTCCCGCAACCGATGTTCTAGTCCTACTCTCGAAAAGACATCATCCTGACCGATAGACCGCAAAAGCCTATTGACCTCTGCAATCTCGCTGTTTACTGAAGCCCGCTCAAAAGATCTCACGCGGCCACCTCAATGCCGTTCAGCAGGTTTGACGCGCGCTCGTCGAACTCCGGATTCAACGGGATCTGCAGAAACCCCTTCCAGATCCCAGCTCGCGTGTGACCCCATACGCTAGACCAGTAGGCCGCTAGGTTGGCCACTGATTCCGGATTACTGCCAAAGTCCACCACGTATGCATCGCAGTGGAACTTCTCCTTCGCCAAGGGACTAACGAAGAAATGAGGGTTATGCGCCACCACCGCAGCGCGATCCATATCCACTGGTGCATGGAGGAATGTGACCACGTCAATATCACCTGGCGGACGCCCTTCAAGAGTTTCCACATCCGTGCAGAAGCTTCCATTCACCCATTGGAACCCATCTACAAATCCCAAGCCGTGAAGACCTGCCCGATACCTAAGAAGACCATCGGCGATGACTCGCCGTTCATCGGTGGTAGCTAGTCCAGCTACAAAATCCAACACGCTGACAAGATACGGAGACCTCAGGCGGGAGACGGGGTCATTCAGGTCGATGGGAGGAAGAATACCCGCAGCATTCCAACTTGGTACGGCCATCGAGACATCCGGTGTCTGAACAAGTGCGCAAGCCTGAACGTTAAGCCAAGTCTTTGAATACGGCAATCGCCTCAGTTAGCATTAATGCTAACCAAATCCATTTGCACATGCTGAGACTTCCCAAGTAACCGCGCCTACGCTGCTAGCCGATGCTCATAGAACGGGGCCTGCTTGCCCAAACGGTTCGGCGGAGCACGGCCGGATCGGCTGCCAAGGACCACTACAAGGACCACTAGATGTCTCCAAGGTCCTGCACCAGCGCCTGCCTCCACGGCAGGGACTTGATCGCCTGCACTCACTCGCTGTTGGCTTACAGCACTTGATGGCATTGACGCGCGGAGCAACCACTCTGACTCTGGCGCACGACCATCGAGCGCGGGAGAGGATGACGCCGTCTAGGCTGCAAAAGAAAGAGCCAAGCCGTCTCTGTTAGCTCCCAATACTCGACGGGCAGTGCCGCTCAGCGGTCTAGCTGACGGGTTGGTTACGGCGCACACACTGCCCCTGGAACTCACGACCTTTCCCCATACGCATGGCCAAAGCGCCGCTCAGGACCGAAAAGTGGCCAGAGAGCCCCGTGTAAGTGGAAATGGACGTAAGACTGTCGGCAGAGTGAAGCTGGCCAGCATCGTAAAAGTCATTGGGAATCTCCATCCTCACTGTTCCCGCATCCTTGCTCCATAGCCGGATGATCTGCCCAAACTCACGCATCTCGGCGTACATGGTCGCGGGCACTCCCCCCCGCCCCTCTGTGGAGACTGTCCCTTCGCAGACCAGCACGTACTCATCAGAGCCATACCGAGCCAGAAGGAAGCCGGCCAAGCCGAGAGCCGCAGATAGGGCAACAATAGAGCCAATGGACCAGGCCAATGCAGCTAGCAGTGCACGCCAAACCGAGCCGCGCGGCGGTTTCCCGCCATAGAGCCGGCTGTTCTTCTCGAGCTCGGCCTGAGCGGCTAGCCAATCGGAATTGCCCATTTCCCCTCCCTGACATGCGTATGGCCGCTAAGAGCCGTTACGAATTGACCGTTACAAGGGGACCGCCGGCGGTTTCCTTGCCGTCCTTGTCCACAATCCAATTGCTCGAGTTTCGGGCGAAGCTGGTGGGCCCACCAGGATTCGAACCTGGAACCAAGGGATTATGAGTCCCCTGCTCTAACCGTTGAGCTATAGGCCCTGCGCAGCACCACAGTGTAGTGGAGCGCGCCCCCGCCCGGCTACTCAGGCATCACTGCCAGCGCCTTGGCCACCTGCTCCAGCCGCACTTCGGCAATCTCCGCGAAGTGCTGCATCTGCCGCAGATGCGCCTGGAACAAGGCCACCGTCCTCCGGGCCCCTTCAAGCCCTGGCTGATTGCTACCACCAAAGCCCTCAACCAGTCCCGAGCCCGGAAGCGTCAGCAACGCATACGTCGTACGCCGGGCAAACCCCAGCCTATCCTCGCGCTCATCCTGCAGCACCTCATCCCAGTCCATCAGCGGCACGAAGTCACAGTCTCCCAACCGCTCCCTTTCATCGGAAGCTGCACCAGCTCTCGCTTTCAGTCCCATCTTCGCTCTCCTACGATTCGTCGAACCTCTTCCGCCTCCTGTTGAGAGAGGCGACCGGGCGCTTCAACACGGTCGTAGGGCCGCCCGCAGCTTTCCCCCTTGCGGAGTCTTGTATGGCTGCGCGCCACCCGGCCAGAAACCTTGGAGCTCACCGGGATGGCGAGTGATACGGCTTGACCTTGGACTGCCTGCTGTTGCGTCAGACAGTCCGCCTACGAAGGTGTGTTGAGCACCTGCGAAGGACTGTGTGGAAAAGAAGGTAGAGAGCTCAATTGCTGATTGCGACACGCTCTGGAGTGCATGCAGCTTTCGGAAGAGCCAACGCATTGAACGGATTGGGAATTCGAATGAGTGAGCGCTGCGCGCAGGAAAATTCTGCGATCAGATTCCAACAATCCTCAAAGCCAAGTACGTCACAGGGCGCAGCGCCGAGGCACCAAGAGCGATTCAATCATTGGTAACGCGGGGAGATGCGTCATCCGAATTCACCCAAACCGCACCCCCATCGCCCTCACCCGCTCGGCATTCGCCGCCGCCAGCGCACGCAATCCATCCGACCCCACCCGCGCATCCCCCGCAACGCGCTCCCAGAACTCGCTCGCCAGCGGCGCCGCCCAGCGCAGATGCTCCAGTTCCCCGCTCTCACGCGGCGCCACAGCCTCCAGCACCACATCCTGCCGCAGCACACCCAGCCGCGACGGCGCCAAGGACATCGGCAACATGTCGTAGGCCGGCGCCAACGGAAGCACGCCGCAATCAACGAAGTGGAAACCAATGTTGCCTTGGTGCATGTCGCTGTTGCCGATCAAGCGGCCAAACGCATGCAGCCGCGCAATCGCCTGCACGGTTTCGGCAGATAGCCAGCCCAGCGCCTGCAGCAGCGCACCCGCACGCGGCCACTCCGCAGTCGCCTCACCCGCAAACGCAGCCGACAGCGACAGCAGCGACACAAAGCCCCGGCGCCCCAGCACATCGGCGCTGCGGTCGAAGCGTGTCACTTCCAGGAAGGTATGCGTGGGCGTCTGCAGCAACTCACTGCTGGCGGCATCCACGCCAGCGGCGCGCAGGGTTTCCAGCGCCAGGTGTTCGCACACCAGCAGATCGGCCCAGCGCTGCGCGGCCTCGCCGCCATCAGGCTGGGCAAACTTCACGATCACCGCGCGACGGCCGCCTTCGCTTTCCACCGTGGCGGTGAACTTGGGCTGCTCGCCCCCGGGCGAAGAGCCCACGTCTTCACCGGCCAGCGCGGCACGCGCGCGTTGCGGGTACTGCTGCGGCCGGTCGCGGGCAGCCACGCGGTCAGGCGGTGCATCCAGCGCGGCCAGGGCCGCCTGTACGGCCTGGCCGCCCAGCAGCAGGTCGCCGGTCTCGGTCCCACCGCCATGCACCAGCGCCACCAGCACGTCGTCGCGCTGCCAGCGGGCCAGATCCAAGGGCAGTCGCAGGCCCCGCGCGCGGCCATGCGCGAAGCTGCGGCCGAGGAAGCCCTGCGGGCGCAGGTCATCGAGGTACCACGGCAGGCCCGGGAAGAAGGCGGCAATGTCGCCCTCCGGTGCGCGCAGCAGGTTGGGCCGCGCGCGGCTGGCGTCCACGTGGAAGGTGTCGCCACTGAGCGCGATCAGCCGGCCCAGCTCTTCCAGCGTGGCGTCTTCGCGCAGGCGGTACAGCGGCCATTCGCTGCCCACGCGTGAGGGCTGGCGCAGGGCATAGGCGGTGGCGCGCGTCTGGCCCAGGCGCACGACCTGATCGCCACTGGCCGCGACCAGGCGGCTGAGGGTCATGCGGTTTACGCCCAGGCGCTCGGCCAGCGCGGCCGCCGGCTGCGGCTGGCCGGGGGGAAGCTGGGCGATCAGGTCCTGGGGGTGCAGGAGCGCGAGGCGGGCCATGGGCGGGGCTTGGAGACGAATAGTGTTACGTATTTAGCGCAAAAGGATGCGACTTGCAAGCGGCGTTGAACTTTAAAACTACTGTTTTAAATAGGTTTTTTAGAAACCAGCCCCAGCACACGCCAGAAATAGTGTTACGTAAAAATTACGAATACTGCATACATCCCGCCGGGCATGGCCCGGCGCTACCAAAGAAAAACCCCGCCGAAGCGGGGTTTCTCTTAACTCATCAGCATTCGCCGGGTATCAGTCGATATCCAGGAAGCTGCGCAGCTGCTCCGAGCGGCTCGGGTGACGCAGCTTGCGCAGGGCCTTCGCTTCGATCTGGCGGATGCGCTCGCGGGTCACGTCGAACTGCTTGCCGACCTCTTCCAGCGTGTGGTCGGTGTTCATGTCGATGCCGAAGCGCATGCGCAGCACCTTGGCTTCCCTCGGGGTGAGGCCGGCCAGCACGTCGCGCACGGTTTCAGACAGGTTGATGTTGGTGGTGTTCTCGATCGGGGACTCCACGTTGGTGTCCTCGATGAAGTCGCCCAGATGGGAATCCTCGTCGTCGCCGATCGGGGTTTCCATCGAGATCGGCTCCTTGGCGATCTTCATCACCTTGCGGATCTTGTCTTCCGGCATGTCCATTTCCTTGGCCAGCTCCTCCGGCGTAGCCTCGCGGCCGTACTGCTGGAGCATCTGGCGGGAAATGCGGTTCAACTTGTTGATCGTCTCGATCATGTGCACCGGAATACGGATGGTGCGTGCCTGGTCGGCAATCGAGCGGGTGATCGCCTGGCGGATCCACCACGTGGCGTAGGTCGAGAACTTGTAACCGCGGCGGTATTCGAACTTGTCGACGGCCTTCATCAGGCCGATGTTGCCTTCCTGGATCAGGTCGAGGAACTGCAGGCCGCGGTTGGTGTACTTCTTGGCGATGGAGATGACCAGGCGCAGGTTGGCCTCGACCATTTCCTTCTTGGCCTTGCGGGCCTTGGCTTCGCCGTAGGCCATGGCGCGGCTGATTTCCTTCAGCTCGTCCAGGTCCAGCAGGGTCAGCTTTTCGATGTCGATGGTGGCCTGCTGCTCGGACACGATCTGGTCCTTCACCTCACGCAGCGCCGAGGACCACTTCTGCTTGCGCTTCAGTGCGTCTTCCACCCATTCCAGGTTGGTCTGGTTGCCTTCCCAGGAACGGATGAAGTCCTTGCGCGGCATGCGGGCGGTGACGGTGGCCAGGTTCAGCACGCGGCGCTCGTGCGACTTGATGTCGGCCATGGTGTCGCGCAGCTGCTTGGTCAGCACGTCGGTCAGCGGCAGCGGCAGCTTCAGGGTGACGAACACCGCCGACATCTCCTCGCGGAGCTTCGGCAGGTTCTTCTTGTCGCCCTTGGCGGCGGCCTTCTTGAAGGCATTGAACGCGTCGGTCAGCGCCTGCATGCGTGCGGCGACTTCCTCCGGGTCCGGACCGGTCGGTGCGGCTTCTTCATCGGCGCCGTCGACGTCATCGTCCTCGTCCTCGTCGGCGTCGTCATTGCTGTCGTCGCTGTCGTCGGACACGGCGGCGGCGGGCGCCGGCACTTCGTCGGAAAGGTCGTTGAAGCCGACGATCACTTCGGCAAGGCGCTTCTTGCCTTCCTTGTGGGCGTCGTAGTCGGACAGCAGCGATTCGACCGAGACCGGGAACTGGCCCAGGGCGGCCTGCACCTGCGAAAGGCCTTCCTCGATGCGCTTGGCGATGGCGATTTCGCCTTCGCGGGTCAGCAGCTCGACGGTGCCCATTTCGCGCATGTACATGCGCACCGGGTCGGTGGTGCGGCCACCTTCGGTGTCCAGCGCGCTGAGCGCTGCGGCGGCTTCTTCGGCCGCGGTGTCGTCGACCTCACGGTTGCCCGTGTTGCCGTCGTTGAGAAGCAGGGTTTCCACATCCGGCGCAACTTCATGGACATCAATGCCCATGCCGTTGATCATGCCGATGATGTCTTCGATCTGTTCCGGGTCGACCATGTCGTCCGGCAGATGGTCATTGACTTCGGCGTAGGTCAGGTAGCCCTGTTCCAGGCCCTTGCTGATCAGTTGCTTGATTTCGGATTGGGCAGGACGTTCGTTGGCCATGTAGTGCTCGCGCCACCGGCTGGGGAGAAATAGGGAACGTAGCATTATACCAGCCCGGGGCCCGGCCTGCCGGGCGGTGGTCCCGGCGGCCTAGGGCCTGAGGAGGAAGGTCACGGGACCATCGTTGACCAGGCTGACGACCATATGGGCACCAAACTGGCCCGTTTCCACCCCCGGGGCGTGATTTTCACGGCAGATCCCGACAAATCGGTTGAACCCGCGTTCAGCCTCGTCCGGCGGGGCGGCGCTGGTGAAGCTGGGGCGCATGCCCGAGCGGGTATCGGCGGCCAGGGTGAACTGGCTTACCAGCAGGAGCCCGCCCCCGGTATCGCGCAGCGAACGGTTCATTTTCCCCGCCTCATCTGCGAATACACGGTAGCCAAGCAGCCGTTCGGCCATCCGCGTCAGCTGCGCCTCGGTATCGCCCGGCTCCATGCCCACCAGGGCCAGCAGGCCCGGGCCGATCTGCCCGACCGCCTCGCCCTGCACATGCACGGCGGCCTGGGTGACACGCTGGATCAGGACGAGCATCGGGGGCTCCAGATAACGGGGCCGGCCACGATAGCAGCGCCCTTGGCTAAACTGGGGCCAATGAATCCGCAACGCAAAGCCCGGCTGGTCCATCGCGCCACCACCTTGTTCGCCCGCCTGCCCTGGCCGCTGCTGCGGGGGTTCGCGCACGCCGTGGCCTGGGCCTGGATCCGCCTGAACGCCCGCGAGAGCCGGGTGACCCGGCGCAACCTGGAACTGGCCTACCCGGACATCACCGGCGCCGCGCGCGACCGCCTGCACCGCGAACTGCTGCGCTCGACCGCGCTGCAGGCCATCGAAACCCTGCGCCTGTGGAGCCGGACGCCGGCCCACAACCTGCGCCTGCACCTGAAGGAACAGCACGGCGCGGCCCTGTACGAGGCGGCCCTGGCCAGCGGCAAGGGCGTGATCGTAGCCGCCCCGCACTTCGGCAACTGGGAGCTGCTGAACCAGTGGCTGGCCTCGCGCGGGCAGATCGCCATCGTCTACAAGCCGCCGGAGGACGAGGCCGGCGACGCCTTCCTGCAGCTGGTGCGGGGCGGCCAGAACGTGCAGCAGGTACGCGCCGAAGGCCCGGCCGTGCGCCAGCTGTTCAAGGTACTCAAGGACGGCGGTGCCACCGGCATCCTGCCCGACCAGCAGCCCAAGGCCGGCGACGGCGTGTTCGTGCCGTTCTTCGGCGTGCAGGCGCTGACCATGACCCTGGTCAACCGCCTGGCCGAGCGCACCGGCGCCATCGTGCTGTACGGCTGGTGCGAGCGCATCGGACCGGACATGGAATTCGCCCTGCACATCGAGCCGACCGACCCGGCCGTGGCCGACCCGGACCCGCAGGTCGCCGCCACCGCGCTCAACGCCGGCATCGAGCGCATCGCCCGCCGCGACCCCACCCAGTATCAGTGGACCTACAAGCGCTACACGCTGCGCCCGCCGGGCAGCGGCGAAGATGACCCGTACGCCACCGAAGAACATCCGCACTGAGGACGGCGGCAGCTCGCCTGCGACCGGCTGCCGCACTACGTTGAATACGACGCTGGCGCCCCCATAGAGACTGCGATGTCCGCCCCCCCCGGTCCTGCCATGCCTGCTTCTTCCCTGTTCGGCGATCCCGCCGCGATCCGCTGCGAACGCGCGGTGGCCGAGCTGCGTGCCGGTCGCCCGGTCCTGCTGCACGACGGCCAGGGCCAGCGCCTGGCGGTGATCGCGCTGGACAGCGCCACGGCCAGCAGCTTCGCTGCCTTCGCCAGCGCCGCGCGCGAGCGCCATTACCTGTTCCTGACCGCCACCCGCGCCCGCGTACTCGGCGTGGAGGCGGCCGACGGCGCGCGCCTGCCGCTGGCTGGCGTGGCCTTCGATGCCCTGCCCTCGCTGGGCTACCTGCGCGAGCCGGGCCCGATGCCGGAGGGCTGGAGCGCCGGCGACGCCTTCGATGCCGGCGCGGTGGAGCTGGCCCGCCTGGGCCTGCTGCTGCCGGCAATGGTGGCCGTGCGCCTGGACGCCGATGACCACACCTTCGACGGTGCGGCCGAGGTGGCCCTGTGCGACCTGGCCGAAGGCGCGGCCCACGCCGCCCATGATTACGAACTGGTGGCGCGTTCGCCGGTGCCGCTGCGCGAGGTCGGCATGACCACCTTCGCGGTGTTCCGCGGCGGCGTGGCGCAGCGCGACCAGGTCGCGATCATCGTCGGTGAGCCGGACCTGTCGGCCGTGGTGCCGGTGCGCGTGCATTCCTCCTGCCTGACCGGTGACCTGTTCGGTTCGCTCAAGTGCGACTGCGGCGACCAGCTGCGGCGCGGCCTGCGCAAGCTGAAGGAACTGGGCGGCGGCGTGCTGCTGTACCTGGACCAGGAAGGGCGCGGCACCGGCATCGCCGCGAAGATGCGCGCCTATGGCTACCAGCACGACGGCCTGGACACCATCGACGCCGATGCACAGCTTGGCTTCGGTGCCGACGAGCGCCGCTACGGCAGTGCGGTGGCGATGCTGCGCGGCCTGGGTATTTCGCGCGTGGCCCTGCTCAGCAACAACCCGACCAAGGCACAGCGCCTGCGCAACGCCGGCATCGAAGTGCTGGACTGCATTCCGGTCACCGGCGAGATCACCGCCGAGAACGAGCACTACCTGCGCACCAAGGCCGACCGCGCCGGCCACATGCTCGATGTCGACGCGCTGATCCAGGCCGCCCAGTAACGCGGCCGACCTGCTACCGTCTGCGCGGGGCGGCTGCGGCCGCCACCGCCCTGCCCTGCTGCCCGACGGACGCCCGCGTGACCGAACTGCCTTCGCCTGCATCGCCGCACCTGGACCACCTGGACCACCTGGACCACTGGCAACCGCTGCCCCGCCGTGCTGCACGCATGGCCGCGCTGGAAGGCGCGCTCGGCGGCCTGTTCGTCCCCGGCGCGCCACTGGCCGTGGCTTGGTGGTTCCTCGATCTGCCCGGCGGCCTGTGGGGCGCAGCGGTCGGCCTGCTGATCGGCCTGGTGTTCGGCGCCTGGCTCGGCCATCGGCGCCTGACCCGCACCCGCTGGCGGCTGGACGCACAGGGGCTGGGCCTGCGCCGCGACCTGATGTGGCAGCTGGAAACCCGCATCCCCATCTCCCGCGTACAGCACCTGGACCTGCGCCGCGGCCCGCTGGAACGCCGCGCGGGTCTGGCCACGCTGATCGTGCACACCGCCGGCACGCGCCTGAGCGCGGTGACCGTCAGCGGCCTGGACGAGGCCGACGCCGAGCGCCTGCGCGACACCCTTGCCCACCAGCTCGACCAGGACGCGGACGCCCTGTGACCCTGCCGCCACCCCTGCCGCCGTCGCTGCCCGACGACGGCCAAGAGCATCGCCTGCACCCGTGGTCGTGGCTGTTCGCGCTGCTGATGCAGCTGCGCCACTACCTGCTGCCGCTGGTGGCGCTGCTGGTGTTCGGCCAGCGCGGCGACCGCGACCCGATGTGGGCGCAGCTGATCCCGCTGTCGGCCATCGCCGCGCTGGTACTGGTGTCGGTGCTGCAGTACCTGAGCTACCGCTACCGCATCGGCAGCGACGCGATCACCGTGCGCAGCGGCCTGCTGTCGCGCAACCGCCGCGAGATCCCCTTCGCCCGCATCCACAACGTGGAAGTGCGGCAGAACCCATTGCACCGCCTGTTCGGGGTGGCCGAGCTGCGCCTGGAGTCGGCCGGTGGCGTGCGCCCGGAAGCGGAGATGCGCGTGCTGAAGCTGGACCAGTCGTTGGCGCTGGAACGGCTGGTGCGCCAGCGCGGACAGGCACCGCAGGCGATTGCCGGCGATGCGCCGCAGGACATCGCCAGCGACGACGACGAGCAGGTGCTGCTGCGCCTGTCGGCGTGGGACGTGGTGCGCATGGGCCTGCTGTCCAACCGCGGCTGGGCGCTGGCCGTGGCCGCCTTCGGCGTGCTGTTCCAGACCGTGCCGCGGCCGGTGATGGACGATGCCATCCAGCGCGGCGGACGCCAGGCCTTCGGTTACGTCAGCCACCTGCACCCGGGCCTGACCGGCACCCTGCTGCTGGTGGTGGCGACCCTGCTGCTGGGCTGGCTGGGCCTGCGCGTGCTGTCGGTGGTGCTGACCGTGATGCGCTACCACGGCTTCACCCTGAGCGAGCGCGAGCGCCGGCTGACGGTCTCCACTGGTCTGCTCAGCCGCACCCGCAGCAGCGTGGCACGCCGCCGTATCCAAGCCTGGACCCTGCGCGAAGGCACGCTGCAGCGCTGGTTCGGGCTGCGCCAGCTGCGCATCGACAGCGCCGCGGGTGGCCCCTCGCGTGATGATGATCGCGCCCTGCGCGAACTGGCGCCGCTGGCCCCGGCCGCCACCTGCGAAGGGCTGGTCAAGCACCTGCTGCCACAGCTGCAGTGGCCGCCGGCGCAGTGGCATGCAATACCGCAACGCGGCTGGTGGCGGCTGAGCCTGGGCAGCCTGGTGCTGGTGCCGCTGCTGGCAGCGGGCGCCTACTGGCGCTGGGGCCCGTGGGGCCTGCTGGTGCTGGGCTGGCTGCCGGTGGCGCTGCTGGTGGCGCACCGGCAGATGGCGCGCATGGGCTGGCACCTGGATGGCCAGTTCGTGGCCGTGCGCGGTGGCTGGTGGAAGCGCTGGTGGCGCTGGGCCGAACTGGACAAGCTGCAGGGTCTGCGCCTGCAGCGTTCACCGCTGGACAAGCTGCTGGGCACCGCCAGCCTGCAGCTGGATACCGCCGGTGCGCACGGCGACGTGGCGCTGGCGCTGAACTATCTGCCACGGGCGCAGGCCCAGCAGGTGATGGAGCAGCTGGCGCTGGCGCTGGCGCGGCGCAAGCTGCGCTGGTGATGGCGGGGTACATGGACACCCGCCGGTAGAGTCGACCGTTGGTCGACTATCGCGCGCAGCGCGCGGTTCCGGACAATTCATGGAGAGCAGTCGACCAACGGTCGACTCTACCCATCACCGCTGCGACGGACCCCAATACCCCAGGTCCTTGCGGATCTGCAGATCCCGCACCCAACTGCCGAACGGCTTGCGGCGCAGCACGCCCATCTCACCGGACAGGAAATCCTCGGTCGCAGCGATCACCCGCTCGCTGGAGCGGCCATCGCGGAACGGGTGGATGGCATCGGCATAACGCACGATCTCCGCCTGCAGCGCGGGCTCCGGGTGCAGCGCGCGCTGCAGCATCGCCGGCAGCTGCGTGGCCTCGTCGAAGTCGATCATGTGCGGCTTCGGCACGCGATTGCGGAAGGTCACCACCGGCTTGTGCTGGACGATGAACTCCGAAACGATCGACGAGGTGTCCGACACCAGTACGTCAGCCGCACGCTGCGCGGCCATTACCTGCTCCGGCTCGATGAAGCGCGCGTTGGCACCGGCCAGCGCGCGGTAGCGCTCGAACAATTCCGGCGGGCACTTGGGGTGCAGGGTCAGCAGCCAGTAGCGCTCACCGGCAGCGATGTCAGCGGCGATCGGCTCCAGCAGGTGCGGGGCCGCGCTCAGGCGCTCGGTGAACGTCGAGCCGAACAGGATGACCGGACGCCCACCGGCCGGTGCACGCAGCGCGGCACTCTCGCCACCATCGTCGCGGAACAGCGGGTCCAGCTTCGGCCAGCCGGTCTCGGCCACCGCGAAGTGGCCCTGCTGCTCGGCGATCTGCCGGAACGGTGCGGTGGTGGCCGGCCCCTGCGTGCAGTACAGGTCGAACATGCCGCGCACCCGGAAGTGGCCACGCGCGCTGTCGCGCTTCTCCACGTTGAAGCCATGGAACAGCTGCACCTTGGCCCCGGAGAGGAAGGTCGGCACCCAGTTGGCGGCGCTGAACACCGCGCGCGGGCGCATCGCCAGGGCCTGCTTCAGGCCGATGTCGGGCACCCCCGGCAGGCTGCTGCCGGCCGCACCGCCCTCGAACCAGGCGGCCACCTCCTGCCCGGACGCGTGCAAGGCCTGCGCCAACGGGGCGAGAATAGGCAGCGCATAGCGCTCCGTCGCAAACAACAGGTACCCGGCCATCATGTCCTCCACGACCGCTCCCATCGAACGGCCTCGCATCTCGGCGTGCATTATCGCGTTCAACGAGGCCGGGCGCATCGGCGACTGCCTGGCCTCGCTGGCTTTCTGCGATGAAATCGTGGTGGTGGACTCGCAGTCCACCGATGCCACCGTGGCCATCGCCGAGGCCGCCGGTGCCCGTGTGCTGCAGCGTCCGTTCGATGGTTTCCGCACCCAGAAGGCGTACTGCGTCGAGCAGGCCCGCTACGACTGGGTGCTGTGCCTGGACGCCGACGAACGCATCAGCCCCGAGCTGCGCACGGCCATCGAGCAGGCCCGCGACGGCGGCTTCAGCGGCCACGCCGGCTACCGTTTCGCCCGCCTCTCGGAGTACTTCGGCAGGTTCCTGCGCCACGGCAACGCCTACCCGGACCGGGTGATGCGGCTGTTCGACCGCCGCCAGGGCGGCTGGCGCGGCAAGCGCGAGATCCACGAAGCGGCCAGCGTCGATGGCAGCGTCGGCACCCTGCGCGGTGATCTCATCCACTACCCCTACCGCTCCCTGCAGCAGCAGCTGGCCAAGACCGAGAAGTACGCGCGGATGATGGCCGAGCACGAGTTCGCACGCGGCAAGCGGGCCACCCTGGGCAAGCTGGTGCTGGCGCCGGCCTGGCGGTTCTGGCGCGGCTTCGTGTTCCGCGGCGGGTTCCGCGATGGCTGGCACGGCCTGGTGTATGCCTACGTGCGTGCCAACTACGTGCGGCAGAAGACCATCATGTTGTGGATGCTGGGCAACGGCCAGGCCGTGGCCGACCCGCCCAGCGATTGATCCGGCATCCGTACCGACCAACGGTCGGCACCCACCGGTAAATCCACGCACCCACCGGTAGCGCCGGGCCATGCCCGGCGGCCGGGTGTCAGGCCTTCGCCCGATGGCGGGCGCCTTCCAGCAGTGACAGGCCGGTCAGCAGGGCGACGATGGTCACGTAGAAGCTGGCCGTCATCTGGTGGGCGAACATCGACTGGGTCAGGCCGCACAGCACGTAGGCGACGACGATCATCACCCCCGCCGCCGCCGGCCCGCGGAAGGTGACGCGTCCACTGCGCCGGTGCAGGTGGACGAACACCCACAGCGGCACGCCATACACGGCAATCAGCATCAACACGCCCGGCACGCCCTGGGTAGCGGCCCATTCGGCCACGTCGTTGTGCGCATGGCCCAGGTGGCAACGCACTTCGGCGGGATCGTCGCGGCACACCGGCACGCGCTGCATGGCGCTGTCGAAGTGGCCGATACCAACACCGGTCAGTGGATGGTCGAGGAAGGTCTGCCAGGCCACCTGCATACGCTCGACGCGCGCACCAGCGGAAGAATCGACGTCGCCCTGTTCCAGCTTCTGCACGTCGCTGTGCAGTTCGGTCAGGCGTATCTGGTGGCGCAGTTCGGGCACCGACAGCAGCAGGGTGGCGCCGATGGCCAGCATGCCGGCCAGCACCGACAGGCGGGCCACGCCGGTGCGCCAGCGCAGGCTCAGCGCCAGCACCACCAGCAGCGCCAGCAGGGCGGCGAACACGCCTCGGCTGCCGGTCAGCACGATGGTGCCGCAGCCGGCGGCCATGCCGACGATGACCAGCGACCAGCGCCGCGACGGGCGGCAGAACACCAGCAGCACCATCAGCATGACCACGATGTCGGCCAGGACGATGGCATTGGTGTTCAGTTCGGCACGCGGCGCGCCCTGCAGTACCTGCAGCAGTGACAGCACGAAGCTGCCCAGCAGGCCCACCAGCGCGCCGCGCCAGAGCCAGCGCATGTCCGGCCGCAGCGCGCAGACCCACAGTGCGATCCATGGGATGACCAGGAACCGCGAACGGTTGTCGACATCGCGCAGGCCCTGCTCGAACAGCAGCACCGAGACCAGGCCCAGCGCCACCGCCGCCAGCATCATCCAGGTCAGCGCGCGCACCGGCGTGCCGCCCATGCCCCGCGCGCGCCACAGCAGCTCCGGCGCCAGCAGGGTGCTGACCAGCAGGGTCAGCGCATACGGCAACAGGTTCACCGATACGGTCAGTACCAGTGCCGGCATGCAGAACAGGCCGATCTGTGCGATCCAGTGCGCAGCGCCAAGGCGACCGCCGTCAGGCACGGGCAGCGGTTCGGCGCGGGTGGGGCTCAGGTTGTCCGGTGAAACTGGCACGTCGGGCATGATCGCTGCGGTGATGCGGAAGAAAACGGCAGCCGTGTGGCAAGCCGCCCGCCTGATGTTTTACTGGCTTTGTGCACGCTTGGGCAGTCTGGACAAGTCGCCGGCCACGTTATTGCTCGTTCCTCTGCAACCGCCGTTCACGTTTCAGTTCGGCTTCGCTGGGCACGCAGGGTCCGTGTACCGCCGATGCCGGCACCAACCACCAACGGCGACGGTTGGCGACACCGGCCAACACCGCGCCATTGCGGTCCACGCAGCCCAGCAGCACGTCCTGCTGAACCAGCAGCCAGCGCCGCTCCGGCGACAGCTGCTGCCACTGCACCCCGGCCTGCAGCTGCTGATGCCAGGGCACGTTGAAGCCGAAGGTCGCCGCCGGGCGCCCGGCCATCAGCAGGTTCTGCTCCTTCCAGGCCACCAGGCCCAGCTCGGCATCGGCCCCCAGGCGCGCATCGACCGAGCGCATCAGGCCCCGGGCCGAACTGGAATCGTTCAATACCGGGTAGCCGACCAGGCTGTACAGCACCCAGACCACGGTCAGCATCGCCACCAGCGCCACGTGCCGCCGCGTCGGGCCGAACAGCAGCAGTCCGGCCACGCCCGCGCCGCCCATGGCCAGCGCCGACCAGGCCATCGCGTCCATCGCGCCCGGGTCCAGCCCGCGCTCCAGTACCAGCCGCGCCTCGAAACCGGGATTGCCGAGCAGGGCAGACGCACCGGCAGCCAGCGTCCCCAGCGACAGCAGCAGGGTGAACCCACCCAGCACCCACTGCACATCGCGCCGGCGCAGCAGGCCCGGGATCAGCGGCGCCAGGGCCAGGCAGAACATCGGCAGCGACGGCAGGATGTAGACATCGCGCTTGCCGTGCGGAAGGGAGAAGAACAACACGATCAGCAGCCACCAGGCCAGCGGCAGCAGGTAGCGCGGATCACGCCGACGCAGCCGCCGACGCCACGCCGGGATCGCCCACGGCAGGGCCAGGAATGCCGGAATCCACATCGATGGCATCGTGCCCAGGAAGTACCACCATGGCTGGTGGTGGTCCCACGACTGCACGTAGCGCTTGGCCGTCTGCCGGAACAGGATGTCGTCGAGGTAAGCCTGGTACTCGCCCGATTTCGTCGCCAGCGCGGTCATCACCATCGGCACCAGCCACAGCGCGACGGCCAGCACGAAGGCCAGCGGCGCCAGCCAGAAACGCAGGTCACGCGCATGCAGGCGCACCCGCGGCCAGTGCAGCGCCGAGGCGATCGCCGCCGGCAGGATCATCAGCAGCGCGAGCACGCCCACGCCCTTGGTGATGACCCCGATACCGGCGAAGAACCAGCCGGCCCACCACCAGCGCCACGCCGGCCCCAGCAACAGGTGCCGCAGCAGCCCGTAGTTGGCCAGGGTGACGAACAGCACCACCAGCGGGTCGATCTGCGCCTTCTTGGCCTGGAAGGTGAACTGCAGCGCGAACAGCAGCGCCCAGCCGGCATACAGGCCGACCCGGCGCGTCCACAGCCGCCGGCCCAGGTCGACCACGCACCAGAGCGTGCCCAGCGCGGCGATCAGCGAGGGCAGCAGGAAGGCCACCCGCCAGTTGCCGATCACGCTGTACAGGGTGGCCTGCCACCACATCAGCATGGGCGGCTTGTCCGAATACAGCTCCAGCCCCCGATGCGGGAACAGCCACTGGCCGCTGTCCACCATCTGCTTGGCGACCAGGGCGAAACGCGGCTCGTCGGACGGCCAAGGGTCGCGCAGTCCGAGCCCCGCACCCAGCACCAGCAAGGCCATCACTACGAACAACCACGTCTCGCGTGACGCGCGGGGTTTCAGCATGGGAACTCGGACAGCGACGGGGTCAGGCTGTTTTTAGCAGACGCGCGTAGAAGAAACCGTCAGCATCGTCTTCACCGGGCAGGCGCTGGCGGGCGATGCCCTCGCAGTCCAGGCCGAAAGCGTCACCCAGCGGCGCCGCCTGGGCGTCCGGATGCCACTTCAGGAAGGCGCGCACCTGGTCCACGTTCTCCGCGCGCAGGATGGAACAGGTGGCATACAGCAGCACGCCGCCGGGGCGGAGCATCGCCCAGCAGGCTTCCAGCAGGCGCGCCTGCACCCCCACCAGCGCCTCGATGTCCTCGGCACGGCGGTGGAACATCACGTCGGGCTGGCGGCGGATGACGCCGGTGGCCGAGCACGGGGCATCCAGCAGGATGGCGTCGAACGGGGTGCCATCCCACCAGGCCGCGGTATCGCTGGCATCGGCCACCTGGGTCTGCACGTGTTCGCCCACGCCGGTACGGGCATAGGTGTCCTTGGCCCGGGCCAGGCGCCGCGCATCGATATCCAGCGCCAGCAGGCGCAGGCTCGGGTCGCGTTCCAGCAGGTGCGCCGACTTGCCACCGGGGGCGGCGCAGGCATCCAGCACCCGTGCACCGGCCGGCGGCGCCAGGGCATCGGCCGCACACTGCGCCGACAGGTCCTGCACCGACAACGCGCCGTCGGCAAAGCCCGGCAGCTGGTTCACCGGGCTGGGCTCGACCAGGCGCAGCGCATCGGCGCTGAGCGGGCTGGGCTCGGCGGCGATGCCGGCCTCTGCCAGCGCGGCCAGCGCCTTGTCGCGGCCACCGAGCTGGCGGTTGGCGCGCAGCCACAGCGGTGCCGGCTGCAGGCTGGCGCTGAAGATCGCCTCGGCCTGCTGTGGCCAGTCGCGCTCGACCGCCTCGGCCAGCCAGGCCGGAAACGCGTCGCGCGCGGGTTGTTCAGGGAAGCCCTCGCGCTGCGCACGGCGCAGGATGGCGTTGACCAGGCCGGCCTGGCGCTCGCGGCCAAGCGCGCGCGCCGCATCGACGGTAGCCGACAGCGCCGCATGCGCGGGCAGCTCCAGCACGTCCAGCTGGGCGAAACCGACCATCAACAGCGTCCGCAGGTCGGCATCACGCGCCGACAGCGGCTTCTGCATCCAGGCCTGCAGCGCGGCGTCATAGGTGCTGCGACGGCGCAGCACGGCGAAGCACAGGGCTTCCAGCAGCGCGCGGTCGCGGGTATCGGCCAGCTTGGGCAGTGCCCAGGCCAGTTCGGCCTTCAGCGAACGGCCACGGGTGAATACCTGGGCCAGCACGCGTGCCGCCAGCATGCGGGTGGCGGCGCCCGGCGCGGCCTTGGCAATGGAAAAATCGTTCTGCTTCGACACCGGATTACGCTCCCACGCGCAGGTCGCGACGCGCATTGAGGTAGTCGGCGGCGGTGATCGCTTTGCCGCCCTCGCGCTGCAGTACGCGCAGGCGCAGGGCGCCCTGCCCGCAGGCAATGTCGATGCCTTCACGGCCGGCGGCCAGCACCGTGCCCGGGGCCTGGCCGTGGGCCAGGTCCAGCGCCACCGCGCCATGGATGCGCACGCGCTCGCCGGCCAGCTGCGCTTCGGCGATCGGCCACGGGTTGAACGCGCGCACGGTGCGCGCCAGCGCCTGCGCGTCCTGCGCCCAGTCCAGCTTCGCTTCGGCCTTGTCCAGCTTGTGCGCGTAGGTCACACCCTGTTCCGGCTGCGGCCGCGCGATCGGCTTGATGCCCGCGCGCAGCAGGCCCAGGCCGTCGGACAGCACCTGCGCGCCCAGCGCGGCCAGCGCGTCATGCAGGTCGCCACCGGTGGCGGTGCCGGCAATGGCCAGCTCCTGGTGCAGCAGCACCGGGCCGGAATCCAGGCCAGCTTCCATCTGCATCAGGCACACGCCGGTGGTGGCATCGCCGGCCTGGATCGCGCGCTGGATCGGCGCGGCGCCGCGCCAGCGCGGCAGCAGAGAGGCGTGCACGTTCCAGCAGCCGTGGGTCGGAATGGTCAGCACGGCCCTGGGCAGGATCAGGCCGTAGGCCACTACCACCATCAGGTCCGGCTGTAGGTCACGCAGCTGCTGCTGGGCGGCCGGGTCCTTCAGGCTTTCCGGCTGGTAGACCGGGATGCCACGGGCAACCGCTTCGAGCTTGACCGGCGACGGTGCCAGGCCACGGCCACGGCCGGCCGGGCGGTCCGGCTGGGTGTAGACGGCCACGACCTCGTGATGGCGCGCGGCCGCGCGCAGCGACGACACCGCGAATTCCGGCGTACCGGCAAAGACAATCCTCATGGCTACCCCACTTGCAGGATGGATACGTGCAGAAAGAACAACGGCGCCGTCGGCCGGCGCCGTGCAGCCCGCGCGGGACGCGCAGGCAGGGGCCACCGCGAAGGGCGGCCCGCGATGGCGGTCAGGCCACGTGCTTGCGCTGCTTGGCCAGCTTCTTGCGGACCATTTCGCGCTTCAGCGGCGACAGGTAGTCGATGAACAGCTTGCCGTCCAGGTGATCCATCTCATGCTGCACGCACACCGCCAGCAGGCCGTCGGTGGTGAGCTCCTGCGGCTGCCCCTGGCGGTCCAGGAACTTCACCGTGATGGAATCGGCGCGGGTCACGTCAGCGAAGATGCCGGGCACCGACAGGCAGCCTTCCTGGTACACCTGGCCCCCGTCCCTGGCGACGATCTCCGGGTTGATGAACACCCGCGGCTCGTTCTTCTCTTCGCTCACGTCGATGACCATGAAGCGCTTGTGCACGTCCACCTGGCTGGCGGCCAGGCCGATGCCGGGAGCGTCGTACATGGTCTGGAACATGTCGTCGAGCAGGGTCTGGAAGGCCGGGGTGGTCACCTCGGCGGCGTCGATCAACGCAGCCTTGGTACGCAGGCGCGGATCGGGGAACTCAAGAATGGGGAGCAGGGCCATGGCTGTTTCCGGGTTGGGGCCGGGGATACGCCGGCATACGTCGCAGATTCTATCTGCAACGCTTGCCTTGCGCCCCGGTTTCTGGACTATAGTGCGCGAACCTGTTGGGGAATCAGGGCTTCGCACCTATGTTGCTTCGTTTTCGTACGGTCGTCGCTGCGGCGATGCTGACCGTGGCTGCCTATGCTACCGCCGTTGAAGTGAATGGCGGGCACCCGGACACCTACGTGGTCCGCAAAGGGGACACGCTGTGGGACATTGCAGGCCGTTTCCTGCAGAAGCCCTGGCTGTGGCCGGAGATCTGGCAGGCCAACCCGCAGATCGCCAACCCGCATCTCATCTACCCGGGTGACGTGCTCAGCCTGGCCTATCTGGACCGCGTGACGGCCCAGCCCGGCCCGCGCACGGAAGCCCCGGTCACCGGCGTGCCGCTCTCGGAGGTCGAACCCTTCCTGAAGCAGCTGAGCGTGGTCGACAGCATCGACCAGCTGCCCTACGTGGTCGGCCTGGAAGGGAACCGCCTGCGCGCCACCAGCGGCCAGGCCGCCTATGTCCGCCTGGCCGATGCCCAGGTCGGCCAGCGCTGGGCCGTGGTCCGCCCGACCGTGCGCTACGGCCAGCCCAAACCGACCGAGGACCTGACCGCCAACGGCGACGTCACCCCGGGCAGCGGCAACCTGTGGAAGGCCTACAACGCGCCCAACCACCGCCGCGGCGTGCTGGGCTATGAGCTGGCCCAGGTCGGCCTCGGCACCATCACCCAGGTGGTCGGCGGCAGGACCGAAGCCTCCACCCTGATGCTGGACGCCAACGGCGACGGCCGTGAAGTACGTGCCGGTGACCGCCTGGTGCCGGTGGAGGCCCAGCCGTACGACCTGCAGTTCTTCCCGCATGTGCCCGCCGCCAGCCTGGAAGGCCTGGACGTGCGCGTGCTGGCCGTTGCCGACATGTTCAATGCCGGCGGCCCGCGCGACGTCATCGCCATCTCCGCCGGCCGCAGCCAGGGCGTGGACAACGGCACGGTGTTCTCGCTGTGGCGCCAGGGCAGCCATGTCGCCCACCGCATGAAGTACCCGAACTCCTCGCGCATGGACGATTCGCCGTCCACCGGTGCGGGCCGGGTCAGCCTGCCGGACGAATACGCCGCCCACGCGATGGTGTTCCGCACCTTCGACAACGTCAGCTACGCGCTGGTGATGCAGGGCGTGAAGCCGGTGAACGTGGGTTACAGCGCCCAGCACCCGGACGCGAAGTAGAGTCGACCATTGGTCGACTGCTCTTCGATCCGTCCGCGGTAGTCGACCAAGGTCGACTCTACCCAGCTGGCGGCCCCGGTAGAGTCGACCGTGGGTCGACTGCTCTCCGACCCCCCGCGAAAACCCCGCGCTGCGCGCGGTAGTCGACCCACGGTCGACTCTACCCGCCCTCGGCGGACTACCCTGACAGCAGTATGCGAAGGCGCCCTAGGGCGGCTTCGTCGCCCGTGGCCGATAGTCGGGCGATGCCTGATTCCACCTCTGCCCCCGATGCACTCGCCCGCCTGGTCCTGGCCGGCGGACCGCTGGCGCCCCGCCGCGCCCTGCTGCTGGCCAGCGGCGATGCCCCCGCCGCGCTCGCCCTGGGCGTGGCCGGCTGGCGCGCGCACGGTTGTTCCGCCGAACAATGCGCCGGCCTGCAGCAGCCCGATCCCGCAACGCTGGCCACCACCCTGCGCTGGCTGCAGCACCCCGGGCAGCAGTTGCTGGGCTGCTCCGATCCGGCCTTTCCGCCGTTGCTGCAGGACATCCCGCAGCCGCCGCTGGCACTGTTCGTGGCCGGCGACGCCAGCCTCGCCTGGCACCCGGCGGTGGCGGTGGTCGGCAGCCGCTCGCCGACCCCCACCGGGCGTGCACTGGCGGCGCGCTTCGCCACCTGCTTCGTCGAGGCCGGCCTGGCGGTGACCAGCGGGCTGGCCGCCGGCATCGATGCCGCCGCCCATACCGCCGCACTGGATGCGGGCGGGCGCACGGTGGCGGTCATCGGTACCGGCCCGGACCAGGCCTATCCGCCCGGCAATGCCCGCCTGCAGGCCCGCATCGCCGCAGAAGGCGTCGTGCTGAGCGAGTACCCGCCGGGCACCCCGGCGCGGGCGGGGCAGTTCCCGGCGCGCAACCGGCTGGTGGCTGGCCTGGCCTTGGCCACGGTGGTCATCGAGGCCGCCCAGCGCTCCGGGGCGCTGATCACCGCCCGACTCGCCGCCGAGGCCGGGCGCGAGGTAGGCGCGGTTCCCGGTTCGGTGCTGAACCCGCGGGCGGCCGGCTGCCATCGGCTGATCCGCGAGGGCGTGGCCCTGGTCGAACGCCCCGAAGAGGTACTGGAGCTGCTGGCCCCTGCCCTGCGCCAGCAACTGCCCGGCTTGCAAAGCCGCCTTGCCACCCCCACTGAACAGGCATCGCCGGCAGACCTGCCGGACCGGTGGGCGAACGACCCTGACTACCAGAGCTTGTGGCGGGCACTGGACCTCAACCCAAGCGGTATGGATTCATTGATCACGCGTTGTGGATTGACGGCGCCTGAGGTGTCCTCCATGCTGCTGGCCATGGAACTGGCGGGAATCGTGGTGTGCGTACACGGCCGCTACTGTCGAACTCCCTAGTTTCTTCACCTCCACAGCGTCGCGCGACGCAGGCCGAGGGGCAATGAAAGAGAGCATTCTTGACGTACTGTTGTACCTGTTTGAACACTATTTCAGCGAAGATGCTGACCTGATCCGTGACCGCGACTCGCTGCAGAATGGCCTGATCCAGGCCGGTTTCAGCCCTACCGAGATCAACAAGGCCTTTGACTGGCTCGATGCCTTGGCTGCCCAGCGGCCGAGCGTGGCGCAGGCCCGGGTCGACGGCCCCGTGCGCATTTTCCACGGCCCCGAGTTGGACAAGCTGGATGTGGAGTGCCGCGGTTTCCTGCTCTATCTGGAACAGCACGGCATCCTCGATGCCGACCAGCGCGAGCTGGTGCTGGACCGCGCCATGGCCCTGGACCAGGACGAACTGGACCTGGACGACCTGAAGTGGGTCGTGCTGATGGTGCTGTTCAACCAGCCCGGCGCCGAGGCGGCGTATGCCTGGATGGAAACGCAGATGTTCATGGACGAGCCAGAACCCCTGCACTGACCGTACACTTGGGGACCAAGCGCATTCAGGAGCGTCCCCGTGAGTGAGTGGTTTCACGCCCAAGGCAACCGCCAGCAAGGCCCGTTGCCGGCGGAGCAGTTGATCGAGCTTTTCCGCAGCAACGAAATCACCCTGGATACCCTGGTCTGGCGCGACGGGCTGCCGCAATGGCAGCCCCTGCGCAGCGTGGTCGACGAACTGGGGCTGATCGTGCCGGCCGTCGATGCACCGGCAAGCGCGCCGCCACCGCCGGTGGCCCCGCAACCGCCCATCCTGCCGCCGGAAGCGCCTTACCACGCCGGCGCCAGCACGGCGTTGCCGCCGCCCAGAAAGGGCCTGTCCGGCTGCGCGCTGACCGCCATCATCGGCGGCGTCGCCCTGCTGGTCCTGGTGCCGATCCTGGCCATCCTGGCCGCGATCGCCCTGCCCGCCTACAACGACTACGTGATCAAGTCCAAGGTCGCCGGTGCGATTACCGCCCTGCAGCCGCTGAAGGAACAGGTCCAGCGCTTCGCCGACGACCAGGGCCGCTGCCCGGGCGCCAACGACGCCGGCTTCCCGGAAGCGGGAAGCTTCGCCAGCCAGGGGCTGTCTGCCGTGCACATCGGCCGCTTCAACAACGGCCATTGCGGCATCGAAGCCACCCTGGCCGTGCCCGGCAAGGCGATCGACGGCGACCTGCTGTGGCAGGAATACGACCGCGACAGCGGCCGCTGGGAATGCACCGGCGAAAGCGACAACAAATACCTGCCCGTGCAGTGCCGCGGCTGAGCCGCCGGCCGCGCAGGCAGCCTGACTTCCAAGGATGACCCAACAGGGGAACGCAATGACTGAGTGGTATTTCGCCGAAGGACAGCAACGCCAGGGACCGTTTCCGGTCACCGAGATCCGCCAGCGCTTCCAGCGCGGGCAGCTGACCCTGGACACACTGGTGTGGCGCGAGGGCATGGGTCAGTGGACCGCCCTTCGCCAGGTCGTGGACGAACTGGGCCTGCAGACCCTGGCCGAGGCCAGCGACAGCAGCGCCGCGGGCGGCTTCGACCTGCGCGGCGACTATGCCGCCATCGACAACGGCACCGCCCCCCTGCCGGGCACCGGCGCACTCAGCAGCTCGCCCTACAGCGCCCCGGGCGCGGCCAGCGGCCACTACAGCCAGGCCGTGCAGGGCGGCGAGGTGGTCTATGCGGGCTTCTGGAAGCGCTTCGCCGCCTACCTGATCGACTATTTCATCCTGCTGATCCCCAGCTGGATCATCGGCATGATCCTCGGTGTCGGCATCGGCGTCGGCATGGGCGCGGCAGGCGGTGGCGATACCGCCACCGGGCTGGTCGCGCAGCTGGTCAGCGGCCTGGCGGGCCTGTTCATCTCGCTGGCCTACTACGGCTGGTTCCATGCGTCTGCTGGCGGCGCCACGCCCGGCAAGATGGCCATCGGCATCAAGGTCGTGCGCGGCAACGGTGAGCGCCTGACCTTGGGCCGCAGCATCGGCCGCTACTTCGCCACGATCCTGAGCAGCATCATCCTGTGCATCGGCTACCTGATGGCCGCGTTCACCGACCGCAAGCAGGCCCTGCACGACATGGTCTGCGACACCGTCGTGGTCGACCGCTGGGCCTACACTGACCAGCCGCACCTGCAGCGGCGCGAGCTGGGCACGGTGACCGTGGTGATGCTGGTCATCGGCGGCCTGCTGGTGCTAGGCGGCCTGATCCTCGCCGTCGTCGCAGTGGGCGTGATCGCCAACATGGCCAGCTGAGCCTGGCCGGCGGCACCGGCAGGTGGCCGTCATCACGCCCCACCCCTTGACAGGGGCCTTCCGGGCGTGATTCCTCTAATAAGGAAACCTGAACGCCCGGCACACTACCGGGCGTTCAGTTTATGGATTTGCCCGTGGCCGCTTCACTAATGCGGCCGTTTGCTCCACCCTAGCGGCCCCTTACCCCGGTCCGCCCACAGACCTTTCCCCACATGCCTAAGCACCTGCTCATCGTCGAATCGCCGGCCAAGGCCAAGACGATCAACAAATACCTCGGCAAGGACTACACCGTCCTGGCCTCGTATGGGCATGTGCGCGACCTGATCCCGAAGGAAGGCGCGGTCGACCCGGACAACGGGTTCGCCATGCATTACGACGTCATCGACAAGAACGAGAAGCACGTCGATGCCATCGCCAAGGCCGCCAAGGGTGCCGACGACATCCTGCTGGCGACCGACCCGGATCGCGAGGGTGAAGCGATCAGCTGGCATATCGCCGAGATCCTGAAGGAACGTGGGCTGGTCAAGGACAAGCCGATGCAGCGCGTGGTCTTCACCGAGATCACCCCGCGCGCCATCAAGGAAGCCATCAACCAGCCGCGCGCCATCGCCAGCGACCTGGTGGACGCCCAACAGGCGCGCCGCGCGCTGGATTATCTGGTCGGTTTCAACCTGTCGCCGGTGCTGTGGCGCAAGGTGCAGCGCGGCCTGTCCGCCGGCCGCGTGCAGAGCCCGGCGCTGCGCATGATCGTCGAGCGCGAGGAAGAGATCGAAGCCTTCATCGCCCGCGAATACTGGTCCATCGCTGCCGAGTGCGCGCACCCCAGCCAGCACTTCAACGCCAAGCTGGTCAAGCTGGACGGGCAGAAGTTCGAACAGTTCACCGTCACCGACGGCGACACCGCCGAGGCCGCCCGCCTGCGCATCCAGCAGGCCGCGCAGGGCTCGCTGCACGTCACCGACGTGGCCAGCAAGGAGCGCAAGCGCCGTCCGGCGCCGCCGTTCACCACCTCCACCCTGCAGCAGGAAGCCTCGCGCAAGCTCGGCTTCACCACCCGCAAGACCATGCAGGTGGCGCAGAAGCTGTATGAAGGCGTGAACATCGGCGACGAAGGCACAGTCGGCCTGATCTCGTACATGCGTACCGACTCGGTGAATCTGTCGCAGGACGCACTGGCCGAGATCCGCGACGTGATCGCCCGCGATTACGGCATCGCCTCGCTGCCGGACCAGCCCAACACCTACCAGACCAAGTCCAAGAACGCCCAGGAAGCCCACGAAGCCGTGCGCCCGACCTCGGCCCTGCGGACCCCGGCCCAGGTGTCGCGCTTCCTGACCGACGACGAGCGCCGCCTGTACGAGCTGATCTGGAAGCGCGCCGTCGCCTGCCAGATGATCCCGGCCACGCTCAACACCGTCAGCGTCGACCTGTCGGCTGGCAGCGAACACGTGTTCCGTGCCAGCGGCACCACCGTGGTGGTGCCCGGCTTCCTGGCCGTATACGAGGAAGGCAAGGACAACAAGAGTGCCGAGGACGAGGACGAAGGCCGCAAGCTGCCGGCGATGAAGCCGGGCGACCGCATCCCGCTGGAACGCATCCAGGCCGACCAGCATTTCACCCAGCCGCCGCCGCGCTTCACCGAAGCGGCGCTGGTGAAGGCGCTGGAAGAGTACGGCATCGGCCGACCCTCGACCTACGCCTCGATCATCCAGACCCTGCTGTTCCGCAAGTACGTGGAAATGGAAGGCCGCAGCTTCCGCCCGTCCGACGTCGGTCGTGCGGTATCGAAGTTCCTGTCCAGCCACTTCACCCAGTACGTGGATTACGACTTCACTGCAAAACTGGAAGACGAGCTCGATGCCGTCTCGCGCGGCGAGGAAGAGTGGATCCCGCTGATGGCCCGCTTCTGGGAACCGTTCAAGGAGCTGGTGGAAGACAAGAAGGAATCGGTCGACCGCGCCGAGGCCAGCGGTGCCCGCGAACTGGGTACCGACCCCAAGACCGGCAAGCCGGTCAGCGTGCGCCTGGGCCGTTTCGGGCCGTACGCGGCCATCGGCAGCACCGCCGAGGACGCCGAGGAGAAGCCGAAGTTCGCCTCGCTGCGGCCCGGCCAGTCGATGCACACCATCTCCCTGGAAGATGCGCTGGAACTGTTCCTGATGCCGCGCGCACTGGGCCAGGACAAGGATGAGGACGTCAGCGTCGGCATCGGTCGTTTCGGCCCGTTCGCCAAGCGCGGCAGCACCTACGCCTCGCTGAAGAAGGAAGACGACCCGTACACCATCGACCTGGCCCGCGCCGTGTTCCTGATCGAAGAGAAGGAAGAGATCGCGCGCAACCGGATCATCAAGGAGTTCGAGGGCAGCGACATCCAGGTGCTGAACGGCCGCTTCGGCCCGTACATCAGCGACGGCAAGATGAACGGCAAGATCCCCAAGGATCGCGAGCCGGCATCGCTGACGCTGGCTGAAGTGCAGCAGCTGATGGAAGAAACCGGCAAGCCGGTGCGCAAGGGCTTTGGCGCCAAGAAGGCCGCCGCGAAGAAGGCCCCGGCCAAGAAGGCAGCGGTGAAGAAGGAAGCCTCGCCGAAGAAGGCCGCTGCGAAGAAGGCGCCGGCCAAGAAGGCGGCGAAGAAGGCAGTGAAAAAGGCAGTGAAAAAGGCCGTCAAGAAGTAGATCCACGCCATGCGTGGATGATCTGCCGGGATGTGCGGACCAACGGTCCGCACCTACCGTACCGCCCGTGCCCACCGCCGGTACCCACCACCCGTTCTGCACGCCGCGGGGGGATAATGAAGCCCCACGTCGGGCCGGCCTTCCCCATGAAAGAACTCACCCTCGATACTGCTGGGGCCACGCTGCGCGCGGGGGGCGTGATCGCCTACCCGACCGAAGCTGTCTGGGGCCTGGGCTGCGACCCTGCCCATGAGGCGGCGGTGCATAGGGTCCTGCGCCTGAAGCAGCGCCCGGTCGAGAAGGGCATGATCCTGGTCGCCGCCGACCTGCCGCAGCTGGAAGGCTGGGTACGGCTGGACGCGCTGCCCGATGCCCGCCAACGCGCGGTGCTGGCCAGCTGGCCCGGCGCCAACACCTGGATCCTGCCGGCCGGGCCCCGCGCGCGCCCGTGGGTGACCGGTGAACACAGCGGCATCGCCGTGCGCATCAGCGCCCACCCGCTGGTGGCGGCGTTGTGCCGCGCCTGGGGCGGTCCGCTGGTGTCCACCAGCGCCAACCTGGCCGGTGAACCGCCAGCGCGAGGCCGCGAAGAACTGGACCCGCGCCTGCTGCGGCTGCTCGACGGCATCCTCGATGGCCAGACCGGCGGCCTGGCCCAGCCGACGCCCATCCGCGACGCGCTCAGCGGCAGCATCCTGCGCTCCTGATGCGCCGATTGCAGTGCCGCGGCAATTCGCGCAGGCTGCAGCCATGAACCTGATGCGCCCCGCCCTCTGCCTGGCTCTGTCGATGCCCGTGGTGGCCTTCGCTGCCGATGACGTGCGGGTCTACCGCTGCGTCGGCAGCAACGGCGCCGTTGCGCTGCAGGACAAGCCCTGCAGCAGCGGCCGCCAGGAAGTGCGCGACCTGCAGCGCCCGCGCGACCCGCCGCTGCGTGCGGTCAGCACCGATACCCTGCCGCCGACGCCCGCAGCGACGCCGGACATGGGCGTGCGCGAGGTCCGCCACGTCTACATCCAGCCGCCGCAGCCGATGTACGAGTGCGTGCGCGACGACGGCAGCCGCTATACCAGCGACAACAACGAGGGCAATCCGCGCTGGGTGCCGGTATGGACCACGGTCTGGTACGGACCGGGCCCCCATCGCGGACCGCGCCCGCGTCCACCGGGACCGGGCCCGGGAGGCGGCGCCATCGGCATCGGGCCCCCGCCGGGGGCTGCCGGCATTCCGGTGCAGCGGCCGCCGCTCGGCTACGGGGTCAACGTGCCCGGCGGCAACGTGCTGGTGCGGGACGCCTGCAGCCTGCTGCCGCCGCGCGAAGTCTGCGCGCGCCTGCGCGACCGCCGCTGGGAGCTGGACCGCCGCTACAACAGCGCGCTGCAGAGCGAACGCACCGCGATCAGCAACGAGCAGCGCGGCATCGACGCACGCCTGTCGCAGGACTGCAGCGGCGGCTGAGCGCTCCGCTTGGGAAGATGCCCACCTTGGTGGGCGCTCTGCTCCTGCCCTGGTAGACGCCCACCTTGGTGGGCACCGCTGTCTGCCAGCGCCAACCAAGGTTGGCCTCTACCGGGGCACCGGCCACCGCGCGTGCCAACCAAGATTGGCATCTACCAGACGGTGGCCGCTGCTGTAGGCTGCTGGCATGAAGAAACTGATCTGGCTGGCGCTGTGCCTGCTGCCCGGCGCTGCCGCGGCCGAGGAGATGGTGATCTACCGCTGCACCGGCAGCAGCGATGTTCCCACCGTGCAGCGCATGCCCTGTTCGTCCGGCATGAAGCAGGAGATCGTGAAGCTGCCCGGTTCCGCGCCGTCGACGCCGGCTGCAGCCCCTGCGGCCGCTCCCACGCCAGCGCCGGTCGCTGCCGACCCCGCGCCTGCAGCGCCCGCCATGGAAGCGCCCGTCGCTCCCACACCGCCGCGCGCGGGCCAGGAGCGCATCATCAGCGAGGCCTACATGGTCGAGCGCGAGGGCGGCGATGCCATCCTCGACAGCGCCCTGCTGCCCCGCCCCGGTGATGCCGCGTTCGACGAGAACGCGCCGCCCAAGCCGCCGCTGCCGCCGATCTTCCAGTGCCAGGATTCACAGGGCGGCCAGTACCTGCACGAATACGAAGCCGCGCCGGGCCGCTGCGAGCTGATGAGCGTCAGCGGCCTGGGCGGTGCCACGCCGGTCAACGCGGCCAGCTGCGAGGTGGTCAGCGACCGTTGCAGCGAAGTGGCCGAGGCGCAGCGCTGTGGCAGCTGGCAACAGCGCTTCCGCACGGCACGCGGCCGCGAGCGCTTTGCCTCGGAGGAGAACCGCAACGCCGCCCGCGCCGAACGCGAGCGCCTGCAGGCGGTGCTGGCCGCGAGTGATTGCCGGGTGCCGGATTGATTGTCCGCCGGGCATGGCCCGGCGCTACCCACCCGATGTCGCGCCATCACCGGTAGCGCCGGGCCATGCCCGGCGAGGGGGTCAGAACCCGTAGCGCAGGAAGCCGCCGTCGACCGCGATGCATTCGCCGGTGACGTAGCTCGACGCCGGCAGGCACAGGAAGCCCACCGCTGCGGCCACTTCTTCCGGCTCGCCGATGCGGCGCATCGGCGTGCGTGCGATCACTTCTTCGTAGTAGTCGACATCGGACAACGGGCCGGACGTGCGCCGGGTGCGGATGTACCACGGCGCCACCGCGTTCACCCGGATGCCATCCTCGGCCCACTCCACTGCCAGGTTGCGGGTCATCTGGTGCATCGCGGCCTTGGTCATACCGTACACCACGCCGCTGCGCACATGGGTCAGGCCCGAAACGCTGCCGACGTTGACGATGGACGAGGAGGCGTGCCGGGCCAGCAGCGGATGCGCGTAGCGCGACAGCTCGAAGGCCGAGAACAGGTTGGTCTCGAAGATCTGGCGCCACTCGTCCTCGGAGTACTCGGTCGCCGCCTTGGTGACGTTGCCGCCGGCGTTGTTGACCAGAATGTGCAGGCCATCGCTGTGGTCCTCCACCCAGTCCAGGATCTGCCGGCGGTCTTCGTCATCGGAGACATCGGCGGCCAGCGCATGCACCTGCATCTGCGGATGCACGTCCAGCAGTTCGTCGCGCGCGGTTTCCAGCATGTCGATATCGCGGCCGACGATCATCAGGTCGGCGCCGAAACCGGCCAGTTCGTGAGCGATCGCCAGGCCGATGCCGGCGCTGGCACCGGTGATCAGGGCCGTCTGCCCGTCCAGGCGCCACCGTTGCTGGGTCATGAGTTCTCCGGGGCCGCGCCCGCTGTATTTCGATGCCGCAAGGATACGCGTCACAGCACGGCGTTGCCGACAGTGCGACACTGCCGTATCACCCGCCCCGGAGCACCACCATGCGCCTGCTGATTCCCGTCTGCCTGTCGGCCGCACTGATGGCCGGTTGCCAGAAGCCGGCCCCGCCCAACCCCGGGAAGCCGCCGGAGCCGCAGGCGCTGGCAAACGCCATCAACCAGCCGCTGGACCGCGCCAAGGACCTGCAGAAGACCGTGGACGCCGGTGCCGAGCGCGAGCGCAAGGCCGAGGCTGAAGCAACGCAGTAGCGGATGAGAGGTAGCGCCGGGCCCTGCCCGGCGAGCGCGAAGCGCGGCCTCCAGAATCCGCCGGGCATGGCCCGGCGCTACCAAATAAAAAACGCCCGGCCGAAGCCGTAATGCTGTTCACTTAAGCGGCCGGGGCTGTTCGCTCTCGAGCCCCCGTCTTCTGATGGTGTGATTTCCTACGTGCTCTGCTCTTTCTGAGGGAGTTTGAAGCAGAATCCGGATCAGAATCCGCTACAGCGAGCAGAAAAAACGCCGCGATCCCAGCCGGGATCGCGGCGTTTTCGTTAAGTGAACAGCATTACGGCCGAAGCCGGGCGTTTTCATTGGCGGCAAATGCCGGTCAGAACCCGCAGAAGCAGTACGCCAGTGCCTTCACCGGTGCACCGTTGCCCTTCTCGCGCGCGGCGTTCTCGACGAAGCGCAGCTGGGTATCCACTTCCGGCATCGTGCGCGCCAGCATCATCCGCGCCATGCCCGAATCGGCCAGCATCCAGGCACCGGCATGGCTGCCGGCGAAACCACTGATGAACTGCGCGAACGGGGTGGCGGGCTTCTCGATGTAGCGCACGCGGTACTTCTCGTCATTGCCCAGCTTGGCACGGCTGGCGGCGTCGGCCACGGCGTCCTTCATGCCGCCGAAGGCGTCGACCAGGCCGCGTTCCTTGGCCTGCGCACCGCTCCAGACGCGGCCACGGGCCACTTCATCGATGGCTTCGACCGGCTTCTTGCGGGCTTCGGCGACGCGACCGGTGAAGTCGGCATAGCCCTTGTTGATCACCGACTGGATGACCTGGCCCACGGCCGGATCCATCGGGCGGGTGACGTCGAAGGCACCGGCGAAGCGGGTCGTGCCCACGCCATCGGTGTGCACGCCGAACTTGTCCAGGGCGCGGCTGAAGTTGGGGATCATGCCGAAGATGCCGATCGAACCAGTGATGGTCGACGGATCGGCGTAGATGCGATCGGCGTTCATGCTGATCCAGTAACCACCGGAGGCGGCCAGGTCGCCCATCGACACCACCACCGGCTTGCCGGCGGCCTGCAGGGCCACCACTTCGCGGCGGATCTGCTCGGAGGCGAACACTTCACCGCCCGGCGAATCCACGCGCAGCACCACGGCCTTGACCTGGTCGTCGTCGCGCGCGGCGCGCAGCAGGGCCGAGGTCGACTCGCCACCGATACGGCCGGCAGGCAGGTCGCCGCCGCTGATCTCGCCGGAGGCCACCACCACGGCCACCTGCGGACGGTTGTCCACCGGGTTGCGGCGCGCGTCGAGCTGACCCATGTACGAGGCGAAATCGATGTTGCGGAAGCCGCCGTCGGCGTCCTCGTCGGCCACGCCGCGCTCGATCATCAGATCCTCGAATTCCTCGCGGGTCTTCAGCGCGGTCACCAGCTTCTGCTGCAGGGCGAACTTGGCCAGGTCGCCACCGGCCGCGGCCACGCCTTCGGGCAGGGTGTCGATGCCCGCGGCCAGCTGTGCCGGATCCAGGCGGCGCGCCTTGGCGATGTCACCCAGGTAGCGCTGCCACACGTCGTTCATCCAGAACAGGTCGGCTTCCTTGGACGCCGGCGAGGCCGCATCCAGCACGTACGGTTCGGCGGCGGACTTGTACTCGCCCACCTTGAACAGGTGCACGTCCACGCCCAGCTTGTCCTGCAGGCCGGTGCGGAAGTACTGGCGGTAACGGCCCAGGCCCTCGAGCACCACCGACCCCATCGGGTCCAGGTAGACCTCGTCGGCCTGCGCGGCCAGCAGGTACTGCGACTGGCCCATGCTCTGGCTGAAGGCCACGATCTGCTTGCCCGAGGCGCGCAGGTCCTGCAGCGCACCGGCCACTTCACGCAGCGAGGCGAAGCCGGACGGCTGCAGCTTGTCCAGCTCCAGCACCACGCGTTCGATCTTCTTGTCGGCCTTGGCCGATTCGATCACGCGCAGCAGGTCGCGCAGCTGCACTTCCTCGGCACCGTTGTCGCCGACCGCCTTGGCCAGCGCGCGGCTGACCGGATCAGCGCTGTACTGCTCGACCAAACGGCCTTCCGGCGCGATGACCAGCGTGGTGCGGTCCTGCAGGGATTTGCTGGCGCCGGCACTCATGCCCGCAGCGACGATGAACATCACCACCACGAACAGCAGCAGGCCGAAGAACACCAGGTTGAGGATCAGCCTGCGGGTGAAATTCATCACGTCCCACAGCCCGATGAAGAAACCGGCGATGGGATTGCGATGCGCCGGGGGCAGCGGGGGCACGGGTTGGTTCATGGAGCGCTCCGGATGGCTTCTTGCCGTGGTAACAGCATAGCCGGTGCCGTGTGAGGCGGCATCGGACACAAGTCAGGGGTTCGCCCGCCACGGTCTGGCGTGACGGGCACGACGATCATTCCAGGGCCGATTGACCGATGCGCAGGCTGCTGCGACGCAGGCGCCAGCCCATCAGGATGGCGGCGGCGGTCAGGCCGACGATCAGGCCGATCCACATGCCCTGCGGGCCCATGCCCAGGCCCAGGCCGAGCCCGGCACCGAGCGGCATGCCCAGGCCCCAGTACGCGAACATGGCGATGAACATCGGCACGCGCGTGTCCTTCAGCCCGCGCAGCGCGCCGGCCGACAGCACCTGGATGCCATCGGGGAACTGGAACGTGGCCGCGTACAGCAGCAGGGTCGAGGCGAGGCCGGCCACGGCCAGGTCGTTGGTGTAGACGCCGACGATGGCGTCGTGGCCGAACAGCAGCACGGCCGCCGACAGCGTCTGCGTGCCCATGATGATCGCGTAGCCGGCCCACGCCGCGCGGCGCACGCCGAAGCCATCGCCGCGGCCGACCGCATGGCCCACGCGCACGGTGGTGGCCTCGGCCACGCCCATCGGGATCATGAAGCACAGCTGCGCCACGTTGATCGCGATCTGGTGCGCGGCCGCTTCGTTGGCACCGAGGCGGCCGATCAGCAGCGCGGTGACGATGAACAGGCCGCCCTCCATCAGCACGGTGATGCCGATCGGCAGGCCGGTGCGCAGCAGGTCCCAGATGGCGGCCGGGCGCGGGCCCTCGAAGTGCGAGAACAGCTGCAGGTGGGCGAAGCGCCTGGTGAACCACAGGTAGGTGGCGAAGGCGATGGCCTGCAGCCACATCATCACCGCCGAGGCGATGCCCAGACCTTCGGCGCCCATTTCCGGGAAGCCGAGCTTGCCGTTGGCCAGCACGTAGCCCATCGGCGCCAGCACCAGCAGGCCGCCGAAGCCGAGCAGCATGGTCGGCAGCGTCCAGTGCATGCCCTCGCTGAGGTAGCGCATGCAGAAGTACAGGGTCAGCGCCGGGCCACCCCAGCGCACCGCGTGCAGGAAGGCCGTGGCCCCCGGCACGATGTCCGGGGCGATGCCGAAGGCCGGCAGCAGCGGCGGCACCACTGTGAGGAAGGTGAACATGATCAGGCCCAGGCCCAGCGCCAGCCACAGCGCCTGGCGGAACAGCGGGCCGATCTCGCGCTCGCGGCCGGCGCCGTGCAGCTGCGACACCGAGGCGGTGAGCGAAATCAGGGTGCCGATCGGGATCAGCATCGGCAGCCACAGCAGGGCCGTACCGATGGTCACCGCGGCCAGGGTGGCGGTGGCGTGGTGGCCGGCAATGACGTTGTCGACGAAGGAGATCAGACCGGTGGATACATGGCCCAGCACCAATGGCAGGGCGAGCAGACCGGTCGCGCCCACTTCCTTGCGGAAGCGCGGCGTGGAGGTTGCGGTAGACATGGAAGTACAGGACGCCAACTACGGTTGCGCGCGAAGGGCACAGGCACCGGGTTGCGGCCGGTTATTTTACGGCCAAACGGTGCCGCCTGCTGGGTAGAGTCGACCGTTGGTCGACTGCTCTTCACGTGGATCCCGGCAACACGTGCGTGTTGCGCGATAGTCGACCAACGGTCGACTCTACCGGCCGGCCTGGTGCTTGAGCCAGGCGTCGCGTTCGGCAGCCGGCACGGCAAGGAAGGCGCTGCGCACGGCATCGCGTTCCTGCGGCGGGGTGCGCTGGGCCACCAGCGTCAATTGCGTCAACTGCGCGGGGCTGAGCTGGCGCAGCGCGGCCAGTGCGGCCTCGCGCTGCTCCGGCGGCACCAGGCCGAACAGGCCGTGCAGCTTGGGGAACTGCATGCCAAGCTGCGGTCCCAGCCGCCAGCCGTCGCGGAAGGATTGGTCCTGGGCCTGGAACTGCTCGCGCAGACGCTGCTGCTGTGCGGCCGGCAGCGCGGCAAAGCGGGCCGCTGCCTGGCGGATGCGCTCGCGCTCGCCCTCCGGCAGCGCCTTCAATGAAGCATAGTCGGCACGACGCTGGCGCTGCTGCTCCGGGCTGAGCTGGGCAAAGGCCGCGGGCGAACTCGTATCGGCAACCGGCGCTGGCGTTGCACCGGGCGCTGCCGGCGGCAGCGGTACTTCCAGCGAGGGCGGCGCAGCGGCCAGCGACAACGGCAGGGCCAGCAGCGCGCTGGCAAACAGCAATCTATTCATCGGAAGCAGCGGTTTCCAGCGCGGCACCGACCGGCTCGGGGCGGGTCGGCTTGGGTTCGGATTCATCCACCGGCAACGGGCCGCCCGCGGCGCTCCACGCATACAGGTCGGCGTCGGCGGCCAGCGGATAGTCGCGGTCGGCCAGCATGGCGGCGTCCTCGGCCACGTGGCCATCAGCGGCAGCGGTCGGCTGCACCTCGCTGGCCGGCAGGGATTCAATGGTGACCGGGCCGGACTCGGCGACCACGCCTTCCGGCAGCGGCGCATCGCTGGCGGGCGCATGGTGCTGCCAGTAGCGCCAGCCCAGGGCGGCCGCCAGCAGTACCGCCACCGTCACCAGCAGGATGACCGGACCACGCCAGCGCGGCGCGCCAGTGTTGGGGCGGCGGCGCTTGGGCGCGCTGCGCTCGTCGCGCTCCGGCGTGCGCCAGCTGGCGCTAGGAGGCTGGTTGTTCGTGGCCGGTGCCGAGGGCTGCTGCAGCTGCTGCAGGCGCTTGGCCGGCAGATCGCGGATACGCAGCTGCACCTGCTCGGCCAGGCCGCGCCACGCCGCGGCGTCGGGCTGGCCGTGGGCATCGCGCGGGCAGGCGGCGGCCAGCAGCTGCTGGTAGCCGTCTTCATCGATATCCAGCACACGGGTGGCGATACCTTCATCCAGGCTGCCACCGACCCGCAGCAGCAGGGCCAGGCGCGGCAGCGGCGGCATGTCGCCCAGGGCAGCCAGCGGCGGCGGCCACTGCCCGGCGGCCGGCTCGCGCAGCGCCTGGCGCTGACCCAGCAGGGTCCAGAAACGGGTCGGCCACTGCGCCATCGGCAGGTCGCTGGCCACGGCGGAGAAAGCGCGCATCACCGCGACCAGGGTCTGCTCGGCGCGGGCGGGGTCACCGCACTGCAGCTCGGCAACCACCAGCGCGCGGCGTTCGACGCCACGCAGGAACGCCGACAGCGCGCCGGCCGCGGTCGAGGAAACAGGGGCGGGCACAGCCGTCATCGGTTACTCCAAAGGTCTGCGGGCATGATAGCGGCAGCCCATCGGCGGTCGGCAGGACTTGCGCCCACGGGCACTTCGTGCTGCAGGTTGTGCACAGCATCAATGCGGTCCCCGGCCGAATCGTTGTGAAGCCGCGGATTCACCTTGCTTCAGCAATGTTTCACGATCAAGTAATTGATTTTATTGGTATTTTAAGTATGGCTATTTTTTGACCAACCCAAGTGTAAAGCCGTCGCCATCGGCCTCATGCGCGCCCGCCGACCGGTAACACACAACGTTATCCACAGAAGATGTGGATAAGACCGAATCTCTAACAGCCACCGATATTTAGGTGACATTTATGATTCACCGACAGACGCGGGCGACGCCATCGCCTCTGCCATTGGACCCCGCCCGGCCCGTTACACTGCCCCGATGCTCGACCCCATCCCGACCCTGCAGGTCGCCCTGCCCGTCCCGCTGCCGCGCCTGTTCGACTACCTGCCACCGGAAGGCCCGGGCCCGGCCGTGCCGGTCGGCTGCCGCCTGAAGGTGCCGTTCGGCAACCGCGAGCTGGTGGGGACGGTGGCCGGGCACGGCCAGGTGGACGACGGCCAGGGCCTGCGCCAGGCACTGGCCTGGTGCGACCCGCAGCCACTGCTGCAGGGCGAGCTGTGGCAGAGCCTGCAGTGGCTGGCCCGCTACACCCATTCACCGTTGGGCGAAGTGGTGAACACCGCCCTGCCCGGCCCGCTGCGGCATGGCGAGGCCCTGCCCGACACCCATCACTGGGGCTGGCAGCTGACCGCCGCCGGCCAGGCCCAGCGCGAAAAGCTGCGCGCAGGCACCCGCCCGCGGCAACTGGCCGAACTGCTGGGCGAGGCCGTGGTCGACGAAGACGTGCTGGGCGCGCGCATGGAGGACTGGCGCACCGCCGCACGCAGCCTGGCCAAGCGCGAGCTGGCCGAGCGCGTGGCCCTGAGCGTGGCGCCGCAGCATGCGCAGCCCCTGCCCGGCCCCACCCTCAACCCCGAACAGGCCGAGGCCGTGGCCGCGATCACCGCTGCCGACGGCTTCCATGCCTTCCTGCTGGACGGCGTGACCGGCAGCGGCAAGACCGAGGTCTACCTGCAGGCGATCATCCACTGCCTGGCGCAGGGCAGACAGGCGCTGGTGCTGGTGCCGGAAATCGGCCTGACCCCGCAGACCCTGGCGCGCTTCCGCGGCCGCCTTGGCATCGCGGTGCATGCGCTGCATTCGGGCTTGAATGACAACGAGCGCGCACGCGTCTGGGCCGCGGCCTCGCGCGGCGAAGCACGGGCGATCGTCGGCACCCGGTCAGCGGTGTTCACCCCGCTGCCGCAGGCCGGCCTGCTGATCGTCGACGAAGAACACGACGGCAGCTACAAGCAGCAGGACGGCATCCGCTACCACGCCCGCGATTTCGCCCTGGTGCGTGCGAAGGCGCTGGGTATCCCGGTGCTGCTGGGCAGCGCCACGCCCTCGCTGGAAACCCTGCACAACGCCTATGCCGGCCGTTACACCCACCTGCGCCTGAAGCAGCGCGCCGGTGATGCACGGCCGCCACGCGTGCGCATCCTCGATGTGCGCAAACGGCCGCTGCACGATGGCCTCTCGGCCGATGTGCTGGCCGGTATCAGCGAACACCTGCAGCGTGGCCAGCAGGTGCTGGTGTTCAAGAACCGCCGCGGCTATGCGCCGGTGCTGCTGTGCCACGACTGCGGCTGGACCGCGCCCTGCCAGCGCTGCGATGCACCGATGACCGTGCATGGCGGCGGCCGTCGCCTGCAGTGCCACCACTGCGGTGCGCGGCAGCCGGCGCCCCTGGCCTGCCCGGCCTGTGGCAGCCTCGCGTTGCAGCCGCAGGGCATCGGCACCGAGCGCCTGGAAGAGCACCTGGTCAGCGCCTTCCCCGATTACCCGGTGGTGCGCATCGACCGCGGCACCACCTCCCGCCGCGATGCGCTGGAACAGCAGTTGGCGAAGCTGGGCGACCAGCCCGGCATCCTGGTCGGCACGCAGATCCTGGCCAAGGGCCACGACCTCCCCAAGCTGACCCTGGTGGTGGTGGTGGGCATCGATGAAGGCCTGTTCTCGGCCGACTTCCGCGCCAGTGAAAAGCTGGCCCAGCAGCTGATCCAGGTGGCCGGCCGCGCCGGTCGCGCGCGCGATCCCGGCGAGGTCTGGCTGCAGACCCACCACCCGGGGCACCCGTTGCTGGAAACCCTGGTAAGCGGTGGCTACCACCCGTTCGCGCAGGCCGAACTGAACCAGCGCCAGGCCGCCGGCTTCCCGCCGTTCGCACATCTGGCGCTGATGCGTGCCGAAGCGCAGCAGCTCGAACATGCCAACGCCTTCCTGCTGGCGGCGCGGCAGCTGCTGGGCGAGCAGAACATGGTGGAGGCCTATGGGCCGATGCCGGCGCCGATGCCGCGTCGCGCCGGTTACCAGCGCACGCAGCTGCTGCTGTCCGCGCTGCAGCGGCCGCCGCTGCATGGCGTGCTGGCCCAGCTGGTGCCGCAGCTGTACGCGCTGCCGGAGGCGCGCAAGGTGCGCTGGTCGCTGGATGTGGATCCGACGGATCTGTATTGAGGGTGCTGCCCGATGCTGCGTAGAGTCGAGCTTGCTCGACTGCCTCATGCAGAAGCAGTCGAGCAAGCTCGACTCTACCAACGGCCCTGCCGCTTACGTAAGCGGCGACATCACGCCGCGCTGGTACGCCGGGCGCTCGCGCAGGCGGGCATACCAGTCGGCCACGTTCGGCAGGTCGGGACGCTGGATCGGCAGTTCGAACCAGGCATAGATCAAGGAACCCAGCGGAATGTCGCCCATCGCGAACGTCTCGCCCGACAGCCACGGCTGCCTGGCCAGGGTCTCATCGGCCATCTTCAGGTAATCACCCGCGCGCACGATGGCGGCGTTGATGCGTGCTTCGTCGCGGTCGGCCGGCGCGGTGCGCATGATGCCCCAGATCAGTTCGGAGTACAGCGCGGCCATCCGCGAGGTGCTCCAGTCCATCCACTTCTCGGCCTGCGCGCGTTCCATCGGGTCTTCGGCGTACAGAGTGCCCAGCGAATAGCGCGCGCTCAGGTAGCGCACGATGGTGTTCGATTCCCACAGCGGCAGGCCGTGGTCTTCGATCACCGGCACCAGGCTGTTGGGGTTCATCGCCACGTATTCGGCCGACTGCGTGCCGCCATGGCTGCCGCCCACTTCGATGGATTCGTACGGCAGCCCGATTTCCTCGGCGCACCACAGCACCTTGCGGACGTTGCTGGAATTGCGGCGGCCCCAGATCTTCAACATTGCGGATTTCCCTGCCTGCAGCGGTGCGCCACGGTGGCGCGGAAACGCTACGATACGCCCATCCACAGGGAGAGACGACGTGACTGCATGGGATGCTTTGAACTACGTTCTGCTGGCAGCAGGGCTGGTGATGCTGGTGCTGGGCTACCGCCGTTCCAGCCGCAACCAGCTGCTGTGCGCCGGGCTGTTGCTGCTGGCCTTCAACGGCGTCGAGGATTTCGCCGCCGGGTTTGCCGACGGCCATGCGGGTTCGGACGCGCGGGTGATCTGAGTCGCGGCGTCGATGTGCCGGCCAGCGGCCGGCACTACCGGTTCTTCTTCGGCAGCGCGCGCACGTAGGACGACTTGCCGTCCTTCTTCAGCTCAAACAGGCCGATCGCCGCCAGCAGGTCGCTGAGCTTGCCGTAGCCGTAGTTGCGCGGGTCGAACGAGGCCTGGTTGCCGATCTGGCTGCCGACCGGTCCCAGGTGTGACCAGCCATCCTCGCCCTCGGCGGCAGACACCGCACGCCGCAGCATCTTCACCAGGCGCGTGTCATTGCGCAGTTCCGCGCTGTTCTTGCGCGGGCGCACTTCATCACTGGCCGCGGGCTCGCCAGCGACCTGCCCGCTGGGCGCCTGCCCGGCCTCGACATCGGGCACGCTGGCGTGGGTCTGGCCCAGGGCTTCCAGGTAGGTGAACTTGGAACAGGCGTTGACGAAGGGCTCGGGCGTCTTCTTCTCGCCGAAGCCATACACTTTCACGCCATCGGTCAGCAGGCGCATCACCATCGGGGTGAAGTCGGCATCGCTGGAGACGATGGCGAACCCATCGAGGTTGCGCGCGTACAGCAGGTCCATGGCATCGATGACCATGGCCATGTCAGAGGCGTTCTTGCCCTTGCTGTAGGCGAACTGCTGGATCGGGCGGATGGCGTACTCGTGCAGCACCGATTCCCAGCTTTTCAGCCGCGGGCTTTTCCAGTTGCCGTACGCACGGCGCACGTTGGCCACGCCGTAGCGGGCGACCTCGGCCAGGACTTCGTCGATCTTCGAGGCCGGCGCATTGTCGGCGTCGATCAACAGGGCGATGCGCTTTTCCGGTTCGGACATGATTTCCTCGGTGGGCTGCAGGCTGAGCGGAGTATCACCTATGGCCACTGGCAGCCATGTGACGTGCGATGATGCAGGGCGACATCCATCCCCCTCTGGAGTACGTCGATGAGCCGCGAACCAGTCCCCCACCTGGTCATCATCGGCGGCGGTTTTGCGGGCCTCTGGGCCACCCGGGCCCTGGCCCGCGAGAACATCAGGATCACCCTGCTCGACCGCCGCAACCACCACCTGTTCCAACCCCTGCTGTACCAGGTCGCCACCGCCGGCCTGTCCGCCCCCGATATCGCCGCGCCGCTGCGCCACATCCTCGGCCACCAGCGCAACGTGGAAGTGCGCCTGGGCGAGGTCATCGCCATCGACAAGGCCATCCGCCAGGTGCAGCTGGCCGACGGCAGCAGCCTGGGCTACGACAGCCTGCTGCTGGCCACCGGCGCCACCCACGCCTACTTCGGCAACGACCAGTGGGCGGCCGATGCGCCGGGCCTGAAGACCCTGGACGATGCCATCGCCCTGCGCCGCAAGCTGCTGCTGGCGTTCGAGCGCGCCGAGGCCGAACCGGACCCGGCGAAGAAGGCCGCTTGGCTGAGCTTCGCGGTGGTCGGCGGCGGCCCCACCGGCGTCGAACTGGCCGGCACCCTGGCCGAGATCGCCCGCCACACCCTGCGCAACGAGTTCCGCCACATCGACCCGGCCAGCGCCAAGGTGCGCCTGGTCGAGGCCGGCCCGCGCGTGCTGTCCTCGTTCCCCGAGGTGCTTTCGCTGAAGGCACGCCGACAGCTGGAGAAGCTGGGCGTGGAAGTACTGACCGGCACCCCGGTGAGCGACATCGACAGCCTCGGTTTCAAGCTGGGCGAACAGTTCGTGCCCGCACGCACCGTGGTCTGGGCCGCCGGCGTGGCCGCCTCGCCGCTGGCGCGCACGCTGGACGTGCCGCTGGACCGTGCCGGCCGCGTGCAGGTGCAGCCCGACCTGACCCTGCCCGGGCACCCCGAACTGTTCGTCGCCGGCGACCTGGCCGCAGTGAACCAGGCCAACGGCAAGCCGGTGCCCGGCGTGGCACCCGCCGCCAAGCAGATGGGCAAGTACGTGGCCGATGTCATCCGTGCGCGCCTGCATGGCAAGCCGACACCGGGGCCATTCAAGTACGCCGACTACGGCAACCTGGCCACCATCGGCCGCATGGCCGCCATCGTGCACCTGGGCAGGCTGCAGCTGTCCGGCGTGCTGGCCTGGTGGTTCTGGCTGGCCGCGCACGTGTTCTTCCTGATCGGTTTCCGCAACCGCGTGGTGGTGCTGCTGAACTGGGCGGTGGCGTACTGGAGCTACCAGCGCAGCGCGCGCATCATTTTTGGTGATGACCAGGAAGATCGCCGGCCGAGGTAGATCCACGCCATGCGTCGATGAAGATGTAGAGCCGAGCCCATGCTCGGCTTCTGCACCCGGATGCAGCCGAGCATCGGCTCGGCTCTACACGGGCCGGCCTCGGCCGACCGTCCACCAGCGCCAGCCCGAGCAAGTACAGCAGGCCGGGCAGCAGCGCGATGCCGGCCACCAGCACGATGATTGAAGTCCACGCTTTATCGGCAGCACGCATCGCTCTACGGCGCCTTCGGTTTCGGGTACCAAAGCGCATTGACGATGACCCAGCGCTGGTCGAAACGGCCCATCTGGAAGTAGTCGACGAACCACGGCGTTTCCAGCCGCACCGAGGCGGCGTTGCCGGTCACGTCCAGCACCGTGCAGCGGCGGTCCCATTGCGCCTTCGGCGTCTTCAACGCCCCCTGCTTCGTCAGTGCCACCAGTTCGTCCTTCGACATCCGGCGCAGGCCCAGACGCTCGTCGGGCGTATCGCCCAGCACCGCGCGCTTGGCCAGGTCCGGGTGCAGGGAGCGCGCGGCGCGCGGCGGGTCGGCCTCCAGCTGGCCATCGACATAGTCATGGCAGGTGGCCTCGATGGCCGCGACGGTGGCCGGGTCGGCGGCCGGGCTCGTCGCCCCGGCAACAGCGAACAGCAGGGCAAGCGTGGACATCCGTGTGCTCCAGCACGGGGGGCGGGGCGATCATGGCACGCGTGGAAAGCCCCATCCACGCATGGCGTGGATCTACTGCAGCCGAGCATGGGCTCGGCTCTACAGGACGGCCTCGGCCGGGGCCTGCAGCCAGGCCAGCTTGCGTTCGCGCGGCTGCTGCTTGAGCTGCCATTCGGCGCGGGAAGCGGCCGAGCGGTCCTGGTACTCGCGCACGGCGAGGATGCGCAGCGGCGGCCGGGCCCGGGTGTAGCGGGCGCCCTTGCCGGCCTGGTGGGCGGCGAAACGCGCCTCCACATCGGTGCTGATGCCGGCGTAATAGCTGCCGTCCCGGCATTCAAGCAGGTACAGGAACCACGGGCGGAGGGACGGGGCCATGCCCGGATTATGCCGTGCTGCACTGCAGCGGATATACTGGCGCCCGAATGCAGGAGAGAGGCGCCACGCTGGCGCCCGCCGAAGGCGCAGGCTCCCATGATCGCTCAGGCCGGTGGGCTGGAATCCCACCAACCATGCATTCGACTCGCCGAGCTGGAGAGAGGTCACCGGGCATGCCCGGGACGATCCGCCGAAGGGGCACGCGGCGTACGCCGCTGAACTCTCAGGCAAAAGGACAGCGGGAGCGGCACCGGTCATCGTCATCCCGTCATTGCGCAGGCAGTGGCGGTATACGCGCATGGCCGGCCCCACCGCGCCCGGAGCCTGTCCCATGCTGCTGTCCATCATCTACCTGATCGCCATTTCCGCCGAAGCCATGACCGGCGCGCTGTCCGCCGGCCGCCGCCGCATGGACCTGTTCGGCGTGGTCATGATCGCCTGCGTCACCGCGCTCGGCGGTGGTTCGCTGCGCGACATCCTGCTCGGCCATTACCCGCTGGGCTGGGTGAAGCACCCCGAGTATCTGGGCTTCACCGTGTGCGCGGCGCTGATCGCCACGTGGGTGGCGCGCTGGATGCACCATTTCCGCCGCACCTTCCTGGTGCTCGATGGCCTGGGCCTGATCGCCTTCACCCTGATCGGCTGCTCGATCGCGCGCGAGGCCGGCCATGCGATGCCCATCGTGCTGATCGCCGGCATGCTCACCGGTGCCTTCGGCGGCGTGCTGCGCGACATCCTCTGCAACGAGGTGCCGCTGATCTTCCAGAAGGAGCTGTACGCGATCATCTCGCTGCTGACCGGCGCGGTGTATCTGCTGCTGCTGCGCTGGGGCGTGGCCGATGCCACGGCGATCCTGTGCTGCCTGGGCGGTGGCTTCGCGCTGCGCCTGCTGGCGATCCATTACCGCTGGGAAATGCCCAAGTTCGTGTACCACGACGAAGTGCATTGATGGCGTCCGCCGGGCATGGCCCGGCGCTACCGATGACCATGCGCTGTTCGTAGCGTCGAGCTTGCTCGACGGCTCCTGACTACGGCAGTCGAGCAAGCTCGACTCTACAAGAGCGGTCGGGCATGACCTTGGTCATGCGGCATTCGTCGGTCTGATTGGCTACCATTGACGCCCCGTCGCCCGCGCGACGGCATCCAGCCACACCGCGTCGCGGTCCCGCCAGACACTCCCCTCCCCCGTTGCCCGCTGCGCGTGAAGCGCGAACGGGCGTACATGTCCCTGCGCGTGCGCAGGGCGCAGGATGCCCCATGTCCGCTGTTGAGCCGTCCCGTAGCACCCCGCCCCGTTCCCGCCGCGCGTGGGTGATCGCCGTCGCCGTCATCGTCGCCGGCCTGGTGGCCTGGTGGGCGTGGCCGCGCACCGAAGCGACCGTCGCCGCAGGCCCGGGCAAGACCGTGCCGGTGCGCGTGGCCCGGGCCAGCGCCGAACCGCTGCAGCTGCGCCTGAAGGCCGTCGGCACCGTCACCCCGCTGCACAGCGTGGTGGTGCGCAGCCGCGTCGACGGCGAGCTGCTGCGCCTGCACTTCCAGGAAGGGCAGCAGGTGAAAGCCGGCGACCTGCTCGCGCAGATCGACCCGCGCCCGTATGAAGTGAAGCTGGCGCAGGCGCAGGGCACCCAGCAGCAGAACCTGGCGGAACTCGAGAACGCCGAACGCCAGCTGCAGCGCTACCGCGAACTGCAGAAGCAGAACTACGTGTCCGGGCAGGAACTGAGCGACCAGCAGAGCAAGGTGCGGCAGCTGCAGGGCCGCCGCATCAGCGACCAGGCCTCGGTGGATGAAGCGCGCCTGCAGCTGCAGTACACCCGCATCACTGCGCCGGTCAGTGGCCGCGTCGGCCTGCGCCGGCTGGATGTCGGCAACCTGGTGCGCGCCAGCGATACCGAAGGCTTGGTGACCCTCGCGCAGACCGCGCCGATCAGCGTGCTGTTCACCGTGCCCGAACCCGAGCTGCCGGCCCTGCTTGATGCCGTGCAGGCACAGGCCGGCCTGCCGGTGGAAGCCTGGGACCGCGGCGAAAGCAAGGCGCTTGCACAGGGCACGCTGTCCAGCGTCGACAACCGCATCGACACCGCTACCGGCACGCTGAAGCTGCGCGCGCAGTTCGACAATGCGGGCCTGGCCCTGTTCCCCAACCAGTTCGTCAACGTGCGCCTGCATCTGGGCGAACACCCGGCGCTGCTGATTCCTGATGCGGCCGTGCAGTTCGGCAGCCAGGGCAACTACGTGCACATCGTCGACAAGGACAACAAGGCACAGCGCCGCACCGTGGTGCTGGGTCCGGCAGATGAGGGCCGCGTGGCCGTGCGCTCCGGCCTGCAGGCCGGCGACCAGGTGGTGATCGAAGGCATCGACGGCCTGGAAGATGGCACCGCGGTGGAAATCGTGGCCGAACCCGCTGCCACGGCGAAGGCGGCCAAGGCCGGCGCATGAACCTGTCGCGCCCGTTCATCCTGCGTCCGGTCGCCACCACCCTGCTGATGGTGGCGCTGCTGCTGTCGGGCGTGCTGGCCTACCGCCTGCTGCCGGTGGCGGCGCTGCCGCAGGTCGATTACCCGATCATCCAGATCACCACGCTGTACCCGGGCGCCAGCCCGGAACTGACCACGCGCACGATCACCGCGCCACTGGAACGCCAGCTCGGCCAGATTCCCGGCCTGAAGCAGCTGTCCTCCACCAGCTCCGGGGGGGCCTCGGTCATCACCCTGCAGTTCGGCTTGGACGTGTCGCTGGGCGTGGCCGAGCAGGACGTGCAGGCGGCCATCAACGCCGCCGGCAGCTTCCTGCCCGGCGATCTGCCGGTACCGCCGGTGTACCGCAAGGTAAACCCGGCCGACACGCCCATCCTCACCCTGGCGGTGACCTCGCAGGCGCTGGCGCTGCCGCAGGTGCACGACCTGGTGGATACGCGCATCGCGCAGCGCCTGGCGCAGCTGCCCGGCGTCGGCCTGGTCAGCCTCGCCGGTGGCCAGCGGCCTGCGGTGCGCATCCAGGTGAATCCGGCTGCGCTGGCGGCCAACAACCTGGGCATGGACCACATCCGTACCGCGATCGCGGCAGCCAACGTCAACCTGCCCAAGGGCAGTTTCGACGGCCCGATCCGCGCGGTGATGCTCGATGCCAACGACCAGATGCGCAGCGTCGATGAGTACCGCGCGCTGGTGCTGGCCTGGCGCGAAGGCGCGCCGCTGCGCCTGGGCGACGTGGCGACCATCACCGATGGCGCCGAGAACCGCCAGCTGGCCGCCTGGAGCGGCACCACGCCGGCGGTGCTGGTGAACATCCAGCGACAGCCCGGCGCAAACGTGATCGCCGTGGTCGAGCAGGTGCGCACGCTGCTGCCGCAGCTGCAGGCCACGCTGCCGGCCGGCGTGCAGATGAACGTGCTGAGCGACCGTACCGAATCGATCCGCGCCTCCGTGCGCGGCGTGCAGAAGGAACTGGTGCTGGCCATCGGCCTGGTGGTGCTGGTCACCTGGGTGTTCCTGCGCAACCTGCCGGCCACGCTCATTCCCAGCGTGGCGGTGCCGCTGTCGCTGATCGGCACCTTCGCGGTGATGCTGCTGGCCGGCTATTCGCTCAACAACCTCACGCTGATGGCGCTGACCATCGCCACCGGCTTCGTGGTGGACGATGCCATCGTGATGCTGGAGAACATCGCCCGCCACCTGGAAGAAGGCGAGAGCCCGCGCGAAGCGGCGCTGAAGGGCGCGGCCGAGATCGGCTTCACCCTGGTCTCGCTCACTGTTTCGCTGATCGCGGTGCTGATCCCGCTGCTGTTCATGGCCGACCTGGTGGGCGCACTGTTCCATGAGTTCGCGGTGACGCTGGCGGTGGCCATCGGCATCTCGCTGCTGGTGTCGCTGACGCTGACGCCGATGCTGTGCGCGCGCTTCCTGAAGCCGCATGCGAAGACCGCCCACGCACCCGATGTGTTCGACCGCATCATCGCCGTCTACGACCGCCAGCTGCAGTGGGTACTGCAGCGCCAGCCGCTGATGCTGCTGGCCACCGTCGCTACGCTGGCACTGACCGTGGCGCTGTACTTCGCCGTGCCCAAGGGCTTCTTCCCGGTGCAGGATGCCGGCCTGGTGCAGGGCATCAGCGAGGCCCCGCAGGCGATCTCGTTCCAGGCCATGCGCGAGCGCCAGCAGGCGCTGGCGGCGGCCATCGAAGCGGACGAAGCGGTGGCCAGCGTGTCGTCGTACATCGGCGTGGACGGCAACAACGCCACGCTCAACACCGGGCGCCTGCTGATCGAGCTGAAGCCGCATGGTGACCGCGATGGCGCCGCCGTGGTGATGGAACGGCTGCAGCAGCGCGTGTCGAAGATCCCCGGCATCACCCTGTACCTGCAGCCGGTGCAGGAACTGGGCATCGAAGACCGTATCAGCCGCAACCAGTACCAGTTCACCCTGACCACGCCCGAACAGCAGACGCTGGAAACCTGGACGCCGAAGCTGCTGCAGGCCCTGCGCCAGCAGCCGGCGCTGCGCGATGTGGCCAGCGACCTGCAGATGCAGGGCCGGCAGGCGCGGGTGAACATCGATCGCGATGCCGCCGCACGCCTGAACGTGAGCGTGGAAGCCGTGGCCGACGCCCTGTACGACGCCTACGGGCAGCGGCAGATTTCCACCATCTTCACCCAGGCCAGCCAGTACCGCGTGGTGCTGGAAGCCGATCCGTCGCGCCAGCCCGGGCCGGATGCCATCAGCGGCCTGCGCGTGCGCAACAGCGATGGGCAGACCGTGCCGCTGGGCGCGGTGACGCGGGTGGAACTGGGGCCGGCGGCCCTGCTGCGCAACCATGTCGGCCAGTTCCCGGCGGCCACGCTGTCGTTCAACCTGGCACCGGGGGCCTCGCTGGGCGAAGCCACCGCCGCCGTGGAAGCGGCGCGTACGCAGATCGCCCTGCCCGAAAGCATCGAGCTGCGCCTGCAGGGTGCGGCGGCGGCGTTCAGCAGTTCGCTGTCGTCCACGCTGTGGCTGATCCTCGCCGCGGTGGTGGTGATGTACATCGTGCTGGGCGTGCTCTATGAGAGCTTCGTGCACCCGATCACCATCCTCTCCACCCTGCCCTCGGCCACGGTGGGTGCGCTGGCCGCGCTGTGGGTGAGCGGGCGCAGCCTCGACCTCATCGCGGTGATCGGCATCGTGCTGCTGATCGGCCTGGTGAAGAAGAACGCGATCATGATGATCGACTTCGCGCTGGACGCGCAGCGCACGCGCGGCATGACCCCGCGCGAGGCGATCCACCAGGCCGCGCTGCTGCGATTCCGTCCGATCCTGATGACCACGCTGGCCGCGTTGTTCGGCGCGGTGCCGCTGATGCTGGCCAGTGGCTCGGGCGCGGAACTGCGGCAGCCGCTGGGCTGGGTGATGGTCGGTGGCCTGCTGGTCAGCCAGGTGCTGACCCTGTTCACCACGCCGGTGATCTACCTGGCCTTCGACCGCCTGCAGCGCCGGCGCTCGGCCACCCTCGCCACGCCTGAAGAGGCGCGCGCATGAGCCCCATCGCACGCCTGGCCCAGGCCTGCGTGCAGCGACCGGTGGCGACGATCCTGCTGGCGGTGGCGCTGGTCCTGGCCGGCCTGCTGGCGCTGCGCCTGCTGCCGGTGGCACCGCTGCCGCAGGTGGATTACCCGGCCATCGAAGTGAGCGCCAGCCTGCCCGGTGCCTCCCCCGAATCGATGGCCGCCACCGTGGCCACGCCGCTGGAACGCGCGCTCGGCAGCCTGCCCGGCATCTCGCGCATCGATTCGGCCAGCACCCAGGGCCAGACCTCGGTGGAGCTGAAGTTCGTGCTCGGCCGCGATATCGACGAGGCCGCGCGCGAGGTGCAGGCGGCGATCAATCTCGCACGCGGGCAGCTGCCCAGCGGCATGCCGGGCATGCCGCAGTACCGCAAGGTGAATCCCTCGCAGGCGCCGATCCTGGCGCTGGCACTGACCTCGGACACGCTGCCACCGGGCCAGCTGTACGATCTGGCCTCCACCGTGCTGGCGCAGAAGCTGTCGCAGGTACCGGGCGTGGGCGAAGTGCAGGTGGGTGGCAGTGCGCTGCCTGCCGTGCGCGTGTCGCTGGACCCGAATGCGCTGAACCACGCGGGCCTGGCACTGGAAGACGTGGCCCAGGCCATCAGCCGCGCCAACGCTGTGCGCCCGCTGGGTGCGGTGGGCGATGAGCGCCAGCAGTGGCAGCTGCAAGCACCGCTGCAGCTGCGCCAGGCCGCGCAGTACCGCGAGCTGGCGCTGAAGGTGAGCGACGACCGCACCCTGCGCCTGGGCGATGTGGCGGTGGTGGCCGATGGCGTGGAAGACCGCTACGCCAGCGGCTTCCACAACGAGCGCCCGGCGGTGCTGCTGATCGTCAGCCGCCAGCCCGGCGCGAACATCATCGCCACCGTCGATGCCATCCAGGCGCAGCTGCCGCAGCTGCATGCGCTGCTGCCACCCAGCGTGGACATGCGCCTGGTGATGGACCGCTCGCCGGTCATCCGCGCGACCCTGCACGAGGCCGAACTGACCCTGGTGCTGGCCATCGCCCTGGTGGTGCTGGTGGTGCTGGGCTTCCTCGGCCACTGGCGCGCAGCGCTGGTGCCCAGCGTGGCCATCCCGGTGGTGCTGTTCGGCACGCTGGCACTGGTGGCGCTGATGGGGTTCTCGCTCAACACGCTTTCGCTGATGGCGCTGATCGTGGCCGCGGTGCTGGTGGTGGACGATGCCATCGTGGTGCTGGAGAACATCGCCCGCCACCGCGAACTCGGCGCCGACCGCTGGCAGGCCGCGGTGCGGGGCGCGGGGGAAGTGGGCGCCACCCTGCTGTCGATGAACGTGGCGCTGGCGGTGGTATTCGTCTCCATCCTGTTCCTGGATGACTTCGTCGAGCGCCTGTTCCGCGAATTCTCGCTGACCCTGGTGGCGGCGATGAGTGTGTCGGTGGTCGTTGCGCTGAGTCTGGTGCCGATGCTGTGCGCGCGCCTGTTCGTCGATGACGCGCAGCAGGCCTCGCGCTGGCAGCGGGGCAGCAGTGCACTGTTCGAGCGCGTGCGTGCGGCCTACCTGCGCACGCTGCAGGCCAGTCTGCGCCGGCTGCGCTGGCCACTGCTGGCCTTCGTGGCGGTCATCGCGCTCAACGCCTGGCTGTTCCAGCAGGTGCCCAAGGGCGTGGTGCCCAAGCAGGACACCGCACAGCTGCGCGGCTTCGCCCGTGGCGACGATGGTCTCTCGTTCCAAGCCATGCAGCCGAAGATCGATGCCTACCGCAAGCTGCTGCTGTCCGACCCCGCCATCGAGGACATCATCGGCTATATCGGCGGCAGCAACGGGGTCAACAACGCCTTCATCATGATCAAGATGAAGCCGCTGGCCGAGCGCAAGGTGTCCAGCCAGGAGGTGATCGATCGCCTGCGCGCGCGCCTGCCCAAGCTGCCCGGCGGCAACCTGTACCTGTGGGTGGACCAGGACATCCGCCTGGAAGGCGGCAGCAGCAGCGGCCAGTACGAGTTCCAGCTGCTGTCGGCGGACATGGCACCGCTGCGCGAGTGGGCCCCGAAAGTCGGCGCCGCGCTGCGCGCCCTGCCCGAGCTGGTGGACGTGGAAGCACAGGGCGAGGCCGGCATGCGCCAGGTGGTGCTGGACATCGACCGCGAGGCCGCCGCGCGCCATGGCGTGGACCTGAAGACCGTGGCCAACATGCTCAACAACTCCTTCAGCCAGCGCCAGGTCGCCACCCTGTACGACAGCCTCAACCAGTACCGCGTGGTGATGGAGCTGGACCCGAAGCACACCCAGGACCCGGGCACGCTGGCGCGCCTGCAGGTGATCGATGGCAGCGGCCAGCGCATTCCGCTGTCGACCATCGCCAGCTGGCGCTATGGCATGGCACCGGACCGCATCTACCACAGCGAACAGTTCGCCTCGATCTGGATCGAATTCGCACTGGCGCCGGGCGTCGGCCTGGAACAGGCCACGCAGGCGATCAATGCCGCGATGGCAAAGCTGATGCTGCCGCGCACCGTGCAGGCCAAGCTGTCCGGTGAAGCCGGTGGCCTGGACAGCCTGCGCGCGCGGCAGCTGTGGCTGGTGCTGGGCGCCACGCTGGCGGTCTACCTGGTGCTGGGCATCCTGTACGAGAGCTTCCTGCAGCCGCTGGTGATCCTGTCCACCCTTCCCTCGGCCGGCATCGGCGCACTGCTGGCGCTGTGGGTGTTCGGCAACGAACTGAACCTGATCGCATTGCTTGGGTTGTTCCTGCTGGTGGGCGTGGTGATGAAGAACACCATTCTGCTGGTGGATTTCGCCCTGGCCGGCGAGCGCCGTGGCCTGAGCGCGCACGACGCGGTGATGGACGCGGCGCGGCTTCGCCTGCGGCCGATCCTGATGACTTCACTGGCGGCGCTGCTGGGCACCCTGCCGCTGATGCTGGCCAATGGCGAGGGCTGGGAGCTGCGGCAGCCGCTGGGCATCGCGATTGTGGGCGGGCTGCTGGTCAGCCAGTGGCTGACGCTGTACACGACGCCGGCGATGTATCTGGCGTTGGCGAGGATTCGCGCTAAGCGGTGATTGCGGCGGGGTAATCATCCACGCGTGGCGTGGACCTACTGCATCGGGTGGGACCTTGTAGAGTCGAGCATGCTCGACTGCCCTTAGCGGTGGATCAACAGCCGTCGAGCAAGCTCGACGCTACAGAAGGCGGATCAGCGCGCGGAGCGGATTGGATTACCTGACGTGCCGGGCATGGCACGACGGCTTCGTGCCACACGCCGCGCAGGCGTGGGTGCAGATTCCCGTGGCGGGTCCAGCAGCGGCACCGTCGTGCCTGTACGTTCAGCCAGCCAGCGCACCACATCCGGCTTTTCCATCGCCAACGCCAGCAGCATCGTCGTAGCATCGTCGGGATAGGTCGTCTCGTTCTCGTAGCGGGAAAACGCAATGGCACCTTTTCCGAAGAGCGTTGCCGCTGCACGCTGGGTCAGGCCATAGCGACGCCGGAACGCGAGCACGTCCTCACCCAGCAAGAGGCCGCCGTAATGTTCGCGCCGGGCCGCCAGACGCCTGAGGTTTTCGATCTGCTGTGCTTCGCTGGTTGCCGTAGCGCCACATGCTGGGCACTCCATCACCAGCAGGTCGACAACAACTTCATTGCCACGCGGGCTGAAGTGTCGTTCGCGTGTGGATGCCAGCAACCGAGCTTTCTGGCAGGCCGGACACATCCGGGGCTTGGCGTTGTTCATGGCGTGCTCCGATCAATCAAGTCACGGTCTACAGATGGCAGCTGAGAAAGACGAGTCGCAACGTTCCCTCCTGGCCAACTGAGAATTTCAGGTAGTAGTTGATGTCCGAACGGCTGTTCCTGCACTTGCGCACATCGTCGTAGCGAACCGCATACGCGTCACACGGGTGCCAATGGCCCAGCTGGTCCCTGCACCACTCCGATCCCTTGTAGTCCACCGCCTGCAGGCACAGCAGACATTCCAACAGGTCACCCAGTGTCCACCGCAGGTTCTCCAGATCCCGCTGTGCCTTGTACGTGGCCACCCAGATGTCGTCAGGCTGAAGACCTCCCATCCGCACGCAGTCCTGCAAGGCACACAGATCAATCAGAGGCCGCCCGCAGACATTGATTGTCCGCCGCGATCGCCGCGATTCCTGAGGCCACGGCAACTGCGCAGGATCTATCCGCCACAGCGTCGACATAAATTTATCACCGTGATAAGTTTCGTCAAGTCCATGAACGATCTTCCGCTCCTGCCGCCGTGGGTTGGCGGCTCCCGCACGGACAACCGTGGGGCGTAGACGGAAGAAGCGGAATGGTCGTTTGCGGCAGACCGCGCTGGAGACGCGTAGGGCCCTTCTGCTGCCCGCAGATTCCTCAGTGGAATCAGTGAAATGCGGCTCCCATGAAGGCCTGCCAGACGCAGGATCATCGATAGCCGGGAGCGCGCCGTCGGCGCTGGCGCGGCCGCCGACGGGTCGTAGCCGTCATTGGCGGGCGGGCGGTTCATCCACGCATGGCGTGGATCTACGGTTCACTCCACCCCGGCGATGTACCTGGCGCTGTCGCACTTACGCAGCGCCAGGCGCATCGCCGGTGCGGACGGGTCGGTCTCCAACTCCGACCGACCCTGATCGCGGCCGCACCCCCGCAGGCGCTGGCCGCCATCCACACACGTGCCGCGATCAAGCGGCTTCGGACACCTTCACTTCACGACGGGCGCGCACGGCAGCGGCCAGGCGCTCCAGCACGTCCACAGTGGTGTCCCAATCAATGCAGCCATCGGTGATGCTCTGGCCGTAGACCAGCGACTGGCCTTCCACCAGTTCCTGGCGGCCGCCGACCAGATGGCTTTCCACCATCACGCCGACGATGCGCTGTTCACCGTCTTCCAGCTGGGTGGCGATGTCCTCGATCACTTTCGGCTGGTTATCAGGGTTCTTGAGGCTGTTGGCGTGGCTGGCATCGATCATCAGGCGCGTCGGCAGCTTGGCCTTGGCCAGTGCCTGGCAGGCCTCGCCCACGCTGGCCGCATCGTAGTTCGGCTGCTTGCCGCCACGCAGGATCACATGGCAATCCGGGTTGCCGGTAGTGGACACGATGGCGGTGCCACCCTGCTTGGTGACCGACAGGAAGTGATGCGGGTTGGACGCTGCGCCCACTGCATCGGCCGCGATCTTGACGTTGCCATCGGTGCCGTTCTTGAAGCCGACCGGGCAGGAAAGGCCCGAGGCCAGTTCGCGGTGCACCTGGCTTTCGGTGGTGCGCGCGCCAATGGCGCCCCAGGCGACCAGATCGGCGATGTACTGCGGCGAGATCACATCGAGGAACTCGACGCCGGCCGGCAGGCCCAGCTTGTTGATGTCACGCAGCAGGCCGCGGGCAATGCGCAGGCCCTTGTCGATCTTGAAGCTGCCATCCAGGTCCGGATCGTTGATCAGGCCCTTCCAGCCCACCGTGGTGCGCGGCTTTTCGAAGTACACGCGCATGACGATCTCCAGTTCGCCGGCCAGCGCATCGCGCAGAGGCTTCAGGCGCTGGGCGTATTCGATGGCGGCGTGCGGATCGTGGATCGAGCACGGGCCCACCACCACGGCCAGGCGGTCGTCACGGCCATGCAGGATCCCGTGCAGGGCCGCGCGCGAGGCGCTGACAGTGTCGGAGGCTTCATCGTCACAGGGCAGCATCGCCAGCAGCTGGGCGGGCGGTGTCAGCGGTTCGATGGTGCGGATACGCAGGTCGTCGGTGTGCGGGGGCATTGCAGGGGTTCTCCGGAACGTTGGGGGTCCCCAGCGTGGCGACATGAAAAAAGCCGCCAGGTTCGCTGGCGGCTTTCGGGAATGCGTCTGAAGGTTTCTTCAGGGTGAGCGCAGTCCTTCCTCCGCCGTGGGCTTCGGAAAGTAATACCAATAAAAGTTGGCGTGGACGGCGTTCATGGGGTGTATTGATAGCACAGCTTTTGCGCAGTGCAAAATGTTTCATCCGCAACTGGGGATACGGTTCAGGCGGGGCTCGCCTCAGCGCTTGCCGTGTACTTCCACATCCAACAGCAGGCCTTCATGGATGTCCACCCAGCGCTCCACCACGCGGTCCAGCTCCTTCTGCGCCTCGTCCAGCTGCTCGGGATTGAGCAGGGAGCGGGCGGTGTAGAGATCGGAGACGAGCTGCCGCAGGGTGGATTCCAGGATGGCGACCGACGGCCCTTCCAGCCCCGGCAACTGCAGTGCCGGGCTGTCGCCAAGGGTTCCGTACAGCGTGACCTGGAGCTTGCTCTGCATGATCGACTTCCCTGCGGGTGGACATGGGCAGGGATCATGTTTACCGCGTATTGGTGACAGGCGCATGTGCCGTGGCGTATTGACCTGAGCGCAGTTTTTGACGCACTCCCACGCAGAGAATCCCTGAGATCCAAATTGGGCCGACGAACTCAAAGGACGCAGACTCTCGCTGCAACCTTGTCGCCCTCAAGGAGTTCAAATCTGACCCCTGAGTGAAAGCGTTCTTCGGGCGCAAGAGGTGAAAGAAATCGAGCGAACGCGCGACAAGGGACGGCATTGACATCACCATGAATTTGCAGAATCACACTCCACGCTTCCGCCGGCCAAGAATCAACATCTTGAGCAAACCGAGCAACTGTGGAATATTGGCCCGACTTCGGGAGGTTGGCAATTTTTACGTCCGTCCACTCTACGACTACTGGATGCACACTGTTCACGGCACCTCTCTAATCACTGCCTGTTCAAGTTGATTAAGTTCGCCATAGCGTGCAGGACCGATGCCATCCAGCCGCTCAAGGCGCATTAGTTGATCCGCCGCTGACTTTGGAAGCCTCACCTCCATCAGGGTTGTGGTTCCGGGGCCATACATCTTGTCTCCCCATTCTCTAGCATGTGCCGCGCTTTCCGCCATCCATTTACCATACAGAGAGTTGGGCCCTACGGAAAAACGGCCTGTCTCCCGGATTGATGCTGCTTCTGCTGCGCCAACTGCTCGATAGAGCTTAGTCGTTGCGCTTCCGCCTCCCCCAAACCCACCGCCGGCCACGAATCCGATGAGGGTGGTTACAAATTCGTGGTGCGATGCATGCGCGCTTCTAAGGAGCTCGACGTCTCCGCCAACACTCTCAATGAGCTTCTCTTGGCTTTTAAGAGTCTTGTGCCTAACAAAAACGCCGGAAGTTGCGGTGCGCTTGCCGTCCAGGCAGGTTTCCTCACAACTTCGGCCGCCTTGATCGCGATAACGGTCGCAAAGGCTGCCGCCGCACGCCAGGCTTAGTCTTCCGTCAGGATCAAGGAACTTGTAGGGATTACTGTTTGCATATCTATACTGATTGAACTGCCCGACAGGCTGCTGATACGCCGTTACGGGATCTACCGATAAGAATACCCCTAGTTGAGAATCCATATACCGCTGCTGCATGTAGCTCAGCCCGGTGGACAAATCAGTTACGTGACCAGTGAATCCCGGCGCATCACGTGGTTCCGCACCAATTGTCGCACCGTAAGGTTCATAGAGGGTGCGTTCAATGACCACTCCTGATGTGTTCGACACTGCCACAGGCGAGCCAAGTGCATCTGTGTGAATGTACTCCACAACCTCTTGACTAGCAGCAGTACCGGAGCCAAATACCGCTAAAAGGCACAAGAGCAACTTCCAAATAAAATTCATTGATCGGATCCGTCCGTCAGATAGGGTTGGTCAAATCGCCGAGGTCATTCAGCCCTTGCACTGTTGGCGGATTTGACCAAGCGGAGCAGCCATTTGCGTTGCACGCTCGAACTACATGACTCGGCGCGCAGTACCCCGCTCCTTGCGAACTGATCGACGTAGCGGGGCCACTGTACTGGACGCCACCACCATAGACCTGGAATTCATACGTGGATGCCCCCTCCACCGGCGTCCACTTTGCCTCGCAACGGATCTTAGTGGCACGATTCACAATCCACTGCACCTTCACTGAACTGAGAATAGTCGGTGTTGCAGGCGGCGGACTGGAAACGACGGCCACGCTGTTCGAGTAGCCGCTGCAGCCGGCGGCGTTACAAGCCTTTACCCGATATGTGTAGGTTGCATATCCCAAGCCAGTACGAGTGGCCTGCGTTGAGCCGTCGCTCTGCACGACGGTCCACCCACCGCCGTTGATGCTCTGCTCCAGCGAATAGCTCACGGCCATCTGCACAGCATTCCAGCTCAGGTTCGCACTACCGGTACCAGATGCCGCCGGTCCACTCAGCCCCGGCGCAGCGGGTGGCTGGATGACCGACACCATCGCAGTTGCTGAGTAAGCCCCCCAACCCGCATCGTTGCCGCCGCGGACACGATACGCGTAGCTTCCAGTCGCTTTCCCACTGAATGCCTGACTGGTGGAAGCAGCTGAAGCGACTACGGCCCAACCTCCCCCATTCACACTCTCCTCCAACCCGTAACGAGTTGCGCCAGCCAGCGCGTTCCAACTTACGGAGTACGAACCACCCAGGCTCTGACCAGGCACAGTGACTGAAGGCGCGCCCGAAGGCGGGTAAAGAGCCGTAGTCTTCACAACCGTAGAGGCAGGGCCGCACCCTGCAGGATTGCAGCCGTATACACGGTACCCGTAGCTGCCAGCCGCCTTGCCTGAGGCAGACCAGGTGCGTGCAGCCGTCTCTTGGACAGTTGCCCATGCACCAGTTCCGACCTGTTCCTGGAGGCGATATGTCGCCGCGCCGGTAACCGCAGACCAAGTAACGCTGTAGGTGCCGTTCAATGCACTAGCTGGCACAGTCAACACCGCAACAGCGGAGGGCGGCTTCTGCACAGAAACGGCCGAGGCTGCGCTCCAGGCGCTGCAGGCATTCTGCTGGCACGCGCGAACGCTGTACCCGAAGCTGCCTTCGGCCTTCGCCGACGCATTCCAGCTCCGTGCCGAGCCACTCTGGATGGCTTTCCACTCGCCACCTGCCACTTGCTCACGTAGCTCGTACTTACTCGCATAGGCAACTGACGACCAACTGACAGTAAAACTGCCAGTGCTGCTGAACGAAGGAACTGTCAGCACCGGGGTCAGCGGAGAAACCACCGATATTGCACGTGCAACGAGACTGCCATTGAGCTGAATGTACTCCGTATTCTTACCTTCGCGAGCATTGTCTTGGCGCAGCAGCGCACCGTCGTTTCCATAAAGAGAACGAATGATGCCACTACCATTGGATGCAACGGACAGAATGCGGCGCCCGTGCGCGTCGTAGCGATAGCGCTCTGCATCAGCCACCTGGCGCAAACGGTTGCCAAAGTCGAACGTGTATACGGTCCCGCTGCGCTTGGAGAGGTTGCCCTGAACGTCATAGGTCAACCCGATGATGGTTGCACCAGCGCTGCCCTGCACATTGGTCAGTCGATTCTTTGCGTCATACCAATAGTTGTGATCCTTGACCCCTGCCAATGTTGCACTCCGCAGATTGTCCACCGCATCGTAGGTGTAACGGAAAACGCCATCACCGCCAAAAGATGCAGAGCTCGCTTGAACGAGGCGATCCAATCCGTCGTAGCTCATTGTGCGAGTGCGTGAACCGTCCAAGTGATCCAAAATGCGCGCAACATTCCCACCGGCATCGAACTCATATGTGGTGTCGATCACGCCGCGACTGTCAGTGACGCGTGTTGGCAACTGCCTCGCGTTCTGCTGCATCGTATGAACAATTCCGTTCCCGTAGGTGAACTGCTTCATGCCCCCATTGGGATAGTAGGCCACGTTCGTTATGAAACTGCCGGCCTTTGTCGGCTGACCCAGGGCGTTGGGCGCATAGTCAACATAGCGGTCACTCGGGTACGTCAGGCCAGCCAGCGCCCCCATTGAGTTGTAGGCGTAGCCCACCGACTGCACAGCCAAGGTGCTATCACTAGAGGTTTCCGAGACCAGCAACCTCCGCTTGTTGTATCCGTAGGTATTGATTGCGCGGGCCGAACCCGCTTCGTTGGACGTCGCAACTGTCGCGGGCTTGCCATCAGGCGTGTAAGTCCAATCCTGATCACCATTGCCATCAGGGAAGCGCAGCGTCTTCAGCCGATTGCGGGCGTCATAGCCACGCGTGACCCTGCGGGCATCGATGGTGGCCGATGCCATGTCGCACGACTTTGCGGAAGTCAGATTCAGGCCGGACGCACTCCACACGAGGTTTCCCGCATTGTCATACCCCATCAGCGTCGAGCCTGTTTCGGGCTCGATCGACTTACAGAAGCGCTGATTGGCATCATATACATAATTCCGGGAAACGCGTGTGCTGCCGTCCTGATTCCGGCGGACGATCGAGGTCGGCTTCCCAAAGACATCACGCGCAATCTCGGTAACGACGCCTTCCGGGTGTGTGATCTGAGTCGGCGCCTCGGAAGAAGGCTCACCAAATGCCTGGAACCGCGTCACCGTAATGTTTCCGCGCGCGTCGGTAACCTTCACACGACCGCCGCTTTGATACTCCGTCAGCGCAGTCAGCAGACCCACCTCCGAATCAACGGACACTGATCGCACTCGGCCCAACGCATCATAGGCGTTCCACGTACCGGAGCTGAGTGCCGCAACCGTTCCTGGGTACGACGCGAAGACCTGTCGACCTGATTCGTCATAAGCGAAGCGCTGATAGCGCTGGGTTGCGCTCCGCGATTCGTTGTCGAACTCCTCGGTCAACAACGGGCGCCAGAAGACGTCAAAGTACACATTCTTGCGCGCGTTTCCCGTCACCGTGCTCTGTCGCCAATGTCCAGCGGGGATTCCGAATTCATCAGCACTCACTGCGGAGAACGTCTGGGTGGTTCGTACCCAGGCGACACTGTCGTTTGCTGGCCAATCAATACTTGCGACTCGACCCATTCGATCATATCCGTACTGCGTGGTCGCACCGGTTTCGTCGGTCACCGATTGAATCCAGCCGTTGTCATCTACCGCCGCAGCTTGGCTTGTGCCATCGGCGAACAGGATCTGCTGGGGCGTGCCACGCTTCCACGAGGACAGAGAGGTTACATTACCCATCGCATCAGTGACGGATGCGATGGTCCCGTCAGTGTTGTAGCTCAATGATCGCTTCAGCTTGCCAAAGGCGTGCTCTTCGATCGGACGCGCGAGCGAATCAAACCGCGTTTCTGCTTCAACTGCCCCAGTGTCAACATTCGTGACCTTGGCTGTTTGGCCCATGACCCACAGATTGGTGCTGTCCAGGTAGGTGATGGTATCGGTCCTCGAGCCGAGTGTGCTGGACTTGTTAATTTGCACAGGCCGCGCCAGGGAATCAAAGGACAGCATCCTTGTCTGATAACTCTCGCCATCCTGATCGATGGCCTCAGCCACAACAGGGCGCACCTCTGCGCTGCTCGGATCATCGCCGTTGAAGATTAGCCCGTACCGCGAGGCAAACGGCTGGGCGTCTGCCTCGGCCGTCGTCATATAGACGCTTGAACGAGCACTTGCGGTATTCCCTGCGGAATCCAGAGTAATTGTGCCAAGCAGCCGCCCCTCATTGGCACCGAACAGGACACCATAGCGGTAGACAATTCGCGTACCGTCAGGATTGGACACGACAACACGCTTTTCCTGCTTGCAGGTCGTGCAAGGGTAGACAGCGGGAGCCGCGCGGCTGCCCCACATTGCCTCCCCGCCGTTGCCATAGTCATATGACCAAGTCAAAGCCTTGGGCAAGCCAGGCCCAATGATCGTCTTGCTTGTAAGAGAGACGACGTCAAAGAAGAACGGACGTCCCAACACATAATAGTAAGAGCTGGGTTCATTCACCGAATTATTAACGCGCTGCAAGCACTCGCTCAGGTGTACACCACTCCGCCCGTGTCGCATGTTTTCAAGCTTGAACGTTCCGACGGCTCCTGACGGGTGGCCAATGGTCATCGTCAGTTCACCGGCCACCGCCGGTGGCTGCTCAGCGCAGTTGGGGCGCGAGTTCCCGTCCCATGGAGCTGGGTCGACACGCAAAGCGCTTGAGTAGCCATATGACCAGGCACTACCGTCAGGCAGCAGAACACGTGTAAGCCGCTTCTGACCATCGACGCTTCCGTATGAGTACGACCACGTTCGGCCAGCAGCTGTTGCAGTAGCAAGATGCGATCCAGTGTAGGCCAACACAATCTCACGGCCGTCGCTGGACCAGATCCGAACCGGCTTGCCTTCACTGTTGTAGCTGTATTGCACCCAGTTGCCGAATCGATCCTGTACCTTGCTCGCCTGCACATAGACGCGATTTCTCGAAGTGCGGGCGCGACCACCTTCGCCGGCGGACCGATCAAGCGTGCCCGCCAGACGGCTCGTTGCAGTGTCGAAGTAGTACGACACGCCCTCCGTGGTCTTGAGCCGGAAGCCTTCGCCTGTCATACCAGCTTTCATTGGAATGCAGTCAATTGCATCCCGCTGAGCAGTAGTCCACTTGCGGGCAATGCCGTCACTGGGCCGTGGCGTATCCGCGTTGAGGCCAAGCATCGTGCGATCACCAGCGCCAGGAATATGGATCTGGTTACCCTGCCAGATCTCAGTCAGCTGAAACGCAGGAGGATAGGTTGGGACCATATGGCCGCTGCACCGCGTATCCCCCCAACCTGTGGCGGAGAAGGTACCGGAAATGTTGGGCACATCGACTTCCCAGCCCCCGACTCCGTCCAGGTTCGCGTTGTAGGTATTCCCGCCAACCAGATCCAATTCGGCGCTGAAGTGCCTACGAAGCTCGACCGGCAGGCCATTGTTGCCAGGCAGACTAATGTCAGTCACTGCGAAGTCGGTCTTGCCGTTGTAAAGGCTGACGCTGTCACCCATCAGATCGTCCTTCAACGCAGTGAGGTTCTGCGCGGACTCGATGTGCTTTCGGTACTCTTGATATGGCTCAATTGCGGATGCCTGAAACGCACACATCCCTCCCAGCAGCGCGATCGCGAGCCGGCAGCTTGAAGTCAGTCTCATCGTTGGCCTACGTCCTTGAAGCATGCATCGGCGGCTCTGGCACGACGGCCGAACTCGCATCCATGCGATGTGGTTTGAACACCAAATTTTACATGAATATTTGGTTAATTCATCAAGGGCGAGTGTGGATAGAACAACAGGTCTTAAGTGGAGTCGCTGATCGCCCACACTCCAAGCGAGTGGCTCGGGAGCGCTGCTGATCCACTACTCTTGGTCCTCTGGACTCTCGGCTACTTGCCCCCAATGGCCTGTCGCAATTCACCCGCTTCCAGCTCTCTCGGGTGGTGCGACAAGTTCCTTGGAAGCCGGTCACGGCTTGAGAGGATATGAGGCGAGTAGCGGCCATGATGCAGGGCGTATGCAATAATTCGCAGCACATCGTGAGTGTCGCAGTCGCCCTTGGTGTTCTGCGCGAGCATGTGCATAGGATGGTTTGCCACCGAAAATGGGTGGCCGGGTCGGCAAAGCCCGTGGAGATGATGTTTACGCTTGCTGGCCGGCGTCGCTTTGTGCGGCGCCGGCTGGCAATCCGTCCGCGTTCCATGGCGGGCGGTGCGTGGGGGCGCTTGCGCCCGCCGGTATCAGCATCTCCCGGTCTTTGCCGCCACGCACCGTCCGCCACCTATTCCGGTGGCGCTGCCGTCCTCTCTGTACGGAGCACACGCCATGAACGCAAAGCACGTCCCCTTCCCTGGTAGCGGCCACAACGACCCGGCCAATACCGAAGACGCTAAGCCTGATTCCCACGGTTTCATCGACAACCTTCAGCGTATCGGCGCAGGCTGCGGCAGCGATGGCCTTCCCTGGCCCGAACCGAACCTGCCGATCGGCCGACGCATCCAACTGGCCGATGTCGATTGCGCCCATGCCGGGCTGCGCGTATTGCATGAGGTGATGCTGGCCGCCGAGCGCAGCCGCCAGAGCGGGGGGCCAGAACGTGATGTTGGCCCGCGCGTGATGGAGGGCCTGATGATGGCCTGCCTGGAACTAGGTACGCATGCGGCAGAGCGGGTGCGGCCGCGGTAATCAGGCATTGGCGGAAGACTGGAGAGCCGCCGGGCGTGGCCCGGCGCTACCGGGTGGCGTGGAGGCTCATCCACGCATGGCGTGGATCCACCGGGTTCAGTGCAGCTGCAGGCGGGCGACCAGACCGCCACCTTCGCGCTGTAGCAGCTGCAGTTGGCCACCGTGGCTGCGGGCGGCATTGGCGGCCACGGCGAGGCCGAGGCCGGTGCCGCCGGTTGTGCGGCTGCGCGAGGTTTCGCTGCGCTGGAAAGGCTGCAACAGGCGTTCGCGATCCTCGGCGGGGATGCCGGGGCCACGGTCCATGATGTCCACCTGCAGCAGCGCATCCACCCGTGCCGCGCTCAGTTCCACCGCACCCGCATAGCGGCCGGCATTGTCGATCAGGTTATCCAGCGCGCGACGCAGCAGCAGGGCATCGGCCTGCCAAGGCAGGGTGACGGGTAGTTCAGCAGCAACCTCGATGCCGCGCAGGCGCGCGGCCTGCGCGCAGTCTTCCAGCAGAGGAACCAGGTCCATCGTCTGCAGCTGCGGAGGCTGCAGTTCGCCACGGGCGTAATCCAGCACCTGCTCGATCATTGCATTCATGCGCTCGATATCAGCGACCATGCGCGCAGCCTGCGCGGGCGGGGCAAACTCGGCGCGCAGGCGCAGGCCGGTCAGCGGCGTACGCAGGTCGTGTGCGACCGCCGCCAGCATGCGCGTCATCTGCTGCGCCTGCTCGCGCAGGCGGGTGCGGCCTGCATCCAAGGCCACGGCAAGCATCTGCACCTCGCGCGGGCCGTCGTCGGGCAGCGACGTCGGTGCGTGCAGGTCGAGATGAGCACTGGCATCGGCCAGGCGCCGCAGCGGACGGCCAAGTCGCGCAGCCGCCCACGCGGCCAGGGGCGCCAGCAGCACCATGCCTCCCAGCAGGGCCAGCAGCACCTGCCTTCGCCAGGCCGCCAGTTCGCTGTAGGCACTGCTGACCACGCGCCAGCGCCCATCGGCCTCCTGCACGGCCAGCTCAAACGGGGGCCACGGCAGGTTGGCCAGTACCTGCTGCGCGGCATCCAGTGCTGCCGTTTCGCTGCCACTGTCCTGTTCCGCACCGGCGGCGATGACATGAATATCCGGCGGCTTGCCATTGCCCGACCACACCAGCCGTACGTGCTGTGCAGGCCGCTGCAATCCTTCTGCGGCGACGTGCAGCAAGTGCGCATGGCCGGTTCCTTCAGGAGCCCGGGCACGCACCTCCACACGCAGCCCCACGCTGTCAGCCGCGCGCTCGCCGCGCAGCACCTGCATGGCGAGGTCCAGACGCATCTGAGGCGCCGCCGGGCGTGGCAGCCAGCCCACCACGGCCATGCTGACTGCGGTGGCCAGCAGAAGGCTGCTGACCGCCAGCATCGCAATCCAACGCGCGGTACTCCAACGCCGTGTGCCCCAAAGCGCGCTCACAGGCGCTGCACCGCTGCGCCGAAACGGTATCCCTCACCGCGCAGGGTCTGCACCAGGCCATCACCGCCGCTGGCAGCGTGGTGCAACTTGCGGCGTAGACGGCTGATAGCCAGATCCACGGCGCGATCGACGCTGTCGCTGTCATCGCCACGGGTCATCTGCATCAACTGCTCGCGGTCCAGCACACGCCCGGGACGCTCGGCCAACGCCTGCAGCAATGCAAACTCACCGCGACTGAGCGCCACCTCGCTCCCGTCGGGGGCCAGCAGCCGACGCTGCTCGGGCAGCAGGCGCCAGCCATCGAAACGCAGTTCAAGCGGCGTCTGTGTACGCAGTTTTTCCTGCCGGCGCAGCAGCGCACGCACGCGGGCCAGCAGTTCGCGCGGGTCGAAGGGCTTGGACAGGTAATCATCAGCCCCCATTTCGAGCCCGATCACACGATCAGGCGCGCTGCCCATGGCCGACAGCATCAGGATGGGGATGGCGCGTGACTGCAGGCGGCGGCACACCGACAGGCCGTCTTCGCCGGGCATCATCCAATCCAGGATGATGGCATCGGGGCGCTCCACCTGCAGCAGCACATCCATTGCTGCGGCGTCAGCGGCCACGCGCACGCGGTACCCGTGCATGAGCAGGTGATCGGCGATGGCATCGCGGATGCTGGCATCGTCATCCACGACGAAAAGGGTGGCGGTAGCATTCATGCTGGCAGTATGACGGTGCTGTGTATCGTTCCGGTATCAACAGGGACAAAACGGCGATACGCGCCTGCGGCCAAATGGCCACTCGTTCCCGAGGAGTATCCCGATGCGTCTGGCCCTGTTGCCCCTGCTGTTCATGTCGCTGCCCGCAGCAGCCGAACCCGCTGCGCTGCACAACCTGCCGATGACGATGCAGGCAAGCCACCCTACCGTGCGCGGCACGCTGGAGGGTCACGACGAGTTGCTGAACCTGGTGGTGGACAGCGCGGCCAGCGCGACGCTGCTGGATACGGACGTGGTGCGGCGCTTCCAGCTGCAGGACCCGAACGCACGCAACCACGACGCGCAAGGTGCGAGCGCAGGTGGGTTGGCGTTGCGCAGCACGCGCAGCGTGGCGATGGCGCTGGGCAGCCTGCAGCTGCAGGTGACCGCACTGCAGGCCGACCTGGCCAGCCTGTCGTCGGCAGGGAGCGCACCGTTGCACGGCATCATCGGCCAGGACATCACGGCGCGTTTCGATAGCCGCTGGGATTTCGCCCATGGGCGCCTGATGCTGTGGGCAGCGCAGACGCTGCCGACCACGGCACCGTATTGCCAGGGCAACGCCCTGCCCGATCGCGCCGGCGTGCTGAAGGGCTTCGGCTTTGTCACCTTGACGCTGGGCGATGAGGCTGTGGAGGCCATCGGTGTGGTTGATACCGGTGCGGCGCAGACCATTCTCAACGATGCAGCGTCGCGTGCGTTGGGCCTGCGCACCGATGGCAGCGACACGCGCGTGCGGGCGCGCAGCAAGGGCAGCGAGGGGCTGGGTGGCAAGCCGACACCGACGTGGCTGTACACCCTGCCGGCGCTGGCCAGTGCGGGGTGGCAGCACCCGGCAGTGGAGGTACGCATCAGCGAATTGCCGGTGTTCCGGGCGATCGGTCTGGACCAGCGCCCGGCCGTGATTCTGGGCGCGGACTTGATGCAGGGTGGCCAGGTGGATATCAGCGCAGGCGCCGAGCGCATCTGCCTGCAGCGCTAGGCGCGGGGTGCGGCAGCGATGGCCTTCCTTGGCCCGAACCGAACCTGCCGATCGGCCGACGCATCCAGTTGGCCGATGGCGACCTGCGCCCTGACCGGGCTGCGCATCGTGCATGAGGTGATGCTGGCCACCGAGCGCAGCCGCCAGAACGGAGGCCCGGAGCATGATGTCTGCCCGCGCGTGATGGAAGGTCTGATGATGGCCTGCCTGGAACTGGGTACGCACGCGGCCGAGCGGGGGCGACCGCAGTAATCAGGCATTGGCGGAAGACCGGGGAGCCGCCGGGCATGGCCCGGCGCTACCTGGTTGCGTGGGAGGTTTCATCCACGCATGGCGTGGATCTACTGGGCGCCGGACCCGGGCGGCGCGGGATTTACGCGACCTTGGCGGCGGCCGCAGTATAAGAACCAGACCGTCGTCTCTTTGGACCCAGCATGACCCCTTCGCAAGCCGATGCCATTGCCAGCGCCGTGATGCAGCCCGACGACCGGCGTGACGAGATCGCCGCGCGCCAGCAGGAGGAGATGCAGCAGCTGAAGCGCCAGCGCAGGGCGGCCGCCGTCGGCCTGGTCGGCATGGCCGCAGGTGGGTTGATTGCCCACCAGATGGGGCTGCCCTGGGTGAAGGGCCTGCTGTATGGCGGTGTGCCCACCTTCTTCATCGCCAAGGTCTGGTTGGATCGGCGCGCGTTGCGCGGTTGAGCCCGCGCGCGGTTCATCCACGCATGGCATGGATCTACTGGCATAAAAAAACCCCGCCTTCCGGCGGGGTTCTTCATTACGTCGGGAACGCGTGGACTTAGAAGTCCATGCCGCCCATGCCACCCATGCCGCCCATGCCACCGGCGCCACCCATGGCCGGCTCGTCCTTCTTCGGAGCTTCGGCAACCATGGCTTCGGTGGTGATCATCAGGCCAGCGATCGAGGCAGCGTTCTGCAGCGCCGAACGGGTCACCTTGGTCGGGTCCAGGATGCCGAACTGCAGCATGTCGCCGAACTCGCCGGTAGCGGCGTTGTAGCCGAAGCTGCCGGTGCCTTCCTTGACCTTGTTGATGATGACCGACGGTTCTTCACCGGCGTTGGCCACGATTTCGCGCAGCGGGGCTTCCATCGCACGCAGAGCGATCTGGATGCCGTGGTTCTGGTCTTCGTTGGCGCCCTTCAGGCCAGCCAGCGAGGTGACCGCACGGACCAGGGCAACGCCGCCGCCCGGGACCACGCCTTCTTCAACGGCCGCACGGGTAGCGTGCAGGGCGTCGTCGACGCGATCCTTCTTTTCCTTCATTTCGATTTCGGTCGAAGCGCCGACCTTGATCACGGCAACGCCGCCGGCCAGCTTGGCCACGCGTTCCTGCAGCTTCTCGCGGTCGTAATCGGAGGAGGTGTCCTGGATCTGGGTCTTGATCTGGCCGACGCGTGCGTCGACGGCAGCCTTGTCACCCACGCCATCGATGATGGTGGTGTTTTCCTTGGAAACCTGCACCTTCTTGGCGCGGCCGAGATCCTTGATGGTGGCCTTTTCCAGCGACAGTCCAACTTCTTCGGAGATCACGGTGCCGCCGGTCAGCACGGCCATGTCTTCCAGCATCGCCTTGCGACGGTCGCCGAAACCCGGAGCCTTGACGGCCACGACCTTGACGATGCCACGGATGGTGTTGACGACCAGGGTGGCCAGCGCTTCGCCTTCGACTTCTTCGGCAACGATCAGCAGCGGCTTGCCGGCCTTGGCGACGCCTTCCAGCACCGGCAGCAGGTCACGGACGTTGGAGATCTTCTTGTCGTGCAGCAGGATGTACGGGTCATCCAGGTCAGCGGTCTGCGACTGCTGGTTGTTGATGAAGTACGGGGACAGGTAGCCGCGGTCGAACTGCATGCCCTTGACCACGTCCAGCTCGTTGTCCAGGCCCGAGCCTTCTTCAACGGTGATCACGCCTTCCTTGCCGACTTCCTTCATCGCGTCAGCGATGATCTGGCCGATCGACTCGTCCGAGTTGGCCGAGATGGTACCGACCTGGGCAATGGCCTTGTCGTCGGCGGTCGGCTTGGAGATGTTCTTCAGCTCGGCAACGGCGGCCACGACGGCCTTGTCGATACCGCGCTTCAGGTCCATCGGGTTCATGCCGGCGGCCACGGCCTTGGCGCCTTCGCGGATCAGGGCCTGGGCCAGCACGGTGGCGGTGGTGGTGCCGTCGCCGGCGTCGTCGTTGGTGCGCGAAGCAACTTCCTTCACCATCTGCGCGCCCATGTTCTCGAACTTGTCAGCCAGTTCGATTTCCTTGGCGACGGAGACGCCGTCCTTGGTGATGGTCGGAGCGCCGAAGCTCTTTTCCAGCACGACGTTGCGGCCCTTCGGGCCCAGGGTGGCCTTGACGGCATTGGCGAGAACGTTGACGCCGCGCACCATGCGCGAACGGGCGTCTTCACCGAAACGAATATCCTTGGCAGCCATGTGCAGTTACCTCAATTGGTAGCGCCGGGCCGTGCCCGGCGGCTGGGTGTTTGGAATCAGGGGATGAAGCAGGTCGCGCCGAGGCTCAGCCGATGATGGCGAGCACGTCGTCTTCGCGCAGGACCTTGTACTCGACGCCTTCGCTCTTGTACGAGCTGCCGGCGTACTGGCCGTAGATGACCTTGTCGCCAACCTTCAGCGACGGAGCGCGCACGGTGCCGTTGTCCAGGGCCTTGCCCGGACCGACGGCGACGACTTCACCCTTGGTCGACTTTTCCTTGGCCGAATCCGGAATGACGATGCCACCGGCGGAGATTTCGTCAGCTTCGATCGGCTTGACCACAACGCGGTCGTGCAGCGGCTTGATGTTCATAGGGACCTCTTAAGTTGTTGATTGGTCTAAAAAAGTCCGGCGATGTTAGCACTCACCCCAGGTGACTGCCAGCATTGCTCGCGAAAAAACCCGACAGGTCGGGAGCAGGACAGAGATGGAGCTGTGCCCGGGCCTTTCAAGCCCCGCCGAAGAAAAAATTTCGACGGTGCGCTGCGGTGGCGAACAGATGCGCGGACCGACGGGTGTCGGCAATTTTGGTGAACTGCGTCTCAGTGCCAGATATCTGGCGTTCAGTTACGACAAAGTGTCACGCATTCGGCCTTAGGCTCGCCCAGCATTCCCAATCACAAGGAGTAGTCGATGCGATTGCTGTCCCCGCTCGCCGCCGCCTGCCTGCTGGCGCTGGTCGCCGCGCCAGCCCAGGCCGAGGTCTTCATCAACGAACTGCACTACGACGACAGCACCCCGGCCGGTGACGTTGGCGAAGCCATCGAAGTGGTCGCCACCGCCGGCGAGGACCTGTCCGGGTACCGTCTGTACCTGTACAACGGCGCCAACGCCTCGGCCGCCGTGGTCTACGACAACAAACCGGTGCCGGCTGGCAGCGCCGCCGGCTGCGGCAGCGCCACGATCGCCGTGGTCACCTACCCGACCAACGGCCTGCAGAACGGCCCCAACGACGGCATCGCCCTGGTAGACGCCAGCGGCAAGGTGGTCCAGTTCCTCAGCTACGAAGGCGCGATCACCGCCTCCGGTGGCCCCGCCGCCGGCATGACCAGCCAGAACATCCCGGTTGCCGAAACCAACAGCACCGCCCCGGGCACCTCGCTGCAGCTGACCGGCAGCGGCAGCCAGTACGCCCACTTCACCTGGGCCGAGTCGGCCGGTGAGACCTTCGGCCGCTGCAACAACAACCAGACCTTCAACGGCGGTGGCGGCACCCCGGGCGGCCCGAACACGCCGCCGTCGGTGACCACCACCACCCCGGCGCAGGGCAGCAGCACCTTCCCGGCCGCGGCCGATCTGGAAGTGGTGTTCAGCGAGACGGTGACCCTGGACAGCGGCGCCTTTGCCCTGAGCTGCGGCAAATCCGGCAGCGTGCCGCTGACCTGGCCCGGCAGCGGCAAGAGCGTGAAGCTGTCGACCAACACCGCCCTGGTGGCCGGTGAAGCCTGCCGCTTCGACATCCGTGCCGCGCGCATCACCGACAACCAGGGCGCACATCCAGCCGCTGACAGCCGCATCGCCTTCACCGTGGCCAGCACCACCGGCAACCCGGACCCGGGCAATCCGGACCCCGGCAATCCCGGCAACCCGGGCACCCCGGCGGGCTACTACTCCAAGGTGAACACCTCCAGCCCCAGCCAGCTGCGCTGCTCGCTGCACGAGACCATCAAGGGCCACACCGCCTACCCGTACAGCGGCTCGGGCACCAGCACCTGGACCATCCTGGAAATTGCCGACGAAGACCCGAACAACAGCGGCAAGATCCTCGACGCCTACCGCAACCACAGCTACACCAAGGTCAGCAGCCGTGCGGGCACGGGCAGCGGCCTCACCTACAACCGCGAGCACACCTGGCCGAACTCGCTGGGCTTTGCCAGCACCACTGGCGACAAGGGCCTGCCGTACGCCCCGTACACCGACACCCACATGCTGTACCTGACCGATGCGCAGTGGAATGCCGACCGCGGCAACAAGCCGTTCGGCAAGTGCGATGCCAACTGCGGCGAGCGCGCCACCGAGGCCAACAACGGCCAGGGCGGCGGCAGCGGCGGCTATCCGGGCAATTCCAACTGGGTGCGTACCCCGGACGGCAACACCGGCACCTTCGAGGTATGGGGCAGGCGCAAGGGCGACATGGCGCGTGCGGTGATGTACATGGCCATCCGTTATGAGGGCGGCAAGGATGCGGCCACCGGCCAGTCCGAACCGGACCTGGAACTGACCGACGACCGCAGCAAGATCGTCAAGACCAGCAGCTCGCCGGCCTACATGGGCCTGCTGTCGACCCTGATCGACTGGCATCTGTCCGATCCGCCGGATGATGCCGAGCGAGCACGAAATGACGTGATCTACTCGTTCCAGGGCAACCGCAACCCGTTCATCGACCACCCGGAATGGGCCACCCCGGTCCTGTTCACCTCCGCCAAGCCGGCCACCTGCCAGCTGGCCAACTGACCGCGCAACGCAGCGGTCCATGCCGCCGCCGGGCCCTGACCCGGCGGCGGCCCTATACTCGGCGGTCATGTCGACCGTCGATCCCGTCCTGCTGCTGTTGACCACCTGCCCGGACCGGGCCAGTGCCGAGCGCATCGCGCACGCGCTGGTCAGCGAGCGCCTGGCTGCGTGCGTCACCCGGCTGGAGGGGGCACAGTCGACCTACCGCTGGCAGGGCGACGTCACCACCGACGCCGAACTGCAGTTGCTGGTGAAGACCACGGCGAGCCGCGTCGATGACGCGATCGCCCGCATCGTCGAACTGCATCCGTATGAACTCCCGGAGTGCATCGCGGTCGAAACCCGGGCCGGCCTGCCGGCGTATCTGGACTGGATCCGGGCGCAGACCCGGGAGGACACCGATTGATGAAGTTGTTTGCTCGTGGCGCCGCGCTGTGCGCCCTGCTGTGGCTGGCCCTGCCGGCCTTCGCGCTGGATGAGAAGGACCTGTTGCCAGTCGACCAGGCGTTCGCGCTGACCGCCAGTGCGCCCGAACGTGGCCAGATCCAGCTGCAGTTCAAGATCGCCCCCGGCTATTACCTGTATCGCCACCGCACCAGCGTCAAGGCCGACCCGGCCTTCAATGCCGGTGCGCTGCAGATGCCCGCCGGCAACAAGCACCACGACGATTTCTTCGGCGAGGTGGAAACCTACCGCGAGCGCCTGCAGGCCACCCTGCCCGGCACGCCGACCGATGCGGCCGGCACCATCAGCCTGGAAGTGCGCTACCAGGGCTGCGCCGATGCCGGCGTGTGCTATCCGCCGCAGAAGCGCATGGTGCAGGTGACCCTGCCCGGTGCGGGCGGCAAGGCCGCGGTGCCCACCGCGCGCGTCACCGGCGTCACCCCCTTCAACAACCCGCTGGCCGGTGCCGGCAGCAACGGCGGCCTGCGCCTGCCGGGCGCCAGCAACACCCAGGCCCTGCCGCTGCCGTCGGAGCAGGCGTTCGGCTTCGATGCCATCGCCAGCGACGGCAATACCCTGCTGCTGCGCTTCACCCCGGCGCCGGGCTACTACCTGTACCGCGACCGCACCTCGCTGAAGCTGGAAGGCAGCACCGGCGTGCTGGCCGACAAGCCGCGCTGGCCGGCTGCGCAGGCGCACCGCGACGAGCACTTCGGTGATGTCTCGGTGTACTTCAACCAGGTGGAAGTACCGCTGCCGCTGCGCCGCACCCGCACCGAGGCCGTGGACAGCACCCTGGTGGTGACCTTCCAGGGCTGCCAGACCGATGGCATCTGCTACCCGCCGATGACCCGCCGGGTGAAGCTGTCGATTCCGGCCGGCACGCTGACCGCAGCCGGCAACGGCACGGCCACTGCGGCTGCGGCTTCCGCCACGGCCAGCGACAGCCCGCGCGAAGAGGCCGATGGCACGCCGCGGCGCCTGCTGCCGACCGTGCCCATCGATGCCACCGGTGCTGCCGTTGACAGCGCCGCGGGAGGCGATGCCTTCGCTGCCGATGCGCAGCAGGACAACGCCAAGCGCACCAAGCCGCCGGGCAGCGTGCCGAAGACCGACAGCTCGCTGCTGTGGGTGCTGCTGCTGGCCCTCGGCGGTGGCCTGGTCCTGAACCTGATGCCCTGCGTGCTGCCGATCCTGTCGTTGAAGGTGCTGAGCCTGGCGCAGAGCGGCGAGAGTGCCGAGCGCGCCCGCAGCCATGCCCTGTGGTACACGCTGGGCGTGCTGGTGGCATTCGCGGTGATCGGCGCGCTGATGGTGGGCCTGCGCATGCTCGGCAACGCCGTGGGCATCGGCTTCCAGCTGCAGCATCCGGGCGTGGTGGCCGCGCTGGCCTACATCATGTTCGCCGTCGGCCTGAGCCTGTCCGGTGTGTTCACCATGGGCGGCGGCATCGGCAACTTCGGCCAGTCGCTGGCCCGCCGCAGCGGCCCGGCCGGTGATTTCTTCACCGGCGTGCTGGCCTGCGTGGTCGGCAGCGCCTGCGTCGGCCCATTCTTCGGTCCGGCCGTGGCGTATGCCTTCGTGGCCCCGCCGATCGCGGCGATGCTGGTCTTCCTGTTCCTCGGCCTGGGCCTGGCCCTGCCGTTCCTGCTGATCGGGTTCGTGCCGGCGCTGGCCCGCCGCCTGCCCAAGCCGGGCCCGTGGATGGAAACGCTGAAGCACGTGCTGGCCTTCCCGATGTATGCGGCCGCGCTGTGGCTGCTGTGGGTGCTGGGCAAGCAGCGTGGCGTGGACGGCATGGCGCTGGCCCTGGGCGGCCTGCTGCTGCTGACCGCCGGCCTGTGGCTGTTCGAGACCAGCCGCTGGCGCAGCAAGCGTGGCGCCAGCCTGCTGGGCGTGCTGTTGGCCCTGGCCGCACTGGGCCCGGTGTGGGGCGTGACCCAGCTGCAGCCGCCGGCGCGTGCCGCGCAGGCGGCCAGCGACAACGTGGTGGATTACTCGCCGCAGATGCTGGACCGGCTGCGCGCGGACAACCGCGTGGTGTTCGTGAACATGACCGCCGACTGGTGCGTGAGCTGCAAGGCCAACGAACGCGCGGTGCTGTCGCGCCCGGAGTTCAAGGAACTGCTCAAGCGCACCAACGCGGTGTACATGCGCGGCGACTACACCAACGTCGACCCGCAGATCACCGCGTTCCTGGATGAGCACAAAGCCGTGGGCGTGCCGCTGTACGTGGTGTATGGCCCGGGCGCACCGCCGACCGTGCTGCCGACCCTGCTGACCCAGGCCCTGGTGGAAGAAGCCCTGCTGCGCACCGCCCGATGAGCTGGCAACGGCCCGCACTGCTGTGGACAGCGGTGCTGGCCGCCGGCCTTGGCCTGTGGGCCGGGCATCGGTTGACGCCGGTGCCTGCGCCGGCGGTTTCGACGCCTCCTGCCGCCAAGCCCCCGATTCCTGTCCTGCGTGCCGGTGATGCCCTGCCGGCGCTGGTACTGCCTGGGGTGGACGGGCAAACGCTGGACATCCGCCAGCGTTTCAGCGGCCGGCCGCTGCTGGTGAACGTGTGGGCCAGCTGGTGCGGGCCCTGCATCGAGGAAATGCCCGAGCTGGCCCGGTTCGCCGAAGCGCAGGGCGAGCGTGGCGTGCAGGTACTGGGCCTGGCGCTGGACACACCGGAGGGCGTGGCGGATTTCCTGCAGCGGGTGCCGGTGGGCTACCCGATCGTGCTCGACACCCCGGGCCCGCGCGATGCCAGCGTGCAGCTGGGCAATGCGCAGGGGCTGCTGCCGTACAGCGTGCTGTTCGATGCGCAGGGGCGGATGGTGAAGGCGAAGCTGGGACCGTTCGAGCACGGTGAGATTGCAGGCTGGGTGGAGTAAGGGTGTTTTTGCAGGGCTTGCAGCCCTGCACCTGCAGAAGCATCAGCAACAGCGTGCATTCCGCGGGATGGCGGGGCACTGTGGGTTTGCGGGGACGCCGTAAATACGTCCATGTAGGCTTGGTCGCCGCATCCATGCGGCTCACACCCCGCAAACCCACAGTGCCCCGCCTTCGACAGTTGGCCGGCGGCTGTTGGCAACTGCTGCTGGTGGGTGCCGACCGTTGGTCGGCACATCTATCGGATATCGAATAAATCATCCACGCATGGCGTGGATCTACTGGCGCACGCGGCTGTTGGTAGGTGCCGACCGTTGGTCGGCACACCTATCAGATATCGATGTCCGACCCCGTGCCGACCAACGGTCGGCACCCAGCAAAGCAGAGCGTCGTTCCGACAGATCGCGGAAAACTGTCGAAGGCGGGGTGGGTCCGGTTGAGGGGGTGTGAGCGGCATGGATGCCGCGACCAAGCCTACATGGACGTACTTGCGGCGTCCCCCTCAACCGGACCCACCCCGCCATCCCACGGATACCCAGCTTTTGAAGTTGACGTTGATCTAAGGCGGGTGCAGGGCTGCAAGCCCTGCAATAAAACCCTCCTTGACCGCAGCCCGTCCGCGCCCGGAGAATTACGGATTAATTCTCATTTGCTGTTACGCAGGATGCGGGCGGCAGCCTCAACGGCCTCTCTCCCCGATGTTCAAGAACGTCCTGTTCCAACTGCACTGGCTGCTGGGCATCACGGCCGGCACCATCCTGGCCATGATGGGCCTCAGCGGCGCCACGCTGTCCTTCGAGGACGAGCTGCTGCGTGCCGCCAACCCTGGCTTCGCCGCCATCGCCGAACACCACGACGACGGCCAGCAGCCGCTGGCGCTGAGCGAACTGGTGCCGCTGCTGCAGGCCGGCAGCGAGCGCCCGCTGCAGCGCCTGCGCGTGGACGCCACCGGCCAGCGTCCCTCGGTGGCGCGCTTCGCCGGCGGCAAGGACCACTGGGTCTACTTCAACCCCTACAACGGCGAACGCTTCAGCCACCTGCGTGGCCAGGCGTTCTTCGATTTCGTCGAAGACCTGCACCGGCACCTCGCGGCCGGTGAACGCGGCAAGGTCGTCGTCGGCAGCTGCGCCATCGCCCTGCTGTTCTTCGCCCTGTCCGGCCTGTATCTGCGCTGGCCGCGTCGTTGGTGGCACTGGCGCAGCTGGCTGGCGGTGGAATGGAAGCGCAGCGGCCGCGGATTCCTGTGGAGCCTGCACTCGGTGATCGGTACCTGGGTGCTGCTGATCTACCTGATGAGTGCGCTGACCGGCCTGTGGTGGTCGTTCGACTGGTACCGCAGCGCAGCCAATTCGGTGCTGGGCGTGACCCCGCCGGCCAAGCACAAGGTCGCGCCCGACGCCGTGCTCGACCTGCAGCATGTCGAGGACACGCTGTACGCGCAGCCCGGCGTGCGCAGTGGCTACATCGATCTGCGCCTGCCGGAAAAGCCCGGCCAGGTGCTGAACGTGCGGGTGATGTCCGGCGACCCGGCCCTGCGCGGCGGCCACCATGACCGCGCGCACGACCTGCTGCAGCTGGACCCGGCCAGCGGCGCGCTGCTCGATGCACGCCCCTACGCGCGCCAGGGCATCGGCGGCACGCTGGCCACCAGCGTGTTCGCGCTGCACTCGGGCAGCTACTTCGGCCTGCCCGGCCGCGTGGTGGTGATGTTCAGCAGCCTGGCGATGTGCCTGTTCTTTATCACCGGCTGGATGCTGTACCTGGACCGCCGGCGCAGCCAGCGCGCGGCACGTGCGCTGCGGAAGACCCTGCCTGCGGCGCAGGGAAGCGGCGCCGAAGGCACGCCGTGGCGGGTGATCCATGCCAGCCAGAGCGGCCTGGCCGAACAGCTGGCCTGGCGCGCGGCGGCGCAGCTGCAGGCCGCCGGCCACCCGGTACAGGTGCTGCCACTGGCGCGGGTAACGGCTGCGCTGCTGCAGGACAGCCCGCAGATCCTGTTCGTGCTCAGCACCTTTGGCGATGGTGAGCCGCCGGACAACGCCCGTCGCGCCGCACGCCAGCTGCTGGCCCAGCGCGTGGATCTTTCGAACCTGCGCCACGGCATGCTGGCGCTGGGCGATCGGCAGTACCCGCATTACTGCGCGTTCGGCGCCGCGGTCGACACGTGGCTGGCGGGCAACGGTGCGCAGCCACTGTTCCCGCGCATCGACGTGGACGCCGCCTCGGTGGTGGCACTGCGCCAGTGGCAACGCGAGCTGGGCGCGCTGACCGGCATCGTCACCGATGACAGCGTGCTGCCGCCGGCCACGCAGATGCATGACTGGCAGCTGCTCGCACGCGAAGAACTGAACCCGGGCAGCCTGGGTGGCGCGATCTGGAAGATCCGCTTGGCGCCGCCGGCCGGCACGACCTGGCAGGCCGGCGACATCCTGCACATCGCACCGCGCAACAGCACGCAGCACGCCGCGGCGGTGCTGCAGGCGTACGGGCTGGACCCGCTGCAGCCGCTGCTGCTCGACGGCACCACCCGCACGCTGCTGGAACTGGCAGGCAAACGCGCGCTGCCCGACGAAGGGGCCGCGCTGCCAGTACAGGACGCCGCGCTGTGGCTGGCAGGGCTGCCGGAGCTGCCAGGGCGCGAATACTCCATCGCTTCGTGCGCCGCCGATGGTGCGGTGGAACTGGTGGTGCGCCTGGTGCACGACGCTGCGGGCCGCGCGGGCCTGGGCTCGGGCTGGCTGTCGCTGCATGCGCCGCTGGGCACCCGCATTGCCGCGCGCGTGCACCGCAACCCGGGCTTCCATCGCCAGGACGGCGCGCCGATGGTGCTGGTCGGCAACGGTACCGGCATCGCCGGACTGCGCAGCCTGCTGCGCGAAGCCGCGCAGCACGACCAGCATGGCCATTGGCTGCTGTTCGGCGAACGCCAGCGCGCGCACGACCAGTTGTTCGCCGAGGAGATCGCGCAATGGCAGGCCGAGGGCCATCTGGCCCGCGTGGACCTGGCCTTCTCGCGTGATGCCGACGGTGGTGGCTATGTGCAGCACCGCCTGCAGGCCGCGGCGGCGGAACTGCAGGCCTGGCTGGCGCGCGGCGCGGTCATCCACGTATGTGGTTCGCTGCAGGGCATGGCCGAGGGTGTTGACCAGGTCCTGCGTGCCGCACTGGGCGATGACGGAGTGGAGACGCTGCTGGAGAACGGGCGCTACCGCCGCGACGTGTATTGAGATCGCTCGCCGGGCATGGCCCGGCGCTACCCGTCATTGGGTCCAACGGTAGCGCCGGGCCATGCCCGGCGAAGGCGATCAGGCCATCACGCGGCCACGCGGGGACGCCGCTCCGGCTGCAGGCGGAACGCCGACACCGCTTCGGCCAAGGCCTGCACCTGGGCCTGCATGTGCGCGGTCGACGCGCCGGCTTCCTCCACCAGGCTGGCATTGCGCTGGGTGCTCGACTCCATCTGCACGATGGTCTGGTTCACCTGCGCGATGCCGGCGTGCTGGTCCTGCGACGCACTGCGGATGGCGGTGAGCAGTTCCGCCAGCTGTTGCACGCTGCCGACGATCTCGCCCATGGTGGTGCCGGCCTGTTCGGCCTGCACGTTGCCCTGGCCGACGCGGGTAACCGAATCTTCGATCAGCCCCTTGATCTGCTTGGCAGCCTCGGCGCTGCGCTGGGCCAGCAGGCGCACTTCGGACGCCACCACGGCGAAGCTGCGACCCTGCTCGCCGGCACGCGCGGCTTCGACGGCGGCGTTCAGCGCCAGGATGTTGGTCTGGAAGGCGATGCCGTCGATCAGCTGGGTGATGTCGCCGATGCGGCGCGAGGCTTCGCTGATGCCGTGCATGGTGGCCACCACCTGGCCCACGGCCTGGCCGCCACGCGCGGCCACCGCCGCCGCGCCCTGCACCAGCGCATCCGCACGACCGGCGGCATCGGCGTTGCGGCCGACGGTGTCGGTCAGTTCGTGCATCGACGCGGCGGTCTCTTCCAGGTTGGCCGCCTGCTGCTCGGTGCGCTGTGAGAGGTCATGGTAGCCGGCGACGATCTCACCCACGCCCACATCCAGCCGCGACGTGGCCTGCTGGATGCGGGTGACGATGCGGCCGAGCTGGCCCACGGTGGCATTGGCATCATCGCGCATGCGCGCGAACACGCCCTGCAGGTCGCCCTCCATGCGCACGCTCAGGTCGCCGCGGGCCAGTGCCGCCAGCAGCGCCTGCAGATCGCCCAGGTTGGTTTCGAAGGTGGCCAGCAGGTGGTTGATGCTGGTGGACAGCGTACGCACGAAGCCCAGCTTTCCTTCCAGCGCGATGCGGCCCTGCAGTTCACCGTGTGCGGCCGCATCGACCAGCGCGGCCACTTCGGTTTCCAGCAGGGTTTCCAGCGCGCGGCTGCGCCATTCCACCGCCACGCCGAGGAAGTGGCCTTCGTCGACGATCGCGTTGGCGATCAGCTGGTAGCGCACGCCGAGATGATTGATCTCGCGTTCTTCGCGGCGGCGCACGCCGGCCAGGCTGGTCATCGCCGGGTGCAGGCGCACCGCGTCGCTGCCAACCAGTGCGTCGGCCGGCATGCCCAGCAGCTGCAGCAGGGCGGGATTGGCGTAGGCCACCTGCCCCTCCGCATCGATCACCATCAGCCCGGTCTGTGCGCTGTCCAGCGCCTGGCGCACGCGGGTGTTGCCACGGGCCACGGCGCGTTCTTCCTCGATGCGCGCACGCAGGCGCTGCTGCATGTCGATCAGGCGCTGCGCCAGCTGGCCGATCTCATCGTTGGCGTTGTGCACGCGCAGGGTGGTGTCGAGGCGATCGTCGGCGATGTCGCTGGCGAAACGCAGGGTGTCCTGGATCGGGCGGCGCACTGCCCGCAGCACCAGCACCAGGCTGGTGACCAGCACACCGGCCACCAGCACGAGCGTGGCGGCGAACAGCACGCTCATGGTGCGTGCACCGGCCTGCTGGCGTGCCTGTGCCTGGGCCAGCGCCTGCACCTGGGCCTTCTGGAAAGCGGCCAGTGCGGGCGACACGCTGGCGGCCGTATCCAGCAGCGACTGGGCTTCCACATCCAGGCCGACGCGGGCGGCGGTGTAGCCCAGCAGCGCGGCTTGGTAGGCATCCATGTCGGTGCGCAGGCTTTCCTGCGCCTCGGTCGGCAACCCTGCCAGGGCCAGATCGAAGGGCAGCTTCTCTTCACTGGCGCGGTCGGCATGGGTGGAGTCGCCATCGAGCAGCAGCAATGCTTCCTGCCGGTGCATCTTCTGCACATGCAGTTCCAGCGCCGGGCGCTGCAGCGCGGTCACGTTCTCCTGCAGTGTGTCGGCGGCCTGCTGCAGCTGCGCGGCCAGACCCGCGTCGCCGCGGCCCATCTCATCCACGCGTTCGAACAGCGCGGCGACGCCCTGCGAGAAACCGTCGACGGCTTCGGCCAGCGACTGCAGCGCCTTGCGCCGGCCGGCATCCATCGGCATCGCGCGCAACGCCTGCAGATCCTGCTTCAGCTCCTGCTGGGTGGCCAGCAACTGGCTGCGGTCGGCATCATCGAAACTGCGCGCATACTGTGTCTGCAGGCGCCGTGCTTCGGCCACGCGGGTGGCCAGCGCCGCGGCCAGATCGCTGCCGTGCTGGTAGCTGGCCTGGGTGCGGGCCGCCTGTGCGCTGGTGTGGCCGGTCCAGGCGTAGACGCCGGCAATGGCCACCAGGCCCAGGCCGCAGACCCACAAGGTGGCCTTTAGCTTGTCGGCCACGCTGAGCCGGTGCGGCTGCAGCCAGCGCAACAGGCCAGGAAACGCCGAGCGCAGCCCATCGAAGTGGGTGGGCAGGGACCGGAGGCGTACAACCGCAGTCGACATGACAGACTCCAGGCAAAAGGACGCACCTGTATCGGCCTGGATCGGCGGGACTTTAGAACTATTTTCGAGAACTGCCAGCGGGGGGGCGCACTTGCGATCTTTGTACCGGCCGCAGGCGACGGGGCGATGACATCGGCGCCCTGCCCTTGACCTCAACCCCGGTTGCGGTTGCACAGTTGATATCCCTGCCCCGCCTGGTGCCGTCATGACCACGCTTGATATCCCCGGTTACCTGCAGCGCCTGCAACTGGCGGCCGCGCCGCCGGCCACCCTGGCTGGGCTGACCCTGCTGCAGCAGCGCCACAACGCCCATGTGCCGTTCGAGACCCTCACCTGCCTGCTGCGCGATGCGGTGCCGATCGACCTGGACAGCGTGCAGCGCAAGCTGCTGGATGCGCAGCGCGGGGGCTACTGCTTCGAGCTCAATGGCGCCTTTCTCGTGCTGCTGCAGACGCTGGGCTTCGATGCCCATGCACTGAGCGCGCGCGTGCTGCTGTCGGCCGCCGAAGGCGAACTGACGCCACGTACCCATCTGTTGATCTGGGTGCGGCTGGACGGCGAGGACTGGCTGGTGGATACCGGCTTCGGCAGCCTGACCCCGACCGTGCCGCTGCGCCTGCAGGAAACAGTCGCCCAGGACACGCCGCATGAACGCTACCGGCTGCGGCGCCTGGATGACGGCGATTACCTGTTGGCGGCCAGCAGCGGTGACGACTGGCGGTCGCTGTACCGGTTCGACCTGACGTCGCCGGCGGCGGCCGACAACGAGGTGGGCAACTGGTATGTATGCACGCACCCGCACTCGAGCTTCCCCGGGGAACTGCGTGCTTCGCTGACGTGGCCGGAGGGGCGGCGCACGATGGGCAGCGGCAACTACACCGAGTACCGCCCGGGCCAAGCGCCGCAGAAGCGTGCGCTGCGCGATGTGGCGGATGTGCGGCAGGTGCTGCAGGAACGCTTTGGCGTGCGGCTGCCGGATGACGCACGGCTGGACCCGGCCATTGCCAGATGGCTGCAGCAGTGGAAAGAGAAGGCCGCGTAGAGTCGAGCTTGCTCGACTGCTTGTGGCGCTTCAGTCGAGCAAGCTTGACTCTACAAAAGGCCGAGAGCAGCCCAGCGTGGGCTTGGCTGCAGGGGGTGGTCAGCGCTGCAGGACGTTCTGCACGGCCTGGGCCACGTCGGTGTTGTCGATGTAGCTGCCGTCGTTCCAGCGCACATGCAGCACCGCCTTCAGGAAGGCGTCGCGCAGCTGCAGCGCAGCGCGGCGATCAGGGCGCGCGGCTGACGGTGTCGACGATCAGCCGTTCCAGTTCCATTTCCGCATCCGGCTGCAGCAGCGCGCCGGCTGCAACCGCTTCGGACAGGGCCTCGGCGGCACCGAGGATAGCCCAGCGCCCGGCCACGGGCATGGCGCCGTCGGCCGCGAACGGTCCGAGCCACTGTGCACACTGCTCGACGAAGTCCTGCTGGTAGCGGTGGCGCACGTCGCGCAGTTCGGGCGAACCGGCCAACGCAGCGAGGATCGCCTGGATGTCGCTGCCCTGCGAGAGCACGCAGTCGATGTAGCCCGACGCGATGGCCTGCGCACGCTCCTGCAGGCGCGCAGGTGCCGCGCCGATGCGCGCATCGAACACGGCGGTCTGGCGCTGGTCGTAGTCCGCATACAACGCGGCCAGCAGGCCATTGCGGGTGATGAAGTGATCGTAGGCCACCGGCTTGGTCACGCCGGCCGCCTCGGCCAGGCGCCCCAGGCTGAGCGCATCAGTGCCCTCGCCGCCCACCAGTGCCCAGGCCACGTCCAGCAACTGGCGGCCACGCTGTTCGCGTGACATCCGGCGACGGGTGGGCGTGGCGGCGGTGGACATGCGGCGGCTCTACATCATCAGGCAGGCGTGCCTATGGTACGGCCGATGTCCGCGGCGGTCTGCAGATGCGCCGCGGCCTGGCCACTGTCGGCATCCAGCAGCAGCGTGGACGACTGCACGGTGGCACCGCAGTAATCGAAGATGCCCATGTCGATCTGTGTCTTCATTGCCGCACCGTAACCGCGGCGTTCAATCATCTCCGCGCCCGCGCCGCCAATGCCGACCAGATGCACCTGCAGGCGCTGCAGTTTCTTTTCCACCTTGCCGTCGCCACCGTCGGCGTAGGCCCAGCCCTGGGTGAACACCCGGTCGATCCAGCCCTTCAGCAGCGCGGGGAACGACCACCAGTACAGCGGATAGACCAGCACCAGCGTATCGGCGGCATCCAGCCGCGCATGCTCGGCGGCCACGTCGGCCGGCACCGCCGCGCCCTGCTTGAACAGGCCGATGTCGGCGGCGTTGAAGCGGGGATCAAACCCCTCGGCAGCGAGATCGGCCAAGGTCACGCTGTTGCGCGCATCGGCCCCGGTGATGAACTGGCCGATGCGCGCGGCAACGGCATGGGTAAGCGAAGCGGAATCGGGATGGGCGACGACGATGAGGCTGTGCATGGGAAAGACCTGCGCATTGATTAGTTACCAATAGTAACTAGCGGGCGGATTTCCACCAGTACGCCCCGCAGGACGCTGATTTCGGCTTGCTGGCCCTCCTTGGGCTGCTGCCCAAGCGGACAGCGATATGTCACCAAACTTCAAATGCGAATGATTCGTGATACGATTGTTAAGGAATTCTGAACCCCCCACACACGGACGTCCCAGCCATCGCCAGTGGACCCTCAACAGGAGTACTGCGCGATGTCGCATGCCGTTTTGAAATCCCGTCGTTCCGTTGCCGCCCTGGCTGCCGCGATTGGTTTTGCGCTGGCCAGCACCGCCCACGCTGATGCCGCCGCCGACGCTTCGTCGGCCAAGCAGATGGACACCGTGGTGGTCACCGCCACCGGCGCCCAGCAGTGGATCAAGGATGCGCCGGCCAGCATCAGCGTCATCACCCGCGAGGAGATCGAGCGCAAGCCGGTCACCAGCATCGGCCAGCTGCTGAGCACCGTGCCGGGCGTGACCGGCGGCTACGCACTGTCCGGTGCGCAGTCGAAGATCCGCCTGCGCGGCCTGCCCGAGCAGTACACGCTGATCCTCATCGACGGCCGCCGCCAGGGCAATTCCTCCGGCGTTAACTACCGCGACGACCTGGGCCCGCAGGATCTGAACTGGCTGTCGCCGGACATGATCGAGCGCATCGAAGTGGTGCGCGGCCCGATGTCCTCCCTGTACGGCTCGGATGCGATGGGCGGCGTGATCAACATCATCACCCGCAAGATCGGCGACCACTGGGGCGGCTCGGTCACCCTCAACCACAGCATGCCCGACTCGGACACGCGCGGTGACACCACGCAGATGGGCGCGCTGTTCAGTGGCCCGCTGACCGAGAACCTGGGCGTGCGCATCGGTGCCAACGTGACCGACCGCAAGTCCGATCGTCTTGAAGGACAGACCCCCGGCAACAAGGCAGAGAATGCCAACCTGCAGCTCCACTGGCGCCTCAACGACGATCACGCGCTGACCCTGGAAGGTTCGCGCGGCGAACAGCGCAACACGGGTGCCGGTGATGTGTATGCCTGGGGCCTGTCCAAGCTGGTGCAGACCGGCTACGTCGTCAGCCACGACGGTCGCTACGGCGACAGCACCACGTCCAAGACCACGCTGGTGCAGAACGACTACAAGGACCAGGGCAGCGTGCTGGGCACCCACGCCAGGGAGACGGTGTTCGACACCGCCTTTACCCACGGCTTCCACTGGGGCTTCGAGCAGAGCCTGAACGTGGGTGCGCAGTGGAAGCGCGAGGAGCTGGAGAATCCGGACACGATCGGCACCGTGCCGGTGACCTGGACCGGCAGCGGCCGCATCAGCCCGGTGAGCGAAGCCGATTCGTGGGCGCTGTTCGCCGAGGACCACATCACCCTGCACGAGCGCTTCGTGCTGACCGTGGGCCTGCGCTGGGACAACACCGACAACTACGATGACAACATCAGCCCGCGCATCTACGGCGTGTGGCATCCGGGCGATGCATGGACCGTGCGCGGTGGCGTGTCGCAGGGCTTCAAGGCGCCTAACCTGAAGCAGGGTACGGCCGGTGCGGCGACCCAGTCCGGCGGCAACGGCTGCAGGGCACTGACCGCCGAAGGCTGGACCAACCGCTCGGTGAGTGCCGATGGCACCACCGGCTGCTACATGGCCGGCAACCCGAACCTGGAACCGGAAACCAGCACCAACTACGAGCTGGGGCTGGGCTACGACAGGAACGGCTGGTCTGCATCGGCGACCTACTTCCTGACCGACTTCGACGACAAGATCCAGCAGGTTCCGCTGCGCGAGATCCCCGGCCAGACCACCAGCTTCGTCAACGGCTTCTGGTGGACCGTGGCCCAGAACGTGCAGAAGGCCCGCACGCGTGGCATCGAGGCCAGCGTGACCGTGCCGCTGCACGAGCGTGTGAGCTGGACCACCAACGCCACGCGCATGCTGGAATCGAAGAACCGCACCACCGGCGCCAGCCTGCTGGTGGTGCCGAAGATCACCGGCAACACCTCGCTGAACTGGGACGTGACCGATGCATGGTCGTTGAACCTGAGCGCACAGCACATCGGCAAGCAGCTGGTGTCCTCGACCAGCGCGACGTTCGCCAAGGCCTACACGACGGTGGATCTGGTGACCGGCTATGACGTGAACGAAAACCTGACCCTGCGCGCGGGCGTGCAGAACCTGGGCGATGTGTCCACGATCGAGGAAGGCAACAACTACGACGGCGGCGCGCGTACGTTCTTCGTCGGCCTGACCGCGCGGTTCTGAGGAAGCAGAGGGCAGCCGGGGTCGGATCCCTTCGTGCAACGAAGCGCTCCGACCCCGATCACGGGTAACCATCCACGCATGGCGTGGATCTACTGATGCAGCCTGTTGACCCGTGTCCATCCACGCGTGGCGTGGATCTACTGCGTGGTGTCGTCGTATCAGCGGAACAGGTCGTTCAGTGCCGCGCCCGCGGCGGCCTGCTGCAGGCCATCGAAACGGCCGTCGCGCAGGATCGGATCCGTTGCCTGCATCAGCCCGCCCCATGCCGCGCGCGCCAGGGACCCGCCGAGGCTGACCCGGCGCACGCCCAGCGCGGCGATATCCTGCAAGGTGAGCGGCGTGGGCCCACCGACCAGCAGGTTCACCGGCTTCGGTCCTGCCGCCGCAACGACGGCCGTGATCTGCTCGCGCGTGGTGATGCCCGGTGCGTACAGCACGTCGGCGCCGGCCGCGGCATAGGCGCGCAGCCGCTGCAGGGTGTCTTCCAGATCGGGCACGCCGACGAAGAAGTTTTCCGCACGCCCCACCAGCAGGACATCGGCGCCAGCACGGTCAATGGCCGCACGCGCAGCCGCCAGGCGCTGCACGGCCTCCTCCAGCGGCCGCAGCGGCGCCCCCGCCACGCCGCTGGCATCTTCAATGGACAGCGCGGCGATGCCGGTATCCAAGGTGGCGGTGACCGCTGCGCCGACCTCGTCCGGCGTCGCACCGAAACCATCGCCGAAATCCGCGTTCAACGGCAGCGACGTCGCGCCGGCCATCAGGCGCAGATGTTCAAGCGTGGCTTCCAGCGAAACGGCACCATCGGGCCGCCCCTCGCTCCACGCGCAGCCGGCACTGGTTGTGGCCAGGGCCTGGAAGCCCTGCCGCTGCAGATAGCGCGCACTGCCCACGTCCCACGGGTTGGGCAGCACGAAGCAGCCCTGGGCATGCAGTTGGCGGAAGGCAGCGCGTCGGCGGGCGGTCTCGGGGGCAACAGCGGTCATGGCGAAGATCGGGTGCATGGCCCGGCCACCCTAGCCCGGCCGCGGGCACGACTCAACGTGGTGGCAGCGGCGCGGCATCACCTGATGTCTGCTGCTTATTGGACGGCGTGGTCACCATCGCCGAGCGTGGCGGCTCCGCCACCAGGACGCTGGCCATGCTGCCGCACACCCCCGCTCCACCCTTTGATGCGGCCGAAGACGCCGGATGGGCCGACCTGCTCTCCCCTGTCCGCCGCCGCCTGATCGCCTCGGCGGGCGTGGCCGTGGGCGGCCTGGCTGCTGCAAGCACGGCCAGCGCCGCGCCCAACACCACCGAACCCGGCCGACCCGGCTTCCGCCCGATCGTGCCGCCGCCCGCACAGGGCCACAGCCCTTGGGGCCAGGACACGGCCGCCGAAGCGACACCGCGCCCAGGCAGCGTGCGTCCGGGTGAATCGCCACTGCCCAGCCGGCCGCGTGCCTATACCGATATCAAGAGCTACCACGCACACATCTATTTCGACGAAGACAGCTACCAGAAGGCTGCCCTGCTGCGGCGCTGGGCGGCCGAACGCTTCCCGGTGGAACTGGGCAACTGGAACCTGGAACCGCGCGGCCCGCATGTCACGCCGTCGTTCTACTTCGGCTTCAGCAACGACCTGCTGCCGGTGCTGGTGCCGTGGCTGCAGCTCAACAGCCTGGGCCTGACCATCCTCATCCATCCCAATACCGGCGATGGCCGTGCCGACCATCTGTATTACGCGCTGTGGGTGAACCGCGCGCAGCCCGTGAACGCCTACAACTGGCCGGCGCCGAAACCCGGCCAGACCGAGGCGCTGGAAGAGGTATTCCCGAACGTGGTGCCGACGGTACCGCTGGAGACCTGAGCCCGGCGGGAGTCATCCACGCGTGTCGTGGATCTAACGGGCGCGGGCGTGGTCATCCACGCATGGCGTGGATCTACTGGGCGAGGCCATCCACGCATGGCGTGGATTTACGCCATCGTCGGCCTTCGTGCGGGCATCCCCGCCGCCATGGCGTTCAGCGGGCCTTGATCCGGCGCCACCCATAGGGCCGCAAGCGCTTCCACGATTTTCAAACGATTGCTTTAAACACCTGCAATTTCGCCGAACTGGACAGCATCCACAGGTTCGGCCAGACTGCCGCCCTTTCCTGTTGATCGGATTCCATGGCGAAGCTGCTGGTCCTGCATGGCCCCAACCTCAACCTGCTCGGCACCCGCGAGCCGGAGGTCTATGGGCACACCACGCTGGCCGACATCGACCAGGCGCTGGCCGCCCAGGCCGTTGCGGCCGGGCATGCGCTGGAAAGCCTGCAGTCCAACGCCGAACACGTGCTGGTGGACCGCGTGCAGGCCGCGCGCACCGACGGTACCACGTTCATCCTGATCAACCCGGCCGCCTTCACCCACACCTCGGTCGCCCTGCGCGATGCGCTGGCGGCGGTGGCCGTGCCGTTCATCGAGATCCACCTGTCCAACCCGCACACCCGCGAACCGTTCCGCCAGCACAGCTATTTCAGTGACAAGGCGGTGGGCGTGGTGTGTGGCTTCGGCGCCGACAGCTACCGCTACGCGATGGACGCGGCGCTGCTGCGGGTGTCCGCCACCTGATTGTCGACCCGGGCGCCAGCCGGCGCTCTACCTCACCTAGATAGAAACCAAAGAGGCCCTCATGGATCTGCGCAAAATCAAGAAGCTGATCGACCTGCTGGAAGAGTCGAACCTGGCTGAAATCGAAATCAAGGAAGGCGAAGAGTCCGTGCGCCTGTCGCGCGCCCCGGTGGCCGGCTACGCCGCGCCGATGCCCGCCCCGGTGTACGCCGCGCCGGCCGCCCCGGCTGCGCAGGCCATGCCGATGCAGTCGCCGACCGAAGCCTCCACCGGCGGCACCGCCAAGCCGGGCCCGGCCCTGCCGGAAGGCCACGTGCTGCGCTCGCCGATGGTCGGCACCTTCTACGCGTCGGCCGCTCCGGACAAGCCGGCGTTCGTCACCGTTGGCCAGCAGGTCAAGGAAGGCGAGACCCTGGCCATCATCGAAGCGATGAAGATGTTCAACCCGATCGAAGCCGACACGTCCGGCACCATCGTCGCCATCCTGGGCGAGAACGGCCAGCCGGTGGAGTTCGACCAGCCGCTGTTCGTGATCGGCTGAGGGGCACGCCATGCTCGACAAAGTCGTCATTGCCAACCGAGGGGAGATCGCGCTGCGCATCCTGCGCGCGTGCCACACCCTGGGCATCCGCACGGTGGCCGTGCACTCCACGGTCGACCGCAACCTCAAGCACGTGGCCATGGCCGACGAGTCGGTCTGCATCGGCCCGGCACCGTCGCCGCAGAGCTACCTCAACATTCCGGCGCTGATCGCCGCGGCGGAAGTCACCGACGCCCAGGCCATCCACCCGGGCTACGGCTTCCTGTCGGAGAACGCCGACTTCGCCGAACGCGTGGAAGAGTCCGGCTTCATCTTCATCGGCCCGAAGGCCGATACCATCCGCATGATGGGCGACAAGGTCGAAGCCATCCGTGCGATGAAGGCCGCCGGCGTGCCGTGCGTGCCCGGCTCGGGCGGCCCGCTGGGCGAGGACATCGTCGCCAACACCAAGATCGCCCGTGAGATCGGCTACCCGGTCATCATCAAGGCGGCCGGTGGCGGCGGTGGCCGCGGCATGCGCGTGGTGCACGCCGAAGCCTCGCTGAAGACCTCGATCGAAACCACCAAGAGCGAGGCCAAGGCCGCGTTCGGCAATGGTGAGGTCTACATGGAGAAGTTCCTGGAGAACCCGCGCCACGTGGAGATCCAGGTGCTGGCCGACGGCCAGGGCAACGCCATCCACCTCGGCGAACGCGACTGCTCGATGCAGCGCCGCCACCAGAAGGTGGTGGAAGAAGCACCGGCACCGGGCATCAGCGCCGAACAGCGCGAAGAGATCGGCAAGGTCTGCACCGAGGCCTGCGTGCGCATCGGCTACCGCGGCGCCGGCACCTTCGAGTTCCTGTACGAAGACGGCCGCTTCTACTTCATCGAAATGAACACCCGCATCCAGGTGGAACATCCGGTCACCGAAATGGTCACCGGCATCGACCTGGTGGCCGAGCAGCTGAAGATCGCCGCCGGCCAGAAGCTGTCGATCAAGCAGAGCGATGTGGTGCTGACCGGCCATGCCATCGAATGCCGCATCAACGCCGAAGATGCTGAAACCTTCGTGCCGAGCCCGGGCACCATCACCGGCTTCCATCCGCCGGGCGGCCCCGGCGTGCGCGTGGACACCCACATCTACAGTGGCTACCGCGTGCCGTCGAACTACGACTCGATGATCGGCAAGCTGATCGTGCACGGCCCGGACCGCGAGACCGCCATCGCCCGCATGCGCGTGGCGCTGAGCGAGATGGTGGTGGACGGCATCAAGACCAACGTCGCCCTGCAGCAGCGCATCATGCGCGACAAGGGCTTCCAGGGCGGTGGGCAGAACATCCACTACCTGGAAAAGCGCCTGGCCGAACGCAAGAACAAGCCGATCGCCCTGACCTGATCAGCGCCAGCGGCAGGACACGAAAAGGGCGGGGATTTCCCCGCCCTTTTCTGCATCTTCGGTAGCGCCGGGTCATACCCGGCGAATGTGCAATGTGACAACGACACGCAACACCGCCGGGCATGGCCCGGCGCTACCGGGCACGCGTCAGCGCTTGTCGGCGACTTCGGCCGGAATCTGCGTTTCGGCCAGCGGGCGCACGCCGTTGGGCGATGTCGGGTCGACGATCACCATGGTTTCGGTGGAGCCATCGGGCCAGACCACCTGGAAGGTGCTGCCGGCCGGCAGCGAGGCAAACGGCGCGCCACTCTGCGCGCGGTACACCGCGGCCACCTGGCTGGCACCGGCGCGGCGCACGTCTTCCTGCGCCTTCACCGAGGTCAGTTCAACCTTGGAAAGGTGCCGGTAGCGATCCTCGTAGGTGTCGATCATCAGCAGGCCAACCGCGCCGGCCGAATACGCGACAAACAACGCCACCCAGAACCAGAACTTGGCCCCGTGCAGGAGTCGACGGTAATTCATTGCCCGTTCCTCTTTCCAATCAATTGCTTGATCCATTCGTTCATCGTCCCCGCACCTTGCCGCGATACAGCAGCGTCATACACGAAATCCTGGAAATCCTGCGTCCCATCCTGCGAACAGATCCCTCCATTCGCGCAGTAACTGTTCATCAGCACGCTGTCGGCCCCACACGGTAGACCGAGCTGGCAGGCCGCCACCCGCCACGCCATCTCACTGAGCTGCTCGCCGGCCACCATGTTGGCCAGGGCCTTGTCGCCAGCAGCGCGCACGCCCATGCCCGGCGCCAGGGCCATGTAGGCCTCCGGGTCGCGCGAGGTACGCACGCGCTCCACCAGATCGCGACGGTACTGGTCATTGCTGTGCAGCGGCTCGCCCTCGGCGAACAGCGCGGCTTCGGCGGCCAGGTTGCCCTGCAGGGCGGCACGCCGGCGTTCGTTGAACACCAGCGAAGGGCCCAGCTTGTCGCCCGGCACGAAGCCACCGCAGCGCTGCGCCACGCGCTCGCGCGCCTGCACCATCGCTGGCGCCGCGCTCAGGCCGAGGCCGGCCAGCACGTTGTTGTCCAGGCGGTAGCCACCGGGATCCATCGCGTACTGCGCGCAGTAGTCGTAGACCCGGCTGAGCATCCAGCGCGCTTCATGATTGCCCTGCTCGGCCTGCGCCTGCAGACGCTGCGCGTAGGCGAACAGATCGGTCTCGCCTTCGATGTCGGCGCGGATGTCCAACGGCAGGCCCGAAGGCACTGCGCTGCTGCGCTCGAATCCAGCCAGGCGGCGGGCAAGCGCTTCGGGCATCACCGGTTGCAGCGCGTCCTGCACGCTGGCGGCGGACACCGCCATCGGCGCGCCCACATCGACCTCCACCGCGTGGCCATGGCCACTGGCCCGATAACCGGCCACGCCCAGCGCGGCCACGGCCGGCAGCACGAGCAACCAGGTTTTCAGGGTCGGGGCGAGAGCCATCGGCGGTCGGTTACGGCACGTCGGGCAGGAAAGCGCCAAGTTTAGCAAGGCCCGTGAGGCCTGTCTGAATCAGCCTCGTTCAGCCCCGGCCAGCATCTCAGGGGATACGGAGACGCCCGGATGGTCTAGCATGGCCCCCTTTCCCGCGATTGCCCCCACCGCCATGCCGTTCCTGGAACTGACCCTGCGCTGCACCGAAGCCACCCAGCCCCGCTATGAGAACGCGCTGGAGGACGTGGGCGCGCTGGCGGTCACCCTGCTCGATGCCGAGGCCGACACCAGCAACGAGCAGGCCATCCTCGAGCCAGGCGTGGGCGAGACCCCGCTGTGGGACACCCTGGTGCTGAGCGCGCTGTTCCCGGCCGACAGCAACGCGCTGTTGCTGCTGGCCGCGCTGGAAGCCTTTGACCCGGAGCTGGACTGGACCGGTGGCAGCTTCCGCGCGGTGGAGGACGAAGACTGGGAACGCGCCTGGCTGGACCAGTTCCAGCCGATGGATTTCGGCAGCCGTACCTGGATCGTGCCGTGGAACCATGAACTGCCGGAGGCCGCGCAGGCCGCCGACGCCGCCGTGGTCCGCCTCGACCCGGGCCTGGCGTTCGGCTCGGGTACCCACCCGACCACCGCGCTGTGCCTGCGCTGGCTGGACCAGCTGGCCGTGGATGGCCTGCTGCAGGGCCAGCGCGTGCTCGACTTCGGCTGTGGCTCGGGCATCCTCGCCCTGGCGGCGCTGAAGCTGGGTGCCGGCGAAGCGATCGGCGTGGACAACGATCCGCAGGCGCTGATCGCCACCGCCGACAACGCCGAGCGCAATGGCGAGCAGGCCCGCATGCACGTGTACCTGCCGCAGGACGAACCGGTGGCCACCTACCCGATCGTGGTCGCCAACATCCTCGCCTCGGCACTTGATGCGCTGGCCGAACTGCTGGCCGCACGCGTTGCTGCCGGTGGCCGCATCGCCCTGTCGGGCATCCTGCATGGCCAGGAAGACGAACTGCTGCAGCGCTACGCGGCGTGGTTCGACGACCTGCAGGCGACCCGGGACGGCGACTGGATGCGCATCACCGGCGTACGCCGCGCCTGATCGTGGTTGAATGACCGCTGGATCCGAGCCCGCGCCCTGAGCATGTCCGAGCCGAACCCGCCGCGTCGTCCGCTTGCCACCTTCCTGCGTTCCGCGCCGGGAACCGATGCGCCGCCCGACACCGGGCAGGCGCAGGAACCCGCTGACGACGCGACGGATGCCGCCGTCGATCAGACGGCGCCGCTGGAACAGCCGGCCGAACCGGTGGTGGACACACCGCCACCGCCGCAGACGCGACAGTCCGATGACACTGTCATCGAAACGTCCTCCCGCATCGACGCGCCCGCGTCGGCCGCACCGGCCAGCGATGCGCCCAGTTTCCTCGGCGCCCGCCCGCGTGCCCTGCCGACGCCGCGCTGGCACTGGGTCCTGGTGGCCGTGCTGGCATTGCTGCTGGTACTGCAGAGCGTGCTGGCCGATCGCGCGCGACTGGCTGCTGATGCCGCGCACCGCCCGTGGGTTAGTGCGCTGTGCGGTGTCCTGCGCTGCAGCCTGCCGGCGTGGCGCGAACCGACCGCATTGACCATGACCAGCCGCGAGATCCGTCCGCTGCCCGGGCAGGCCGGTGTGCTGCAGGTCCAGGCCAGCATCCGCAACGATGCGCGCTGGGCACAGGCATGGCCCGACCTGCGCCTGTCACTGGCCGATGCCGATGGCCGGGTGATCGGCACCGGTGTGTTCCCGCCCGCGCAGTACCTGGGCGAGAACCCCGGCGCGGCCCTGCTGGAACCGGGGCAGAGCGCACGCATCGCCTTCCGCGTACAGGAACCTGCGGCCTCCACGGTCGCATTCACCTTCGAATTCCTCTGAGCGGGACGAAGGCGTCCGGCCGTGGCAGGTCGGGCACGCTCGCGCTAGACTGGCCGCCACCACCTCGTCCGGCCGCGCGCTCCGCGGGCACGGGCCACCGAATCGGGAACCCCCTTGAACGCTGTCCTTTCTCGTCCTGACAACAGTCGTGGCGCTGCCCGGCCACCGCTGCGTGAACACGTCGCCCAGTCCGTGCGCCGCTACCTGCGTGACCTCGATGGCTGCGACGCGGACGATGTCTACGAGATCGTGCTGCGCGAGATGGAGATTCCGCTGTTCGTGGAAGTGCTCAACCACTGCGAAGGCAACCAGAGCCGCGCCGCGGCAATGCTGGGCATCCACCGCGCCACGCTGCGCAAGAAGCTGAAGGAATACGGCATCAGCGCGTAAGCGCGGCCCGCCGGGCATGGCCCGGCGCTACCGATGTATGCCCGTAGATCCACGCCATGCGTGGATGAAGGCCCGGCGAAATCAGCCCACTCCGCCGGCCTTCCAGTAATACCGCACCACATGGAAGAACACCGGCGCGGCGAAGCACACTGAATCCAGCCGGTCGAGCATGCCGCCATGGCCCTCGATCATGTGGCCCCAGTCCTTGATGCCGCGGTCGCGCTTGATCGCCGACATCACCAGGCCACCCCAGAATCCCATCAGGTTGATCAGCAGCGACAGGCCGAATGCCTGCAGCGGCGTGAACGGGGTGATCCACCACAGCGCCGCACCCAGCGCGCTGGCACTGAGCACGCCGCCGACGAAGCCTTCCACCGTCTTCGACGGCGACAGCTTCGGGGCGATCAGGCGCTTGCCCAGCAGCTTGCCCCAGATGTACTGCAGCACGTCCGAGGACTGCACCACGATCACCAGGAAGGCGAACAGCAGCACGTTGCGCGAGGGATCGTGGCCGGGCACGTGCAGGTTCAGCAGCAGCGGCACGTGCGAAATGCAGAACACGCAGATCATCAGCCCCCACTGCACCTTGGCCGTGCGTTCCAGGTAGTGCGTGGTGTCGCCACCGATGGTCGACAGGATCGGCAGGAACAGGAACGCATAGACCGGAATCAGCAGCGTGTACATGCCGTACCAGTCGATCCACACCAGGTAGTACTGCCACGGCAGCACGATGTAGAACGCGGCCAGCAGCGCGTAGTAATCGCCCGAGCGCGTGGGCGCCAGGGTGATGAACTCGCGCAGCGCGAACAGCGAGATGATCGCGAACAGCACGATCACCCCGGCGCGGCCGAACAGCAGCGCACCGCCGACGACAATCGCCATCACCCACCACGCGCGGATGCGCGAGACCAGGTTGGCGATGACCGCGCTGGGGTTGTCACGCTGGCGCCAGCGCAGCGTCTCCGATACCAGCGTGGCCAGCACCAGCACCGCGCCGACACCGGCAAACAGCAGGCCGGTCTGCTGGCCCACGCTCTGCGTGGCCAGATCGCGGGATACATCCAGCAGGAAACTCATGCCGGGCCTCCGTTCGGTGCCAGGTCGAGCAGCGCCTGGCGGCTGCGCGCGAGGAACGCGGCCTTGTTCTCATCGGCCTGCAGGCGCAGCGGTGTGCCGAAGGTCGCCGTGCACAACAGCGGCAATGGCAGGAAACGCCCCTTGGGCATCACCCGCTTCAGGTTGTCGATCCACACCGGTACGAACTCCAGTTCCGGGCGCTGCCGCGCCAGATGATAGATGCCACTCTTGAACGGCAGCAGCGGTTGCTCGCCGATGTTGCGCGTGCCTTCTGGGAACAGGATCAACGAACATCCCTCGTCCACCGCATCGCGCAGCCCCTGCAGCGGATCCTGCTGGCGCCGCGCGGCGTCGCGCTCGACCAGCACGCCGTTGAACACCGCATCGATCAGGTAACGGCGCAGCGCATCGCCCTGCCAGTACTCGGCGGCGGCGACGGGCCGCACCTGGCGACGCAGCGCCGGCGGCATCGACGACCAGATCAGCACGAAATCGCCATGGCTGGCATGGTTGCCATAGTAAACGCGGTGCTCGCTGGACGGCGCACAGCCGATCCACAGCGCGCGCGCACCGGTCACCACATGGATCGCGCCACTGCAGGCGCGGGCGATCAGCTCAGCAAACATCGACACCTCCGCTCAGGTCTGCGGCCACAGCACGGCCAGCAGCAGCACCGAAAACTGCAGCAGCGTGGCCACGTACTGGCGCACCAGCAGGCGGCGCATGCCGATCCAGCGTACGTCCCAGCCGCGCACCGGCGCCTGCGCGTCGCGGCGGCGCAGGCCGGCGGTGTGCAGGGCCGCGTCCACGCGCTCGGCGGCGGCATCGCCCTGCAGGTTCTCCCGCAGCAGCAGCTGCAGCAGGCTGGCATCCAGCTGCACGCGCACCGCGTAATACGCCTGCACCACGCCCACGGCCACGCTCAGCAGCAGCAGGCCGGCGGCAAACATCGCCAGTCTGGGCTCGATGCCCAGCAGCAACAACGCCACCAGCAGCAGGCCCAGTGACAGCGCGGCGGGCAGCCGGCCCTGGCGCAGCAGCAGGTGCATCATCGGCAGATCGGCAGCGGTACTCATGCGTTGCTCTCCCGTGTGGCGGCGGCCGCGATGGCCTGTAGGTGAACGTCATGCAGGACGATGGACGGCCGTGCGGCACGCACCCGCGCCACTGCCTCGGCGGCGCTGCACACCCGGCCGCTGCGCAGCAGCCAGGTCGCGACGCTGGCCGCACTGCGCGAATAGCCCAGCGCGCAGCACACCAGCAGCGGCCCCTGCGCACGCAGGGCTTCGATGGCATCGGCGGCCTCGGCCAGCTGCGCCGGCGCGGGCACCACCAGATCCAGCATCGGCACGCTGGCATAGGCCGCGCCCGGCGCCGTGCAGGACAGCTCGGCGCAGGCATCGACCACGCCGCGCAGCGGTGCCGGCAGCGCGGCGCAGGGAATCCGGCCCAGCCACACGCCGCCGGCCACTTCCACCAGCTGCGGCGCACTGCGCGTCCACAACCGCGAATTGATCCAGGCCGCGGCAAGGTACGGCGCCAGCAGCCAACGCGCGGCCATGGTCAGTCGCCCATCGGCGCGCTTCTGGAACACCGCCGTGCCCAGCCCGGCATAGGCCAGCGCCACCAGCAGCAGCGACACCACCGGCCACAGCAGCCACAGCGCCGCGCCCCCCAGCAGCACCACCGGCACCAGCAGCACCGCGGCACCCAGCAGATAGAACGAGGCCAGGCGCCAGCGCTTTGGATCGCGCGCCGTGCGCCACGCCCGCAGCGGCGGCGTGCCCTGCTCCGGCCACAGCCACACGCACAGCCAGCCGGCCAGCAGGCCAGTGGGCACATCGATGAAGTGGTGCTGGAAGGTGGTCAGCACCGAGACGCCGATCAGCAGCGCCCAGCCATGCAGCAGCCAGCGCCACGCGCCCTGCAGATACTGCGCGTACTTCACCCACAGCACGATCAGCAGCACGATGTGCAGCGACGGCGCCTGGTTGAACGGCTTGTCGAAACCCAGCAGCACATCGAACAGCCAGCCGAACACGCCGCCGATTTCCGGTCGTTCAAAGCTGAAGCGCAGCGGCCACAGCAGGAAGCAGGCCACCGCGATCAGCTGCGCACTGAACAGCCGCAGCGCGTGCCGGTCCAGCTCGAGGCGCTGCCGGCACAGGAAGAACGAGATCGCGTAGAGCAGATCGATCGACCAGTACGGCACGATCGTCCACGCCACGAACGGAATATGCGATTCCCAGGCGAACGCCATCACCGGCAGCACGGCGTGGCGCCCCGCCATCCAGTTGGCGAAGCCATAGCTGGCGAAGAAGAACGGACCCAGCAGCACCAGCCACAGCAGGGCGCGCCGCCAAGGGCGCCCTGCCGCGGCCAGCGGGGTGGCAGCCAGCGTCGCCATCACGCGGTCCGGCGCGCCAGCGACACGGTGAAGATGCCGAACGCGTCGATGCGTTGCGTCACCTTCTCGAAGCCAGCCAGCCGCACCAGCTCATCCATTTCCTGCTGGGTACGACGGCGCATCACCCACGCCGCACCACCGCGGTGGCTGGTCAGCGCACGGGCGATGAATTCCAGCTGCGGGTGCCAGGGCTGGCCGGTATAGGCCAGGTAGCCGTCCACCGGCATGGTCGCGGCGATGCCCTGCAGCGAACGCAGCACCGCATCATTGTCGGGGAACAGTTCGTACAGGCCCGACACCACCGCCAGCGTCGGCGCCGGATCGACCTGCGCCAGCTGCACTGGATCGAACGCATCGCCCTGCTCGAAACGGGCGATGTCGGACGCGCCGAGACGCTCGATCAACGCCTGGCCCTGGGTCACGTTCAACGCACTGAAATCACGCAGCACGATGCGTTCGGCGCGCTGCTCGCCCTGGCCCAGTGCTTCCAGCACGTAGCGGCCATGGCCGGCCGCCACGTCCAGCACGCGCACCGGCGTGCCCTGCCCGCGCAGGCGCTGGGCAGCGTCGCGCAGCAGTTCCTGCAGGTGCTGGCCGCGGATGCGGATGCCGCGCCAGCCGATCGCATCCAGATAGTTGCGGTCGACCATGCGCCCCAGCGGGCCCTTGCCGCGCGCTTGGTCGCGGTAGATGTAATCCAGCGTGCTGCCCGAATCGAAGCCGGTCTGCAGGCCCAGCGCGATGCCCTCGGAAAGCGTGCCGCCAACGCGCAGGCCGCCACGCACAACGCGCCAGCGCAGGTCGGCCAGGCTGTTGCGTTCCGGTGTCCAGGCCAGGATTTCCGATTCTTCGAAGGTCGGCCCATGCCGGTGCGCATCGCGCCGTGACAGTTCGCGCAGCGGCTCGGCGAAGCGCGCCTGGATGAAGCTGCGGATGCGCGCCAGCGCCGTTGCGCGGTCACGCTCGCCGAGGGTGTCGTGGAAGAAGCCCGGCAGGTGCACGCGTTCCTTGATCGGGCTGGACAGGCGCTCGTAGAAGCGGTCCTGCGGGCCGCGGTGCACGACGAAATCCGAACCGGACACCAGCAGCTGCACCGGCACGCTGATCGCCTGCGCATCGGCGACGATGCGGTCGGCGGCCTCGTACAGGCCCAGCAGCACGCGCACCGAGATCGGCCGGGTGATCAGCGGGTCGGTGCGGTAGCTTTCCACCCGTGCCGGATCGTGGGTCAGCCACTGCGGCTTGACGTAGCTGTTGACGAAGAAGTTGCCGCGCAGCTTCTGCATCAGGGTCAGGCCAGCGCGCGCGAACGGCACGTACAGCTTCACCTTGAACGCCGGTGAAGCCATCACCAGCGCGCGCAGGCGCGGCGCGTAATCGTGCACCCAGGTGGCGGCCACCACGGCGCCCACGCTCTGCGCGATCACCACGATGTCCTCCACCGCGATGCCGTGCTCGGCACCGATATGGGCGATGAAGCTGTCCAGGTCGCGCACCAGCGCCGGAAAGCCCGGTGCGTCGCCACGCGCGCCCGGCGAACGGCCGTTGCCGCGCGCATCCCAGGCGAAGAACGCGGTATCGGGCAGGTCCAGCTCATCGACCAGGTGGGTAACCCGGCCGGAATGTTCGTGGCCCCGGTGCAGCAGCACGATGGCCTTGGCCGCCGTGGTGGTCGTGGTGCCCGCCCAGTACCGGTAGAACAGCGGTACCTGGTCGAAGCTGTGGAATTCCCGTTCCTGCGCGTGACGCATGCAATCTCCAGATTGTCTTTTGGTATGTAGTTGATTACTGCGGCGGAAACGCCGCTTCCTGCAGCCCGCGGCGGACGCGGTTGATCATCGTCAGCACGCACAGTGCGCCCATGGCCGCAGCCACGCCAGTGACCGTCATCGCGCCAACCCACCCGAACGCCAGCAGCAGGCCCAGCGCCCCGATCACGAAGGCGCGGTCGCTCTTGCCCATCGGGCCGTCATAGCGGCGGCTGGCACCGACCATCAGCCCCAGCACGCCGGCGTATTCGCTCAGCGCCGCGGTCCAGGCCAGCAGCCACAGCGCCTCGGGCCGTATGCCCGGCACGTTGAGCAGGGCCAGGTACAGCGCGGCATCGGCGATCACATCACACAACTCGTTCAGGTAGGCGCCCAGCCTGGACTGCTGGCCGAACTCTCGGGCCAGCATGCCGTCGACGGCGTTGAGGGCCATGCGCAGCAGCATCCACAGCGGCAGCAGCAGGTACAGCAGCGGCTGCGCAGGCGCACAGCACCACACGGTGGCGGCCACCAGCAACGAGACCACGGCGGCGGCCACGGTCACCGTGTTGGCGGTGATGCCGAGGCGGTAGAGCCCGCGCACGGCCGGACGCAGGAGGTCCTGGAAACGTCCCTTCAAAGCATAGATCGACACGATCTGAACCCGCTGATCCCTGGCAGTTCCGGCATAGCCTACCCCATAGCGTGTTCAGCCCGGCATGCCGATGCAGGCCGTTTTCCCCTGCCGGGGCCAGCAATGCGCGCCGGCAGCGCCCGCCACCGCCCCCCACGAACTACAATATCGGCCCCGCTCCGCTGCCGATTGCCCTGTCCCCATGACTGCTGATCTGTTGCCCGTCCGTCGGGCCCTCCTTTCCGTTTCCGACAAGACCGGCCTGGCCGAGCTGGCCACCGCGCTGGCCACCCGCGGCGTCGAGCTGCTGTCCACCGGCGGCACCGCCAAGGCGATCCGCGATGCGGGCCTGGCCGTGAAGGACGTGGCCGACGTCACTGGTTTCCCGGAAATGATGGACGGCCGGGTCAAGACCCTGCACCCGATGGTGCACGGCGGCCTGCTCGGCCGTTCGGGCCTGGATGACGCGGTGATGGCCGAGCACGGCATCGGCGCCATCGACCTGCTGGTACTGAACCTGTACCCGTTCGAAGCGGTCACCGCCAAGGCCGACTGCACCCTGGCCGACGCGGTGGAGAACATCGACATCGGCGGCCCGGCCATGCTGCGCTCGGCGGCCAAGAACTTCGCCCGCGTGGCGGTGGCCACCGACCCGTCGCAGTACGCCGAACTGCTGGCCTCGCTGGACGCCAACGATGGCCAGCTGAGCGCGGGCACCCGCTTCGCCTTCTCCGTGGCCGCGTTCAACCGCGTGGCCCAGTACGACGCGGCCATCAGCAACTACCTGTCGGCGGTCACCGCCACCGACGCCGCCGTGCCGGCGCGTGCCGAGTACCCGGCGCAGATGAACTCCACCTTTGTGAAGGTGATGGACCTGCGCTACGGCGAAAACCCGCACCAGAGCGGCGCGTTCTACCGCGACCTGTACCCGGTGCCGGGCACCCTGGCCACGTTCCAGCAGCTGCAGGGCAAGGAACTGAGCTACAACAACCTGGCCGATGCCGATGCAGCGTGGGAATGCGTGCGCCAGTTCGATGCGCCGGCCTGCGTCATCGTCAAGCACGCCAACCCGTGCGGCGTGGCCGTCGGTGCCGGCAACGGCGATGCCTACGAGCTGGCCTACGCCACCGACCCGACCAGCGCCTTCGGCGGCATCATCGCCTTCAACAAGCCGCTGGACGCTGCTACCGCGAAAGTCATCCTCGACCGCCAGTTCGTTGAAGTGCTGATCGCCCCGGACTACGAGCCGGCCGCGCTGGAATACGCGCAGAAGAAGGCCAACGTGCGCGTGCTGCGCATCCCGCACGGTGATGGCCTGAACAACTTCGACAGCAAGCGCGTGGGCTCGGGCCTGCTGCTGCAGTCTTCCGACAACCGCGGCATGACCCGCGATGAGCTGAAGGTGGTGAGCAGGCTGGCACCGACCGACAAGCAGTTCACCGACCTGCTGTTCGCGTGGAAGGTGGCCAAGTTCGTGAAGTCCAACGCGATTGTGTACGCCAAGGACAACCGCACGATCGGCGTCGGCGCCGGGCAGATGAGCCGCGTCTATTCCGCGCGCATCGCCGGCATCAAGGCGGCCGACGCGAACCTGGTGGTGGAAGGTTCGGTGATGGCCTCCGATGCGTTCTTCCCGTTCCGCGACGGCATCGATGCCGCGGCGGCCGCCGGCATCAAGGCGGTCATCCAGCCGGGCGGTTCGATGCGCGACGCCGAAGTGATCGCCGCCGCCGACGAACATGGCCTGGCCATGGTGTTCACCGGCGTTCGCCACTTCCGCCACTGATCCTGGAGCGACACGGATGTCCGCAGTTTCGATCAAACCCCTGCTTCTGCCCGCCCTGCTGGGCGCGGTCCTGCTGGCCGGCTGCAAGCCGGCCGCCCAGCCGGCGCCCGCCACTGCCCCGCAGGCAGAGACGCCCGCCGCGGGCAGCACCGCAGCGGCCGGGCATGCCAGCCGTACCGCGCGCCTGCAGGCCTTCCTGACGGCGCGCTACGGCAAGGACGCGCAACTGTCCGGCGACTGGCGCGGCAGCTGGGCGCAGGACGGTGACAGCCGCCCGGTGGACTGGGCGGTGTGCGCCGAGCAGCCGGTGGTGAACGGTGACAGCTGGCAGCAGCTGCTGGCGGTGTGCGGCGAAGTGACCAACGCCGGCCATGCCGACGCGGGCACCATCGACTTCTACGTGCTGCGCCCGGCCGCCGACGGCTTCGACGTGGCGGCCGAGCTGACCGGCGGCACCTATGGCAGCAGCGGCCGCCCGGGCAGCGTCGAGATCCTGCGCTTCGGCAGCGATTTCTACGGCTTCCGCAACGTCAGCGGCTGGTACGGCCAGGGCTACTCGCTGCAGACGCAGAGCTTCATCCTGCCCGGCCCGAACGGTCTGGTGGATGCCGGCAGCGTGCGCAGCCACATCGACAACACCGCGGCCTACGACTGCGACGACGCCGAGCAGGCCGAAGACTGCCGCACCCGCATGTTCGACGTCGACTTCGAACTGCGCATGGACGACAGCAACCGCAGCGCGCGCACCTGGCCGCTGCTGATCGAGGAAACCGGCAGCAGCTGTGGCGGCAACAACGTGCGCCGCACGCACCGCTTCACGCTGGACCCGAAGACCTGGACCTATTCCTTCCCCGACGCGCTGCAACGCGAGGGCTGCGAGTGAGGCACATCGACCGGCCATGAACAGACCCCTCGGCGAACTGATCCTCTACCGCACCGACGATGGCCGGACGGAAGTCCACCTGCGCGCTGCGGAGGGGACGGTATGGATGACCCAGGGCGAGATGGCCGAGCTGTTTGATACGACCAAGCAGAACATCAGTCTTCACGTCCGCAACGTCCTCCAGGATGGCGAACTGAGGGCCGAGGGAACCGTCAAGGATTACTTGACAGTTCAAACCGAGGGCAAGCGCACGGTCAATCGTTCCGTTCAGCTCTATCGATTGGAGATGATTCTGGCGGTTGGATTCCGCGTTCGCTCTCCCCGCGGAAGTCAGTTCCGTCGATGGGCCGGCGATGCCCTGTCCGAGTATCTGGTCAAAGGCTTTCTTCTGGATGACGAGCGCCTCAAGGATGCGGAGCGTGCGGACTACTTCAAGGAACTGCTGCACCGCATCCGCGATATCCGCAGTTCGGAAAAGCGCTTCTACCAGACACTGCGCGAACTGTTCAAAGTCAGCAGCTCTGACTACGACGGTAGCGCAGCCACCGCCAGGACGTTCTTTGCCACCATCCAGAACAAGCTGGTCTACGCTGTTACCGGCCGCACGGCCGCACAGCTGATCGTGGAACGCGCCGATTCCAACGCTCTGCACATGGGCCTGACCAACTGGACCGGTGACAAACCCCGCAAGTCAGATGCCGTCGTCTCCAAGAACTACCTGCTCCAGCAGGAGCTTGAACAGCTCAACCGCCTCGTCTCGATGTTCCTGGATTTCGCTGAGGATCGCGCCGAGCGACGCATTGAAACCCGCATGCTTGACTGGATCAGGCAGACCGATCGCTTCCTTGATTTCAACGAGCGCGCCATTCTCGATGGCGCCGGTCGCGTGTCCAACGAACAGATGGAAGCCATCATCACCGAACGTTACGCAGAATTCGACGCGACACGACGTGCGTCTGCAATGATCGCTTCCGAACGCGAGGCCGAGCTTGATCTTGCCAATCTCAGCGCCGAGGCAAAGCGCTTGGCATCCAGCAGAAAGCCCACCTGACCGACTTCCCCGCCCCCTTCCACTTCTGTCTCCCAGGATCTCCCCGCAATGAAAATCCTCGTCATCGGCTCTGGCGGCCGCGAACACGCCCTGGCATGGAAGCTGGCCCAGTCCTCCCGTGTCACTGAAGTGATCGTGGCGCCCGGCAACGCCGGCACCGCCAATGAAGGCAAGTGCCGCAACGTGGCGGTGAAGGTGACCGACATCGACGGCCTGCTCGCGCTGGCCCAGGCCGAAGGCGTGACGCTGACCGTGGTCGGCCCGGAAGTGCCGCTGGTGGCCGGCGTGGTCGACCGCTTCCGCGCCGCCGGCCTGCGCATCTTCGGGCCGACCGCCGCCGCCGCGCAGCTGGAAGGCAGCAAGGCCTACGCCAAGGACTTCCTGGCCCGCCACAACATCCCCACCGCGTTCTACGCCGTGCACACCGACGTGGACGCGGCGCTGGCCTACCTCCGCGAGAAGGGCGCCCCGATCGTGGTCAAGGCCGATGGCCTGGCTGCCGGCAAGGGCGTGATCGTGGCGATGACCCAGGCCGAGGCCGAGGACGCGGTGCGTGACATGCTCTCGGGCAACGCCTTCGGCGATGCCGGCGCCCGCGTGGTCATCGAGGAGTTCCTCGATGGCGAGGAAGCCAGCTTTATTTCGATGGTCGACGGCGTGCACGCGCTGCCGATGGCGACCTCGCAGGATCACAAGCGCGTCGGCGACGGCGACACCGGCCCGAACACCGGTGGCATGGGCGCCTACTCGCCCGCGCCGGTGGTGACGCCCGAGGTGCATGCCCGGGTGATGCGCGAGGTGGTGAACCCGACCGTGCAGGGCATGATCGCCGACGGCATCCCGTTCACCGGCTTCCTCTATGCCGGCCTGATGATCGATGCCAACGGCGCGCCGAAGGTGATCGAGTTCAACGTGCGCTTCGGCGATCCGGAAACCCAGCCGGTGATGCTGCGCCTGCAGTCGGACCTGGTGGATCTGGTGGAAGCGGCCATCGATGGCCGCCTGGACCAGGTGGACGCGCAGTGGGATCCGCGCCCGTCGCTGGGCGTGGTACTGGCCGCCAAGCCCTACCCGGAAGCCCCGATCACCGGTGACGTCATCTCTGGTCTGGACGAGGTGCCCGCCAACGCCAAGGTATTCCATGCCGGCACCACGCTGGATGCACAGGGCCAGGTGCTCAGCGCCGGCGGCCGCGTGCTGTGCGTGGCCGCGCTGGGCGACAGCGTGCGCGACGCGCAGGCCAACGCCTATGCCAGCGTGGCCAAGGTGACGTGGGCCAACGAGTTCCACCGCACCGACATCGGCTGGCGCGCGATCGCACGCGAGGGGTAATGCCCAGTAGATCCACGCCATGCGTGGATGAACAGCACCGACGAAGGAGGCCCGGCAACGCCGGGCCTCTGCTTTAGAGGACTGCTTCGAGTCCCTTCCGATCAATCAGGTTCAGGAGTTTCAGTGAGGGCCCACTGGGCTTCCTCTCGCCTTGCTCCCAGCTGCGTACGGTGGAAACGCTGGTATTGAGAACGCCTGCAAAGACCGGCTGACTGAGCCTCAGCGAGGTCCGCAGCGCTCGGATCTGCGCACTGCTGTACTCGGGTACGGTTTCAAGGCAGAGAGCCTCATAGGTACTCATCCTGCGCTTGTCGATGACGCCATGCGCGTGAAGTCCGTTCGCCGTGTCGTAGATCGCTTCCAGCAGCGCGCTCTTGGCACGCTTGCGTTCAGGGGTTTTGGCCATGACAGATTTCATAGAGTTCTCCGGACATCAAAGCAGACGCGATCTGTGTACCGCTCATACCGAACAGGTCAGTCGCAAGCCCCAGGAGCAAGTCGCGTTCTGAAGTGCTGATCGTTGCACGCTGGTTCTTCTCATAGCCAAAGAGAAAGAACCAGTGACTCCCGCGCTGCGTCGCAATCAGAGTACGGACACTGCCGCGCTTGCCACGTCCCGGCAAGGCGACCCCCTTCTTGAAGACGCCACCGCCCAGGTTGGCGTCGATCAGCCCCCGGCGCATTTCATCCACCGTCCGGCACAGCGCGCCTTCCGTCAGCTCAGACCGGCGTATGCTGCGGTTGAAACTGTCCCACTTAGTGGCATGGTGTGAAAATCAGGATCTGACGTGTGTCGGCGTAGGAATCGTCAGTGCCGAGACGTGGCCAAGACCCGCGCCATGCGTGAATCGCCGCAGGCGGAAAAAGAAAGGCCCGGCATCACTGCCGGGCCTTCGTCATTCCAACGCCTTCCCGCTTACGCGGTAAACAGCGCCTTCATCTTCTTCAGCGCGTTCGCTTCGACCTGACGGATGCGCTCGGCGGACACGCCGTACTCATCGGCCAGTTCCTGCAGCGTCACCTTGCTGTCGGCATCCAGCCAGCGGCGGCGGATGATGTCGCGAGAGCGGGCATCCAGCTCGGCCAGGCCTTCGCGCAGCAGCTGCATCTGGTTGTCTTCGCTGTCCTCGCGCTCATAGGCCATCGACGGGTCTTCGTCGTTGGACACCAGGAACGCAGCCGGTGACGGCGGGGCGTGGTCGTTGTCCTCATCGGTCGGCGCATCGAAACCGATATCGCGACCGGACAGGCGCGATTCCATTTCCATGACCTCGCGCTCGGACACGTTCAGGTCCTTGGCGACGGCGCTGACTTCGGCCGCGTTCATCCAGCCCAGGCGCGTCTTCGACTTGCGCAGGTTGAAGAACAGCTTGCGCTGCGCCTTGGTCGTGGCGACCTTGACGATGCGCCAGTTCTTGAGGATGAACTCGTGCATTTCGGCACGGATCCAATGCACGGCGAAGGACACCAGGCGCACGCCCATGTCGGGGTCGAAGCGCTTGACCGCCTTCATCAGGCCGATGTTGCCTTCCTGGATCAGGTCGCCCAGCGCAAGGCCGTAGCCGTTGTAACCGCGGGCCACGTGCACCACGAAGCGCAGGTGCGAATGCACCAGCTCACGTGCGGCGTCCAGATCGTCACCGTCGCGGAAACGACGGGCCAGGTCCTGTTCGTCATCGACCGACAGCACCGGAATCTGGTGCACGGCACCGATGTAGGCGTCCAGCGAACCGAGCGCACTGGGAATCGGGAGATTGTTTGCCACAAGGGCAGTAGAGGTGTTCTGGCTCATAGGGCTCATCTTAGCAGTCCGGCTTTTGGACTGCTAAAGCGGGAGGAAGTTCCAGTGTTCCGTGAACAGAACACTGGGCGATTCAACATCCCTACCCTATCGCGAATTGATGACAATGGCGAGCAGGCTCGACCATGATCGAACACGTTCAAAATCAACCACTTGAAGCGAGCCAGGTGCATGAATGGTCGTTTTGGGCCGCAAAATCCCACGGCGCCACCCCATTCAGCCCGACGATGTTGCCGGTCGTTCAGCCCAAGGCCCCAGGACCGCCCTCGGGCGGTCTCAATAATAGCCGGCCATGTTCAGGAAGAACCCCTTCTGGTCGTACTTCAGCTCGGTCATGTCATCGCTGAATTCGGTGAAGTTGTAGCCTACGCCGACCTTGAAGTTCTCGCCCACGCGGCGGTCCATGCCCAGCAGCCAGCCCTTGCGCACGCCGCCATCGCGTACCTTCAGCCAGCGGTGCTCGGCCAGCCCTTCCCACTCCGCGAACAGGCGGTAACGCAGCTGCAGGGCGGCGAAGTCGGCGCGGCTGTCCAGCCAGGCGCCCTCGCCACGGCCGGTGCGGTAGTCGCCCCAGCGCGACGCCAGCTTGGCGGCCATTTCCCAGCGCTCGCCGATCTGGCGGATGCCCTCCAGCGACAGCACCTGCGAGCGCTGGTCGTACAGGTTGCCGCCTTCCTGGCCCAGTGACGCCACGTCATAGAGATAGGTGAACTTGCCGAAGCCGGCCCAGCGCGTGTTGTCGTGCGGGCGCCAGGCAAAGCCGACATTGGACTCCACCAGCTTGGCATCGGCCACGGGGTTGATACGGTCCTGGGTGTCGGCGTAGTTCGCGCGCAGGGCGAAGCGCCAGTCTTCGTTGAGCTTGTACAGCAGGCGGTTGGTGGTCACCCACTGCTCGCGCTGTTCGGCACCGCTGTCGCGGCGGTATTCCAGCTTGCTGCTCCATTGCGCCACCGCATCGGTGCGGCCGCCGCTGACACTGTAGGCACGGCGGTTGATCCGGCCCACGGTGGATTCCAGCTCGCCGTCCATCAGGGTGAAGCCCAGGTTCCAGCCCTGTGCCGGGTAGAAGTCCATGCCGAAGGTGTGCACCAGGCCCGCGCTGTCCTGGCGGCGGTCCTTCAGGTACTGGCTCTCGTTGTAGACATTCACCTGGTTGCTCAGGCGCCAGCGCTGGCCGACCGTCCAGCCGCTCTGCAGGCCGCTGTCGAACAGCGGATCGGTGCCGGTGCGGTCGGTGCTGTAGCTGTAGCTGCCGTAGAGGCTGTGGTCGGGTGCCATGCGGTATTCGGCATCGACCTTGCCGCCGTGGCCGCGGCTGCCGCCACTCAGTTCGGCACCCACGCTGCTGCGGTCGCCGAACAGGTAGCGCGCGCCTAGGGTGAGCAGGTCGTTCTTCTCGTAGGCACCGCCGTCATCGTCCAGGGTCACCTGGCCGGTACCGTACAGCTCCCACGAGGAACCGAAGCGCTGGCGGTAGCCGATCGCCGCCAGCAGCGCGGAGACATCCTGCAGCGCCTGCTCCTCGCGCACCCGGCGCAGTTCGCCGGTCAGCTGGCCGTCGTTGCCCAGCCGCCATTCGGCGGTCAGCTGGCTCTGCTCCAGCGCCAGTTCACCCTGCTCGGTGCGGGTGTGGCGGCCGTACAGGCTGAAATCGTCGGTGAGATAGCCGAGGAACTCCGCGCCGTATTCCTGGATCGGCAGGCCGGTGTCCTGGCGCGCCACCGAGAAGCCGGCGTCGACGTCGCGCCACCAGGCGCCCAGGCTCCAGTCCTGAGTGGTCCAGCCGAGCTCGCGCAGGTTGGCGCGCGCCTCCACCGCCGAGGCCTTGCCCGAACGGCGGCCTTCGTACGGGTTGCGGCGGATGAAGCTGAGGCCGCCGTTGTCCGAATAGAACACCGGCGCTGCGGTGGCATCGGTGCGGGTCTGTTCCATCTTCAGGTAGGTGCCGCGGCCGGCCTGCAGGGTCAGGTCGGCGCCCTTCAGGCTGTAGTTCTCGCCGCTGCGGTTTTCTTCCACCCAGGTGCCGCCCACCGCCACGTGGTCACCGATCCACTGGCGGCCGCGCGCGCCGTAGGTCACGTCGTTGCTGCTGAAGCCCAGCGGCACGTATTCGTAGTCCACCAGCAGCAGCTGGTCGTAGCCATCCAGCGGCATGTCGCGGGTGATGCTGCGCACGTTCTCGCGGGTCAGCTGCGCCAGCGGCCGGGTCAGGATCAGCCGGCCCTGCAGGTCGTCGATCTCGTAGTCCACGCCTTCCTGCAGGGTGGCGCGGGTTTCGGTGCGGCCGGTGGTGCGGTCGCGCACTTCCAGCACCACCTGTTCCGAGCCCGGCAGCAGGTCGGTATGGCGCAGGTAGTACAGGCTGCCGCCGGTGCCGAGAAATTCGCTGTGGCCCGGCGCCGACTGCGCTTCCGAACCGAATACCTTCAGCTGCGAACGCGCTTCACCCAGCGGCGTGGCCGACAGCGAGCGCCAGTTCAACGCGCCGCCGTACAGCGAACGCACGTACTGGCCGTACTCGGTGCCGGTGATGCCGGTGGCGAAGTTGCCCCACAGGGCCTGGCTCTGGTCCCAGTCCACGCGCAGGTACAGGCGGCCCTGCGTATCAACGTCGCGGTAGGTGGTGGAATCGTCGCCGTACACCGGGTAGTACAGGTCCGGGTCGAGACGGCGGAACACGTCCTGCGCATCGGCGCGGCTGAAATCGCGGAACAGGTACTTCAGCTCGCGGTCCTGGGTGTCCGCCTGCGCGGTTACCAGGTATTTGCCGCGCATCTTGCCCTTCAGGTAAAACGCCAGCCGGCCTTCGCTGAGGAAGCCATCGGTGTCGCGGTCATCGGCGGCCAGTGGCTGCACGTTGCCACTGGCACTGTTCTTTGAAAGGGTGACATCGGCGATGGCGACCAGGAACAGGTAGCGACCGGTCACGTCCACGTCCAGCTGGCGCTGCGCCGACGGTGCATCGCGCGATTCCACCCGCACGTCATAGCGGTGCTGGCCGACCGGCTCGAGGAACTCGGCGGCGAACTTCTGCTCCAGATCGACCGGGAAATCCTGGCCGTTGATGCGCACCCGGCTGTTCGGTTCCAGGTTGCGGCCGTACAGGCGCACGCGCGAGCCGTGGATGGGAATGTTCTGCAGGCGCAGCATGCTCTGCCCGTAGATGCTGTTGCTGACCTGCAGGTCCTGCGCGTTGGCCCCATCCAGCGCCTGGCCCAGGGTCTTCTGCACGTTGTCGCGGGTCACCTGCAGGCCACGGTCGAAGTCGGCCGGGGTCACCAGCTGGATGCGCTGGATCTGCGTTTCATCGAACGCACCGCCGGCACCATACGCGCGCGCCACGTAGATCAGTTCATCGCCGGTGCGCAGCTTGAACTGCTCCGGCACGCTGCCACCCCATTCGGCATCGCCTACGTAGTCGGACGGCAGCTCGATGCGCGCCAGCGGGGTCACCAGGTCGGTGTCGGTGCCGCGGTACAGGGTGACTTCCAGCTTGTCGATGAAGGAGGCGTAGTTGTTGTAGCTGTGGAAGCGCAGCGGGCGGATCACCCGGCCGTTCTCGAACGGCACGGTGGCCGCGGCCTGCACGCTCAGGCTGGGCGGCACCATGCTGGGGTCTTCAGTGGCCCAGACCACGCCGCCGTTGGGCAGCTCGGCCATGAACTGGCCGCCACGCGCGGACACGTCGGGGGTCACCGCCGGTGCCAGCGGCACGCTGCCGGTGGCCGATGGATCACCGTGGCCTGGCAGGGGCAGCAGCGGTGCGTCGGCGTCATCACCGATCCGCAGCAGCTCACCGTCATTGCTGCGGCAGGTGTCGCCCTCGCAACGCACATCGTTGGCCGGTACCGGCACGCCCTGCTGGGCCAGCACCGGGGGAGTGGCCAGCAGCAGGGCGAACAGGCTGCAGGACATCGCATGGGGAAGCAGGGCGCGCACGATCAGGGCAGGACTCCGGTGGTTGGTCTTCATCTCAGCGCCCCTCCCCGCTGCGGGAACCGGCCGGCGGTGGCAGCCTGCCGGGCGGCTCGATCGCCAGCTGCTGAAGCACGCGGCCATCGCTGCCGTGCACTTCGATGCGTGTGGCGGCGGCGACCTCGGCCGGCAGGCGGCTGGCCAGTGCATCGCGCACCGTCTGCGCACGCTGCCCGGCCAGAGCGTCCTCGCCCGCCGCAGCGACCAGCAGCACGCGGCCCCCGCCGCGCGCCACCAGTGCCTGGGCGGCCTTGCCCAGCACGCTGGCACGGTCGGCGGCCAGCGTGGCGCTGCCGCTGGCGAACAGCGCCTGGCCGAGTTCCACCCTCGCCGGGCGCGGCACGGCGGCGGCGGGTACGCTTTCGCTGCTGAGGGCACCGTCGGGCATGCGCACGCCGAAGTCGAAGCGCACCGGCAGTCCGGGGGTGATGCGCCGGACCAGCGGGTTGGGCGTGGTGAAGCGCGCACCGGCCGGCAGCGTCGACGGATCGACCTTGAGGATGAAGTTGCGGCCGCGGGCTTCGCCGCCCGGAATGCCGACCAGGTGGTAGCGGCCGAAGGCATCGGTTTCCATCACCAGGCCTTCCACCGCTGCCACGCGCACGCCGGGGATGCCGCGCTCGCCATCGTCCTGGATGCCGTTGCCGTTGCGGTCGTCGAACACGCTGCCGACGATCAGGCTTTCATCCAGCAGCGGATCGACGCTGACCTCGACGTCGGCCGTGGCCACGTTGGCGATGCTGCGGTTCTGCCCGTCGATGGCGGTGATGCGGTTGGTGTGCACACCGGTGCCGGTACCCGCGCCGACGCGCAGGTAGTAGACCACCGTAGCGCGCTCGCCCACCGGCACGTCGATGCCGTCGATGCGCAGCGGCTGCACGCCGCTGGTGCGTGCATCGTTGTCGGCATCGCGCACCGCGAAGCCACCGCTGACGAAGGTGAAGCCCGGCGGCAGCGTATCCAGCAGCGTGGCGCCGTTGGCATCGACCTCACCCACGTTGTCGATGGTGACGGTGTAGCGCACCAGGTCGCCGATCTGCGCCGTGCGCTTGGCGGCCACCTTGGTCAGGCGCAGCACGGCCTGCTGGCCGGCCACCGTCACCGCCACGTTGGCTTCGGCGCACAGCGGGATCGGCACGCTCAGGTCGCAGACGCGGTAGCGGAAGCTGTCGGTGCCGCTGAAGTCCGCGGCCGGCGTGTAGGTGCACACCCCGTTGGCGCACTGCACGGTGCCGTGGGTCGGCGCGGCAGCCACCCGCAGCGAAGCCGGGTCCAGCGGCGCGGTGCGGGTGCTGTCGTTGGCCAGCACGTTGATCAGCAGCGGGCCGCTGGTCTCGGCCGTCACCGCATCGTCGGCCAGGGTCAGCACGTTCGGCTCGACGGCAATGGCCACCGATGCACTGGCACACATTGACGGATCGGCGACATCGCAGACCTGGTAATCCAGGCTCTGGACACCGGCGAAGTTGGCCAGCACCGCGAAACGGATGCGCTTGTTCGGCAGCACCGTGGCATCGCCATACGGCGGCGGCGCGGTGATGGTGACGGTGACCGTGGCCGGATCCACCGGCGTGCCATCCATGCGGTCGTTGCCGAGCACGTCGATGTCCACCACGCCGTTCTGCGGCATGTCGATCCGGTCATCCTCGGCCACCACGCCCGGCTCGGCGGCGATGACGGTCACGGTGACGGTGCCGACATCGCAGACGGTGGGCTGGCTGACCAGGCACAGCGTGTAGGTGGTGCTGTAGCTGCCCGGCGCCAGGCCTGCGGCCACGTCCACCCAGCCATCGGCACTGAAGGTCAGCGCAGTGGTGGCCACTGGCGTGAAGTTCACCTGGGCCGGATCCAGCGTGGCACTGTTGAAGGTGTCGTTGGCCAGCACGTTGAGCAGGCGGGCGCGGCCTTCCGGACCGACGGGGCCACCTGTGTCGTCCACCGCCAGCAGCGCGCCCACCGGGCCCTGCACCAGCACCGTGGCGATGGCGGTGGTGCAGTTCGTCGGCACGCCGTTCTCGCACAGCTGGTAGGCCAGCTGCACCTGTCCGGCCTGCACGCCCGGGGCCACCATGATCTGGCCCTGGTTGTTCATGGTGTAGCCCGGCGTGCTGCCGGTCAGGCTGGCCACCACGCTGCCGACCGGCGGCGGCGAGACGTTGTTGAAGCTGTCGTTGTCCAGCACCGAGCGGGCGATGGTACCGCCCACCGACGGATCGACCGGCGTGCCGCTGAAATCATCGTTGACCGCCAGCACCACGTTGGCCGCGCCGCCCACGTTGAAGGTGACGGTGGCCGTGCTGCACAGGGCCGCGTTCGGCGCCGGCAGGCAGACCTCATAGGTGAAGCTGACCGGCCCGCTGGTGCCCACCGGCGGGGTGTAGGTGAAGCTGCCATCGGCGTTGAACAGCAGGCCGGCCGGGGTCGCGCCCTGCACGCTCCACACCGAACCCGCCGGCATGTTGTCGTTGCCGGCCACGCTGTTGGCCAGGGTCTGCCCGGCCTGCACGCTGAAGGCATCCGGCTGCGGCGCGGGGCTGACCACCACGGTCACGCTGGCGGTGGCGCAGTTGCCGGGCGCGGCTACTTCGCAGACCTGGTAGGTGACCGTGGTCGGCCCGGAGGTGACGCCGGTACCGATGCTGATCGTGCCATCCGGGTTGATGCCGAAACCGGCCGGTGCGCCGACCAGGGTCAGGGTGACGGTACCGGCCGCCGGCGGCGAGACGCCGTTGAGCGAATCGTTGGCCAGCACGCTGGTCGTGGTGCCGCCCGGGGCGATGCCGCTGAAGCTGTCATCGCCCGCCAGCAGGGTGCCGGTGTTGACGTTGAGGGTGACCGACGCGGTGCCGCACTGCGCGGCATTGGGCGCCGGCAGGCACACCTGGTAGGTGAAGGTGACCGCGCCGAGGGTGCCGGCCGGCGGCGTGTAGGTGAAGCTGCCATCGGCGTTGAACACCAGGCCCGGCGGCGTTGCGCCCTGCACGCTCCAGCTCGAGCCGGCCGGCACGTTGTCGTTGCCGGCCACCGTGTTCGACAGCACCCGGCCCGCACGCACGCTGAAGGCATCCGGCTGCGGCGCCGGGCTGACCACCACGCTCACCATCGCGTTGGCGCAGTTGCTGGGCGCCGCCACTTCGCACACCTGGTAGCTGATGGTGGTCGGGCCGGACGGCACGCCGCTGCCGATGCTGATCGTGCCATCGGGATTGATGCTGATGCCGGCCGGTGCACCGACCAGGCCCAAGGTCACCGTGTTCGCCGGCGGCGGGGTGACGCCATTGAGCGCGTCGTTGCCGAGCACGCTCGGCGTGGTGCCGCCTGGAGCGATGCCGGTGAAGCTGTCATCGCCGGCCACCAAGGTACCGGTGTTGACGTTGAGGGTGACCGTGGCGGTGCCGCACAGCGCCGCATCCGGTGCCGGCAGGCAGGCCTGGTAGGTGAAGGTGACCGCACCGGTGGTGCCCACTGGCGGCGTGTAGGTGAAGCTGCCATCGGTGTTGAACACCAGGCCCGCCGGCGTGGCGCCCTGCACGCTCCAGCTGGAGCCGGCCGGCAGGTTGTCGTTGCCGGCCACCGTGTTCGACAGCGCCTGCCCGGCCGCCACGCTGAAGGCATCGGCCTGCGGCACGGGGCTGACCACCACGGCCACTGTGGCGGTGGCGCAGTTGCTGGGCGCCGCCGCTTCGCACACGCGGTAGGTCAGCGTGGTGGCACCCGAGGTGACACCGCCGCCGATGCTGATCGTGCCGTCGGCATTGATCGCGAAACCGGCCGGTGCGCCGACCAGGCCCAGGGTGACCGTACCGGCGGCGGGCGGCGACACGCCATTGAGCGAATCATTGGCCAGCACGCTGGGCGTGGTACCGCCCGGGGCGATGCCGCTGAAGCTGTCGTTGCCCGCCAGCAGGGTGCCGGTGCCGATGTTGAAGCTGACCGTGGCGGTGTTGCACAGCACCGCATTCGGTGCGGGCAGGCAGGCCTGGTAGGTGAAGTCGACCACGCCGGTGGTGCCGACCGGCGGCGCATAGGTGAAGCTGCCATCGGTGTTGAACACCAGGCCCGGCGGGCTCGCGCCCTGCACGCTGAAGCTGGCGCCGGCCGGCAGGTTGTCGTTGCCCGCCACCGTGTTGGACAGCACCTGGCCGGCCTGCGCGCTGAAGGCATCGGCCTGCGGCGCCGGGCTGACCACCAGATTGATCGTGGCGGTGGCGCAGTTGCTCGAGGCTGCCGCTTCGCAGACCTGGTAGGTCAGCGTGGTGGTGCCGGAGGTGACGCCGGTGCCGATGCTGATCGTGCCGTCGGCAGCGATGGTGAAGCCGGCCGGCGCACCGACCAGGCTGACGTTGACGCTGCCAGCGGCCGGCGGCGACACGCCATTGAGCGAATCATTGGCCAGCACGCTGGGCGTGGTACCGCCCGGCGCGATGCCGGTGAAGCTGTCGTTGCCGGCCACCAGGGTGCCGCTGTTGACGTTGAGGGTGACCGTGGCGGTGCCACACAGCGCCGCGTTCGGCGCCGGCAGGCAGGTCTGGTAGGTGAAGGTCACCGGTCCGGTGGTGCCCGCCGGCGGCGTGTAGCTGAAGCTGCCATCGCTGTTGAACAGCAGGCCCGCCGGCGTCGCGCCCTGCAGGCTGAAGGTCGAACCGGCCGGCATGTTGTCGTTGCCGGCCACGTTGTTGTTCACCGATTGCCCCGCCTGCACGCTGAAGGCATCGGCCTGCGGCGCCGGGCTCACCACCACGCTGACGCTGGCGATGGCGCAGTTGCTGGAGGCCGCCACTTCGCAGATCTGGTAGGTCAGCGTAGTGCTGCCCGACACCACGCCGCTGCCGACGCTGATCGTGCCATCCGGGTTGATGCCGAAGCCGGTGGGCGCACCCACCAGGCTCAGCGACACCGAGGCGGCCGGCGGCGGCGTCACACCGTTGAGCGAATCGTTGGCCAGCACGCTGGGCGTGGCCGTGCCCGGGCCGATGTTGCTGAAGCTGTCATCGCCGGCCACCAGGGTGCCGGTGTTGACGTTGAGGGTGACCGTGGCGGTGCCGCAGACGCTGCCGTTCGGCGCCGGCAGGCAGGCCTGGTAGGTGAAGCTGACCGCACCGAGGGTGCCGACCGGCGGCGTGTAGGTGAAGCTGCCATCGGCGTTGAACACCAGGCCGGTGGGCGCGGTGGCCTGCATGTTCCAGCTCGAACCGGCCGGCATGCTGTCGTTGCCGGCCACGCTGTTGGCCAGCTGCTGCCCGGCCTGCACCGAGAAGGCATCGGCCTGCGGCGTCGGGGTCACCACCAGGGTCACGCTGGCGGTGTCGCAGTTGTTGGCCGCCGCCGCTTCACACAGCTGGTAGGTCAGCGTGGTGGAACCGGCCAGCACGCCGCTGCCGACGGTGATCGTGCCATCCGGGTTCAGGGTGAAGCCGGCCGGCGCACCCACCAGCGACAGCCGCACCCCGGCCGCCGGGGCCGGGCTGGCGCCGTTGAGTCGGTCGTTGGCCAGCACGCTGGCCGCCGACGTGCCACCGGCAACCACGCCGGTGATGACGTCATCGCCAGCCACCAGGTCGCCGTTGTTGATGTTGAGGGTGAACGTGGTGGTGCCGCACAGTGCCGCGTTCGGTGCCGGCAGGCAGGCCTGGTAGGTCACTGTGATCGGCCCGGCGGTGCCGGCCGGCGGTGCATAGGTGAAGCTGCCATTGGCGTCGAAGGCCAGCCCGGCCGGTGCGGTGCCCTGCACGCTCCAGGTGGAACCCACCGGCATGTTGTCGTTGCCGGCCACGCTGTTGGCCAGCGTCTGCCCGGCCTGCACGGCGAAGGCATCCGGCTGCGGCGCCGGGCTGACCACCACCAGCACGCTGGCGGTGTCGCAGTTGGCCGGCGAGGCGGCCTCGCAGATCCGGTAGGTCAGCGTGGTCGGGCCGGACTGCACGCCGGTGCCCACGGTGATCAGGCCATCGGCACTGATCGAGAAGCCGGCCGGTGCCCCGACCAGGGCCAGCGTCACCGTACCGGCAGCCGGTGGCGACACGCCGTTGAGCGAATCGTTGGCCAGCACGCTGGTGCCCACGGTGCTGCCCGGCGCGATGTTGCTCAAGCTGTCGTCGCCGGCCACGAGGGTGCCGTTGTTGATCGTGAGGGTGGCGGTCGTGACGCCACAGACTGCCGCGTTCGGCGCCGGCAGGCAGACCTGGTAATTGAAGGTGACCACGCCCAGGCGACCCGCCGGCGGCGTGTAGGTGAAGGCACCGGTGGCGGTCATCACCAGCCCATCCGGCGCGGTGCCCTGCACGCTGTACAGCGCGCCCGGAGGTACGTTGTCGTTGCCGGCCACGCTGGCCGACAGCGTCTGCGCGACCTGCACGGCGAAGGCATCCGGCTGCGGCGACGGGCTGACCACCACGGTGACGCTGGCGGTATCGCAGTTGTTGGCCGCTGCGGCTTCGCAGATCTGGTAGGTCAGGGTGACCGGACCGGAGACAGCGGTGGACGGCACGCTGATCGTGCCCTGCGCGGTGATCGCATAACCGGCCGGCGCGCCGACCAGGCTCAGCACCACCGAGGAACCGGACGGCGGCGAGTTGCCATTGAGCGAGTCGTTGGCCAGCACGCTGGCGCTGGAGGTGGTGCCGGCGGCGACACCGGTCAGGGTGTCATCGGCGGCAACCAGCGCGCCGTTGTTGATGTTGAGGGTGAGCGTGGCGGTGCCACACAGGTTGGCATTGGGTGCCGGCAGGCAGACCTGGTAGGCCACCACCACCGGACCGCTGGTTCCGGCCGGCGGCGCATAGGTGTAGCTGCCATCGGTGTTGAAGCTGAAACCTCCCGGCGGCGTGCCCGGCAGGCTCCAGCTGGAACCGGCCGGCATGTTGTCGTTGCCGGCCACGGTGGCGCTTAGGCTCTGCCCCACCTGCACGGCGGCGGCATCATCCTGCGGCGCCGGATTGACCACCACGGTCACGCTCGCAGTGGCGCAGTTGCCCGGCGCCACCGCTTCGCAGATCTGGTAGGTCAGCGTGGTCGGGCCGGACATCGCACCGCTGCCGGCGGTGATGGTGCCGTTCGGGTTGAGGATGAACGCGGCCGGTGCACCGACCAGGCTCAGCACCACGTCGCCCGGTGCCGGCGGGCTGACGCCGTTGAGCGAATCGTTGGCCAGCACGCTGGCAGCGGAGGTACCGCCCGGGGCGAGGCCGGCCAGCGTGTCGTCACCGGCCAGCAGGGTGCCGTTGCTGACGTTCAGCGTGGCCTGCGCGGTGGCGCAGTCCGTGGCATTCGGTGCGGCCAGGCAGGCCTGGTAGAGGAGGGTGACCGCGCCGGTGACGCCGGTCGGCGGCGTGTAGCTGAAGCTGCCATCGGTGTTGAACACCAGGCCCGGCGGGGTTGCGCCCTGCACGATCCAGCTGGAACCGGCCGGCATGTTGTCGTTGCCGGCCACGCTGGCCGACAGCACCTGCCCGGCCTGCACGCTGAACACATCGGCCTGCGGTGCCGGCAGGACCACCAGCGCGATGCTGGCGGTGTCGCAATTGTTGGTTACCGCTGCTTCGCAGGCCTGGTAGGTCAGGGTCAGCGGGCCGGAGACGATGCCGGCAGGCACGCTCAGCACGCCATCGGCAGCGAGCACGAAGCCGGCCGGTGCGCCGACCAGGCTGACCAGCACCGTGCCGGCGGCGGGCGGCGAGACGCCGTTGAGCGAATCGTTGCCCAGCACGCTGGTCGCAGCGCTGCCGCCCGGCGCGATGGTGAAGCTGTCATCGACCGTAATCAGGCTGCCGTTGTTGATGTTGAGCGTCACCGTGGCGGTACCGCACAGCGCCGCGTTCGGCGCGGGCAGGCAGGCCTGGTAGCTGAAGGTCACCGGGCTCGGCGTATTGGCCGGCGCGGTGTAGGTGAAGCTGCCATCGGTGTTGAAGTCCAGGCCGGCGGGCACGGTGCCCTGCACCGAGAACTGCGAACCGGTCGGCAGGTTGTCGTTGGCGGCCACGTTGCCGTTGCTGATCGTGCCTGCGACCTGCAGCGAATATGCATCGGCCTGCGGCGAAGGCGCGATGACCAGGGCCACGCTGGCGGTATCGCAGTTGCTGGGCACAGCGGTTTCGCAGATCTGGTAGGTCAGCGTAGTCGCGCCGGAGAGCACGCCGCCCGGCACTGTAATGGTGCCGTCCGGGTTGATGGCGAAGCCGGCCGGGGCGCCGACCAGGCTGAGCTGCACGCTGGCCGGTGCCGGCGGCGTGGTGCCGTTGAGGCTGTCATTGGCCAGCACGCTGGCGGTGGTGCCACCGGCCGCGATGCCGCTGAAGCTGTCGTCTGCTGCGACCAGGGTGCCGGAGTTGACGTTGATGGTGGCCGTGGCGGTACCGCACACCGCGTTGTTGGGTGCGGGCAGGCAGGCCTGGTAGGTGAAGGTGACCGCACCGGTGGTGCCCACCGGCGGCGTGTAGCTGAAGCTGCCATCGGCGTTGAACGCCAGCCCGGCCGGCGGGGTGCCCTGCACTGCCCAGCTGGAGCCGGCCGGCAGGTTGTCGTTGGTTGCCACGCTGGCACCGGTCAGGCTGGCACCGGCCTGCACGGCGAAGGCATCGGCCTGCGGCGCCGGGGTCACCACGAAGGTGATGGCCGCAGTGTCGCAGTTGGTCGGCGACGCGGTCTCGCACAGCTGGTACGTCAGCGTGGTGGCACCGGCCACGGCACTGGCCGGAATCTGCACGCTGCCATCGTTGTTGATGACGAAGCCGGCCGGCGGCGCCACCAGCAGCAGCTGCACCGCAGCCGACGGCGGCGGCGTAACCCCGTTGAGGACGTCGTTGGCGAGCACGCTGGGCGTGACCGAGCCGGCGGTGAGCGGCGCGGCGAACGCATCATCGTTGGCGACGATGGCACTGACCGCGATGGTGAGCGTGGCGGTGGCGGTGCCGCACACCGCGGCATCCGGCGCGGGCAGGCAGGCCTGGTAGCTGAAGGTGACCGGGCCGAGGGTGCCGGCCGGCGGCGTGTAGGTGAAGCTGCCATTGGCGTTGAACACCAGGCCCTGCGGCGGCGACGGCACGTTCCAGGTGGAGCCAGCGGGCATCGCGTCATTGCCGGCGACATTGCCGGTGTTGGCCTGGCCGGCCTGCACGCTGATGGTGTCGTCCACCGGCGTCGGCCGCACCACCAGGGCGATGCTGGCGGTGGCGCAGTTGTTGGCCGCCGCCGTCTCGCACACCTGGTAGGTGAGCGTGGTGGCGCCACTGGCCGCATCGGCCGGCACCGACACGGTGCCGGTGGCGTTGATGCTGAAGCCCGTCGGTGCGCCCACCAGCGACAGCGCCACGTTGGCCGGAGCCGGCGGACTGGCGCCATTGAGGGTGTCGTTGGCCAGCACGCTGGCCGTGGTGCCACCCGGCGCGATCGCACCGAAGCTGTCGTTGTTGGCCAGCAGTGCACCGTTGTTGATGTTCAACGTCACCGTGGCGGTCCCGCACACGGTGGTGTTCGGCGCAGGCAGGCAGGCCTGGTAGACGAAGCTGGTGGGGCTGGTGGTACCGGCCGGCGGCGCATAGGTGAAGCTGCCATCGGCGTTGAAGGTGACGCCGGCCGGCGGCGTGCCCTGCAGGGTGAAGATCGAGCCCACCGGCATGCCGTCATTGGTCGCCACGTTGGCGGTAACCGAAAGGCCCGCCTGCACGGCAAACGCATCATCGGCCGGTGCCGGTGCGACCACCAAAGCCACGTTGGCGGTGGCGCAGTTGGTCGTGGCAGCTGCTTCGCAGACCTGGTAGGTCAGCGACACCGCACCGGCGGCCGTGCCGGCGGCCACGGCGATCGTGCCATCGGCGGCGATCGAGAAACCGGACGGCGCACCAACCAGGCTGAGCACCACGTCGGCCGCGGCCGGCGTCGTACCGTTGAGCGTGTCGTTGCCCAGCACGCTGGACGTGGCACTGCCGGCGGCGACCGGTGCGGTGATGGTGTCATCCACCGCGACCAGGGTGCCGCTGTTGACGTTGAGGGTGGCCGTGGCCTGGGCGCAGATGCCGTTGTCGGGCGTCGCCAGGCACACCTGGTAGCTGAACGTCACCGCGCCGCTGAAGCCGGCCTCCGGGGTGTAGACGAAGCTGCCATCGGCATTGAACGACAACCCGGCCGGCGCAGGGCCGACCACAGTGAACTGTGCACCCGTGCCGACGTTGTCGTTGCCTGCCACCGAACTGGTCAGCGCCACGCCGACCGTGGTGGACAGGGCATCGTCGATGGCCGACGGGGCCACCACCAGGCGCAGCGTGGCGTTGGCGCAGTTGCCCGGCGCCGCCGCTTCGCACAGCTGATAGGTCAGCGTTCGGCCGCCCGCCGGCACGCCCGCAGCAACCGTCACCGTGCCATCCGGATTGAGGCTGATGCCGGCCGGTGCACCGGCCAGGCTCAGCAGTACGTCGGCGGCGGCCGGCGGCGTGCTGCCGTTCAACGCATCGTTGAGCAGTACCGACGGCGTGCTGCCACCGGTGACCGGATTGATCGGCGCAGCGCTGAAGTTGTCGTCATTGGCAGCCAGGCTGCCGACGGTGATGTTGATGCTGGCCGTCGCGCTGGCGCACAGCGTGTTGTTCGGCGCCGGCAGGCAGGCCTGGTAGGTGAAGGAGACCGGGCTGACCACGTTGACCGGCGGCAGGTAGGTGAAGCCGCCACCACCGCCGAAGCTCAGGCCGGCCGGCGTGGCACCGACGACGGTGAACACGGCGCCGGCCGGCACGTTGTCGTTGTCACCGACACTGCCGTTCAACGGCTGGCCGGCGGCGGTGGAATAACTGTCATCCTGCGCCGACGGCGTCACCACCAGGCGGATGCTGGCGCTGGCGCAGTTGCTCGGCGCGGCGGCTTCGCAGATCTGGTAGTTCAGCACCGTGGCACCGGCGGCGGCGCTGGCGGGCACCTGCAGCAGGCCCGCGGTGGTGAGCGCGTAGCCCGACGGGGCACCGACCAGGGTCAGGATGACGCTGCCGGCCGGCGGCTGCACGCTGCCATTGAGACTGTCGTTGACCAGCACGCTGATGCTGCTGCTCGCCCCCGGCGCCAGCGGCGTCGCGCTGAAGTCGTCGTCCACCGCGATCAGGGTGCCGGCATTGACGTTGATGGTCGCGCCGGCCGTGCTGCACAGCGCGCTGTCCGGCGCCGGCAGGCAGGCCTGGTAGCTGAAGCTGACCGGCCCGGTGAAACCGGCCGGCGGGGTGTACTGGAAGGTGCCGTCGCGGCCCAGCTGCAGGCCATCCGGTGCGGTGCCGGATACGGTGAACACCGCGCCCACCGGCGCATTGTCATTGCTGGCCACGCTGCCCGAGAGCAGCTGCCCGGCCGGCGTGGAGAACACATCGGCCACGGCCGTGGGCGCGACCACCAGGCGGATCTGCGCCGAATCGCAGTTGCTCGGCAGCGCGGTCTCGCACAACTGGTACGTCAGCGTCAGCGCCCCGGACGGCACGCCCGCATCGACGTTCAGTACGCCATTGGCATCCAGGGTGAAGCCCGACGGCGCACCGACCAGGCTCAGCAGCACATCGGCCGACGCCGGCGGCTGGGTACCGTTGAGGCTGTCGTTGAGCAGCACCGACAACGTGCTGCCACCACCGGCACCGATCGGCGTGGCACGGAAATCATCATCACCGGCGACCAGAGTGCCGGCGTTGACGTTGAGGGTGACCGTCGCGCCCGCGCACACCGTGCCATCCGGCGCCGGCAGGCAGGCCTGGTAGGCGAAGGTGACGACGCCCTGGGTGCCGGCCGGCGGCGTGTAGGTGAACGCGCCGTTGGCAGCCAGCACCAGGCCCGCCGGTGCGGTACCGGTGACGCTGAAGGTGGCACCGGCCGGGACGTTGTCATTGCTGGCGACATTGCCGCTGACCGGCACGCCCACCGCGGTGCTGACGTTGTCGTTCACCGCCACCGGCGCCAGCAGCAGCTGCACCGCACCGTCATCGCAGTTGGTCGGCAGCGCGGCCTCGCACATGCGGTAACCGAAGTTGACCGCACCCGCGGCCGCGCCACCGGGTACCGAGAGGGTGCCGTTGGGATTGAGCACATAGCCGCTGGGCGCACCCAGCAGGCTCAGGATCACTTCGGCCGGGGCCGGCGGAATCGCACCGTTGATGGTGTCGTTGGCCAGCACGCTGATGGTGGTGCCACCGGTGGCGGGATTCAGCAGGCTGCCGCGGAAGTCATCGTCGTTGGCGACCAGGGTGCCGGCATTGACGTTGAGGGTTGCCGTGGCCGTGCTGCAGGCGGTGGTGTACGGCGCCGCCAGGCAGGCCTGGTAGGTGAAGGTGGTGGTGCCGGTGAACTGCGCCGGCGGGGTGTAGGTGAAGCTGCCATCGGCGTTGAACGCCAGCCCCTGCGGCGCGGCTCCGGTGACCGCGTAGGTGCTGCCGGCGGCGACGCGGTCGTTCACCGACACGTTGCCGCTGACCGGACGCCCGACCTGGGTGGTGAAGCTGTCCGCCACGGCCTGCGGCGCGATCACCACCGCGATGGTGGCGGTGGCGCAGTTGCTGGTGCCGGCCTGGCACAGCTGGTAGGTCAGGCTCAGCGGGCCGGCGGGAGCACCGGCCGGCACCTGCAGTTCGCCGGTGGGCGCCAGCGTGAAGCCGGCCGGCGGGGCGTTGATCAGCGACAGGGTGGCCTGCGCCGGGTCGATCGCCACACCGTTGAGGGTGTCGTTGGCCAGCACGCTGGCCGTGGTGCCACCGGTGGCGGGCACCGGCGCAGCAGTGAAGTCGTCATTGCCGGCCACGACGGCGGCGACGGCCACGTTCACCGTCACCGTGGCCGCATCGCAGATGCCGCCATTGGGCGCCGGCAGGCAGACCTGGTAGCGGAAGCTGTCCGCGCCCGCGTACGTGCCCTGCGCGGTGTAGCTGAAACTGCCATCGGCGTTGACGCTGACCGTCCCGTGGGCGGCACCGGCCAGCAGGCTGAACTGCGAACCCGCCGGTACGTTGTCATTGCCTGCCACGGTGTTGGCCAAAGCAACGCCCGCGGTCGCGGCAAAGCTGTCATCCACCGCATCGGGGGCGATGACCAGCTGCACGTTGGCGGTGGCGCAGTTGGTTGCGCCCGGCAGTTCGCAGATCGCGTAGCTGAAGATGAAGGCACCCGACGCCGCGCCGGCCGCCACCTGCAGCTGGCCAGCGGCGTTGGCAGTGATGCTGGCCGGTGCGTCGTTCAGTGCCAGGCTGACGCCCGCCGGTGTCACTGCCGTGCCATTGAGGGTGTCGTTGCCGAGCAGGCTGACGGCGGTGGTGGTCCCCGGCTGCAGCGGCGTGGCGAACAGATCGTCGGCCGCCGCCAGCTGGTTGGCGGCCACGCTCACGGTCACCGTTGCGGTATCGCAGACGGTGCCGTTCGGTGCAGGCAGGCACAGCTGGTAGGTGAAGGTATCCGGCCCGGTAGCGGCGTTGGCCGGGGTGTAGGTAAAGGCGCCATCGGCATTGACCACGGCGGTGCCACGGGTAGCCTGGGTGCCCAGAGTGAAGACCGAGCCGCTGGCGAAGTTGTCGTTGCCGGCCAGGGTGCCGGTCACCGGTCGACCGCCGCCCGGGGTGCTCACCGCATCGTTCACCGCATCGGGGCTGACCACCAGGTTGGCGGTGGCCGTGGCGCAGTTGGCCGGCGCGGCGTTGTCGCAGAACCGGTACAACAACGACAGCGGACCGGCTGCCGCAGTCGCCGGCACGACGATGGTGCCGTCAGGGTTGATCGAGAAGCCGCTGGGCGCGCCGACCAGGCTGAGCGTCACGCCGGCCTGCGGCACCGGGTCGCCGGCGAAGGTGTCGTTGACCAGCACGCTGGGCGTGGTGCCGCCCGCACCCGGCGGCAGCGGCGTGGCGAAGGTATCGTCGTTCGCCACCAACACGTTGGCGTTGACCAGCACCGATGCCGTGGCGATCGAGCAGATGCTGTTATTGGGCGCAGGCAGGCAGACCTGGTAGGCGATCGATGCCGGCTGGGTGATGCCGCCCACAGGTGCGTAGGTCAGCGTGCCGGTATTGCTGATGGTGGCGCCCGCAACCGGCGTACCCGACGCGGTGTAGGTGGCGCCGGCCGGTGCGTTGTCGTTGTCGGCCAGGTTGGCGGTAACTGTCGTGGCACCCGCCTGCGCGTTGATGCTGTCGTTCACCGCCGTGGGCGCGATGACCAGGCTCGCCGTGGCGGTGGCGCAGTTGGTCGGCGAGGCGTTTTCGCAGATCTGATAGCCGATCGAGGTCGCGCCTGCCGCAGCACCGGCCGGCACCGCGATGACGCCGGCGCTGTTGATGGTGAAGCCCGCCGGCGCGTTCTGCAGCGAAATGATCAGGTTGCTGCCGACCACTGGCTGGCCGTTCAGAGTGTCGTTGCCCAGCACCGTCGGCGTGCTGCCGCCGGTGGTGGAGGAAAGGGGCGTGGTGAAGCTGTCGTTGACTGCGACCAGTGCATTGGCCTGCACCGGCACGGCCGGGGTGGTGGCGGTGTTGTCGCCCGGGGTCGGGTCGGTGGTGCCCGACGGCAGCACCAGCGACACGCTGTTGGCCGGCACCGTGGCCGGGGTCGCGGCGGGCGCCGTGCCGTTCACCAGCAGCACCACGCTGTCGCCCACGCCCACGTTGACCAGAACGTTCACCGCATTGCCGCTGCCACTGGGCTGCGCACAGGACGACGCGGTCGTGGTCGCCTGACAGGTCCAGGTCACGTTGGTCAGCAGCGAGGACACTGTATCGACCACGCCGACGCCACTGGCCGCCGACGGCCCTGCGTTGTTCACCTGGATGCGGTACTGCACCGGGCCACCTGCGGCCACGGGGCTGGCGCTGACCAGGCTCTTGCTCACGCTCAGCTGCGCCTGCAGCGCCAGTGCGTTGGTATCGGTGGCGCTGTTGTTGCCCGGCGTCGGGTCAGCCACGTCGGTCGGTGCGGTCACCGTGGCGGTGTTGTTCAGCGGGTTCGGGTAGCTCTGCGCCAGCAGCGGCGGCGGCAGCAGCAACGCCAGCACGGCCATGGCATGCGCGATGCCGGCCGATACCCTGCCTGCCCTGCCCTGCGTGCCCACTGCTGCCATGCGTCCGTCCTCGAATGCACGCCGTCGCCTGCTGCAGGCATCCGGCATCGGTGGTCCTGTCCTTCCCCCGCGCAGGGCATTCCCCGCGCGCACTGCACTGCACCGCGCGCTAGTAGGCGCCCGGGTTGTTGCTGAAGCTGACTGGCACGCTGATCGTTGCCTGGCCACCGTTGACCAGGTTCACGCCCACGTTCACTGCATTGCCGCCCACCGCGCCGCCACTGGCCGCCGCGCAGGTGCTGCCGCTGGTCGCGCTGCAGGTCCAGGCACCACGCAGGGTGGTGCCGTTGGGCAGGGTGTCGGTGACCGTCGCATTGGTCACCGCATCGGGCCCGTTGTTGACGACCTGCAGCGTGTAGGTCGCCGTGCCACCCGGCGTGTAGGTACCGCTGCCATCACTCTTGGTGATCGAAAGATCAGCCTGCCGGGTCCGGTTGGTGATGCGGCACACCAAGGTGGTGGCGGTGGCGGTCAACGCCGGTGCCTGCAGGGTGAAACTGCCGCCGCTGCCGGACGAGACCACGGTGTTGTTCTGGTCGGTACACTGCCAGGTGCTGGCATAGCGCGTCAGCGTGGTGCCGGCCGCCGCCGCTTCGGCCAGCGCGTAGCTGCCGCCAGGCACGGTGATGATCGCCGCCGTGGCACCGTTGTTGCCGACGTTGCTGGCCGCGCCCACCGTGCTGCCGTTGTAGGTAATGGACAGGTTGAAGCGGCCGGTATCGCTGGTCGGCTGTAGATCCTTCACCAGCTGCAGGGTGGCGGCGCAGGCCTGCGTCACACCTTCCACAGTGAACACCGCCTGGCCGATACGGATGCCGAGCAAGCCCAGAAGATTGTCGACCACGCCGCCCAGCACCGCGGTCAGCACGGGTGTCACCACTGCATTGACCTGGGTGCGCACCGGCGTCAGCAGCGCGTTGACGATGCCGTTGACCAGATCAGCCACCGGCAACGGCAGCGGCAATGAGCCCAGCAGGGTTACCTGTGGGTTGCCACTGATGAGCTGGATGTTGAGCGAGTTGACCAGCGTGGACACCAACGTGGCCGCGCTGACCGTGCCGGCGTTTAGCGTGCGCGTCTGTGGATAGGGCCCGGTGAAACTGGCGCTCTGCAGGCCCGGTGTCGCGGTGGCGTAACCGCGGATGCTTACCGCGATGGGAAGGGTGATGTCGGCCACCGGGACCAGTGCACCCAGCACGGTAGCGCTTACCCGGACCTTGACGCTCAGGTTGGTCAGCGTGGCTGCGGTGAGCGCGGTGTCGGTCAGCACGGTGCTGCGGTTGAAGAAGGTGGCGTCGCTGATCTGGCCGACATAGAGGTTGACCAAGCCCGGGCGCGCCTGCAGCGTCACCGCATTGCCGACCAGGTTCACCGCCGAGATCGAACCTTCGGCGCGTGCGACGTCGGCATAGACCTGCAGGTGGAGCACGTCGGCACTGACGCTGGTGTTGGACAGCGAGACACCGAGCAGGTTGAGCCCGTTCAGGGCGGCAGTGAGGGTGCCGGTGTTCAGGCCCTGCACCAGGTCCAGGTCGAGCTTGATGCGGATGGCCGCGCTGTGGAATGCTGCGCCCACCGTGCCGCAGGTGTAGCTCGGCGGTTCGATCACCTGCGCCCACAGGCGCACGTTGGCCACGCCGTTCAGACCGAGTGCCGCGGTGTTCACCGTGATCGGCGCCGGCGTGGTCAACACGTTGCGGAAGTTGTAGAGCTGCACGCCGCCGGTCAGCAGGTCGAGCACGTTCAGGCGCACCGTGGCCAGCGAACCGGTCGGCAGCGCGACCTGCAGGATGTCGGCCAGGCGGATGCTGCCGGAGGTTCCGGCCACGCCCAGCGGCAGCACGTTCAGGACATTGGCCGCGGCGGTCTGGCCATCGGCCTGCAGCACCTGCACCATCGCCGCACGCAGCTGGCCCAGGCTGATGTTGGTATTGAGCACCTGGCTGGGGTCGCTGACGGTGACGCCGCCATTGAGCTGGGTCAGCAGTGCATTCAGATTGACGTTGGCGCCCGCCAGGCTGTTCCAGTCGGCGACGCTGAGATTGAGGCTGGTGCCCGGCAGCAGCGCGCTGAACAGCAGGTTGAGGAGCGGGCTCTGGGTGGAATCGACCGAGGCCAGGCGCGGCCCGGCGCTGACGCAGGCCCCGGCGGTGCAGGCGGACTGGGCCTGTGCGCGGCCCAGGCAGGAAAGCACTGCCAGGACCACAAGCATCACCAGCGCCTGCCAGCGCAATGACGATGCTTTAACGCCTTTCACATTAACCATGCACCGTTCTCCGCCGATTTTTGGCAGAGGCAGGCCGTGACGACGGGATCCGCGCGTCGTCCTGGAGTAATCGCTCTGCCGGTGTCGCTCCCTGCGTGGGACCGCGTTCATTTCCGGTTCGGTGCGATTAATGCGAGGCAACGAAAGTCCGTCAAACAAGACGGCGTGAAATGGGGGGGAAGAGGCGCTTGCTGACGCGCAGGAATTACGCGCAGGCCTCTTGAAGTGCAGACAGTGACAGCAATTCTGTACACGCAGAAAAAGTATTGCTGTCAGGGAAGCAGCGCTGACCAAACATGGAGAGGGGGTGAAAAATGCAGTCGATGTGCGACAGAATCCGGCGGGCCCGACTAACGGCTGGCCTTTCTCAGACGCAGTTGGCGTTGCATTGCGCGGTCCGCCGCAGCGCCGTAGCCCAGTGGGAACGTGAGGGCGGCACCGTTCCCAGCGTGCAACATCTCTCGAAACTCGCGATTGTGACGCAGGTCCATTTTGAGTGGCTGGCCACGGGTCGTGGCCCTGGGCGTCCCGCCGATGCCGAACTGGCGCCACCGGAATGCGCGGTGGTGGAGCCGGCACGCAGCCCTCAGGAAAACGCGATCCTGTCCCTGCTGCGTCGGTTGCCGCCGCGCAAGCGCCAGGTCGCCCACGCCATCATCGAAATGCTGACCGAGTAACGCCTTGCCCGCGCACCGTCAGAGGGCGGCGCGCGGCGGCAGTGACCAGTCGATCGGTGCCTGGCCCTGGCGCCGCAGGTACTCGTTGGCCATCGAAAAGTGGTGGCAGCCGAGGAAGCCCCGGTGCGCCGACAACGGCGAGGGGTGCGGCGACTTCAGCACGCGGTGGCGACGGGTGTCGATCACCTTGCCCTTCTTCTGCGCGTACGCACCCCAGAGCATGAACACCAGTCCGTCGCGCTCGCGGTTGAGCACGTCCACCACGTGGTCGGTGAAACCTTCCCAGCCGCGCCCCTGGTGAGCACCGGCACGGCCCTCCTCCACCGTCAGCACGGCGTTGAGCAGCAACACGCCGCGCTGTGCCCAGGGCACCAGGCAACCGTGGTCGGGCCGGGCGATACCGAGGTCGCCTTCGATTTCCTTGTAGATGTTCAGCAGCGACGGCGGCACCGGCACGCCCGGGGCCACCGAGAAGCTCAGGCCATGGGCTTGGCCGCGGCCGTGGTACGGGTCCTGGCCGAGGATCACCACCTTCACCTGCTCGAACGGCGTGGCGTCGAACGCAGCGAAGATCTGCGGGCCCGGCGGGAATATCGCTGCACCGGCGGCCTTGCGCTGGCGCAGGAAGGCGGACAGCTCGCGCATCTGCGGCTGCAACAGGTAATCACCGACGTGCTGCTTCCAGCTCGGTTCCAGCTGGATCGTCGGGGTATCCACTACGTCATGCATCATCACGCCACTTCTATCGCAACAGGGGTCCATCGTTCAAACGCGCCAGCCGCAGCTGGAACAGTACCTTGGTCACCAGGAGGCGCTCCTCGATCGGCTTGAGCACCAGATCGTTGGCACCGGCCTGCAGCAGCCCGGTCTGGTTGTGCGGGTTGCCATCGCCGGTCATCACCAGCACCGGCAGGCGGCGCTTGCCGTAGCCGAAATCCACGCGCACGCGCTGCACCACGTCGCGGCCGCTCAGCTCACCCTTCAGGGTCACGTCGGTCAGCACCAGGTCGATGCGGTGGCGGCTGCGGCCCAGCGATTCGGCGGTGAGCAGGGTGAAGGCTTCCTCGGCGCTGACCACGTGCAGCACGTTCAGCTGCTGCCGCTCGAGCATGCGCTTGGTCGCTTCGGCCACTACCCGGCTGTCCTCGACATACAGGATGGTGGCGCCGGGAATGGTCTGCGGCTGCACGTAGCCGCGGATGAAGGTCGCCAGCGCCTCGTGGCCCAGCGCCTTGTCGAAATAATCGGTGACGTACTCGGTGAAGCGGCGCTGTTCCAGGTGCTGCTGCGCATCGCCGGAAACCACGATGACCGGCACATAGGCCTGGCCGGCGGCTTCGCGCACGCTCTTGGCCAGGGCCAGGCCGTCACCATCGCGCAGGGTCAGCGAGGTGGTCACCAGGTCCACCGGACCCTGGGCCAGCACCTGCTGCGCTTCCTCGATGCTGTCGCAGCCGATGACCTCAACGCCTGCCAAGTCACGCTGCAGCACATCGGCAATCAGCTTGCGCACCAGCTTGGAACCATCGACCACCATTACCCGCGTCGCGGGCCCTTCAAGGTGCTTCAACGCTTGCGGTTGCATGCCGGTCTCAGGTGTCGGTGGGGCGGGTCTGGCGGAGGAAGTGGCCGGTCACCAGCCAGGCACCCAGCCAGCCCAGCAGCAGCGTGCCCAGCAGCACCAGGCTGCCGTGCAGCAGGTCCAGGCCATGCAGCACGAACGGGCTGCCGTAGCTGCGCGACAGATCGGCCAGCGGCGCGCGCAGGGCGGTGCCGGCTACGCCGATCAGGGCCAGGGCGACGGCACCGGCGCCCAGGCCGTACCAGGCGCCCAGGTACAGGAACGGGCGGCGGATGAAGCCATCGCTGGCACCCAGCAGCTGCAGCACGCCGATTTCCTCGCGGCGGGCCTGGATGTCCAGTCGCACGGTATTACCCACCACCAGCGCGGCACCGGCGCCGAGCAGCGCGGACAGCACCTGCACCAGGCGCGCACCGAAGGCCAGCCAGGCATCCAGGCGCTGCCGCCACAGGGCATCGTGCTGCACCAGGTCGGCACCGGGCAGGCTTTCCAGCGCGCGCGCCAGGCGCGCGTCATCCTGGCCCTCGGCGGGGGTGACCACCAGCAGCGACGGCAGCGGGTTGTCGTTGAGTGCGTCGATGGCCTCGCCGAGGCCGGCATCGCGCAGTTCCTGCAGGCCCTGCTGGGGCGTGCGCACGGTCACGTTGGCCACGTCCTGGCGGTCACGCAGCTCGCCGGCCAGGCGCAGTGCGCCCGGGCCATCGACGTCGGCCTTCAGGAACACATTGATGTCGCGCGACTGCTGCACGCTGCCGGCGAACTGCTTGAGGTTGTCCAGGGCGATGGAAAGCCCCAGCGGCAATGCCAGCGCCAGCGCCATGACCATCACCGTCAGCAGGGTGGCCCACGGCTTGCGGCAGGCGCGGCCCAGGCTGAACACCACGCTGTGCGCGTGGTGGTGGAACCACACGCCCAGGCGCGACGGTGCGGCGGCTTCGCTGTTTTCGTTCTTGCCCATGCGTTACTCCGCCAGGTCCTGCGGCGAGATGTCGTCCGCCAGCCGGCCATGGTCGAGGATCAGCACGCGCTTGCGCATGCGGCGCAGCAGCGGCAGGTCGTGGCTGACCACCAGCACGCTGGTGCCGCGCGAGGGCAGCTCGGCGAACAGGGCCATGATCTCCGCCGCCAGGGTCGGGTCGAGGTTGCCGGTCGGCTCGTCGGCCACCAGCAGCTTGGGTTCGCCGACGATCGCGCGGGCGATGCCCACGCGCTGCTGTTCACCGGCCGACAACTGCGAGGGCAGTGCCTTTTCGCGGTGGCCCAGGCCCATGCGTTCCAGCACCGAACGCACGCGCTTGGCGATTTCGCCGCGGCGGGTGCCGCGCAGGATCAGCGGCAGCGCCACGTTCTCGGCGATGGAGCGGTCCATCAGCAGGCGGTGGTCCTGGTAGACCGCGCCGACCGCGCGCCGATGGCGCGGGATGTCACCGCCGCGCACCTTCAGCAGGTTGCGCTCGTCGAACACCACGGCGCCGCGGCTGGGCCGCTCGTCCAGGTGGATCAACTTGAGCAGGGTGCTTTTGCCCGCCCCGGAATGGCCGGTGACGAACAGCATTTCGCCGGGGGCTACTTCGAAGCTGACATCGGTCAGGGCTTCGTGGCCACCGGCGTACTGTTTGCTGACATTGTCGAAGCGCAGGACACTCATGCCCCGATTATGCAGGAGCCGCGCGACGGATCGGTAGCGCCGGGCCATGCCCGGCGAAAACCTGCCGGTTTGGTGGGTGCCGACCGTTGGTCGGCACGCCCTGGATGTCGCCCGACCGACGGTCGGGCGCTACCGGTCCGGCCTGGTGGGTGCCGACCGTTGGTCGGCACACCGCTTAGTTGCCCGACAGCATCCGGCGGATCTTGCGGCCGATACGGGTCAGGAACGAATCACCGGTGTCAGCAGCCGTACGCACCGGCTTGGCCACCACCTGCACCGGGGTGACCGGGCTGGCGCCATTGCCGGCGGTGTTCTGCGCGCCCTCGGCACCTTCGACCGGACGGCCGTGGCGACGACGACGACGCTTGCGCGTCTTGTGCTCGCCCTCGGCGACACCTTCCGGCGCGCCTTCGGCACGCGGCGGGCGCGGCGGGCGCGGGGCCTGGGCAGCGGCGCCTTCGGCACCGGCGACCGGCGCGACCGCAGCCTGCTCGCCTTCCACGCGCGGCTTGCGCGGGCCACGCGGTCGGCGTTCGCCGCTGCGCTCACCGTCGCGACCACCACGGCCACCACCGCCGCTGCCGGAACGGCCGCCACTGCGGCCACCGCCACGACGCTCTTCCTCGGCGGCGCGGGCTTCGCGCGCTTCGCGGAAGATCTGGCCGACGCTTTCGTTGTCGTCGCCTTCCTCGCCTTCGGCCGGAGCCGGGCGTTCCGGGCGCGGCAGCGGGGTCATCAGTTCCTTGGTGACAGGCTCGGACGGAATCTTCTGCTCGATGTACGCCTCGATGTCCGGCAGGCCCATCGCGTAGCGCTCGCAGGCGAAGCTGATCGCATCACCCTCTTCGCCCAGGCGCGCGGTACGGCCGATGCGGTGCACGTAGTCTTCGGCGTCGAACGGCAGGTCGTAGTTGTAGACGTACTTGATGCCGTCGATGTGCAGGCCGCGGGCGGCCACGTCGGTGGCCACCAGGATTTCCAGCTGGCCCTTCTGGAAGCGGTTGAGCAGGCTCTCGCGCTTCTTCTGCGGCACGTCGCCGGACAGCACGCCGACACGGTAGCCGGCCTTCTCCAGCGAACGCGCCACGCGCTCGACGAACACCTTGGTGTTGACGAAGACCATGGTGCGCGCGCCTTCGCTGCGCGACAGCAGGCCCAGCAGCAGCGGGATCTTCTCGTCATCGGCCGGGAAGTACATGCGCTGGCGCACGCGTGCGGCGGTGATGGACTCGCTCTCCACCACCAGCTTCTGCGGCTCGTTCATGTGGTCGTAGGCCAGCTCCAGCACGCGGTGGCTGAGCGTGGCGCTGAACAGCAGGGTCTGGCGGGCGGTGCGCTCCGGCATGCGGCGCAGCAGGAAGCGGATGTCCTTGATGAAGCCCAGGTCGAACATGCGGTCGGCCTCGTCCAGCACGCAGATCTCGCAGGCGTGCAGCGAGACCACCTTGTGCTGCTTCACGTAGTCGATCAGGCGGCCCGGGGTGGCGATGATGACGTCCACGCCCTGCTGCAGCAGCTCACGCTGCTTGTCGTAATCAACGCCGCCATAGACCAGGGCGAAACGCAGGCCCAGGTCGGAACCGAACTTGACCGCATCCTTGTGGATCTGGATGGCAAGTTCGCGGGTCGGGGCCAGGATCAGCGCGCGCGGATCTTCGGGCTTGCGGTCGGCCAGCGCAGGACGCGTCAGCAGGCGGTTCACGACAGCGACCAGGAAGGCCAGCGTCTTGCCGGTGCCGGTCTGTGCCTGGCCGGCCACATCACCGCCGGGCAGCGCGACCGGCAGGGTCAGCGCCTGGATCGGGGTGCAGCGGGTGAATCCGGCTCCTTCAAGACCAGCCTGCAGGGCCGGATGCAGATCGAAGGAGGAAAAGGTCAAATCGGTCAGCGGTTTGTCGCTCATGTGTCCGTCTTGGTATGGCCGCCGGCCCACGGGGCGGCTGGCACTTCAGCGTCTAGGGGAACCGTCGCAAACTGGGTCCCCTGCGGCGGGTTGGCAGGCTGGGACCACCCGGTCCGCGCGCCGCACAATGCCCCAGTTTAACGCACTCGGGCCGGCAAACCGGAATCACCCGTCTCATCGAACCCGGAGACGCCTGACCCTACCCGCCCTTCACCCAGCCGCACGCCACTTGAACAGCTCCGCCCTGGCCACTGGCCCCGCCCCCGTGCCACCCCCATGTTCTCGAAGACAGTGAAATCCGACACATGCCGGGCTGGGACACGATCACGATACGCTGGGTTCCAGCCAGCCACTGTCCCCGCCGCGCGATAGGGGTACACTGCCGGCCGTGAGCGTCCAGGCATCCCGCCGAACGCACCGCGGCAGACCGCTGCGAGGCAACGACGAGGGTCGCGCCACCGGGCATGGCCCAGTTCACCCACCTCCGGCCTGGCCGGGTGCAATCCAAGACGAGAAACCAAGATGAGCGACAAGGTTGTACACGTCGGCGATGCCGACTTTGATAGCGCCGTGCTGAATTCCAAGGAACCGGTGCTGGTCGATTTCTGGGCCGAGTGGTGTGGCCCCTGCAAGATGATCGCCCCCGCGCTGGACGAACTGGCCGACGCCTACCAGGGCCGCGCCAAGATCGCCAAGGTCAACGTCGACAACAACCGTGCGCTGGCCGCCAAGTACCACGTGCGTTCGATTCCTTACCTGGTCGTCTTCAAGGACGGCGAAAAGGTCGGCGAGCAGATCGGTGCGGTGGGCAAGGCCCAGCTGGCCGGCCTGCTGGACAAGGCCCTGGCCTGATCCTGCTGTTCCACGGCAGCCGCTGACCGCGGCTGCCGCCGGGCGCCCCGCGCCCACATGAATGCAGTTCCCGGCGGCCCTTGCATGGCGCCGCTGGCCGATGATAGTGTCGGCATATCCGGCCGCGTTCGCGTGCCGCACCCTCTGGACGCAGTTTCTTCCAGACCCATTCCCAACGTTCGCCGCCCCAGCCGGGCGCTCGCACCTTCAAGCGAGGAATAACGCTCTTGTCCGATAACACTTCCGAAACCGGCAGCGCCGATGCGCCCGCCGAAAAGCGCGTGCGCAAGCCCCGCGTGAGCAAGGCAGCCGCTCCGGCCGCCGCCGAAACCAGCGCTGCCCCCGCGCAGCCGACCCTGCCGCTGGCAGCCGCGCCCGAAGCGCCGGCACCGGCCGCAGCCGCCCCCGCGCCGAGCGCGCCTGCCGCTGAAGCCCCCGCCTCCGGCGGCGGTGAAGGTGGCGAAGGCCGCGAATCCGGCCAGCGCCAGCAGAACCACCAGGGCGGCGGCCAGAACCAGGGCCAGGGTCAGAACAACAACCCCTACAACCAGGGAGGCCAGAACGGCCAGCAGGGCCAGGGCAACCGCCGCGACCGCTTCCGCAACCGTCGCGACCGCGACCGTGGTGGCCGTGGCCGCGATGACGGCATGCCGCAGGACGGCGGCGAGCAGCAGCCCTTCGTGCCACGCCCGCACGCCAACGTGCCGGAAGGCTTCCCGGTCTACTCGCTGAGCGACCTCAAGCGCATGCCGGCGCAGAAGCTGCTGGAAATCGCCGAGCAGCTGCAGATCTCCGAAGGCGTCGCCCGCGCCCGCAAGCAGGACGTCATCTTCGCCCTGCTGAAGGTGCTGACCCGCCACGGTGACGGCGTCGCCGCCGACGGCGTGCTGGAAATCCTGCCCGACGGCTTCGGCTTCCTGCGCGCGGCCGAGGCCAGCTACCTGGCCGGCCCGGACGACACCTACATCTCGCCCAGCCAGATCCGCCGCTTCAACCTGCGCACCGGCGACCACATCTCCGGCCGCATCCGCTTCCCGAAGGATGGCGAACGCTACTTCGCACTGAACATCGTCGACACCATCAACGGTGAGCCGATCGAAGCGTCGAAGAACAAGGTGCTGTTCGAGAACCTGACCCCGCTGTTCCCGCGTCGCCGCTTCACCCTGGAGCGCGGCAACGGTTCGTCGGAAGACATCACCGGCCGCATCCTCGACCTGATGGCGCCGCAGGGCAAGGGCCAGCGCTCGCTCATCGTTTCCCAGCCGAAGGCCGGCAAGACGATGATGATGCAGCAGGTGGCCACGGCCATCACCACCAACCACCCGGACGTGCACCTGATCGTGCTGTTGATCGACGAGCGCCCGGAAGAAGTGACCGAAATGCAGCGCACCGTGCGCGGCGAGGTCATCAGCTCGACCTTCGACGAGCCGGCCGCGCGCCACGTGCAGGTGGCCGAAATGGTCATCGAGCGCGCCAAGCGCCTGGTCGAGCACAAGAAGGACGTGGTGATCCTGCTGGACTCCATCACCCGCCTGGCCCGCGCCTACAACAACGTGGTGCCGAGCTCGGGCAAGGTGCTGACCGGTGGTGTGGACGCCAACGCCCTGCACCGCCCGAAGCGCTTCTTCGGTGCCGCGCGCAACGTGGAAGAAGGCGGCAGCCTGACCATCATCGCCACCGCGCTGGTCGATACCGGCTCGAAGATGGACGAGGTGATCTACGAAGAGTTCAAGGGCACCGGCAACAGCGAAGTGCACCTGAGCCGTCGCATCGCTGAAAAGCGCGTGTTCCCGGCCATCGACATCAACCGTTCGGGCACCCGCCGCGAAGACCTGCTGATCGAACCGGAACTGCTGCAGAAGATCTGGATCCTGCGCAAGCTGCTGCACCCGATGGATGAAATGGCCGCGATGGAATTCCTGCTGGACAAGATGAAGAACACCAAGTCCAACGACGAGTTCTTCGGTTCGATGAAGCGATAAGAAAAAAGCCCCGCACTGCGGGGCTTTTTTTTGCCTTCGGAATGGCTCATCCACGCATGGCGTGGATCTCCTGGTAGCGCCGGGCCATGCCCGGCGGAATGCATGCGCGCGCGCGATCGGGGCAACGCCGGACAAAGCCCGCCGCAACAGGTCCGAGTACGGGCAGTCCACCGCGTCCTCGGCGTTGGCCGTGTTGGCGGTCAGCTTGACCTGGGTGAAGGCCGCGGCCAACGGCTTGTCCGCGCTCACCACGAACGGGGCTTCCACCGCGCCCAGGTCCACCCCCTGCCTGGCGAAACAGGCCAGCGGCACGGTCACCGTCTGCTTCTGCCCTGGCGACAGCTTGCCCAGCAGGGGGGCGATATCCACCCCGCCCTCGCAGCCACTGCCGCACTGCATGGTCACCTTCACCGGCGAGGCCGGGCGCTTCACCAGCTGCACGTCGAACTGCAGCGCACCGTTGCTGCGCGCCAGGGCGCCCAGGTTGCGGCGCGAGGTGCTGCGTGCGATCAGCTGCGCCGGGGCCAGCCAGGTCACTTCCTTGGCGTCCTGCTGGGTGTTCACCTGAACGGTGCGCACCTGCACCACCGGCTTGGCGGTGGGCCAGCGCAGGGTGGCGTTGAGGTCGCTGCCCAGCGGCTGGGTTGCACCCGCGGCCGCCACGTGCAGTGCGAACGGCGGCGTATCGGCGCGGTTGAAGATCGGCAGCACGGTCACTTCGCCGCAGCTGTCCGGGTCGGCCTCGTCGAGCCTGGCGACCTTGCCGCCCTTGGCGTAGCTGAGGCCATAGCCGACCGCGAACAGCGACGGCTTCTTCGCATCAGGCTGGTCGATCGGTGCCGGGCACGGCACGCCCGGCCACGGGAAGCTGAGGCGGCCGCGGAAGTCGTGCGCGGGCTTGCCGCCCTTGCCGGCCACCAGCACGTCGGTCACACCCTTGCCTTCGGTGCCCGGCAGCCAGGCCGCGACGAAGGCGCTGGACAGGTTGAGCAGGTCGTTGGTGTACATCGGGCGGCCGGACATGTAGACCGTGACCACCGGCTTTCCGGTCGCAGCGGCGGCCTTCAGCGCGGCCAGGTCCTGCGGGTAGGCACGGCTGTGGCTCACGGTATCCGAAGCGAGGATGTCACCGTTTGTTTCCGCATACGGGGTCTCGCCGATCACCGCCAGCACCACGTCGAACGCCTTCGGGTCGATGCCCTGGCCATCGGCACTGAAGCTGACTTTGCCCGTACCCAGTTCGGCGCGCAGCGCGCCCAGTACCGAATCGGCGTTGGGGAAATCGGCGTTCTTGTTTTCGGTGCCCTGCCAGGTCAGCGACCAGCCACCGGACTGGTCACCGATGTTGTCGGCGCCCTTGCCGACCACCAGCACGCGCGCGTCGCGGCGCAGCGGCAGCACCTTGTCGTCGTTCTTCAGCAGCACCAGCGATTCACGCACCGCACGGCGCGCCAGTTCGCGGTGCTGCACGGCGCTGGCATCGCCGGCATAGCGGCTGTCGGACGGCTTGTGCTCGAACAGGCCGGCGCGCAGCTTCACCCGCAGGATGCGCGTCACCGCATCGTCGATGCGCGCCATCGGGATCTCGCCCTTCTGCACCTGCGCGGTGGTGTTGGCGATGAAGGCTTTCCAGTCGTCGGGCACCATCACCATGTCAATGCCGGCGTTGATCGCCTGCGCACAGCTGTCGTTGCGGCAGCCCGGCACCTGGGCGATGCCGTTCCAGTCGGAGACGACGAAGCCGTCGAAGCCCATCCTGTCCTTCAACGCATCGGTCAGCAGCGCCTTGCTGCCGTGCATCTTGCCGTAGTCGACGCCGGCGGCACGATCGTTCCAGCTGTTGAACGAGGCCATCACGGTCTGCGCGCCTTCGGCCAGTGCACCGTAGTAGCCCTGCGCATGCACGTTGATCATCGTCGCCTTGTCGACCAGCGCCTCGCCCTGGTCGCGGCCGCTGTCGGTGGCGCCATCGCCGAGGTAGTGCTTGGCGGTGGTGACCACATTGCCGTCATCCTTGAACGCGCCCTGCGCGCCCTTGACGTAGGCATGCGCGAAGCTGCGGATGACCGCCGGGTCGGACGAATAGCTTTCATAGGTACGGCCCCAGCGCGGGTCGTGGGCGACGGCCAAGGTGGGTGCGAACACCCAGCCGATGCCGGTGGCGCGCACCGAACGCGCGGTGGCCTCGCCGATGCGCTCGATCAGTTCCGGATCACCAGCCGCGCCCAGGCCGATGTTGTGCGGGAACAGGGTAGCGCCCAGCACATTGTTGTGGCCATGCACCGCATCGGTGCCCCAGATCACCGGCACCGGCGTCTTCGCGTCGGTGGCCAGCGAGGCGGCATGGTAGGCGTCCGCCAGCTTCAGCCAGTCCTGCACGCTGGCGTGCTTGTCCATGCCCGGCCACGAGCCGCCGCCGTTGAGCACCGAACCGATGTAGTAGCGGCGCACCTGCTCGGGCGTGATCGTCTTGATCTCGGCCTGGGTCATCTGCCCGATCTTCTGAGCCAACGTCATCTGCGAAAGGATCTGCTGCACGCGGCTTTCGATCTGCGCATCGGTGGTGATCGCGCTGTGCACGCGCGGCCAGTCCTGCAGGCGTTCACCGCTGGCCGGTGCGGCACCGACGGGCGCGGCAAGGGCGGCCAGCAGGCAGCTGGCAAGAAGGGTCTGGGTGGGGCGATTCACTGGGCTCTACCTCCGTGGATGAAGTTCCTGGGGCGCGTGTCTGCGACCGCACACCGGCATGGGCGCTTGCGCACCGCTCCTGACAGCGCTGTCATATAAGGCGACCCCGCTGCTGTCAATCGTTGTTCGCGTACAACGTGCCAGCCGTCCCGCAACCACGGGGCCTGGCGCATCATCGACACGCCAGCGCACTGCGTGGGTGCTGCATCGCGACACGAAATCGGAGCGTGCCAGCGCCCCTCCTGTCGTGGCAACATCCGCCTGCTTCGGCAACACCGACCGGGCCAGCACGCACTACCATCGTCGCGTGCCCGCCGCCTTCCAGGAGGAACCATCGCATCATGCGCAGTCGAATCGAGGATGTCGCCGCCGTTGCAGGGGTTTCGATCAAGACCGTGTCGCGCGTGCTCAACCATGAGCCGAACGTGCGGGAGCAGACCCGCGAACGCGTGCTTGCGGCGGTGGCGCGGCTTGGCTACAAGCCCAACCTGTCGGCGCGCAGCCTGGCCGGGCAGCGCTCGTATGCACTGGCGCTGGTCTACAACAATCCCTCGCGCAACTACCTGATGGAAATCCAGAGCGGGATGCTGGAAGCCTGCCATGCGCAGCACTACAACCTGATCCTGGGCCCGGTCGGCACCGGCCGCCGCACCCTGCCCGACCTGGCCGCGCTGTTCGAGAATTCGCGCCCGGATGGCGTGGTGCTGATTCCACCGCTGACCGACGACGAGGTGGTGCTGTCGTACCTGGAAGAACAGGACATCCCCTTCGCCTGCATCGCGCCACGTTACCCGGAAGGCCGCATCGGCGTGCGCATGGATGAAACCACCGCCGTGGTCGAACTGATCGGCCACCTGGTCGCGCAGGGCCATCGCCGCATCGGCCACATCAAGGGCCCGCGCGCGCACGGTGCCTGCCAGTGGCGCCACGCCGGTTACCGCCAGGCGCTGCGCGAGGCGGGCATCGCCTACGACCCGGAACTGGTGGTCAGCGGCCAGTTCTCGTTCGAATCCGGCGTGGACGCCGCCAACACCCTGCTCGATCTGGATGACCCACCGACGGCGATCTTCGCCGCCAACGATGACATGGCTGCCGCGGTGTACCGCGTGGCGGGCGAGCGTGGCCTGCGCGTGCCGCGCGACCTGTCGGTGTGCGGCTTCGACGACACGCCGATCGCCGGACACATCTATCCGGCGCTGACCACGGTGCGCCAGCCGACCGCGCACATGGGCCGGCTGGCGACCGAGCAGCTGATCGAGCACATCCGCGCCGAGACCGCCGGACGCATGATCACGGTCGAGCACGCGGTGCTGGATCGCGAGTCGACCGCCGCACCACGCAGGCGCTGACGCCCCCTGCCGCAGCGGACCTGCGCGTCCGTAGCCGGTTCCTACGCATGCACGTGCACGTGAGCCACGGCGGCTTCGTCGTGCACGATGACAGGCCAGCACGAGGCCACTGAGTTGCATGGGTTGTCCGTCCATCGTTGTTGTAATGTCCAGAGCCTGTCCTCCCGGTCATTGATTCAAGCCATGCAGAGGACATGCACGGCATCCTCTCGACATTCCAGTTGTCCAGCGCTGTCAGTCACGCCGAAGCACTCGCCTCCGCCACGCTGCACCGGCATCTGCGCAGTTTTGTTCTGCACCGCACAACACACCTGCACCGATCCATTGGCAGCGCTGTCATTGCTGAAAAAACGCTGCAAATGCCGCAGACAAAGGCAATTCATCAGCGTGAGCGCGTTCATGGCAACGGTTACATCGCGGCCTGCGCACACGTTGACCCGGTGCACTTGATGGCAGTTTGTTGACAACGCTGTCAACCGTCGCTCCAATCCGGCCACATGCAGTAACCCGCGATCGAGACAACGCCGCACCGACACCACCGAATTCCCTGGGGAGGGAGCTTCCATGAAGACGTACAAGGCAGTACCTCGCAAGACGATGCTCACTTCCGCGCTGCTCGCAGCGCTTGCTGCACCGGCCTGGGCGCAGGACGCACCTGCCGGCGAAACACCCGACCCGGCCACGCTCGATACGGTGCAGGTCACCGGCATCCGCGGCAGCCTGCAGTCGTCGATGAACCTCAAGCGCGACAGCCAGGGCGTGGTCGATGGCATCGTCGCCGAGGACATCGGCAAGTTCCCCGATACCAACCTGGCTGAGTCGCTGCAGCGCATCAGCGGCGTGTCGATCGACCGCACTTCCAGCGGTGAAGGCTCGAAGGTGACCGTGCGCGGCATCGGCCCCGACTACAATCTGGTGCTGTTGAACGGCCGGCAGATGCCGGCGTCCAATCTCGGCAACGGTGGCGGTGGTTTGAGCGGCTCGCGCTCGTTCGACTTCGCCAACATCGCGTCCGAATCGATCTCGGCGGTGGAGGTTTACAAGACCACCCGGGCCGACAACCCGACCGGAGGCATTGGCGCGACGATCAACATCAAAACGATGCGCCCACTGGAGGCGGCACCGGTCATCAGCCTGGGCATGAAGGCGGTGCACGACACCTCCAACGACAATGTGCCACGGACGATGCAGGGGTCCAACATCACCGGTGAGCTGTCGGGCATCTTCAGCCAGACCTATGCCGATGGCCGCTTCGGCATCGCCCTCAGTGGCAGCCACCAGGAGCGTGACTCGGGGTTCAACCAGGCCACTGTGGCCGAAGGCTGGGCCACCTTGCGCGGCGATGACACCTCCGACTGGCGGGCCTTGCCGCAGCCGGGCCAGGGCTACTCGGACCGCATCAGCAACCGGCCCGGTCCGAACGACATCTACGGCCGGCCGCAGAACACCGCCTACAACGTCAACGCTGTGCAGCGCCAGCGCACCAACGGGCAGGCCACGTTGCAATGGAAGCCGGTAGACAACGTCACCACCACGCTGGATTACACCTACGTGGAAAACAAGGTCCAGCAGCAGCGCAGCGAGCTTTCCGTGTGGTTCAACTACGGCCCGGGCGACAGCACCTGGACCAACGGCCCCGTGGCTGCGCCGATCGTCTACAGCGAAGACGTGGTCAACGGCGATGTTGCCATGGGTGGCATGAAGCTGGCCACGAAGAACAGCATGGAAGCGGTGGGTTTCAACGTGGACTGGGAGGTCAACGACGCGCTGGACCTGTCATTCGACTACCACCGCGCCAGCGCTGAATCCCAGCCGGATGGCCCCTACGGCTCCGCCGGTGTGCTGGGCGTAGCTGCCTACGTGCGCGGCAAGACCACCGTGGATTACAGCGGCGAGCTGCCCATCATCAACATCGCCCTTCCGCCCGGTGGCGTGCAGGCATCGGACGCCTTGGTGACCGGCTCGGTGTTCCAGAACAGCTACAACAAGTCGGAGGTGGAGCAGTTCCAGGCCAAGGGCGTGTTCCGTTTTGCCGACTACTCGGCACTGGATTTCGGTGTGGGCCACACCCAGGTCGACAACCGCTCGGCGGCTGCCATCGAACAGCGCGACAGCTGGGGCGGCGTGGGTACACCGGCAGACTACGACGACAGCATCTGGTACGCCGATGACATGGGCAAGTACTTCAAGGCGTTCTCCGGCCACAACGATCCCCGGCTGACCGGTCAGTTCCTGGTGTTCGACTTCGACCGCCTGCGCGACCGCGCCGCGCAGGTCGCCAACGGAGCGGAGCCAGCCTGCCCTACCTGCTACCTGGCCCCTACCGAATACTCAGAGGATATCCGCACGAAGGAGACCTCCAAGAGCGCCTATCTGCAGTACCGCACCACGTTCGACTGGAACACGCCGCTGCACATCGCCGCCGGCGTGCGCTACGAGCAGACCGAAGTTGAATCGCTGGCGCTGGTCAGGGTGCCGACCTCGATCAGCTGGAACTCGCTCAATGAATTCAACATTACCTATGCCGACGAAGGCGCATTCGTTGGCGGCAAAGGCAAGTACGACTATCTGCTGCCCAACCTCGACCTGAAGCTCGACTTCAGCGAGTCGCTGGCCCTGCGCGGCAGCTACAGCCGCAGCCTCGGTCGCCCTGGCTGGACACAGATCGAAAGTGGCCAGCGCCTGGACAACATCGTGCGCACCCAGGGCGGCACCGGCTCGCGCGGCAATCCGGCACTGGAGCCGTTGCTGTCGGACAACTTCGACCTGTCGCTGGAGTGGTACTACGGCGAGGCCAGCTACGCTTCGGTGGGCTTCTTCCGCAAGAACATCAAGAACTTCATCAGCAACACCATCGCACGCGAAAACGCCGGCAGCCTGCATACACCGGTCGGTGGCGCGTACTGGAACGAGGCGCTGGCATCAGGCTGCGTGACCACCGACACGGTATGCATCCGCAACTACATCTTCACCAACCACGCTGGTGATCCGGGCGTGACCTCCACGGGCGTCAACTCGGCCGGCCAGCAGACCGGCAGTATTGTCGGCCAGCCGGGTGACCCGATTGCCGGGTTCGACATCACTCTGCCGGCGAACCAGCGCTCGGACCACCTCGATGGCTGGGAAGTGGCGGTGCAGCACCTGTTCGGCCAGTCCGGCTTTGGTGTGGCGGCCAACTACACCAAGGTGAAGTCTGGGCTGACCTTCGACAACCTCAGCCTGGGTGATCAGTACCCGATGATCGGCCTGAGCGACTCGGCCAACGTGGTGGCCTTCTACGACAAGAACGCGTGGCAGATCCGTGCGGCCTACAACTGGCGCGACAAGTTCCTCAACGGCATCGGTGGCCAGGGCCCGAACCCGAACTACACTGCCGCCTATGGCCAGCTGGATCTGAACATCAGCTACGCGGTAAGCGAGCAGCTGACCCTGAGCCTGGAAGCGATCAACCTGACTGACGAAACCATGCGCACCTACGCGCGCCACACCAACATGCTGCGCTACGCCACCCAGACCGGCCCGCGCTACATGTTCGGCGTGCGTTACAAGTTCTGACCTGCTGCGGTACCGTGGGGCCGGGCATGGGCCCGGCTCCACGGGGCCGGCTCAGGCCCAAGCCGCTCCGCTCCGGATGACCGCGCATGCTTTCACCGCCCCGCCCCATCGAAGAGATACACGGCTTGGACCCGGCGCAGCTGCACGTGCAGCTGCCCACCTGGACCACGCCGAAGGTCATCCGTGGGCTGGTGGCGCACTGGCCGCTGGTGATGGCCGCGCGCCGTTCGCCCGCCGAGGCGGTGGCCCACCTGGCCAGCTTCGACCATGGGCAGATGCCGGTGACGGCGACCACCGCCGCGCCCGACACGCGGGGCCGGTTGTTCTATAACGAGGACATGAGCGGCTTCAATTTCCGCCGCGAGCAGATTCCGCTGAAGGTGGTGCTGGCCACGCTGCTGAAGTACGCCAGCGATCCCGCGCCGCCCTCCATCTATGTGGCATCGACCACGCTGGACAGTTTCCTGCCGGGTTTCCGCCAGGCCAATCCGCTGCACCTCGGTGTGGCCGATCCGCTGGCCAGCATCTGGATCGGCAACCGCTCGCGCATCGCCGCCCACCAGGACGTGCCGGACAACCTGGCCTGTGTGGCAGCCGGCCGCCGCCGGGTCACCCTGTTCGCACCGGAGCAGATCGACAATCTGTACGTCGGGCCGCTGGACTTCACCCCGGCCGGGCAGGCGATCAGCCTGGTCGATTTCCATGCGCCGGACCTGCAGCGCTTCCCGCGCTTCACGCAGGCGTGGGCACAGGCCCAGGTGGCCGAGCTGGAGCCCGGCGACGCGGTGTTCATTCCCTCGCTGTGGTGGCACCACATGGAAGGCCTGGAAGCGTTCAACGTGCTGGTCAACAGCTGGTGGCGACCGGTGCCGGCGTGGATGGATTCGCCCATGAACGCGCTGATGCTGGCCATCCTCGCCCTGCGCGACCTGCCGCCCGAACAGCGCGCGCACTGGCGCACGATGCTCGACCACTATGTGTTCGATGCGGGCGAACATACGGCCGCGCATGTGCCGCAGGATGCGCGTGGCGTGCTCGCGCCGCTGGACGCGGCTGGCGCCGAGCGCGTGCGCGATACGTTGCGGCGGCGCCTGCAACGCTGACACCGGGACACCGTACTTAACCCCAGGGCAGGCGAATGTGCCCATAATGGCGGCTTCCCCACCGTTCGTGCCCGGCTGCGCTGCCGCAGCAGTGGGCGCAGTCGCTGCATGCCACCCATCTCCAACCGCCTCAACCTGGGCAAGCTGATTCTTGCGCTGGCCCTGCTGAGTACGCTCATCGCCCTCGGCAACACGCTGCTGGCCAGCTACCGCGTGCAGCGCGACCAACTGGTGAGCAACACCTTGGAAGCCAACCGCGTCTACACCAGCAAGCTGGCCGACACGACGCAGGCCTTTCTGCTCTCCGCGCAGCAGCAGCTGGCCTACGCTGCCACCCGGCTCGGTGAGAGCGGGCTGGATGCCGGCCACGCGCAGGACGAAGCCAGCCGCCTGCAGCTGCAGTCCAGCAGCTTCAACTCCTCGCTGGTGGTCAATGCCGGCGGCCTTGTCATCGCCACCTCACCGCAGACCTTGCAGCTGCAGGGCGAAGTGCTGAAGAGCTTCGGCAGCAGGCAAGCGCTGGCGCGCCGCCAGCCGCTGATCAGCGATCCCTACCAGTCGGCGACGGGCAAGCTGCTGATCTCGCTGTCGCACCCCATCTTCGACCGCCAGGGCGCCTACCTGGGCTACGTCAGCGGCACCCTGTACCTGCGCCAGCGCAGCGCGCTGCACACGCTGCTGGGCAAGCACTACTATCGCGACGGGTCCTACCTGTACGTGGTCGACCACAACGGCCGCATCATCTACCACAACAACCCGAAGGAAGTGGGCACCTACGCGCGGAACAACGCGGCGGTGAAGGCGGTGATGGGCGGTCGTTCCGGCAGCCAGCAGCTGGTCAACAACCATGGCGTGGCCCAGCTGTCCGGCTATGCCCCGGTGCCGGTCACCGGCTGGGGCATCATCGCCCAGCGCCCGACCGAAGCGACCCTGCAGCCGCTGTCGCGCCTGATGACCTCAGTCATCTGGAACGCAATCCCGCTGGGCGTGCTCTCGCTGCTGATCACCTGGTGGTTCGCCAGGCGCATCTCGATGCCGCTGTGGCAGCTGGCGCGCAACGTGCAGGAAGGCGAAGACACCGGCAACGCGATCAACCATGTCACCGGCATCCGCGCGTGGTACTTCGAAGTGGCGCAGCTGAAGCAGGCGGTGCTGTACAGCTTCAACGCGCTGCAGGACCGCATCGGTACGCTCAACCGCGCCAGCCGGACCGACCCGATGACCGGGCTGCTGAACCGCCGCGGCCTGCAGAACGCGCTGGAGATGCTGCAGGCGCAAGGCGTGCCGTTCGCGATCCTGGCGCTGGACATCGACCGTTTCAAGGCGATCAACGACGGCCACGGCCATGACGTCGGCGATGCCGCCATCGTCCACATCGCCGAGCAGATGCGACGCCATTCGCGCGAGACCGACGTGCTGTGCCGCGCCGGTGGCGAGGAATTCCTGGTGCTGCTGCCGGGCGTCAGCGTGGCGGCGGCGCAGCAGGCCGCCGAGCGCCTGCGCCAGGCGATTGCCGGGCAACCGTTCGCACCGGTCGGCAACATCACCGTGTCGCTGGGCGTGGCCCATTTCCCCACGTTCCATGCCGACGTGGAACAGGCGCTGCGGCTGGCCGACAAGGCCCTGTACCTGGCCAAGGAACAGGGCCGCAACCGTGTGGTGGTCTACCCGCACGCGGATTGATCCGTGCGCGGGCGCGCCAGGGACGGTCTGGCGCTGTGGCCGCGTCGGTCAGCCCAGCGGGGTCAGCAGGCGCGGGCCGTCGTTGCGGCCGACCATGTAGACGCCGCCTTCGGGCAGCAGGTCGGAGCCGCTGGCATTCGCGTCTTCGCCGGTCTTCCACGGTGCCTGCTGGCGCGGGCCGGGGATGTAGGCGGACCAGCGGCCGTAGCGCTCCTTCTTCGAGTCGAAGGCGTAATGGACGGGAACCCGCACGGTCCAGAACTCAGCGTCCTTGTCCTTGCCGGTCGTCGGCGGCTTGAAGGTCCAGGTGCGCGCGGTCTTGACGCTGGCCTTGGCCAGCACGTCACGCAGCATATCCATGGTGCGGCCGGGACCGACCGAAGTCAGGTTGGTCCGCTCGGCAATCACGTCGGCAACCTTGCCGTCACGCCCGATCTTGACCAGCAGCAGCACCACGCCCTGGCCGCGGATCGAGGCTGCCTTGTCCGGATACACCGGCGGGCGCATGTTCAACGCGCGGATGTCATCGCTGCCGAGGTCGTTCTCGTCGCGGACCTTGTCGAAGTTCGCGTCGGTCACGCGGACCTGCATGGTGTTGCCGGCCAGGTTGTCCGCCAGCAGGCGCAGCTGGACGGTGGTGCGCGCACGCACCGGCTGGCCATTGACCAGCACCGGCTCGAAACGCCACGCCTTGACCGTGCCGTCGACCATCGCCGCCACGTCTTCGGCAACCTTCTCGCGGTGGTCGAGCTGGAAGCCTTCAACCTGGCCATCGCGGCCGATGTCGATGACACCACTGAGCGTCATGCTGGCCTCGGTCTGCTTGCGTACTTCACGCGCGCTCTGCGCATCGGCGGTGCCGATGCAGGCGGCGCCGCCACCGAGGGCCAGGGTCAGGGCCAGGAAAAGGGAAGATCGCATCACACTCACTCCTTGTGCTTGAAAGACAGGTCCCTCGTTGCCAGCGCGCGCCATGCCTCGCAGCCCTGGAACACGAGGGACCAGACGGGACTCAGTCCTCTGCCAGTGCCGTCAGCAGACGCAGGCCACGATGGGCACCATCCACCATGTACACGCCGCCGGCCGGCAGCAGGTCACTACCCTCCTGCGCGACATCCTGCTGGCGCCACGGCGCCGACTGGCGCGGGCCCGGGATGAAGGGCTTCCAGACGCCATAGGGCGTTGGCTGGACGCCCGGTCCGTCACTCATCGTGTAGCTGACCACCGTACGAACCGTCCACTCGGCAGCGTCCTTGTCCTTTCCGGTGGTCGGCGGTGCAAAGGTCCATTTACGGGCGGCGGCGGTGCTGGCATTGGCAAACAGATCACGCATCTGCCGCATGGAGCGCTCGGGCCCCACGACCCCCAGGTTCACCTGCTCGGTGGCGACGTCGGCTGCATTGCCATCCCGGTCCACCCTGATCAGCAGCACCACCTCGCCCTGCACGCCGTTGCGGAACGCCTGCTGCGGATAGCTCGGCGGCCCCATCTCGCGCCGCGTCACGGTATCGGTATCCTTGTCGCTGTACACGTTGAAGTTGACGCCCGTCATGCGTACTTCCATCGTGCCGTCAGCTGCAGGCTTGCCGAGCAGGCGCACGCGGATCGGTGCCGTCACGGACACCGCACGTCCATCCTGCACGGTCGGTTCGAAGCGCCAGCTGCGGATGGTGCCGTCGACGAAACCAGCGATCGTGGGCGTCAAGCGCTCGCGCTGGTCCAGTACAAGATTGCTGACCGAGCCGTCTGTGGCCACGTCGATGGTGCCGGTCAGCACCATGCTGGCCTCGGCGGTGGCGCGCACCGCCTTCGTGGTCTGCGCAGGGGCATCAAAAGCGGTGATGGCGGTAACGCTGCCGACCGCCAGGGCAACGGCAAGACAAAGGGATGAGCGCATCGGTACCGGATCCTTGGCAATGATGGTCCAGCCTAACCGACTTTCGCGCCGCAGGGCTAGTGGCCGGGTCACGCCAAACGGTGATCGGCAGCGTACGGTGGCGTGTCAGGAATATCGCCACTGGCGAAGCGGGCCTGCAGGCCCTGCCACCAGGCGGGATCGAACAGGTGGCGGTAGTGTTCACGCACCGCCGCCAGCTCCTGCGCCGGCAGGCCCATGAACGGACCGAAGCGTTCGGGAAACACATCGCGCGGGCCGACATGGAACCAGGGCTCGTCGGCCAGCGCCTCTTCCGGCGTACGCGGCTGCGGCCAGGCGCGGAACACGCAATCACTGACCAGGCACAGCTCGTCGTAGTCGTAGAACACCGCGCGACCATGGCGTGACACGCCGAAATTCTTCGGCAGCATGTCGCCGGGGAAGATGTTGTTGCGGGCCATGTCGGTGATCGCCTGCGCGTAGTCCAGCACGGCCGCGCGCACGCCCGGCGCACCCTGCTCGCGCAGGTACAGGTTCAACGGGCGGAAGCGGCGCTGCACGTAGCACAGGGCGACCTCGATCTCGTCGCCCTGCACGCGCACGCTCTGCGCGCACTGCTGCAGCAGCTCGTCCAGCAGCGCCGGAGAGAAGCGCGCGCGCGGGAAGCGCAGGTGGCGGTAGGGCTGTGCATCGAGCAGGCGGCCGACGCGGTCCAGGTTGAACACCAGCGCGTACTTCTCTTCCACCTGCTGGCGCGACATCGCCTTGGGCCAGGCGAAGCGGTCGCGGATCAGCTTGAACACCAGCGGATAGCTGGGCAGGGTGAATACCGCCATGACCATGCCCGGCGTGCCCTCGGCATGCACCAGCTGTTCGTGCGGGTGTTCGTTGAAGTGGCGGAAGAAGGTGCGGTACCGCTCCGTCTTGCCCTGCTTGGCGCGGCCGAGCACGGTGTAGATCTCGTCGATCGGCTTGCCCGGCAGCAGGCTGCGCAGGAACACCACGGCATCGCCGACGGTGGCCAGGTTGGCCTGGAAATAGCTGCGCGAGACACCGAACAGGTGGGCGACATCGCGGCGCCGGGTCAGCACTGCATCCGCGCGCAGACCGCGCTCGTCGTTGACCAGGGCGATGATGCAGGGCGAGAAGCGGTGTTCGCCGAACACGCGGCCGACGAGGTAAGCGCGACGCTCGCGGTAGAACACGGTGTCGAGCAGCTCGATGCTGCGCACCGGCGTATCGCCCCAATGGGCGAGGTCATCCTGCAGGCGGATGGCAATGGCGGCCGCGCAGCGCAGCTGGTGTGCGTAAGGCACGTCGAAGCGGTAATCGGCCAGCACCCGCTGCAGGGCCTCCACCGGGCGCGTGGGCGACACCGCGTAGGTGTGGCGTGCCACCGGGTGGGTAATCGCATCGGAGGGTTCGATGTCGAAGGCGATGAATTCCAGCGCCGGGTCTACCCCGCGGGTGGCGAACAGGCGCCGCGCCAGGGTGTTGTAGAAGGTCTTGTACAGTTCGGCGTCGATCGGCCCCTGCAGCAGCGCGCTGTAGTGCGCGTGCACCTGCAGCCACAGCGCGCGCACGCCGATCGCATCGCCGGCCATGCGCCGCAACGCGTCCATCCGTTCGGCGATGCACAGGTCGTACAAGGCGATGCGCTCGACCGCATCCTGCCGTGCAGCGGCCCAGTCGCGCTGCTCGAAGCGCAGCCGCGCCCGCGCGGTGATCGCCGCGAAGCGCGCGTGGTAGTCCTCGAAGCCATCGCGGATGGCCACGGCGATGCGCGGTGCCAGGTCGATGGCGATGTCAGGCTGGGACATGCACGGCTCGGCAGGGACAGGGGCATCCACCATACGCCGGCGTGGGGTAGCTTGTGTAGAGCCGAGCCCATGCTCGGCTGCATTGGCGCTTCGATAGCGTCGAGCCTGCTCTGCTGCTTCCGGCAGAAGTCGAGCAAGCTCGACTCTACGAAAGGGCGGGAGCAGAAGCAGCCGAGCACGGGCTCGGCTCTACAGAAGCCCGCCCAGGCAAAAAGAAACCCGCGCCGAAGCGCGGGTTTCCGGGTGTCACACGCAGGCGGCGATGGATCAGCCGCGCAGCTGCTCCAGGGCGGTGTTGAAGGCCGCGCTCGGGCGCATGGCCTTGCTGGCCTTGGCCAGGTCCGGACGGTAGTAGCCGCCGATGTCCACGGCCTTGCCCTGCACCGCGGCCAGCTCATCGACGATGGTCTGCTCGTTGTCGGTCAGTGCCTTGGCCAGCGGAGCGAAGCGGGCCTTCAGTGCGGCGTCTTCATCCTGCGCGGCCAGGGCCTGGGCCCAGTACAGCGCGATGTAGAAGTGGCTGCCGCGGTTGTCGATGCCACCCAGCTTGCGCGAAGGCGACTTGTCATTGTCCAGGAACTGGCCGTTGGCTTCGTCCAGCGCCTTGGCCAGCACGCGGGCCGCAGCGTTGTCGTAGCGGTTGCCCAAGTGTTCCAGCGACGCGGCCAGGGCGAGGAACTCACCCAGCGAATCCCAGCGCAGGTAGTCCTCTTCGACGAACTGCTGCACGTGCTTCGGGGCCGAACCACCGGCGCCGGTCTCGAACAGGCCGCCACCGGCCATCAGCGGCACGATCGACAGCATCTTGGCGCTGGTACCCAGCTCCATGATCGGGAACAGGTCGGTCAGGTAGTCGCGCAGCACGTTGCCGGTCACCGAGATGGTGTCCTCACCCTTGCGGATGCGGTCCAGCGAGAAGGCGGTCGCTTCCACCGGCGGCAGGATGCGGATGTCCAGGCCGTTGGTGTCATGGTCCTTCAGGTACTGCTCGACCTTGGCGATGACCTGCGCGTCGTGGGCGCGGCCGGCATCCAGCCAGAACACGGCAGGGGTGCTGCTCAGGCGCGCGCGTTCGACGGCCAGCTTCACCCAGTCCTGGATCGGCGCGTCCTTGGTCTGGCACATGCGCCAGATGTCACCGGCTTCCACGGCGTGCTCGAACACCACGCTGCCGGCCTCGTCGGTGACCTTGACCACGCCGTCGGCGGTGATCTGGAAGGTCTTGTCGTGCGAGCCGTACTCTTCGGCCTTCTGCGCCATCAGGCCGACGTTCGGCACCGAGCCCATGGTGGCCGGGTTGAAGGCACCGTTGGCCTTGCAGTCGTCGATGACGGCCTGGTACACGCCGGCATAGCAGCGGTCGGGGATGACGGCCTTGGTGTCCTGCAGCTTGCCTTCGGCATTCCACATCTTGCCGGAGTCGCGGATCATCGCCGGCATCGAGGCGTCGACGATGACGTCGCTCGGCACGTGCAGGTTGGTGATGCCCTTGTCCGAGTTGACCATGGCCACGCCCGGACGCTGTGCGTACTCGGCGGCCAGGTCGGCTTCGATGGCGCCGCGGGTGGCTTCCGGCAGCGACGGCAGGCGCGCGGCCAGGTCACCGATGCCGTTGTTGGCATCGAAACCGGCCTGCTTCAGCACGTCGGCGTGCTTGGCCAGCACGTCCTTGTAGAATTCGTTGACGGCCACGCCGAACATGATCGGGTCGGAGACCTTCATCATGGTCGCCTTCAGGTGCAGCGAGAACAGCACGCCCTGGGCCTTGGCATCGGCGATCTGCTCACCGATGAAGGCAGCCAGTGCCTTCCGGCTCATCACCGCGGCATCGACGATTTCTCCGGCCTTGACCGCCGTCTTTTCCTTCAGCACGACGGCGCTGCCGTCCTTGCCGTGGAAGGTGATCTTCAGCGAACCGGCGCTGGCCAGGGTGGCCGACTTTTCGCTGCCGTAGAAATCACCCGCGGCCATGTGTGCGACGTGCGACTTCGAATCCGAAGCCCAGGCACCCATGCGGTGCGGGTGCTTGCGCGCGTAGTTCTTCACCGACAGCGGTGCACGGCGGTCGGAGTTGCCTTCGCGCAGCACCGGGTTCACCGCGCTGCCCTTGACCTTGTCATAGCGCGCCTTGTAGTCGCGCTGCTGGTCGTCGGCCGGGGTCTCCGGGTAAGCAGGCAGCGGGTAGCCCTGGTCCTGCAGTTCCTTGATGGCGGCCTTCAGCTGCGGCACCGAAGCGGAGATGTTCGGCAGCTTGATGATGTTGGCATCCGGAGTGGTCGCCAGCTGCCCCAGCTCGGCCAGGTGGTCGCTGACCTTCTGCGCGTCGCTGAGCAGTTCCGGGAACTGCGACAGGATGCGGCCGGACAACGAGATGTCACGGGTTTCCACCACGATACCGGCGGTGGCGGTGTAGGCCTCGACGATCGGCAGCAGCGACTGGGTAGCCAGGAACGGTGCTTCGTCGGTCAGCGTGTAGAGGATCTTGGACATGGGGGACTTGGACTCTGTAGCAGTTCTCAGGGGAAGGCCGGCGCAGGCGCCGTGCCACGTGCAACCGTGTCACTTTCCCCGTCGCCGTCAGGGTGGGCGCGCGATGGGGAAACCCCTGCATTGTCGCGTTTTCAGCGGCGCGGGGCAAAGCCATGCCATACGCTGCGGTACTGCACCACGGCAACGCTGTGGTCCAGCTACGTGGTATCGGATGCAACCATGCCTGCCACCGGCGCCAGTAGATCCAGGCCATGCGTGGATGCGGCTTCGGGGGAACATGCAAAAAAAAGACGCAGCCTCGCGGCTGCGTCCATCGTGAGTCCAACCGGGAGAGAGTCGGCGGGACTTACTTGACCTCGAACTCCTGCGGCGTTCCGGCCGCCTTGCCATCAACCATCACTTCGGCGCGGTACTTGCCGGCCGGCCAGCCATTGGCGTTCTTGAAGGTGACGTTGGTGGTTTCCGCACCGCTGGTATTCAGCGTGGCACTTTCTTCGCCCGCCACCTGCCCGTCCTGGTAGGTCAGCTTGACACCCACGGTTGCGTTGCTGGCCGCCCCGTCAGTCTTGACCGAAACAATGATGTCGTCCTTCTTGCCAAACAGAGCTGAGGTCGCGACCGACTTGTCGGCGGCGGCGGTCTTGCCAACGGTCACCGAAGAAACGTTGACCGACGCAGCTTCCGTCATCGGCGGCGGCGCGCCGGTCATCGGCGCCGGTGCCGACTCGGCCGGGGCGGTCGCTGCCGGGGCAGCATTATTGTCAGTGGACTCTTCTTTCTTCTTGCAGCCAACGAGAGCGACGCTGCCCAGCAGGGCGGCGATCAGGGCGGTCTGGAGCGGACTGGTCTTGATCATTCGGATGTTCCTCTCAAGGATGGTTGGACAGGCTTGGCGCGATTCAACGCACTGTGCCCTTATTTCTATTTCTGCGGCAGCTTCAGGGTCTGGCCCGGGAAAATCTTGTCCGGATCGTCGAGGACATCGCGGTTGGCCTCGAAGATCTTCTTCCAGGCATTGGCATCGCCCAGGTGCTCCTTGGCGATATTCGACAGCGAATCACCCTTCTGCACGGTGTAGGTACCGCCACTGACTACCTCAGCAGTACTGTCCACCGAAGCGCTGACGCCGGAGAAGTCCGCCTTTGGAACTTCCTGGGCGGTGCTGTCGACGCTGGCAGTGACGCCGGAGAAATCGGCTTTCTTCTCGGTGCTCATCCACACACTCCCGTCTGCATGACTACGTGGATGGCACCGTGACATGGCGGTTGTTAAATGGGGATGGTGCAGATGTGAAGCCGCCCGGGTGGGCGGCTGAACAATCGGGGTGGCGGATGCCCGCTTCTCCCGCCGGGCGTGGCCTGGCGCCACCCATGACCGCCTGCGAATCCCGGTAGCGCCGGGCCGTGCCCGGCGGCGTCGGCTCTGGCCGCTTCGCTCGCCGGGCATGGCCCGGCGCTGCCCATGACCGCCTGCGAATCTCGGTAGCGCCGGGCCGTGCCCGGCGGCGTCGGCTCTGGCCGCTTCGCTCGCCGGG